>CAWDRD010000104.1:0-86666 GCA_963804455.1 uncultured Actinomycetes bacterium
TGGCCGCGGTCCGCGGTACTGGCCGCACCGGGCTGGGCCTGGACGGCATGCGGGAACGCGCGGAACTGCTCGGCGGCCGCCTGGAGCTCACCGCGGCCCCGGGCCGGGGCACCACGGTCCGGCTGACTATCCCCTTCCTGCCCGCCGCGCAGTGCTAGCCCGGGGGGACGACCCCCCGGAGCCCCCCGGGATGAATGGCCCCGCGAGACACCCCCTCCGGGGGCGCCTCCCGTGACCACAGAAATGCTGTGCTGCCCGGGGGGACGACCCCCCGGAGCCCCCCGGGATGAATGGCCCCGCGAGACACCCCCTCCGGGGGCGCCTCCCGTGACCACAGAAATGCTGTGCTAGCCCGGGGGGACGACCCCCCGAGATCCCCCGCGCTAGCTCGTCGGCGAGGCGGGGTGCGCCGCAGGCGTGTCCCCTCCGAGGAGGCGACTGGCGGGCAGCTCCGGCAAGCTGTCCGCCTCGGTCAGCGGACTCGTTGGGGGTTCCGCGGGCTCGGGCCCCCGGGCCAGCACCGCGGGGGGCCCCGGGGGGTCGGCCCCCGGGCCAGCACCACGGAACACCCGGCTGGCCCGCACGTCGGCGTCGCTGATCTCGATCAGGTCGGCCCGGCTGATCCGGCCGCCCGCCGCGACCAGCCGCCGGCCTGGCGCAGCCGCATCCGGTCGATGGCGTTGCGGATGCTGCGCGCGTTGGCGAACCGCGGCTGGTCCATGCGCAGCTCGACGTACTCGCGGAACGCCTCCTCGGCCGCGGGGGACAGCCGGTACTGCTCCCGGTCCAGCATCAGCTCGGCGATCTGCATCAGCTCGTCGAGGGTGAAGTCGGGGAAGTCGATGTGGTGCGCGATCCGCGAGGCCATCCCCGGGTTGGACCGGAAGAACACGTCCATCCGGTCGGCGTAGCCGGCCAGGATGACCACCAGGTCCTCCCGGTGCGCCTCCATGAACTGGAGCAGGATCTCGATGGCCTCCTGGCCGTAGTCGCGCTCGTTCTCCGGCCGGTACAGGTAGTAGGCCTCGTCGATGAGCAGCACGCCGCCCATGGCGCGCTTGAGCACCTCCTTGGTCTTCGGCGCGGTGTGCCCGACGTACTGCCCGACCAGGTCGTCCCGGGTCACGCTGACCAGCTGGCCCTTGCGCAGGTAGCCGAGCTCGTGCAGCAGCTCGCCCATGTGCATGGCCACCGTGGTCTTGCCGGTGCCCGGGCTGCCGGTGAAGCACATGTGCAGGCTGGGCCGGGACGAGGTCAGCCCGTACCGCTGCCGCAGCCGGTCGACCAGCAGCAGCGCGGCGATCTCCCGGACCCGGGCCTTGACCGGGGCCAGCCCGACGAACTCCCGGTCGAACTCGTCCAGCATCGCGAGATGCGCTGCGCCTGCTGCTCCGCGCCGAGGTCGACGGTGGCGTCCGGGGCCAGCGGGCCAGCGCGTGGCGGCCGCCCCGCGCCGGCGGCCTCCGGCTGGCTGCACCGGCCGCCGGCCCGGGCTGGCGGGCCCGCCGGCGGCCGGCCGGGCATGGCGAACCGCGGGGGCATGGCGCGGTCTCCGTGCTCAGTCCGCGCCTGGCCGTACCGTTGCTGGCGTACCGCTCGCCGGCTGGCCGGTCGGCGGCGTAGGGGTGCAGCGAGTAGCGGATCTGGCGGTCCGCGGCCTCCTGCCGGTCCAGCCGGAAGCCGGGCTCGTCGGCGGGCCGGCTGACGATGAAGCTCAGCGCGGTGGTCTGCCGGCCGAGGCTCGCGTCGTACGCGGTCAGCCGGATGTAGTGGTCGGGGTAGGCCGCGCGGCAGGCGCGGACCTCGTGCATGCGCCGCCGGCCTCGTCGGCGAGGTCGAACATCGGCAGCCCCCACATCTCCCAGAGCACGTTGCGCGGGATGCGGGTCGTCGGTGAACTCCACCGCGATCGCCCAGCCCTGGTCGAGCGCGTACTGGATCTGCGCGGCGATCTCGTCGTCGGTGAGGTCGGGCAGGTACGAGAACGTGCCCTGGGTGATGCGCATGGGCTCCTGGCTGTCTGGGCGACGGCTCAGGCCGTCGGGCGTGACGACGACGTCGGGGGTGTCGGTGGACTCGTAGTTGAAGGTGATGTCGCCCCAGGTGTCCAGGGCCACCTGCAGGGGCTGGCAGTGCTTGGCCGCCTCGGCCAGGATGTCGCTCGCCCTCGCGGACGAAGTCGCGGCCCTCGTTGCGGGCCTTGATCATCGCCTCGACGGCGACCCGGTTGGCGGTGGCGCCGGCGGCGATGCCCATCGGGTGGCCGATCGTGCCGCCGCCGAACTGCAGCACGACGTCCTCGCCCGAGGTAGCCGAGCAGCTGGTGCATCTGGCCGGCGTGGATGCCGCCGGAGGCGACCGGCATGGTGCCCGGCATCGAGCCCCAGTCCTGGTCGAAGTAGAGCCCGTGCGCCAGGTTCGGCGGGACCTGTGCGATCCGCGCAGCGTGTCGTAGTAGCCGCGGACCATGGACGGGTCGCCTTCCAGCTTGCCGACCACCGTGCCGGCGTGGATGTGGTCCACGCCGATCAGCCGGCACCACTTGGCGATGACCCGGAAGCTGACCCCGTGCGTCTTCTGCCGGGTGTAGGTGCCGTGGCCGGCCCGGTGCAGGTGCAGCAGCACGCCGTTGCGCCGGGCCCAGCGGGACATCGAGTGCATCGCCGTGTAGCCGACGGTCAGGTCGACCATGATGATCACGCTGCCGAGCTCCTTGGCGAACTCGGCGCGCTCGTACATGTCCTCCATGCGTGGCCGCGGTGACGTTCAGGTAGTGGCCCTTGACCTCGCCGGTCCGCTCCTGCGGCCCGGTTGACCGCCTCCATCGCGAACAGGAAGCGGTCCCGCCAGCGCATGAACGGCTGGGAGTTGATGTTCTCGTCGTCCTTGGTGAAGTCCAGCCCGCCGCGCAGCGCCTCGTAGACGACCCGGCCGTAGTTGCGCGCCGACAGGCCGAGCTTGGGCTTGGTGGTCGCGCCGAGCAGCGGGCGGCCGTACTTGTCCAGGTACTCGCGCTCCATCACGATGCCGTGCGGCGGGCCCTGGAACGTCTTGACGTAGTGCAGCGGGATCCGCATGTCCTCCAGGCGCAGCGCCTTCAGCGCCTTGAAGCCGAACACGTTGCCGATGATCGACGAGGTCAGGTTGGGGATCGAGCCCTCCTCGAACAGGTCGATGTCGTAGGCGATGTAGGCGATGTACTCGCCCTCGCGGCCGGGCACCGGGTCGACCCGGTAGCACTTGGCCTGGTAGTGCTCGTAGGCGGTCAGCCGGTCGGTCCACACCACGGTCCAGGTCGCGGTCGAGGACTCGCCGGCCACCGCCGCGCCCGCCTCCTCGGGCGGCACGCCGGGCTGCGGGCGTGATCCGGAACGCCGCCAGCACGTCGGTGTCCTTGGGCACGTAGTCCGGCGTCGTAGTAGCCCATCTGCGGCGTACGGGATGACGCCCGCGTTCCAGCGTTCCTGGCTCGGCCGTCCATGGTGCTCCTCCGGTTGGTCGCTGTCCTTGCCCCTTCACCCTGACCGCCGGTACATCAAGCGTCTATTGAGAGTTTGCGCGATCAACTCATGAAAGGTCGGAATGCACGCTGTGCGGTAACTGTGCCGGCGGGCGGGGAAGTCACCGCACGTGGCTGAGCACGTGCCGCCGAGCTCAGCCGTGGCCGCCGGCCGGCGGCGCGAGCGGGCCGGGGTGGGCGACCAGGTACCAGTCCCGGTGCAGCGGGGTGCCCGGCACCGGCAGCTCGATCAGGCCGGCCGGTGGCCAGCTCCGCGGCGACCGCGTCCCGGGAGACCAGGGTGACGCCCAGGCCGACGCTGGCCGACTCGCGGATCGCCCCGTTGGAGCCGACCATCAGCGTCGAGCGGCGCGATGTCCAGGTCGGCCAGCAGCGCGTCGGTGCTGGCCCGGGTGCCCGGAGCCGGGCTCGCGCAGCAGCCAGGCCTGCCGGGCCAGCCAGCGGCAGCAGGGCCGGCGCCGCGGCGGTGCGCCGGCGGCCAGCGCCGGGGCGGCGACCACGACGAGCTGGTGCGGCCGGACCGCCAGCACCTGCACGTCCCAGCCCGGCTCCGGGCGGCCGCCCAGCACCAGGTCCACCTGGTGCCGGTCGAGCAGCGCCCGGACCCGGTCCCGGTTGCCCGCCTCCAGCCGGACGCCCAGCTGCGGGTGGCGCATCCGGAAGCCGCTGAGCAGCCCGGGCAGGATCTGCTCGGCCGCCGTGGTGACCGCGGCGATGCGCAGCTCGCCGCGTTCCGGGTCGGCCGGCGGCCGCCGCGGCCAGGCCGGCCTCGTCGAGCAGGCCGAGGATGCGCCGGACATAACCGGCGTACGCCTGGCCCGCGCTCGGTCAGCCGCAGCCCGCGGCCGTCCGGCTGCAGCAGCGGCACCCCGAGCGACTTCTGCAGCGCGGCCAGCGAGGCCGACACCGCCGCCTGGGTCACCACGAGCTGCTGCGCCGCGGCCCGGACCGAACCGCTCTCGGCCACCGCCAGGAACGTGCGCAGCTGGTTCAGCGTCACCGGCCGCGGTCCTTCGCCGTGCGGCTCATAGTTAACCCTATGCCTATCGGTCAAGGATTATTATCAACCATAGATTGTAGGCCTCATGAGGCTGGACGCGACGGGCGGTGTGCGGTGGGATCTGGGCCGGCGTGGCCGGCAGAGCTGGTGGGACCGGTGGGACCGGTGGGGCGGCGGGCCCGCCCGGAGCGGCGGGAGCAGCCCGCTGGATCGAGGTAGCGCCGGAGCGGTTCCCGGGCTGGATCGCCGGGTTCGCTGAGCGGCACGGCCCGGTCACGGTTGATCCAGGTCCGTTTGACCCAGGTCCGGGCGGTCTGGGTCCGGGCGGTCCGGGTCCGGCCGGTCCGGGTCCGGGCGGTCCGGGTCCGGGCATGGGCGGTCTGGGTCCGGGCGGGGCCGGCGCTGGGGCCGTCGTGTTCCGCGCCGCCGACGGGGCCGTGGCCGTATGCCAGGTGCCGTTCCCGCCACTGGCCGGGCCGGCGGGTGCCGGGCCGGCCCGGACGCCGCGGCCCAGCTGATCGCGGCGCACGCCAGCGCCGCCCGGACCGTCGGGGTGCTGCTGGTCCGGCTGGGCGGTTACGCGGCCGGGGTGTTCAGCGGGACTCCGCCGACGCTGGCCGACTCGAAGGTGGGCAGTCGCCTGGTGCACGGCCGCAGCGCCGCCGGGGGCCAGTCGCAGCAGCGGTTCGCGCGGCGCCGGGAAAAGCAGGCCGCCGAGGCCCTCGCGGCGGCCGCGGACACCGCGGCCATGGTGTTCGGCCGCCAGGCCCAGCCGCTGGACGCGGTCGTGCTGGGCGGGGACCGCCGGGCCATCGCCGCGCTGCAGGACGACCCCCGGCTGCGGCCCTACCTCAGCCTCGCGGTGGACCGCTTCCTCACCGTGCCCGATCCCCGGCTCACGGTGCTGCGCGACACGCCCGCGGCTGTTCCGCGCCGTCCGCATCCACCTCACCGAGCCCCGGCCCACCGCATGAGCGGTCTGCCGGATGAGCGGTCAGCCGTCCGGCTACCGGCCATCGGGCCAGCTGATCGGGCGCCGCGAACAGGCAACGCATTCGGGGCCGGGCCCCGGGCGCGTGGCGCTCTCGCCGCGAGGCCGCTGAGAGCTAGTCTGCTCGCATGAGCACTTCGCCGTTGTCCCCGGACGATATTCATGCCGCGGCCGGGGCGCACCATGAGCTTGGCCCCGAGTACAGCGATGCGGTCGTAGCGTCGTTCTTGCAAAAGGTCGACCAGGAGATAGCCGCGCGGGTGAACGCGCGCCTCGCCAGCATGCCCCCGACAGAGTCGCCTCCGCCCCGGACCCGGTCGGCCGAGCCGGGGAGCCGCTGGACGGCGCTGAAGGGGACAGCGGCCGGCGTGGCCATTGCCGGTGCCGCTCTGCTGCTGATCGGCGGGGGCGTCAAGGTACGTGCTGTGCTGCTGATACTGATGGTCCTGGCGGCCGGAGGTGCCGTGGGCCGGGCCTGGGCCCGGCGGCAGCTGGCCAGCCGCCGGAATGCGATACGGCAGGAGCAGCGTTCTGCTGTTAGCGCCGACTACCAGCGCCTGGCCTAGCCCTGGCCGGTACCGAGCTGACCATGATCATGATCCCTGATTAATAGGGCGAGCGGCAGGAGCGGGGCAGGTAGCCTGGAAGTGGGCCGCGGCCGCGCCGGTTCTTCCCCCTTCTTCCCGCTTGGAGTGATTCTGGTGATCGTCGCGACCGGCCTGGAGCTGCGCGCGGGCGCGCAGCTGCTGCTGGCCGACGCCAGCTTCCAGATCGCGGCCGGGGACAAGGTCGGCCTGGTCGGCCGGAACGGCGCGGGCAAGACCACACTGGCCCGGGTGCTGGCCGGTGAAGGGCTGCCCGCCGCGGGCACGGTGCGGCGCGGCCCGAGCATCGGCTACCTGCCCCAGGACACCCGGGCCGGGGACCTCGGCGGCCTGGCCGTGGACCGGGTGCTGTCCGGCCGGGGACTGGACGAGCTCCGGGCGGGCATGCGCGGCCGCGGAACAGCAGATGTCCGACGGCCATGCGGGCCGCCGCGACGCGGCCGTGCGCAGGTACGGCCAACTGGAGGAGCGGCTGGCCCTGCTGGGCGGGTACGCGGCCGAGGCCGAGGCCTCGGCCATCGCCTCCAGCCTGGGCCTGCCGGACCGGGTGCCTGGCCCAGCCGCTGGCCACGCTGTCCGGCGGCCAGCGCCGCCGGGTGGAGCTGGCCCGGATCCTGTTCTCCGACGCGGAGACGCTGCTGCTGGACGAGCCCACCAACCACCTGGACGCCGACTCGGTGGCCTGGCTGCGCGACCACCTGAAGGCGTTCCGCGGCGGCCTGGTGGTGATCAGCCACGACACCGCGCTGCTCGACGCGGTGGTGAACAAGGTGTTCCACCTGGACGCGGACACTGCCACGCTCGAGGTGTACAACGTGGGCTGGAAGAAGTACCTCGAGCAGCGCGAGACCGACGCCCGGCGGCGCAGGCGGGAAAACGCCAACGCACAGCGCCAGGCGGCCGCGCTGCAGGCCCAGGCGGACAAGATGCGGGCGAAGGCGACCAAGGCCAGGGCCGCGCAGACCATGCAGCGCCGGGCGGAAAGGCTGCTCGCCGGCATGGCGGCGCCGAGCGCGGCCCGCAGCGAGTGGCCCGGCTGCGCTTCCCGGCGCCCGGCGCCGTGCGGGCGGGACCCCGCTGACCGCGCAGTGACCTGTCCAAGTCCTACGGCTCGCTCGAGGTGTTCACCGACGTGGACGTGGCGGTGGACCGGGGGGCCAGGATCGTCGTGCTCGGCCTGAACGGCGCGGGCAAGACGACGTTGCTGCGGCTGCTGTCCGGGCTGGAGAAACCCGATACCGGCGAGGTACAGCCCGGCCACGGGCTGCGGCTCGGCTACTACGCGCAGGAGCACGAGACGCTGGACGGGGCCCGGACGGTGCTGGAGAACATGCGCATCGGCCGCGCCTGACCTCGTCGATGCCGAGCACCGGCGCGATCCTCGGCTCGTTCCTGTTCTCGGGCGACGACGGTGAACAAGCCCGCGAGCGTGCTGTCTGGCGGCGAGAAGACCCGGCTCGCGCTGGCCCTGCTGGCGGTGTCCGGCGCGAACGTGCTGCTGCTCGACGAGCCCACCAACAACCTCGACCCGGCGAGCCGGAGCGAGATCCTGGCCGCGCTGCGGCTGTATCAGGGCGCGATCGTCCTGGTCACCCACGATGAGGGGGCGGTGCAGGCACTCCAGCCGGAGCGGGTGATCCTGCTGCCCGACGGGGTCGAAGACACCTGGAATGAGGATCTGGCCGAGCTGGTGGCGCTCGCCTGACGAGGCTGGCCGTCGAGGAACGCGTGCCCGAAAAAGAAGTGATCACTTACCCGCGATGTGGGTAGCCGATCCCGGCCTAATGCGTGATCATGGCGAGAGACGTAACGCAGCGGTCACTTCAGTTCACGGGAGGTACGCGTGACCGAGACCCTCAAGAAAGGCACCAGGGTCACCGGTGCCGACCGCACCAAGCTGGCCTCCGACCTGAAGAAACGGTACGACGCCGGGGAGAGCATCCGCTCGCTGGCCGCGTCCACCGGCCGGTCGTACGGGTTCGTGCACCGGATCCTGTCCGAGAACGGGGTATCACTGCGCGGTCGGGGCGGCGCGACCCGCGGCAAGGCGCGGGCGAAGCGTTGAGGAGGGCGTGACCGGGGGACGGCCCGACCTGTCCCGCGCCGGGCTGCGCCTCGACCTCGGCGAGCCCGCCGCCGGGGCGGCCACGGTCACGCTGGACCGGCCAGCGCCGGCACAACGCCATGAGGCCCGGCCATGTGGCGCGGGCCTGGCCGCGATCGGCCGCGCGCTGCCGCCCGAGATCCGGGTGGTAGTGCGTGCAGGGCGCTGGGCCCTCCTTCTCCTCCGGGATCGACCTGCGGATCTTCACCGCCGGGGAGGTGCCCGGCGAGGATCCGCTGACCCAGCCCGGCGGATCCCGGGTTCGAGCAGTGGCTCGGCGGCCTGCCAGGCCGGCTTCAGCTGGCTGCGCAACCCGGCCTTCGTGTCGGTCGCCGCGCGTGCACGGGCATGCCATCGGGGCCGGGCTGCAGCTAGCGCTGTCCTGCGATCTGCGGGTCCTCGCCGATGACGCCCGGCTGTGCGTCAAGGAGCCCGCGCTCGGCCTGGTGCCCGACCTGACCGGGACCAAGCCGCTGGTGGACATCGTGGGCCTGCCGCGGGCGATGGAGCTGTGCCTGACCGGGCGGACGGTGACCGCCGCGGAGGCCGCGGCGTTGCGCCTCGGCGAGCTGGTCGTACCCCGGGCTGAGCTGGCCGGGGCCGTCGGCGACCTGCTGGCCGCGCTGCTCGCGGTGGACCCGGCCGCGGCCCGGGCCACCAAGGAACTGCTGCGGCAGGCGCAGGGCAACAGCCAGCAGGAACAGGAGGCCGCCGAGCGGCAGGCGCAGGCGGCCCTGCAGCGAGGCCGGCTCGTCCAGTCCTGAGTCGTTCGCTGTCAGCGGACTATGGAAGGTTTCCCGGCACCGAAGGGTTGCTCCGCTCATGTACGCAGCGAACTGGCACGCGATGCGCGGGTTCTCCCGGGACAGCTCGGTTACCCGCCAGCGGATCAAGCCCGGCACCGTGCGCAGGATCGCGACCTACGCCCGGCCTTACCGCCGGGAACTTGCCATCTACCTGGCGATGACCGTATTGGCCGCGGTGGCCACGGTGGCCGTGCCGCTGCTCCTGAAGAGCATCATCAACGGCATCCTGGCCCGCAGCATGACCGTTGTGCTAAGCGTGTCCGCGATCGCCGTGGGCATCGCCCTGGGCAGCGCGCTGCTCGCGATCGGCCAGCGCTGGTTTTCGGCGCGGATCGGCGAAGGCCTGATCTACGACCTGCGCACCGAGGTGTTCGGGCACGTGCAGCGGCAGCCGATCGCCTTCTTCACCCGGGCCCAGACCGGCTCGCTGGTCAGCAGGCTGAACAGCGACGTGATCGGCGCGCAGTCGGCGATCACGTCGACGCTGTCCTCCGTCGTGTCCAACGCGGTAACCCTGATCCTCGTGCTGGCCGTCATGTTCAGCTTGTCCTGGCTGGTCACCGTGGTCTCCCTGGTGCTGCTGCCGGTCTTCGTCATCCCGGCCCGGATGGTCGGCCGCAGGCTGCAGCGCTACACCAGGGAATCGATGCAGCTGGACGCCGAGCTGGGCTCCACGATGACGGAACGGTTCAACGTGGCGGGCGCCATGCTGGTCAAGCTGTTCGGCAACCCGGAGCGGGAGAACGTGCTGTACGCGGGCCGGGCCGCGCGGGTCAGGGACATCGGCGTGGTCACCGCGATGTACGGCGGGACCCTGTTCATCGCGCTGAGCCTGCTGGCCTCGATGGCCACCGCGGTCATCTACGGGCTCGGCGGCGCGCTGGTCATCCACGCACGCGTTCCAGCTCGGCACGCTGGTCGCCCTGACTGCGCTGCTGCAACGGCTGTACGGCCCGATCACCGCGCTGTCCAACGTGCAGGTCGACGTGATGACCGCGCTGGTCAGCTTCGACCGGGTGTTCGAGGTGCTGGACCTGAAGCCGCTGATCGCGGAGAAGCCAGACGCGGTGCCGCTGCTGGCGGCCGCCGCCCAGCCGGCTGGACCGCAGGGCAACGGGCTTCCGGCAGCCGCCCCGGCCATCGAGTTCGACCAGGTCTACTTCCGTTACCCGACCGCGAGCGAGGTGTCGCTGGCCTCGCTGGAGTCGATCGCGCTGCCCGTGCCCGAGCAGGCCGGGCCCACCCCGCCGGTACTGCGCGAGTCACCTTCCACGCCCCGCCCGGGCAGCTCACCGCGCTGGTCGGGCCGTCCGGGGCGGGCAAGACCACCGATCACCCACCTGGTGTCCCGGATGTATGACCCGGACGAGGGCGCGGTGCGCATCGGCGGCCAGGACCTGCGCGACGTGACGCTGCAGTCGCTGCACGACGCCGTCGGGGTGGTGACCCAGGACGCGCACATGTTCCACGACACGATCCGGGCCAACCTGCAGCTACGCCCGGCCGGACGCCACCGAGCACGAGCTGATCGCGGCCTGCCGGGCGGCGCAGATCTGGGACCTGATCGCGGCTCTGCCAGACGGCCTGGACACCGTGGTCGGGGACCGCGGCTACCGGCTGTCCGGCGGCGAGAAGCAGCGGCTGGCCATCGCCCGGCTGCTGCTCAAGGCGCCCTCGGTGGTGGTGCTCGACGAGGCGACCGCGCACCTGGACTCCGAATCCGAGGTCGCGGTGCAGCGCGCGCTGAAGACCGCGCTCGACCGGCCGCACCTCGCTGGTCATCGCGCACCGGCTGTCCACGATCCGGGAGGCCGACCAGATCCTGGTCATCGACGACGGGCCAGGTCGCCGAGCGCGGCACGCACGAGGAACTACTGGCCGCCGACGGCCTGTACGCCGAGCTCTACCACACCCAGTTCGCCGGCCAGGAGCCCCTCGCCGCGTCCTGACCTCAGGTCAGGATCCGTAGCCGATCCGGCGCAGCTCCGGGCCGGCCACCGCCTCGATCTCCGCGGCCTGGGCTGGCACCAGCAGCCGCCGCCACGAGCCCGGCTCGGCCGGCCCGGGCCCGGCCGGCTCGGGGATGTGCACGGGCGCGCCCAGGAATCCGGACATGGCCGTGGCCGCGTCCGCGGGCTGGCGGATCACGTCCTCATACCGGAAGGTGACCAGCTGGCTGGCGGGCAGCCGGGCGCGCAGCCGGGCCATCTGGCGCACGGTGCCGCGCCAGCGCATGGCGCATTTCGCGGTCACCGACAGCCCGGGCCACCGGGCCCGGTCGCCCTCTTCTTCCAGCCCCAGCAGCGGGTGCGGGAACTCGGCATCGATGTCCACCACGCCGGGCCGGAACCAGCTGAGCACCCCCGGATCGGCCAGCATCCCGGCGACGGCATCCCGGCCGTCCCGGATGATCTGCAGCACGCGCGCGTCCGGGAACGCGTCGAGCAGGGCGTCGATGCAGTACATGAGATCCGGGCTGGCATCGCCGTAGCGGGTGACGGTGCGCTGGCTCACGCAGGGGCCGATCCCGGCCAGGCGGCCAGCTTCCCGGCACTGCTGGGTACAGCCCAGGCAGCAGTCCGCGGTGACCTGCCAGGCCTGGGCGAACGCGTCCCGGAGTACCGTGGCGGCCGCCTCCGGCCGGCCGCGGGGGATGGACGGCCGCCCGGCGAACGCCTGCACCACCGGGAGCACCCAGCGCTGGCCGAGGGTCAGGTGGAACCCAGTGGACCGCTTGAGCGACCGGGCCAGCAGGTCCGTCCCGGAGTACGGGGCGCCGATGACGAACACGGGCTGGCGCACTTTCCGGCCGTTGACCACCAGGATGTGCGGCCGGGACTGTGCTGATGGCCGGGGCGGGGACGGCGACATGGCGCCAGCGGCCGGGCCGGGAAAGCCGCCTGGGCCAGCGGCGGGCCGGGGACCCGCGGTCACGGCCCGGCGGGCCGGGTGCCGGCAGGCCGCTTCCGGTGCCCGGCCCGGCTGTGCGCGCCAGCGTGCTGGTCCAGGTTGAGCGCAGTCTGGATGAGCGGCACGTGACTGAACGCCTGGGGCGTGTTCCCGACCTGGCGGCGGTACCGGGGGTCATACTCCTCGCTGAGCAGGCCCACGTCGTTGCGCAGGTCCAGCAGGCGGCCGAACAGCTGGCCGGCCTCGTCGTCCCGGCCGATCATATGCAGGGCGTTGGCCAGCCAGAAGCTGCAGGCCAGGAACGCACCCTCGGTCCCAGTCAGCCCATCCGGGCTGGACTGCGCGTCGGTGGCCGCGGGCAGCTGGTACCGGCGGACCAGGCCGTCCTGCATCAGCTCGCGCTGGACGGCCTCGACGGTCGACACCACCCGCGGGTCGTCCGGCGGCAGGAAGCCGACCTCCGGAATCAGCAGCACGGCCGCGTCCAGCTCGGTCGATCCGTAGTACTGGGTGAACGCCCCGCGCGTGGCGTCGTACCCGCGCTCGCAGACTTCCTGGTGGATCTGCTGGGCCAGGTTCTGCCACTTCTGCGCTGGCCCGGGCATGCCGCTGGCGGCGATGCTGGCCGCACGGTCGAACGCGACCCACGCCATGACCTTGGAGTGCACGAAATGCCGCCGTGGGCCGCGGACCTCCCAGATGCCCTCATCCGGCTCGGACCAGTGCTTCTCCAGGAACCCGAGCAGGGCCCGCTGCAGCGACCAGGCATGCCGGTCCACCGCGATGCCGGACCGCCGGCCGAGCGTGAGCGCGTCGATGACCTCCCCGTACACGTCGAGCTGGCGCTGGTTGACCGCGGCGTTGCCGATCCGGACCGGCGCTGAGCTCTCATACCCGGGCAGCCAGTCGGCTTCCCACTCGGCCAGCCGGCGCTCGCCTCTTACCCCGTACATGATCTGCACGTCCTGCGGGTCCCCGGCCACCGCCCGGCCGAGCCACTCCCGCCAGGCCATCGCCTCGTCGGTGTACCCGGTGCGCAGCAGCGCCTCCAGGGTGATGGTGGCGTCCCGTAGCCAGCAGTACCGGTAGTCCCAGTTCCGGATCCCGCCCAGGTCCTCCGGCAGCGAGGTGGTGGCCGCCGCCACGATGCCACCGGTCGGCTGGTAGGTCAGCGCCTTCAGGGTGATCAGCGAGCGGACCACCGCGTCCCGGTAGCAGCCCTGGTACGTGCAGCGGGCCACCCAGTCACACCAGAACCGCTCGGTGGCCGCCTCGGCCTGATGCGGGTCAGTCCGCTCGGGTGTGGCCCCGAAGGAGGGGTTCCAGGTGAGCACGAACGGGACCCGTTCCCCCGCCTCGACGGTGAACGTGGCCTGGTGCTGGAACGCCCGCCCGGTCAGCGTGACCGGGGTGGACAGCCAGACCGAGTCCGGGCCGGCCACGCCCACCACGCAGCCGTCGATCCGGCGCATCCAGGGCAGGACCTGGCCGTAACCGAAGCGGGCCCGGAACACGCAGTCCATATCCACCGAGCCGGCCAGGCCCTCGACGATGCGCACCAGGGCGGGGTTCTTGCCGTCGCGGGGCGGCATGAAGTCGGTGACCCGGACGGCCCCGCCTGATGTGTGCCACTCTGTTTCCAGGATCAGCGTGTCCGGGCGGTAACGGCGGGTTACTGTGGTGCCGTCCGGCTGCGCAGCGCCGTCCTCGGCCGCGCCTACCGGGGCGATCCGCCACCGGCCATGCTGCTCAGTGCCGAGCAGCGCGGCGAAGCAGGCCGGCGAGTCGAACCGGGGCAGGCATAGCCAGTCCACCGAGCCAGGCCCGGCTGATCAGGGCGGCGGACTGCATATCGCCGACGAGCGCGTAGTCCTCGATCAGGGCTGGCACGGTACCTCCAGGTGGCGGCCGGAAGCCCGGTCGCGCGGCCCGGACCAGGCTACCCTGCCCCATCCGCGCGTTGTTCCTCCTGCCCGTACCGTACTCGGATGCCGCGGTCGCGCGCTGGAACTGGCCGATGGTCAGGCCCGTGACCTGCCCGCAGCGCCCGGCTAGCCGCGGCGGCCAGCCCCTGCTCGACGTATACCCAGCCGTACCAGCCGGCAAGGTATGGTTTAATCCGGTGTTGCCTATTAATCTGATCGAAAAGGGTGGGACATCGATGCGTCGTTCGCTTCTCAGCTCCGGAGCAGCCGCCATTGGGCTGGTGACCCTGCTGGCGGCCGGCTGCAGCAGCTCGTCGGCCAGCTCAGGTAGCACCTCGGGGGGCAGCGCCAGCTCGGCTCATGTGACCTTGCGGCTGGGCCTGCTGGCCAACATCACTCATGCGCCCGCCCTGATCGGCCTGGACAAGGGTTTCTTCACCAAGAACCTGGGCAGCGGCGTGACCCTGAAGACCTCGGTGTTCAGCTCGGGCACCCAGGAGACGACCGCGCTGCTGGCTGGCCAGCTGGACGCCGCCTACGTGGGGCCCAACCCGGCCATCAACGCCTTCCAGAAGTCTGACGGCAAGGCCATCAAGATCATTTCTGGTGCGGCCAGCGGCGGTGCGGCCCTCGTGGTCAAGGCGGGCATCGGCAGCGTAAGCCAGCTCAAGGGCCAGTCCCTGGCCACCCCGTCGCTCGGCAACACCCAGGACGTGGCGCTGCGCTACTACCTGAAGCAGCACGGGCTGAGCACCACGACGACTGGCGGCGGGGACGTCTCGGTCAAGCCCATCTCGCCCAACTCCGACGCGGTGCTGGAGTTCAAGTCCGGCCAGATCGCCGGCGGCTGGGAGCCCGGCCCCGTATGACATCGAGATGGTCGCTGACGGCGGGAAGCAGCTGGTGAACGAGGCCAGCCTGTGGCCGTCCGGGCAGTTCGTCACCACGAACCTGGTCGTCTCCCAGTCCTTCCTCGCGGCGCACGCCAGCGTGGTGTCAGACCTGCTCAAGGGGCAGATCGAGGCGAACACCTACATTCACTCCGACACGTCGGCGGCGGAGGCCGCGGCGAATGCGGAGCTGACCGCGCTGCTCGGCAAGGGGCTCAAGTCCGCCGTGCTGGCGGCCTCGTTCCAGCAGATCACCTTCACCGATGACCCCGTCGCCTCCTCGCTGGCCACCGATGCGCAGCACGCCGTCTCGATCGGGCTGCTCAAGAGCGCCAGCGTGAGCGGCATCTATGATCTTGGCCCGCTCAACGCGCTGCTGAAAGCCGACGGACAAGCACAGGTGAGTTCATGACCGTAGATTCCCAGCACGGCACGCCCCCGGGAACCCTCCTGGGGGCGTCAGCCCGTTCCCAGCCTGATGGCTCCGATGTGGCCAGCACCGACGTGGCCAGCACCGACGTGGCCAGCACCGATGTGGCCAGCGCCGATGTAGCCGGCGCGGGTGCGGCCAGCGCGGGGCCAGCCATCCGGATCAGCGAGGCATCCAAGGTGTTCGGCCGGGGCGAGGCGGGCCTGCTGGCCCTGGACCGGCTGTCCCTGGAGGTTGCCCCGGGCGAGTTCGTCTGCCTGATCGGCGCGTCCGGATGTGGCAAGAGCACCCTGCTCTCGCTGGCCGCCGGGCTCGACACGGTGACATCGGGGGAGGTGGCCACGGGAGGGCCGGCGGGTGTCCCTGATGTTCCAGGAATCCGCCCTGTTTCCCTGGCTCACCGCGGCCCGCAACATCGAGCTGCCGTTGCGGGCCGCTGGGATGCCGCGGCCGGAGCGCCGGGACCGGGTGGCCGAGCTGCTCGACCTGGTCCAGCTGAGCGCGTTCGCGGGCAAGCGGCCGCACCAGCTGTCCGGCGGGATGCGGCAGCGGGTGGCACTGGCCCGGGCGCTCGCCCAGGACGCCGACATCCTGCTCATGGACGAGCCATTCGGGGCGCTCGACGCGATGACCCGTGACCTGCTGCATGAAGTGCTGGAGGGCATCTGGCGGCGGCGCCAGCTGAGCATCCTGTTCGTCACGCACGAGGTGCGTGAGGCGGTCCGGCTGGGCGACCGGGTGGTGCTGCTCAGCAGCCGGCCGGGCCGGGTGATCGGTGAGTACCCGGTCGGGTTCGACCGGCCCCGTGGCATGGACTCCGCGCAGACCGTCGAGCTGGCCGTCAAGATCAAGGCGCGGCTGCGGGAGGAAGTGATGCGCCATGGCGACTGAGACGAGCATCGGGGAGCCGTCGGTCGCGCTGGCCGGACTGGACGCCCTGGACCAGTTCGTCCCGCCCGTTCCCAAGTCGCGGATCCCGCAACGGGCCTGGGCCGCGGCCTGGCCCAAGCTGCTGGCGACCGCGCTCGCCCTGGCCATCTGGGAACTGCTCTACCTCAGCGGCTTCAAGCACGAGATCCTGCCCGGGCCCGCCACCACGATCCCTGACCTCTGGGCCCAGATGCACCATGCGCTGCTCTGGACCGCGATCGGCATCTCCCTGCGTACCGTGGTCATCGGGTTCGCGCTGGCCCTGGTCATCGGCTCGGTGCTGGGTGCGCTGGTGTCGCGGATCATGCCCTTGCGGGCCGCGGTGGGCTCGCTCATCACGGCGCTGCAGACGCTGCCCTCCATCGTCTGGGTGCCGTTCGCCATCATCCTGTTCGGCGGTAACTCCACGGCCATCCTGTTCGTGGTCGTGGTGACCGCGACCCCCTCGATCGCCAACGGGCTGATCGCGGGCGCGGACTACGTGCCGCCGCTGCTGCTGCGGGCGGGCAAGGTCATGGGGCTGCGCCGCCTGGCGCTCTACCGGCACCTGCTCCTGCCGGCCACGCTGCCGGCCTTCGTGGGCGGCCTTAAGCAGGGCTGGGCCTTTGCCTGGCATGGCCTGGTCGCGGCCGAGATCGTCGTGATCATCCTCGGCCAGCCGTCCCTCGGCATCCTGCTCAACAACGACCAGGACCAGGCGGACATGGCCAGCGCTATCTCGATCATCATCGTGATCCTGATCATCGGCATCGCGGTGGACCTGCTGTTCAACCTGGTGAACGGCCGGATCCGGCGGATCTACGGGGTACAGGAGAACTCCGGCAGCAGCTGACCCGGCCCGCCGGGTTCTGGCGGGCCGCCGGTATACTGGCGGCCCGCCAGGATCCGGGTACGGCAGGCATCCGGGCCAGCGGGCAGGCATCCCAGGCCCGATACGGGGTAATCCTGATAAGGACTGGTGTGCCGTACAACTACCCGCGCGGCGGCGGGCCAGTGTGCCGCCACGCTCAGGGAGCTAGGGGAAGCATCGTGCCCGCGCAGCCACGTGACCCGCGCTCAGACCGTCGGCCACGAGTCCTGATCGCTGTACTGATCATCGTGATCGGTGCCAGCATCCCGATCGGGGACGCCCTCCCGGTGTCGTCCTCGTCCGCGGGCTCTGCGGGCTGGTCAGCGCCGTATCAGTGATCTGCTGACCGCTGGTCTCCTGACAGCCGGTGGGCCCCGGCGTACACGTTCATGGACGTGCCGCGCAAGAAGCCGACCAGCGTCATGCCCGAGTCGGCGGCCAGATCCGCGGCGAGCGAGGACGGGGCGGACACCGCAGCTAGCACCGGCAAGCCCGCGATCAGCGCCTTCTGGGTGAGTTCGAACGAGGCCCGGCCGCTGACCAGCAGCACGCACCCGGCGAGGGGCAGCCGTTTCTCGCGCAGTGCCCAGCCGATGACCTTGTCCACGGCGTTGTGCCGGCCGACGTCCTCGCGTACCGCCAGCAGGCGGCCGTCCGCGGTGAACAGGCCGGCCGCATGCAGCCCGCCGGTGCTGGCGAACACGCGCTGCGCCTCGCGCAGCGTGCCGGGCATCCCGGCCAGCACGACCGGTGCCACCCGCACCGGGTCGGCGGACACGTCGTAACGGGACCGGACCCGGATCGCGTCGATGCTGTCCTTGCCGCAGACGCCGCACGCGCTGGTGGTGACGAAATTCCGGCGCAGCCGCTCCACCGGCAGGCTGATCCCCGGGGCGAGGGTCACGTCTGCCACGTTGCCGTCGCACATCCGGATCTCGGTGATGCCGTCAGCGGCCGCCACCACGCCCTCGGTGGCCAGGAAGCCGGCCGCCAGGTCGATGTCGTCACCAGGAGTGCGCATGGTCACCGCGAGCGGCTGGCTGCCCACCCGGATCTCCAGCGGCTCCTCCACCGCCAGCAGGTCCGCCCGGCCACTGGTTTCCGGGCCTGCGCCGCCCGCTTCCCCGGGCAGCCGGATCCGCTGGATCCGCCGCCGGGCCGTGCGGCCGCTGGCGCCCGGTTCGCTGGCTGCGTACACGGTCATCACGGCCTTCCCGCTGTGTCTTCAAGTCGCGTGATTCAAATCATCCGCCAACGCTGGCCAACACCGACCCTGCGCACCGACCGCTCCCACGGGCCTGGCGGGCCGTGGTCGCTAGCCGGTTTGAATAATGCTCCTAGCGGATGATCAGCGTGGCCGCGGCGGCGGGCACCAGCTCACCGATGATCGGGGCACCAGGGATCTCCCCGGCCACCAGCAGGCCGCCGGACGTCTGCGCGTCGGCGAGCAGCAGCAGGTCCTCCTCGGCGACCGAGCCGACGTCAGCGTGCGGGGCCACCCAGGCGAGGTTGCGCCGGGTGCCGCCCGGCACGTACCCGTCGCGCACGGCCTCGCGGGCGCCCTCGATGAGCGGTACCGCGGCGTGGTCCAGCACGGCACTCAGCCCGCTGGCCCGGGCCAGCTTGAACAAGTGGCCGAGCAGGCCGAACCCGGTCACGTCGGTGGCGCAGCGCAGGCCAGCAGCCAGCGCGGCCCGGCTGGCCGCCGCGTTCAGCGTGGTCATCACCTCGACCGCGTGCGGCTGCACCTCGCCGGTGGCCTTGTGCCGCGAGTTCAGCACGCCACTGCCGATCGGCTTGGTCAGGGTGAGCGGCAGGCCCGGCTGCCCGGCGTCGATGCGCAGCAGGGCCGCCGGGTCGGCGAGCCCAGTGACCGCCATGCCGTACTTCGGCTCGGGGTCGTCGATGCTGTGCCCGCCGGCCAGCAGGCAGCCTGCCGCGCGGGCCGCGTCCAGTCCGCCGCGGAGAACCTCACCCGCCAGTTCGGCCGGGAGCTTCGCCCGCGGCCAGCCGAGCAGGTTGAGCGCGACCAGTGGCTCGCCGCCCACGGCGTAGACGTCGGACAGCGCGTTCGTGCCCGCGATCCGGCCGAACGTGTAGGCGTCGTCCACCACCGGGCCGAAGAAATCGGCGGTGGCCACGACCGCCTGGCCGTCGCTGATCCGGACCACCGCGGCGTCATCCCCGTGCTCCAGCCCGATCAGCAGGTCAGCGTCCCGGCGGCTGACCCCGGCCGGGGCAGGCCCGGCACCGGCCAGCATCGCGGCCACCATATCCTCCAGCTCGCCGGGCGGGATCTTGCAGGCGCAGCCGCCGCCACTGGCGTACTGGGTCAGCCGGACCGTGGTCGAGAGCGTCATGTACAGCACTGTAATCGGGCCCCGCGCCAGCCTGGCGGCGGGGAGATCTTGCGGCGGCCGCGGGGAAGTGGTGGCATTCCAGGGAAGCCACGCCCAGGGGCAGCCACAGCCGGAGGTGAGCGGTGACCAGCGAGGTACTCGCGGTGCGGAACGCGATCGAGGACTCGGTCCGCGGCCGGACAGTATGCGACGAGCTGCGGCAGACTGCGGCCAGCTCGGCTGGCACACCTGCGCTGTCGGACAGCGGCCCAGACGGCTGGCAGACCCTGACCTGGGGGCAGGTCGGGCAGCGGGCACTGGAACTGGCCGCCGGGTTCATCGCGCTCGGCCTGGCCCCGGGCGACCGGGTCGCGCTGATGCTGCCGAACCGCAGCGAGCATGTGCTGGCCGACCTGGGGGCCGTGCACGCCGGGGGAGTCCCGGTCACCTTCTACGCGACGCTCGCGGCCGAGCAGGTCCGGTTCATGGCCGGGGACTGCGACGCGCGGATCGCCGTGCTGGACGGCGCGGAGGAACTGGCCCGCTGGCAGCCGGTGCTGAACAATCTGCCCGGGCTGCGGAAGGTCATCGTCCGGGACCCCGCAGCCTGCCCGCCTGGCGAGCTCTACCTCAGCTGGGCGGATTTCACCGCGCTGGGCTCCCGGCGGCTGGCGGCCGCGGGCGAGCTGGTCACCCACCGGGTGGCCGCGATATCCCCGGATGACCCGGTCACCCTGCTGTACACATCGGGGACGACCGGGAACCCCAAGGGCGTCGTGATCACGCACCGCAGCGCCCTGTACGAGGTGGCAGCCGGGCTGCGGGTCAGCAGCATCATCCCGGGCGTCCGCTGGGTGTCCTACCTGCCGCTGGCGCACATTGCCGAGCGCATGTTCAGCATCTACATCCCGGTCATGACCGGCGGGCACGTGCATTTCTGCCCGGACGTCAAGCAGCTGATCGGGGTGGTCGGGCAGGTCCGGCCCACCGCGTTCTTCGGGGTGCCGCGGGTGTGGGAGAAGATCCAGGCGGGCATCCGGGCGCTGCTCGCCGCCGAGCAGGACGAGGCCAGGCGGGCCGCGGTCAGCCAGGCCATGGACATCGGCCGCCGGTACGTAGAAAGCGGCCAGTTCGGCCACAGCACCCCGGCTGACTTGGCCGCCGCGTTCCGGCAGGCGGACGAGCAGGTGCTGGGGCCGATCCGCGCGCTGCTCGGGCTGGGCGAGGCCGAGCACGTGGTGAGCGCGGCGGCGCCGTTGCCCAGGGACGTGGCGGCGTTCTTCGCTGGCCTGGGCATGAAGATCCTGGATGTCTACGGGATGACCGAGACCACCGGAGCCTTCACCATGAACACCAAAGCCGAGTTCAAGCTCGGCACAGTGGGCCGGCCCGCCCCGGCATAGAGGTGCGTATCACGCCCGACGGGGAGGTGCTGGCCCGCGGGCCGCTCAACACCCTGGGCTACCTGAACCGGCCCGACCTTACCGCAGAGCTGATCGATGCGGACGGCTGGCTGCACACCGGGGATATCGGCCGCCTGGACGAGGATGGCTTCCTGTCCGTCGTGGACCGGAAGAAGGAACTGATCATCACCGCGGGTGGCGAGAACGTGCCGCCCGCGATGATCGAGAACCTGCTGGTGGCGCACCCGCTGGTCGGCCAGGCCCTGGCCTTCGGGGACCGGCGGCCGTACGTGGTCGCGCTACTCACCCTGGACAGCGAGGTCGCGCCGGCCTGGGCCGGGCCAGGGCATCGAGGCAGCCTCCCTGGCGGAGCTGGCCGAGAACCCAGCTGTGCTCGCCGCTGTCGGCGAAGCGGTCGCGGCCGCCAATCAGCAGCTGGCCCGGGTTCAGCAGGTCAAGCGCTGGCGGCTGCTGCCGGTGGAATGGACCGCGGAGAGCGAGGAACTGACCCCGACGCTCAAATTGAAGCGCCGCGTGGTGCACGCCAAGTACGCCGATGACATCGACACCCTGTACGCCGGCTAGCGGCTGGCTGAGGGCGCGGGCTGGCGGCAGGCGCGCCCGGTGCGCTCAGCGCCGGGCCGCCGGATAAGGTCGGCTGCGGAGGCGTCCGGGTGCCTGGTGGCCCCCCCGGTCTTCAAAACTGGTGAGCGGCGCGCTGTGTCGCTGGCGGGTTCGATTCCCGTCCGCCTCCGCTGAGCTTTGCGGCCTGACCGAGGGCTGGCCAACGGCGCACCCAGCGGTCCGGGGCCTGGCTGCGGCATACCTGAGCTGCTGGGAGAATCCGCCTGGTCCCGCCCGGCCACCGTGGCGCGGCTCGCCGCCGCGCAGGAAGCCGCCGGCCAGGAAGCTGACCAGGACGGAGACGAGGACTGATGGCATCGTCGTGGACCAGTGTGCAGATCGTTACGCTGGCCGTGGATGCGCTGACGCCGCTGACCGTGGCCGGGCTGGGGATTTTCGTCGCGCGGGCCAGCCGCCGGATCGAGCAGGTGCAGTGGGCCAACCAGACCGTAGTCACCCACCGCCTGAACATCTTCGCCAAGCTCGCCCCCGGCCTGAACAAGCTGCTGTGCTTCGCCACCTTTGTCGGCAGCTGGAAGGAGATCGATCCGCCGCGGGCGATCGCCATCAAGCGGGAGCTGGACGAGATCATGTACGCCAACAAGGTGCTGTTCTCCGACCAGCTGTTCGCCGCGTACCACGAGTTCATGACGACTCTGTTCGCCATGTACGCGACCACCGACGCCGATGCTCACCTGCGGGCCCCGATCGACAGCCAGTGGGGTGACCGGCGGAACATGCCGTGGTGGGACCAGTCCATGACCGCCCTGTTCAGCCCCGCCAGCATCGTGGCGCTGGAGGACGTGCAGGCCGCTTACGACGAGCTGACGCAGCGGTTCCGGGCCGAGCTGTACGTCACCCAGCAGGCCCGGCCGCTGCTCACCGGCTAAGGCACCATGTGTCTTAGGCAAAAGTCGCGTTATGCACATCAATATCCACCGCTACCGTCGCCCTGACCTGCACCGGCCGCTCGTGCAGGTCCTCCGGGCCTGCACTCGCTAGCCGGTTTTGCATAACGCTCCATGCCCTGGCCTGACGGTAAGCTCAGCTTGTGCCCGAGATGTCCGGCCAGGCCGTGTCCGGCGAGGCTGTATCCGACAACGCTGTGCCCGGCAATGCTGGCCGCTGGCGGGAGCTGCCCGCGGCGCCACCACCCCATGGCACCTTCCTGGCCTGGTACCACGGCTGCCACTGCGAGCAGTGCGAGCCTGCTGGCCAGGAATTCGCCCGCGAGCTGGCCCGGCGGAACGCCTGGCGGCAGGATCGCGGGGCGGTGCCGGAAGCCCGGCTGAGCGCCGATGACCGCGCCCACCTGGACCCAGCGGTCCGGGCCCGGGGCTGCCCGTTCTGTGGCGCGCTGCGCAACCACCGCTGCCGGGATCCGCACTTCCCGCTGCACTTCGCGGCCACCCACAGCGAGCGCAGCAGCGCCTGAACCTCGCTGGCGAAACCTAACTGACGGTCTCCCGGTACGAACCCATGCGCTTTTCCAGGGCAGTCAGATCAGGCGCCCAGACCGCGGCTAACCCGGCGGCGGCGCGGCGGTGCGCGGTAAAGCCGATGCCCTTGCCCGAATCCACCGGCCGGATGGACCACTGCGGCCAGCGGGTGCGGGCCGCGGCGAGCTCCGCCGCGGTTGTTGTGCTCATCAGGTTTCCCCCCTGCTCAACTCTTTCAGACGATAACTCCCGGTTTGGCGGCATTCATTCCCGCCGCTGAACAGGGTGCAGCAGATGATGGCATGTGCAGGGCAGGCAGGACCAGCGCGGGGGACCACCTGGGCCTGGGCCCAGGTGAGCCTGACGGCTGGCACACGCAGGGGACGGGGGGCGTGTGCCAGCCGCCGGTCTGTGCGGCGGGTGAGCTAGCTCAGCTCGCCGAGTCGGTACGGGTCGCCGTGGTGTCGGCCGTGGCTGCGTACTCGCCCGTACCGCCGGTGCGGGCCGCAGGCGTGCTCACTGGTGCGCGGACCGGCTCGGTCCGGCCGGCGGGCACCTCGTCCGCGGGCACCTCACCCGCGGGAACGACCACGTCCTGGCGCCGCTCGGCGTACCGGGCATCCCGCACCCCGATCACGGTGAGCCGCCCGATGGCCACGGCGGCCAGGAAGACGATGACCACGCCGAGCCCGGCGAAGTAGGTGAGTTCCGCGATCACCCTGGTGACGGTGTCGCCAATGGGCGTGCCGATCGCGACATCGCTGGTCGGGCTCCACAGCTGGCGCAGGATCCCGCCCACCGCGAACCACGCGCCGCTCAGCGCGGCCAGCCACGCACCCAGCATGGCCACCGGCCGGACCCGGCTGACCAGCAGCACGAAGCCGCCGACCAGGGTGCCCGCGCCAGGCAGCATCTCCAGCCAGAGCCGGCCCGCGGTATAGGTCCACGCCGTGCCCGGCGTGTAGGCCAGATGGAAGTAGGGTCCGACGAAGGCGATCAAGCCGCCCCACAGGCCGAGCAGAACCAGCAGCACGCCGGTCAGCGCACCCCGGCTCCGGGGAACACGCAGCATTCCGGCCATATCGATCACTCCTTTGCAGGCGAAGTCAACACCTGCCCGGCGCAACTACCCGGGCGATCCGCCTTTATGCGAGGTCGCGGCCAACCGGCTCAGGAAAGGCACGCCGTTGCGGGTAGGGTCTCGCTCGTGGATGGCCGCCGCTTCGTTCCCCGCACCGATACGGTGCTGGCCGACCCGCGGCTGGCTGCCGCTATTCCGCGGCTCGGCCGGGCCCGGGTGAAGGCGGCGGTGGCGCGGGCCCAGCAGCAGGCCCGGTCCGGGCAGATCAGCCCGGACGCGGTGGCGGACGTGGCTGTGGCGGGGCTGCCCCAGGCCGCTACCTCGCTGGTACCGGTGCTCAACGCGACCGGGGTGGTGCTGCACACCAACCTGGGCCGGGCCCCGCTGTCCGACGCGGCCGTGCAGGCCATGGCGGCCACCGCGGGCTACACCAACCTGGAGTTCGACCTGGCCGCGGGCACCCGGGGGCGCCGGGGCCGGGGCGCGCTCGACGCGCTGGCGGCGGCGGTGCCCGCCGCGCAGGCGGTGCACGTGGTGAACAACAACGCGGCCGCGCTGGTGCTGGCCGCGACCGCGCTGGCGGCCGACCGGGAGATCGTGGTCAGCCGCGGCGAGATGATCGAGATCGGCGACGGGTTCCGGCTGCCGGACCTGCTGGAGTCCACCGGGGCCCGGATCCGCGAGGTGGGCGCCACCAACCGGACCACGGTCGCTGACTACGCCGCCGCGATCGGGCCGGACACCGGGTTCCTGCTCAAGGTGCATCCGTCGAACTTCCGCATCGACGGGTTCACCGCCCAGGCCAGCGTGGCCGAGCTGGCCGGCCTCGGCGTCCCGGTGGTCGGGGACATCGGGTCCGGCCTGCTGTCCCGGCATCCGCTGCTGCCCGACGAGCCAGACGCCAGCTCCTGGCTGCTGGCGGGCGCGGCCCTCGTCACTGCGAGTGGCGACAAGCTGCTTGGCGGGCCGCAGGCTGGCCTGCTCCTCGGCCGTAGCGACCTGGTCCGCCAGCTCGCCCGGCATCCGCTGGCCCGGGCGCTCCGGGTCGACAAGATGACCCTCGCCGCGCTGGAAGCGACTCTGACCGGCCCACCGGTGCCGCTCGCGGCGGCGCTGGCCGCGGATGAGGCGTCCCTGCTCGGCCGCGCGCGATGGCTGGCCCGGCGGCTGGCCGACGCCGGGCTGGACGCCCGGGCTGTGCCCAGTGCGGCCGCGGTGGGTGGCGGCGGTGCCCCCGGCGTGGCCCTGCCCAGCGCGGCGGTCAGCCTGCCCGCCGCGCTGGCCGCGGGCCTGCGCGACGGCGAGCCGGTACGCAGCGGCGCGTTCCCGGCCGTGATCGGCCGGACCGAAGCGGGCCGGCTGCTGCTCGACCTCAAGGCGGTCCGCCCCGATGAGGATGACACGCTGGCCGCCGCCGTCATCGCCGCGGCCCCGCCGGTGCCAGCCCAGGGCCTGACCTGATGCAGGTCATCGCGACCGCCGGGCACGTGGACCACGGAAAGTCCACCCTGGTCCGCGCGCTCACCGGGATGGAACCCGACCGCTGGGCCGAGGAGCGCCGCCGTGGCCTCACCATCGACCTGGGCTTTGCCTGGCTGACCCTGCCGTCCGGGGAGCAGCTCGCGTTCGTGGATGTGCCCGGGCACGAGCGCTTCGTGCCGAACATGCTGGCCGGAGTCGGCGCGGTGCCCGCCGTGCTGTTCACTGTGGCGGCGGACGAGGGCTGGATGCCGCAGTCGGCCGAGCATCTCGCGGCTGTGCACGCGCTCGGCATCACCCACGGCCTGCTCGTGGTGACCCGGTCCGACCTGGCCGACCCGGGCCCGGCCCGGCGGCAGGCCCTGGCCGAGCTCGCCGCGACCAGTCTCGGCCAGGTCGAGGCGGTCGCGGTCAGCGGCACGACCGGGCAGGGCCTGCCGGAGCTGCTCGGTGCCCTGGACCGGCTGGTCAGCCGCTTGCCTGCGGCGGACCCGGCGGCCCCGGTCCGGTTGTGGGTGGATCGCGCGTTCACCATCAAGGGCAGCGGGACGGTGGTCACCGGCACACTTCCCGCGGGCACGCTCACCGTGCGGCAGGAGCTACTGCTCACCCCGGCGATGGAACCGGTCCGGGTCCGGGGGATCGAGTCGCTCAAGCAGCGCGCGGAGCAGGTCAGCGGAGTGGCCCGGGTGGCGCTGAACCTGCGCGTGGCGGACCGGGCGGCCCCGGCCCGCGGCATGGCACTGGTGGCGCCGGGCCAGTGGACCCTGGCGACCGCGGCGGACGTGCGGCTGGCCCAGGCCGGCCCGCGGCCACCGCAGCGGCTCACCGTGCATATCGGCGCCGCGCGGGTCACCGCGCGGCTGCGCCTGCTGGGTGACCTGATCGCCCGGCTGACCCTGGCCGAGCCGCTCCCGCTGCACGTGGGGGACCGGCTGCTGCTGCGCGACCCTGGCTCGGCGGCCGTTGCGAAACCCGATTCCTGGCCCGCGCTGACCGGGGCGACGGTGCTGGACGTGGCACCGCCCGCGTTCGCCGGGCGCGGTGCCGCCGCCGCGGCCGCCCGTGAGCTGGCCAGCTGGCCACCCCGGCCGGGTGCGGCTGAGCTGCTGCAGCGCCATGGCCTGCTCCAGTCCGGCGCACTCACCGCCATGGGCGTGACCGGCCTGCCTGAGCCCGTGGCCGGGGACTGGGTCGCTGATCCCGCGCACTGGGCCCGGCTGCGGCAGCGGCTGGCCGAGGCCGTGGCCGCGTACCAGGCCCGGGTGCCGCTGTCACCCGGCCTGCCCGTGGACGCGGCCCGCGCCCAGCTCCGGCTGCCCTCCCGGCAGCTGGTCGAGGCGCTGGCCAGTGCGGCGCGGCGAACCGGGGCCCAGGCTGGACCGCCGCTGGCGGGCGGGGCGATCCAGATGGCCGATGGCTGCCTGCGGATGGTGCCGGCCGGTGGCCAGCCAGCGGCCCTGCCGGAGCGGCTGCAGGCGGCGGTCCGGGCGCTGCGGGCGGACCTGGCCGGGCAGCCGTTCGCGGCGCCGGACGCGGCCCGGCTGCGCGAGCTCGGCCTGGACCCCCGGGGCGTGGCCGCGGCGGCCCGGGCCGGGCTGCTGCTGCGGATCGCCGAGCAGATCGTGCTGGCGCCGGGCGCCGATGCCGAGGCGGCGCGGCGGCTCGCCGGGCTGCCCGAGCCGTTCACGGCCGCCCAGGCCCGGCAGGCCCTGGGCACCACCCGGCGGGTGGCCATCCCGCTGCTGGAGTACCTGGACCGGGCCGGGATCACCAAGCGGCTGCCCGATGACCGGCGGCAGCTGCGCTGGCCCGGGGGGACGACCCCCCGGAACCCCCCGGGATAAGTGGCCCCGCGAGGCACCCCTGCGGGGCACCTCCCGTGACCACCGAAATGCTCTGCTAGCCCGGGAGGCGCCGGGTGGCGAACCGCTCGCAGCTCCAGGCCGGGGCTTCGGCGGGTGGTTGGCCCGAGGAGATCCAGCGAACCAGCGTCTGAGCGGTGACCGGGGCGAGCAGGATCCCGGTGCGGTAGTGCCCGGAGGTGAGCCAGGCGTTGCTGAGCCCGGGCACCCGGTCGATGACCGGCAGCCCGTCCGGGTGGCGGGGCCGGAAGCAGTACCACTGGTAGGCCGCGCGCAGCCCGTGCAGCGGCGGCAGGGTGGCGTACAGTCCGGCCAGGATGCTGTCGATCACCTCCGGCCGCAGCACCGGGCTTTCGTCCCCGGTGTCGAACGTGCCGCCGACCAGCAGCCGCCCGTCCTCCAGCTGGGTGGCCACCGGGGCCACGATGCCGGGCAGCCGCACCGGGGCGGGCTCGGTGACGAGCAGATGGCCCTTGACCCGTTCCCAGGGCACCTCCAGGTCCAGCCCGTCCAGGACCGGCGGCAGGCCGGTGGCGAACACCACCGCGCCCGGCTGCACCAGCCCGGCCGTGGTCTGGACGGCCACGACCCGGCCACCCCGGATGATGACGCCGGTGGCGGCGACCCCGGTGGCCACGCCCGGCAGTACCGCGGACAGCCGGGCCACCGCCCGCAGCGGGTTCACCCGGGCCTGGTGCCGGATCAGGGCGCCGGCCATGGGCAGCGCAAGCCCCGGCACGAGCTGGGCCACCTCGCCCGGGTCCAGCCACTCCACGGCGGGCGACTGATGCGGGGCGAGGCCCCCGGCGTCGGGGGACAGCCCAATCCAGTCCGCGTCGATCAGGCCCACCCCGCCCGGCCAGGCCTCCTCCAGCTCAGCCCACTGCTCCAGGCTGGCCCGGGCCAGGTCGACGAACGGCTCTGGGTCGCTCCATTCGTGGATGTCCGGGGTGAGCAGCCCGGCCGCCCCGCCAGTGGCTCCGGCGCCCAGGTGCCCAGCCTCGATCAGCAGCACAGCGCCGAGCCCGGCATCGTGGCAGGCCGCCGCGGTGGCCACGCCCGCGATGCCACCTCCCACCACCAGCACATCGGGCCGCGGTACCGGCAGGGTGCCCGCCCCGCGGGCCAGCGCGGCACGCTCGGCTGTGGTGAGCTGGTCGAGCCAGACAGCGATGTCCACAGGCACGACTGTATCGCCGCCCTCGGGCCGCCAGCATGCCCGCACGGCAATCTCCTACTTTCACGGTCGGCTAGACAGGCAATGTCCCGGCACAGGCAATGCCCGCACAGGCAATGGCGGCACGCTGACCTCGCCTGCGTCCCGGCGGCAGTGCCCCGCCAGGATCTCCACCGCGGTGGTCTTGCCCGCCCCGTTCGGGCCGAGCAGGGCGACGATCTCGCCCGGGCGGATATCGAGGTCGATCTCGTTTAGCGCGCTCACCTCGCGGTAGCGCTTGGACAGGCCGCGGGCCCGCACCACTGGCGCTTCCCGGGCCTGCGGGAAAGGTGTCATGCTCCGAGAATGTGCCCGCACGGCCGCCGGCCGCGCCGGCCAGCTGGCCCGGCCAGGGTCAGCCGATCGGTGGACAGCCAGGGCGGCACGTAGGCTGGACGACTATGCGGGCATCTGCCCGCTGATGAAAGGGGGCGGTGTCCCGTTCTCACGGACTCTTACGGCCGGGTCGCCACCGACCTGCGGATCTCGCTGACCGACCGGTGCAACCTGCGCTGCGCGTACTGCATGCCACCCGAAGGCCTGGACTGGCTGCCCAACCCGGCGCTGCTCACCGACGATGAGGTGATCCGGCTGGCCCGGATCGCGGTACAGCGGCTCGGCATCACCGAGATCAGGTTCACCGGTGGCGAGCCGCTACTGCGCCGCGGCCTGCCCGGCATCGTCGCCCGGACCGCCGAGCTGCGGCCGCGCCCGGAGATCTCGCTGACCACCAACGGCATCGGGCTGGCCCGGCTGGCCGACCCACTGCGCGCGGCCGGGCTGGACCGGATCAACGTGTCCCTGGACACGCTGCGCCCGGACACGTTCGCCGCGCTGGCCCGCCGCGACCGGCTGGCCGACGTGCTGGACGGGCTGGCCGCCGCCGCGGCCGCGGGCCTGACCCCGGTCAAGGTCAACGCTGTGCTGATGCGCGGCCACAACGACGACGAGGCCCCGGACCTGCTCCGGTACTGCCTGGACCGGGATTACCAGCTGCGGTTCATCGAGCAGATGCCGCTGGATGCGCAGCATGGCTGGCGGCGGGAGAACATGGTGACCGCCGACGAGATCCTGGACGCGCTCACGCCGCACTTCAAGCTCACCCCGGATGACCCGGCGGCGCGCGGCTCGGCGCCCGCCGAGACGTTCCTGGTGGACGGCGGGCCCGCGCGGGTCGGCGTGATCGGCTCGGTCACCCGGCCGTTCTGCGGCACCTGTGACCGGGTCCGGCTGACCGCTGACGGCCAGATCCGCAACTGCCTGTTCGCCCGGGACGAGACCAACCTGCGCGACCCGCTGCGCTCCGGGGCCAGCGACGAGGACATCGCCGCCCGGTGGCAGCGGGCGGTCGCGGCCAAGCTGCCCGGGCACGGCATCAACGAGCCGGAGTTCCTGCAGCCGTCCCGGCCGATGTCCGCCATTGGCGGCTGACCGTGCCGGGGGAGTGTGGTGCCCTCGACGCGGTTGTGCTCGCGGGCGGCCAGGCCGCCCGGCTGGGCGGCCTGGACAAGCCCGGGCTGCTGGTGGGCGGGCGCACGCTCCTCAGCTGGGTAGTCGCGGCTGCGGCCGCGGCGGGCGCGGCCCGGATCGTGGTGGTCGGACCGGACCGCCCCGGCGGCCTGCTGGCCGGCCCGGACCGCCCCGGCGGCCTGCTGGCCCGGACCGCCCGGGCGGCCTGCTGGCCAGCCCGGGCCGCCCGCCGGAGATCAGGCCGCCGGAGATCAGGGTGGTCCGCGAGGAACCGCCCGGCGCGGGCCCGGTGGCGGCGCTGCGCCGCGGGCTGGCCGAGGTGTCAGCGCCCGTGCTGGCGCTGCTCGCGGCCGACCTCCCGTTCCTGCGGGCCACCCAGCTGCGGCTGCTGGTGGACGCCCTCGACCCGCCCGGCCCGGCTACGGCTCACCCCGATGCGCCCAGCCGCGCGGGCGCGCTGCTGCTGGACGATACTGGGCAGGCGCAGTGGCTCACCAGCTGCTGGCGCACGGCCGTGCTGCGGGACGCCCTGGCCGGCTACCGGGGCCACTCGCTGCACGGGCTGCTCCGCCCGCTGGCCCCGGCTGGCCTGCGCCTGCCGCTGGCGGCCGGCCAGCCGCCGCCGTGGCTGGACTGCGACACCCCGGATGAGCTAACCCGGGCCCGCGCCTGGACCGGACAGGAGGCATCCCGGTGAGCACCCTCGATCAGTGGACCGAGGCCGTCTGCGCTGAGCTCGGCCTCGACCCATCCGTGGCCGACACCAGGGCCGTGCTCGAGCTGACCCGTGAGGTCGCGCACGGGGTGGACCGGCCCGCCGCGCCGGTCACCGCCTACCTGCTGGGGGTGGCGGTGGGCCAGGGCCGGCCGCTGGCCGGGACCCTGGCCCGGCTCACCGAGCTGGCGGGCTCCTGGGCCGCGGCCGCCCCAGCCCGGGAGTGACCGTCAGCCCGCCAACACATCAACGACCTTGATGACTCGGTCAGCTTATTGGCATTAGCGCTAATGGGACCGGCCTCCGTACCGTGGAAGGGTCCGCCCGATGGAGGGCCCGCCCGGCAACCAGGAGGTGGCCGATGTCCCTCATGACCAGCGACATGACCAGCGGCCTGACCAGTGACGCGGCCAGCACCGGCGGCACCCCCAGCGGTATCACTGGCGGCGCGCCCGCCAGCCGGTGCCCGGCGCCGCTCACCGCGGCGATCCGCCAGGCGGTCCGGCGGCACGGCGACTGGGGCCAGACCGCGCAGCGGGTGGCGGCCGCGCTCCGTGACCAGCTGCGCGGCGATCAGCTGGGCCGCGGCCCGCTGTCCGCGTCCCAGTTGCTCAGCGCGGCCGAGCGGGCCGGCGACCCGGCGGGCTACCGCTCGCACCTGATGCACGCCGAGCCGGACGGCTCGTTCTCCGTCGTCGCCGTGATCTGGCGGCCGGGTCAGGTGACGCCCATCCACGACCACGTGACCTGGTGCGTGGCCGGGGTGCTGCAGGGCACCGAGCACGAGGAGCTGTTCGCGCTGCAGGACGACGGCGCGGCGCTGGCGGCGGCCGGCACGAACCTCACCGGCCCGGGTGAGGTGACCGGGTTCGCGCCGCCCGGGGATATCCACCGGGTCCGCAACTGCGGCGCCGAGCCCACGATCTCCCTGCACGTCTACGGCGCGGATATCGCCCGGCTGGGCTCCAGTGTGCGCCGTGTCTACGAACTCCCCGTCCGTCTGCCCGCCAGCCGGTAACCACGCCTGTCCAGCAGCGTCCGGCACGCCCGGGGCGCTGCTCGCGCATGCTGCGGCGCACCCTGGACCCGCGCCTCGATCCGCGCCCTGGGCACGCGCCCTGGACCGGGGAGCGGGGCACGGGCCACCACGGCGTGGCCAGGATTCAGCACCACGGCAAAACTCGAGACTTGTTCTCCGACCTATTCCGATATATCGTTGAGGCAACTAGTAAGGCCGTGGGATTCTCCGGAACTCTCCGGAACATACTCGGCCTGCCTACACACAAGGATGTGACACACATGAGGCACGACGAAGCCTGGGAAGGACCAGGCGAGGAAGAGGAGATCTGGCGGCATCGCCGGGGGCACGGGCACCGGGTGAGCCGGGCCCGGGTGCCGGGCGGCCCGATGGGCCGGGGCTGGTTCCCAGGGCCGCCGACGCCTGGACGAGCCGGCGGGCCAGGCGGGCCCGGGCCGGCCTTCGAGGAGTTCGGCGAGTGGTTCGGCGGCCGCGGTCCGCGGATGCGGGGCCCACGGGTCAAGCGCGGCGATGTCCGCGCGGCTGCGCTGGCCCTGCTGGCGGACGGGCCGCGCAACGGCTACCAGGTCATCCAGGAGATCAGCGAGCGCAGCGGTGGCCTGTGGCGGCCCAGCCCGGGGTCGGTCTACCCCGCCCTCCAGCAGCTGGAGGACGAGGGCCTGATCGGGACCACGACGGGCGAGGGCGGTCGCAAGGCGTATGAACTCACCGACGAGGGACGCGCCTACGTGGCCGCGCACCCAGACGAGCTGCAGGCGCCCTGGGACGTGGTGGCCCGGTCGGTCGGTGGTAACACCATCGAGATGCGCCGGCTGTTCGGCACGGTCGCGATGGCGGCCATGCAGGTGGTCCGGGTGGGCAGCAACGCCCAGGTGGAGCAGGCCCGCCAGATCCTCACCGACGCGCGGCGGAAGCTGTACCAGATCCTCGCCGCGGACGAGGACGAGCCCACGGAGGAGCAGGCCGCCGACTGACGCGGCCAGCAGGCGAGCCTAGCCGCGGCGTGCCAGACGGCCGTCGCGGCTAGGCTCGTATCAGACGGCTTAGCCGTGACCAAAGAGCCGTAACCAGACAGCAGTGACTCAGACAGCAGTGACTCAGACAGCAGTGACTGAGGTGGAGGCAGTAAAGGTGGCAACACAGACAGGCACGGGCCCTGGCGGGACAAGCCCGGGCCCGGGCGGGGTGGTGAGCCCGCAGCCCGCGGCGGCTGGCTCACGGCGGCCAGCCATCGTGGTGTCCGGGCTGGCCAAGAGCTACGGCGAGATCGAGGCGGTCCGGGGCATCGATTTCGAGGTGGCGGCGGGGGAGACGTTCGGCTTCCTGGGCCCGAACGGGGCCGGGAAATCCACCACGATCAAGATTTTGTGCACGCTGGCCAAGCCGAGCGCGGGGCGGGCCAGCGTGGCGGGCCATGATGTGGTGACGGAGCGGGACGCGGTACGGCGGAACATCGGCCTGGTGTTCCAGGACACCACCCTGGACAGTTACCTGACCGGGGCGCAGAACCTGAAGTTCCACGCGGAGCTGTACGCGGTCCCGGCCGCGGCGGTGGCGCCGCGGATGCGCCAGGTGCTGGACATGGTCGGGCTGTGGGAGCGGCGGGACAGCATGGTGGCCACGTACTCGGGTGGCATGCAGCGGCGGCTGGAGATCGCCCGCGGCCTCCTGCACGCGCCGCACGTGCTGTTCCTGGACGAGCCCACGGTGGGCCTGGACCCGCAGACCCGCTCGTCGATCTGGGAGTACATCAACGACCTGAAGCGCCGGGAGGACATCACGATCTTCCTGACCACGCACTACATGGACGAGGCCGAGCACTGCGACCGGATCGCCATCATCGACCACGGGAAGATCGTGGCCATCGACACGCCGGAAGCGCTCAAGGCCAGCGTGGGCAAGGACCGGGTGCAGATCCAGACCGCGGACGACGCCGCCGCGATCAAGGAGCTCGCTGACGTGTTCGGCATCGAGGCCGGCATCCACGAGGGCGCCGTCACGTTCTCGGTCGCCTCCGGGGAGGAGTTCGTCCCGAAGTTGTTCAGCCAGCTCAGCGCGTCGATCCGGTCAGTCAGCGTGTCCCGGCCGTCGCTGGATGACGTGTTCATGTCCTACACCGGCACCACGATCCGGGACGCCGAGGCGTCCGCCACCGACCACATGCGGGCGATGGCCGCCCGCTTCCGGGGAAGGCGATAACCATGGCGACCCAGACAGCCCAGCCGGCTCCAGCCGCGGCCGGGACGGACGTTCTCGCCGAGCAGATCCGGGTCGCGGTGCCCGAGCGCAGCCTGCGCTCTGACCTGCGGGCGGTCAGCATCGTCTGGCGGCGGGAACTGATCAGGTTCCGCCGGGACCGGCTGCGCGCGGTCACCTCCCTGATCCAGCCGGTGCTGTTCCTGTTCGTGCTGGGCACCGGCCTGTCCGCGCTGGCGAATCACGGCATGCCCACCGGGCTGAATTTCAAGACGTTCATCTACCCGGGCATCGTCGCGATGTCGGTGCTGTTCACCGCGATCTTCTCGGCCGCTTCGATCGTGTGGGACCGGGAATTCGGGTTTCTCCGGGAGATGATGGTGGCGCCGGTGAGCCGCTCCGCCGTGGTCATCGGCAAGGCCCTGGGCGGCGCGACCATCGCTTCGTTCCAGGGCGTGGTGATGCTGGCGCTGGCCGGCCTGGCCGACGTGCCGTACAACCCGGTGATGCTGCTGACCCTGCTGGGCGAGCTGGTGCTGCTGGCCTTCACGCTGACCGCGTTCGGGGTGATGATGGCCGCCCGGATCAAGCAGTTCCAGGCGTTCATGGCCCTCACCCAGATGGTCGTCATGCCGCTGTTCTTCCTGTCCGGGGCGCTGTACCCGCTGGTCGGCCTGCCCGTCTGGCTGAGCGTGCTGACCCGGCTGGACCCGCTGACCTACGTGGTCGGCCCCATGCGGTACGCGGTCCTGACCCACCTGAACATCAGCCCGGTCGCCCAGCACCTGCTCACCCCGCCGATCACCTGGAACGGCTGGCCGGTGCCGCTGGGGCTGTCCCTCGGCATCGTGGCCGCCATGGGCCTGGGCATGCTCGTCGTGGCCGTCATCGAGTTCAGCAAGACCGAGTAGGACCTGAACGCCTCAGCCCGGGCCAGACCGGCCAGACCCAGAGCAGGGCTGGGCCGGAGCAGGGCGGAAAGTTTCTGAAAAGAGGGCGACGCCGGGTGGCTACGGGGGCAAACCACCCGGCGTCGCAATCATCGGCGTTCCGACGGGGGCCCGGAACGCCGGCAGGTGCTCCGACGGGGGACCAGAGCACCGCTATGCATGTTACACCGAAACCCCCCCTTGTGCGTCAATAGCGAGTGACAACGAGTTCCCGCTCCGCACACCGGTTCTGGGCCTGTGTCCTGCACTTTCTTGCTACTTTTCCGGGTCTGGTTCCTGGCTATACCGCTGGGGCGGCTGTGGCGGAGTCTGCCCTTCCCCAAACCCCGGTGTCTCAAACCCCTGCGCCCTATTTTCCTGGGCGTCAAATCGGGTGGGCAGCCGGTAACGTTCCGGCAGCTGCGGCTGATAGGCGCGGAAACCCCTGGTGCTGGCGGGCTCACGGCCGCCGTTGGCAAGCACCACGGCGAAGTACGGGATGGCGATTGCGCCCGCCGCCGGGAACGCACAGAGCCAGCCGGCCCCGGCCACGAACATGACGATGGTAATCGCGAAACAGGCCACCCGGATGCCCATCATGATCAGATAGCGGCGCTGCCGCGCGGCGATGTCCGCAGACAGCGGCGGCTGCGCCTCGGTGACAAGATGCGCCTGCTCGCGACGGCGAGTCCTGGCGATGGCCTTCACCCCTCCAACGTATGCCGGCCTGGCGCCCAGGGCCAATACAGGATGCGGTCAGCGTGGCCCCGGTCCCCCGTGGTGGCGCCCCGTGATGGCGCCCCGTGGTGGCCGCCCCCGGCAATAATTCGGGGCTACCGCGGCCCGCGGATGCCGGGAGCGCCGCTGACCTCGGTGACGCCGCCGAGCGCCATCACGTGCGCCAGCTCGTCGGTGCAGCCGTCCAGCAGCGCCTGCACGCCCCGGGCGCCCCCGCAGGCGAGCGCCCAGAGCACCGGCCGGCCGAGGAACACCAGCTGTGCGCCCAGCGTGAGCGCGGCCAGCACGTCAGCGCCGGTGCGCACGCCGCCGTCCACGTGCACCCGGCCCGGCAGCGCCGCGGCCACGTCCGGCAACGCGACCGCGCTGGGCACCACCTGGTCCAGCTGGCGGCCGCCATGGTTGGACACGATGACCGCGGCCGCACCGGCCGCAGCGCAGGCCGCCGCGTCGTCGGCGCGGAGCACTCCCTTGACCACCACCGGCAGGCCGCTGATGTCGCCGAGCCAGCGGATGTCGCTGGCGGCGACATCGGCCGCGGGGGTCGCCGCGGCCAGGTCGGTGAGGTGGCCGAGGTTGACCAGGAACTGCTCGTCGGTGACCACGTCCTCCTGCGGCACCCGGGCCTTGCGGCCGACCACCGCAGTGTCCACGGTAAGCACCAGGGCCCGCGCCCCGGCGGCCGCGGCCCGCCGGACCAGCCCGGCGGTCAGCTCCCGGTCCCGCATCAGGTACACCTGGAACCACCAGCTGCCCGCCGCCCGGGCGACGACCGCGCCGACCTCCTCGATCCGGCAGGAACTCCGGGTGGACAGCAGGTAGAGCGCACCGGCCCGGGCTGCGCCCGCCGCCGCGGCGAGTTCCCCGTCCCGGTGGGCTAGCCGCTGGAACGCGGTGGGCGCGACCGCCACCGGGGTGCGCAGCCGCAGGTCCAGCGGGCTGGCCAGGCGCACGCTGGTGTCCACGGCCGAGACGTCGCGCAGCACCCGCGGCAGGAACTGCACCTGCCGCCAGGCCTCGGTGTTCGCTCGCAGCGTGGTCTCGCGGCCGGCCCCGCCCGCATAGAAGTCATACACCTCGGGTGACAGCAGCCCTCGGGCCTGCCGTTCGAGCTCGGAAACATCAGGGGTCACACGTGAGACCCTGCCTGAAGGGCGGGCGTCGCGCCAGCCCGGTGAGATCCAGCGGAGGAACTCATGACAGACCGTACCTACCGGGTGACCGAGATCGTCGGCACGTCGCCGGACGGGGTCGAGCCCGCCATCCGTAACGCGCTGCGCCGGGCTGGGCAGACCCTGCGCCACCTCGACTGGTTCGAGGTGACGGAGGTCCGCGGCCAGATCACCGACGGCGAGGTGGCCCACTTCCAGGTTGGCCTCAAAGTCGGCTTCCGGCTCGAGGACGGCTGAGCGGTGCCCAGCGCCGCGCCGCAACCGGGCGGCACCACTAGCTGGCCTGGCTCACCGAGGACATGTTGAAGCCCTCGACCCGGACCGGGGGCATGGCGCAGCGGGTGAAGTAGTCGCCCCACTCCCGCGGCAGCGCCGGGCACGGTAGCGCCCGGCCTCGGTGAGCCGGCCGAGCATGCCGACCGGGCTCTCGTTGAACCGGAAGTTGTTCACCGCGCCGGTGACCTCGCCGTTCTCCACCAGGTAGACGCCGTCCCGGGTCAGCCCGGTGAGCAGCAGGGTCTGCGGGTCCACCTCCCGGATGTACCACAGGCAGGTCAGCAGCAGGCCGCGGCCGGTGCTGGCCGACCATGTCGTCCAGCGAGGCGGCCGCGCCGGGCGGCCCGTCCAGGATCAGGTTGTCGATGGCCGGGGTGACCGGCAGCCCGGACAGCCGCGGCGGTGTGCCTGGTCTGGATCAGCGCGGCCAGCTCGCCGTCGCGGATCCACTCGGTCGGCGCGCAGCGCCAGCCCGTTGTCGAACACTGAGGCGTCCCGGCCGAGGCGTGCGCGATCACGAACGGCGCGCAGGCCAGCCCGGGCGCGCCCGGGTCGCTGCGCAGCGTCACCGGCAGGCGTGGCCAGCCGCTCGCCGACCCGGGTGCCGCCACCGGGCTTGCTGAACACGCGTCCGGCCGTCCAGCGCGTCCTTGGCCCCGGCCGACCAGTACAGGTAGATGAGCAGGTCGGCCACGGCGGTCGGCGGCAGCAGCGTCTCGTACCGCCCGGCGGGCAGCTCGACCTGGCGCTGCGGCCCAGTCCAGCCGCTGCGCCAGGCCCGCGTCGAGCGCCGCCACGTCCACGTCGGTGAAGTCCCGGGTGCCCGCAGCCCGCCCAGGCCGAGCGGGTCAGGTCGGCCGATCTTGGCGTTGAGGTCGAGCCTTGCCGGTCGGCTGGTCGTGACGCAGCCGCAAGCCCGGTGGAGGTGCCGAGGAACGTGCAGGTCAGCGTCGTGCTCGGCGTAACCGTACAGCTTCCGGCCCGCGCTGGCCGCAGCGGCGAACGCCGCGCCGAGGGCCGCTGGCGAACCCGCGAACACCCCGATCTCGGTGCTGCGCACCGGGTCGTCCCAGCCCGGCTCGCCGCGTCCCGGACCCGGGCATGCGGAAGGCCAGCGGGTCGTCCGGGCCCACCAGCGGGCAGCGCGTCCTCCGCCGGGGAGCCGTCCGGCGGCGGCCTTCTCCGCCGCCCGGCACCACGTCGGCGACCTGGTCGTCGCGCACGCCCGCCCGGGACACCACGCCGACCCGTGGTGCCGTCGGCGCCGCGGCTGATCGCGATCACGGTCAGCTGCCGGGACCTGGACACGCCGTTCGTGGTCAGCGTGTTGCCCGCCCAGCGCAGGTTCGCCGCGGACGTCTCGTCGGCGATCACCACGCAGTCGTCGCAGCGCGCCGCGGCCAGCGCGCGCTCGACGGTTTCCTGCGGGCGCGAGCCGCGGTCATGCGCCTGCCTCCTCCGCCGTGTTGAGGATCGCGGATGCCCGCGCAGCAGCGCCGCGGGGCAGCCGTGGCTGACCGGCGCGACCTGGCCGGGCTGGCCCTTGCCGCAGTTGAACGCGCCGCCGAGCACGTAGGTCTGCGGGCCGCCGACCGCCTCCATGGAGTTCCAGAAGTCGGTGGTCGTCGCCTGGTAGGCCACGTCCCGCAGCTGGCCCGCCAGCCGGCCGTGGCTGATCCGGTAGAAGCGCTGGCCGGTGAACTGGAAGTTGTACCGCTGCATGTCGATCGACCAGCTCTTGTCGCCGACGATGTAGATGCCGTCGCTCACCCCGGCGATCAGCTCCTCGGTGGCGGGGCCGCCCGCGGCGGGCTGCAGTGACACGTTGGCCATCCGCTGGATCGGCATGTGCCCGGGGGAGTCGGCGAACGCGCAGCCGTTGGACCGGCCGAGCCCGGCCAGCCGGGCGATCCGCCGGTCCAGCTGGTAGCCGGTGAGCACGCCGCCGGTGATCAGGTCCCAGGACTGGGCGGCGACGCCCTCGTCGTCGTAGCCGACGGTGGCCAGGCCGTGCTCGGCCGTGCGGTCGCCGGTCACGTGCATCACCGGGGAGCCGTACTGCAGGCTGGCCCAGCTGGTCCGGGGTGGCGAACGAGGTGCCCGCGTACGCCGCCTCGTAGCCGAGCGCCCGGTCCAGCTCGGTGGCGTGGCCGATCGACTCGTGGATGATCAGCCACAGGTTGGACGGGTCGATCACCAGGTCGTACCGGCCGGCCTGGACCGCCGGGGCGGCCAGCTTCCCGGCCAGCAGCTCCGGGCAGCTCGGCCAGCTCGCCGGGGAAGTCCCAGCCGGTGCCGGTCAGGTACTCCTAGCCGCGGCCCGCGGGCGGGGCGAGCGTGCGCATGGTCTCGAACCCGCCGCCCGGCTGCACCGCGACCGCGGTGAGCGCCGGGAAGCAGCCGCACCCGCTGCTGGGTCGAGGTGGTGGCCCCGTCAGTGAAGAACTTGCACTCCCGGACCTGCATCAACGACGCGTCCACGTGGTCGACCACGTCGCTGGCCAGCAGTTGGGCGCTCCACTCGGTCAGCAGCGCGAGCTTGTCCGCGACGGCGACGCTGAGCGGGTCGATCTCATAGGCGGACACCCAGCTGACGTCGCCGTACCCGGGCTCACCGGCCAGCTCGATGCGGTCGGTGTTGATGGCGGCCGCGACCCGGGCCACGTCGATGGCCTCCTCGGCCGCGCGCACCGCGGCCTGCGTGGTCAGGTCCACCGCGGCCGCGAACCCCCAGGTGCCGTCCAGCACCACGCGCACCGCCAGGCCCAGGTCGTCGGCGTCGACCAGGGTTTCCAGCGCGCCGTCGGACAGCCTGATCTGCTGGCCACGCACCCGCTCGACCCGGAAGTCCGCGTGCTCCGCGCCCAGCTCGTCGGCCCGCTGCAGGGCGGCCGCGGCCAGCTCGCGCAGGGGGTAGCTGGTGAACTCCAGGTCCACGGCATGGCTGGGTGCGCCATCCTGGCCCGCGGCCGTCCGGTCAGCGTCGGGGACGTAAACACTGTGCTCCACGAATGGCAACCTATCTCACCCCTTCCCGGCTGATCCGGGTACGCTCGCGGAGGCCGCGCACGTCGCTTCAACGAGCCTGCAGGTCTGGGGAGCAGATGAGCCGATCCGTCCTCGTCACCGGCGGGAACCGGGGTATCGGGCTGGCCATCGCCCGCAGGCTGGCCGAGTCCGGGGACAAGGTCACGGTGACCTCGCGCTCCGGCGATCCGGTCGACGGCCTGGCCGTGGTGGCCTGTGACGTCCGCGACGCCGCCGCGGTAGACGAGGCCTTCACCACAGTGGAGGCCGGGCAGGGGCCGGTCGAGGTACTGGTGGCCAACGCCGGGCATCACCCAGCGACCAGCTGCTGGCGCTGATGAGCGAGGACGACTTCACCTCGGTGATCGACACCAACCTGACCGGCGCCTACCGGGTGGCCAGGCGGGCGGTGCGCGGCATGATGAGGCTGCGCCGCGGCCGGATGGTGTTCGTCTCCTCGGTGGTCGGCCTGCTCGGCTCGGCCGGCCAGGCCAACTACGCGGCGTCCAAGGCGGGCCTGGTCGGCCTGGCCCGCTCGCTGGCCCGGGAGCTCGGCTCCGCGTAACATCACCGCCAACGTGGTGGCGCCCGGCTTCGTGGACACCGACATGACCGCGGTCGCTGCCGGAGGCCAGGAAGGCGGCGATCCTGGCCGGGGTGCCGCTCGGCCGGCTGGCCTCGGCCGAGGAGGTCGCCGGCGGCGGTGGCGTTCCTGGCCGGGCCGGACGCGGGCTACATCACCGGCGCGGTCATCCCGGTCGACGGCGGCCTGGGCATGGGGCACTGACCGCGCGGCCTGCAGCGCGGGCATTAACACGCGGCACGGCGGATGGCGCCTGGCGCCGATGGGAGATCCGGGTGGGCATCCTCGCGGGCAAGCGAATCCTGGTGACCGGGCGTGCTCACCGACGCGTCGATCGCGTTCCACGTGGCCCGGATCGCCCAGCAGGAGGGCGCCACCCTGGTGCTCACCGGCTTCGGGCGGCTCAGCCTGGTGCAGCGGATCGCCAAGCGGCTGCCGGACCCGCCGCCCGTGCTCGAGCTGGACGTGACCGACACCGGCCAGCTCGGCTCGCTGGCGGAGCGGGTGGCGGAGCACGTGGACGGGCTGGACGGGGTGCTGCACGCGATCGGGCTTCGCGCCGCAGGCCGCGCTGGGCGGCAACTTCCTGCACACCCAGTGGCCCGACGTGGCCACCGCGGTGCAGGTGTCCGCCTACTCGCTGCAAGGCGCTGGCGGTGGCGGCCCTGCCGCTGATGGCCGGGCGGCGGCTCGATCGTCGGCCTGGACTTCGACGCGTCCCGTGGCCTGGCCGGTCTACGACTGGATGGGCGTGGCCAAGGCCGCCCTGGAGTCCTGCTGCCCGCTACCTCGCCCGGGACCTGGGCCCCAGGGCATCCGGGTCAACCTGGTGTCGGCCGGGCCGCTGCGCACCATGGCCGCCAGGAGCATCCCGGGGTTCGACAGCTTGGAGCAGATGTGGACCGGGCGGGCACCGCTCGGCTGGGACGTGGGCGACCCCGGGCCCGCCGCGCAGGCGTGCGTCGCGCTGCTGTCCGACTGGTTCCCGGCCACCACCGGCGAGATCGTGCACGTCGATGGCGGCGCGCATGCCATCGGCGGCTGACCAGGCCGCACCCGGTGAGTTCGTGCTCACCCTGTCCTGCCCGGACCGGCCCCTGTGCGAGACCCTGGCCGGGCGGGTCATCAACATCCACCACTCGTTCCTGCCGAGCTTCCGCGGCGCGCGGCCCTACCAGCAGGCCTACGAGTACGGGGTCAAGGTCATCGGCGCCACCGCGCACTATGTAACCGCCGACCTGGACGAGGGGCCGATCATCGAGCAGGAGGTGGCCCGGGTGGAGCACACCGCCACCCCGGCCGAGCTGGCCGCGATCGGCCGGGACGCGGAGCGGATCGCACTGGCCCGGGCGGTGCGCTGGCATGCCGAGCACCGGGTCCTGCTGCACGGCCGGCGCACGGTCATCTTCAGGTGACCGGCTGCCCGGTCCCCGGTGCCTGGTGCGGCGTGCGGCGGGCGGCGCCGGGTGGCCGCGGCGTTGCTGCCAGGTCGCTTGTGCCGCGGCGGGCGCTCGCTGATACTCGGGACCATGAACCGGAACCCGGGCGCCGGCCTCCCTGCGGGCTACCCAGGTGAGCCCGGCCGCAAGCTCGCCCCGGATGCCATCCGGGTCTCCGACGCCGAGCGGGACAAGGTGATCAACCAGCTCTCGGAGCGCTACGGCGAGGGCCGGCTCAGCTACGACACGTTCCAGTTGCGGATCGAGGCGGCCATGAAGGCCCGGTCCCGCTGTGATCTCGCCGCGCTGGTCGCTGACCTGCCGTCCGGGAACCGGCTGCGGGCCGCGGTGGCCGGGCACTGGCAGCGGGCCCGGGCGGCGGTGGCCGGGGCGCTGCCCCCGGCGCTGCCCCCGGCGCTGCCCCCGGCGCTGCGGCCGGCGTCCCTGCCCGTCCTGAGGTTTCCCTCCGGCGAGCAGTGCGAGTTCACCATCGGCCGGGACGAGGCCTGCGACATGGTGCTGCCCGACCCGACCGTGTCCCGTTGGCACGCGGGCCTCAGACGGGACGCGGGCGGCTGGATGCTGGATGATCTGGGCTCGACGAACGGCACCCGGGTGAACGGCTGGCGGGTCCGCGCCCGGGTCCCGGTACGGGATGGTGATCTGGTCAGCTTCGGCGCGGTCACCTTCGTCGTCGGCAGCGCTGGGCCGGCCCGCGGCCTGGCCACGGCGGGCGGCAGCGCGAGCCGGTAGCCGCGCCTGCCCAGCGCCCGTTTTTCCACCAGGCCAGCCGAGCCAATAGAGTCAAGGCGTGACATTGGTTGTGCTGGTCCGGCACGGGCTGACCGCGGGGACAGGAAATGTGCTCACCGGCCGTACCCCCGGCATCCCGCTCGACGACCGCGGCCGTGAGCAAGCCAGCACAGTGGCCGCCCGGCTGGCCAGCGTCCCGCTGGACGCGATCATCTCCAGCCCGCTGGAGCGGTGCCGGCAGACCGCCGAGGCGATCGCGGCCGCCCGGCCGGAGCGGCCCGCGGTTGAGCTGGACGAGCGGTTCGCCGAGGTCAAGTACGGCGACTGGACCGGGCAGCCGCTCAAGCGGCTGGCTAAAGACCCGCTGTGGCGGGTGGTCCAGGCCCATCCCAGCGCGGTCCGGTTTCCCGGCGAGGACGGCGAGTCCATGCCGGAGGTGCAGCACCGGGCGGTCGCGGCGGTGCGGCACTGGAACACGCGGCTGGGCAAGAACGCGGTCTACCTGATCTGCTCGCATGGCGACGTCATCAAGTCGGTCATCGCGGACAGCCTCGGCCTGCACCTGGACTCGTTCCAGCGGATCCAGGTCGATCCGTGCTCGCTGAGCGTGATCCGGTATACCCCACTGCGCCCATTCCTAGTCCGGATGAACGACACTGGTGGCACCGTCACCGGGCTGATCAGGCCCCAGCCAGAGGCAGCCGTGGCGGCCGCGGCCAGCAACGGCGGCCGGCCCGCGGCCGCGGCCGCGGGCGCGCTGGCGGAGGGGGACGCAGCCATCGGCGGGGGAGCGGGAGGATAGGGGTCATGCCGGTCTACTCGTATGATCCGCCGGACCGGTTCGTGGCCGGCACGGTCGGGCAACCCGGGGAACGCACCTTTTACCTGCAGGCCAGCGCGAGCGGCCGGGTGACCAGTGTGGCCCTGGAGAAATTCCAGGTGAGCCTGCTCGCCGAGCGGCTGGAGGAACTCCTGGATGAGGTGGTCCGGCGCACCGGCGGGCTCACCTCGGTGCCAGCCACCGCGCCCGCGGAACTCGGCGACGACGGGCCACTCGACCTGCCGCTGATGGAAGATTTCCGGGTCGGCGCCATCGCGCTGGCCTGGGATGGCGAAGACGAGCGGGTGGTCATCGAGGCGCAGGAAGAATCCGAGACGCCAGTGGAGCCGCTGGCCGAAGAGGTGCCGGAGAATGGCCCCGGGGTGCTCCGGGTCCGCATCTCAGCGGCGAGCGCGCGCGCCTTCTCCCAGCGTGCCCTGCGGATCATCGGCCAGGGCCGGCCGCCCTGCCCGCTGTGCGGTCTGCCGCTGGACACTGAGGGGCACATCTGCCCGCGGCAGAACGGCCACCGGGTAGCCAATGGCTGACACGCCGCCGTCTCCCCGCCGGGCGTCCCGGTCACCGCGGTCGCGGGCGGGGCGCCCGGCCCGGCCGGCGCATCCGCCGGGCCCGCCGCACCCGGCCCCGCCAGATGACCACGTCAGCGCGCTGGAGCTGCTCCGCGAAGGCGAGGTCGAGGTGGAAGGGCGGCTGGTGGCCGCGTCGAACGCCACCTTCTACTGCTCGCTGCGGCGGGACGGCACCGAGGCCGCCTGCGTATACAAGCCGGTCGCGGGGGAACGGCCGCTGTGGGACTTCCCGCTGGGCACCCTGGCCGGCCGGGAAGTGGCCGCGTACGCGGTGTCGCAGGCCGCGGGCTGGCATCTGGTCCCGCCCACCGTGTACCGGGAGGACGGGCCGTTCGGGCCGGGTATGTGCCAGCTGTGGATCGACGCCGACGCCGGGGTCAACCTGGTCGCGCTGTCCCGCAGCTCTGATCACGAGGCCCTGCGCGACATGGCGGTCTTCGACGCGGTGGTGAACAACGCCGACCGCAAGATAGGCCACCTGCTGCCGGTCAGCGACGGCCGGCTGTTCGGCTGCGACCACGGAGTCTGCTTCGGCGAGGAATACAAGCTCCGGACCGTGCTGTGGCAGTGGCGTGGCCGCAAGCTGCCCGCCCGGGCCATCGACGCGCTGGCCCGGCTCCAGACGGCGCTGCGCAGCGAGCTGGCGGCCGAGCTGACCAGCTGGCTCAGCCCCGGTGAGGTGACCGCCGCCGAGCGGCGGGTGGCGATGCTGCTGCAGCGGCGGGTGCACCCTTTTCCGCCGGAGGACTGGCCCGCCGTCCCCTGGCCGCCCATCTAGCTCTGCTAGTGCCGGGGGGGCGACCCCCCTGGACCCCCCGGGATGCATGGCCCCGCGAGACACCCCCTCCGGGGGCGCCTCCCGTGACCATAGAAATGTTCTGCTGGTGGCCGATAAATGCTGTGCCGGCCCGGGGGGGCGACCCCCCGGGATCCCCCCGGGATGAATGGCCCCGCGAGGCGCCCCCTCCGGGGGCGCCTCCCGTGACCATAGAAATGTTGTCAGCGGGCGCCGGGCTCGCCGGGGTGACGGCGCCGGCGCAGGTACCGCTCGACTTCGCGGGCGATGGCGTCGCCGCTCGCCTCGGGCAGGTCGGTCGCGTCCTTGGCCTCTTCCAGCGTGCGCACGTACTCCGCGACCTCGGTGTCCTGCTCGGCGAGCTCGTCCACCCCGCGCTCCCAGGCCCGGGCCTCGCGGGGCAGGTCGGCCAGGGGCAGCGAGGCATCCAGGATGTCCTCCACGCCCCGCAGCAGCGCCAGCGTGGCCTTGGGACTGGGTGGCTGCGCCACATAGTGCGGCACCGACGCCCACAGCGACACCGCCGCGATCCCGGCTTCGGTGCAGGCGTGCTGGAGCACCCCGACGATGCCGGTGGGCCCTTTGTACTCGACCGGCTCCACGTGCAGGTCGGCGGCGAGCAGAGGGTCCGAGGCGGCCGCCGCCACCGGCACCGGGCGGGTGTGCGGTGAGTCGGCGAGCAACGCCCCGAGCAGCACCACCACCTCCACCCCGAGCGCGGTGAACGACTGCACCAGCTCGTCGCTGAACCCGCGCCAGCGCATGTTCGGCTCGATGCCGTGCACCAGCACCAGGTCCCGGCCCAGGCCGTCCGGGGTGGCCAGGGACAGCCGGGTGGTCGGCCAGACCAGCCGCTCGGTCCGCCCGTCGGCCACTTCCATCACGGGCCGGGTCACCTGGAAGTCGTAATAGTCCTCCGGGTCGATGGCGCCGATCTGGGTGGCCGCCCACGCCATGCCCAGGTGATCGACCACTCCGCTGGCTGCCTCGCCAGCGTCGTTCCAGCCCTCGAAGGCGGCGATGACGGCTGGCGACGTGAGCTTGCGAACACCGCTGAGCTCGATCACCCATCACCTCCTTCTTCGGCCGCCCCGCTCTTCCGGTTGCCTCCAGGTTACGTGCACCGCGGTGAGCGCTGGGTGACCTGGCCGCTGCGGCCTAGTCCCGGCGCGGCCGCCCGGGGAGACATGCGTCGCCCTAGAATAAGGGTCCTATGACGAACACCACCCGGCCGCCCCGGCCAGCACCGCTGAGCACCGTCCTCACCGAGCGGGTGGTCGTGGCGGATGGCGCGATGGGGACCATGCTGCAGTCGAGCCCCGCCACCGTCAGCGATTTCGACGGCTACGAAGGCTGTAACGAGGTCCTCAACGTTACCCGGCCGGACGTGGTCCGCGCGGTGCATGACGGCTACCTCGAGGCCGGGGTGGACTGCGTCACCACCAACACGTTCGGCGCGAACCTCGGCAACCTGGGCGAGTACGGGATACCCGGCCGGATCACCGAGCTGGCCGAGGCGGGCGCCAGGATCGCCCGGGAAGCGGCGGACCGGTGGTCCACCCCGGAGCGGCCGCGCTGGGTGCTGGGCGCGGTCGGGCCGGGCACCAAGCTGCCCACGCTCGGCCACGCCAGGTTCGCCGAGCTGCGCGACGCCTATCAGCAGTGCGCGGCAGGCCTGCTGCGCGGCGGGGTGGACGCCATCATCGTCGAGACCTGCCAGGACCTGCTCCAGGCCAAGGCGGCCATCATCGGCGCGCGCCGGGCCATGGCCGCCGCCCAGGCCGAGTTCCCGCTGATCGCCCAGGTGACCATCGAGACCACCGGCGCGATGCTGCTGGGCAGCGAGATCGGCGCCGCGCTCACCGCGCTGGAGCCGCTGGGCATCAGCCTGATCGGACTGAACTGCGCAACCGGCCCGGGGGAGATGGGCGAGCACCTGCGCTACCTGGCCGGCCATTCGCGCATCCCGCTGTCCTGCATGCCCAACGCGGGCCTGCCCGTGCTCACCTCCGACGGCGCGCATTACCCGCTCACCCCGGCCGAGCTGGCGGACGCGCACGACATGTTCACGGCTGAGTTCGGCCTGGCCCTGGTGGGCGGCTGCTGCGGCACCACCCCGGAGCACCTGGCCGCCGTGGTGGAGCGGGTTGGCCGACGGCCACTGGCCAGCCGCCGGCCGCGGCCGGAGCCCGGGGTGGCGTCGCTGTACCAGCACGTGCCGTTCCGCCAGGACACCTCGTTCCTGGCCATTGGCGAGCGGACCAACGCCAACGGCTCCAAGGCGTTCCGCGAGGCGCTCATCGAGGGCCGCTGGGACGACTGCGTGGAGATCGCCCGGGCCCAGACCCGGGACGGCGCGCACCTGCTCGACCTGTGCGTGGACTACGTGGGCCGGGACGGCGCCGCGGACATGACCGAGATCGCCGGCCGGCTGGCCACCGCGGCCACCCTGCCGCTGGTGATCGACTCCACCGAGCCTGAGGTGATCAGGACCGGGCTGGAACTGCTGGCCGGCCGGGCGGTGGTGAACTCGGTCAACTACGAGGACGGCGACGGGCCGGACTCGCGGCTGGCTAAGGTCATGCCGCTGGTGATGGAACACGGCGCGGCGGTCGTCGCGCTGACCATCGACGAGCAGGGCCAGGCGCGCACCGCCGCATGGAAGCTCGCGGTGGCCACCCGGCTGATCGAGGACCTGACCGGGAACTGGGGCATGCGCGCGAGCGACATCATCGTGGACTGCCTCACGTTCCCGATCGCCACCGGCCAGGAAGAGACCAGGCGCGACGCGATCGAGACGATCGAGGCGATCCGCCAGCTCAAGCAGCGCTACCCGGAGGTGCAGACCACGCTCGGCGTGTCCAACGTCTCGTTCGGGCTGAACCCGGCGGCGCGCGCGGTGCTGAACTCGGTGTTCCTGGACGAGTGTGTGCGGGCCGGGCTGGACTCCGCGATCGTGCACGCCTCGCGGATCATGCCGATCGCTCGCATCCCCGGCGAGCAGCTGCAGGTCGCGCTGGACCTCGTCTACGACCGCAGGCGGGACGGCTATGACCCGCTGGCCCGGCTGCTGGAGCTGTTCGAGGGGGTGGATGCGGCCGCGGTCAAGGCCAGCCGGGCCGCCGAGCTCGCGGGCCTGCCGCTGTGGGAGCGGCTGAAGCGGCGCATCATCGACGGCGAGCGGGCCGGGCTGGCGGCGGACCTGGACGAGGCGCTGGCCCAGCGGCCCGCCCTGGAGATCGTCAACGACGTGCTGCTGGACGGTATGAAGACCGTCGGTGAGCTGTTCGGCGCCGGGCAGATGCAGCTCCCGTTCGTGCTGCAGTCCGCCGAGGTGATGAAGCTGGCGGTCGCCCACCTCGAGCCGTACATGGAGCGCTCCGGAGAGGACGGCAAGGGGCGGATCGTGCTGGCCACGGTCAAGGGCGACGTGCACGACATCGGCAAGAACCTGGTCGACATCATCCTCACCAACAACGGCTACGACGTGGTCAACATCGGCATCAAGCAGCCGGTGTCGGCCATCGTGGAGGCGGCGATCAGCCACGACGCCGACGTCATCGGCATGTCCGGGCTGCTGGTGAAGTCCACCGTGGTGATGCGGGACAACCTGGCCGAGCTGAACGCCCGCGGCCTGGCCGGCCGGTGGCCGGTGCTGCTCGGCGGCGCTGCGCTCACCCGCGCCTACGTGGAGCAGGACCTGGCTGCCGTGTTCGACGGCCAGGTGCGGTACGCCCGCGATGCGTTCGAGGGACTGCGGCTGATGGACGCCGTCATGGCGGTCAAGCGCGGCGAGGCCGGGGCTACGCTGCCCGCGGTGCGCGAGCGCCGGGTGCGGTCCACGGCGCGGCTGGCGGTCACCGAGCCCGCCGACATGCCGGCCCGGTCGGACGTGGCCACCGATCACCCGGTGCCAGCGCCGCCATTCTTCGGCGACCGGGTGGTGAAGGGCATCCAGCTCAGCGAGTACGCCGCGTTCCTCGACGAACGGGCTACCTTCATGGGCCAGTGGGGGCTGAAGCCCGTCCGCGGCGGCGCTGGCCCCTCCTATGACGAGCTGGTGGCGACCGAGGGCCGCCCGCGGCTGCGGATGTGGCTGGAGCGGGTGCAGACCGAGGGCCTGCTGGCGGCCGGTGTCGTGTACGGCTACTTCCGGGCCGTCAGCGACGGCGACGACCTGGTCGTGCTGGACGGCGGCGGGGCCGAGCTGGAGCGGTTCACCTTCCCCCGGCAGCGGCATGACCGGCACCTGTGCCTGGCCGATTTCTTCCGGCCGCGCGCGTCCGGCGAGACCGACGTGGTCGGCTTCCAGCTGGTCACCGTGGGCACGGCGATCAGCGAGGCCACCGCGGACCTGTTCGCGAAGAACGCCTACCGGGAGTACCTGGAGCTGCACGGCCTGTCCGTGCAGCTCACCGAGGCGCTCGCGGAATACTGGCACGGGCGGGTGCGGGAGGAAACCGGCCTGGCCGGCGACGACCCGGCGGACCTGGACGGCATCCTCAAGGTCGGCTACCGCGGCTGCCGCTACTCCTTCGGCTACCCGGCCTGCCCGGACCTGGAGGATCGCGCGAAGGTGGTGCGGCTACTGCGGCCGGACCGGATCGGCGTCGCCCTGTCCGAGGAATACCAGCTCGTGCCGGAGCAGTCCACGGACGCGCTGATCACCTTCCACCCCGAGGCGAAGTACTTCTCCGCATGACATCGCTGCAGGCGGTGCTGTTCGACATGGACGGCCTGCTGGTTGACTCCGAGCCGCTCTGGTTCGAGGTGGAGACCTCGATCATGGCCCGGCTGGGCAGCCCGTGGGGCGCCGCCGACCAGGAGAACCTGATCGGCGGCTCGCTGGCCCGGTCCACTGCGTACATGAAGGCCAAGGCGGCACGGCCGGTGCCACAGGAGGTCATCGGCCAGTGGCTGACGCAGGGCATGGCCGAGCTGGTGCGCGCCCGGGGGGCGCCGCTGCTGCCCGGAGCGGCTGGCCTGCTGGCCGAGATCACGGCCGCCGGGATCCCGCACGCCCTGGTCACCTCCGCCGAGCGGGAGATCATGACCGCCGTGCTCGAGGGCAACGGCGTGCACTTCCCGGCCACCGTGTGTGCGGCGGACGTGACCAAGCCAAAGCCCGACCCGGAGCCGTACCTGCGAGCCGCGGCGTTGCTGGCGGCCGAGCCGGACCGCTGCGTGGCGCTGGAGGACTCGCCGAACGGGATCCGCTCCGCGCACGCGGCGGGCTGCGCGGTCATCGCGGTGCCGAGCGTCCCGCCGCCGCCCGGGCTGGCCCAGCTCACCGTGGCGTCCCTGGCCGAGGTGCGCCTGGCCACACTGGCGGATGTGGCGCTCAGCCACATCCGGCCGGCGGACCGGGCCGGTGCGGCTGACCGGGCCAGCTGACCGGGCCGCCCGCAGCCAAATCTTTATTCGGTCACAATCCAGGCACGACACGGCCGAAGCTCTGGCGCGGACCAGGCAAAACGGTAGATCCTCCCGTTAGGGAGGCCAGGCCTGCAGGTTCGGCACGCCCAATGCCGTGCTGGCCGGGCAATTTTCCCGCCGCGGTCACCAGCTCAACCATCGACAGCAGGGGAGCTCCGCCTGATGGCAGCACCACTCGACGTACCCACCTCGGGGGACGCCGCGCCGGAAGCTGTGCTGAGCGGAGTCAGTGGCAAGGTCATCGAGGGCCGCTCGCTCGGCCAGATCGCCTGGCTGCGGCTGCGCCGGGACAAGGTGGCCATGGCCGGCGGCGTCGTCGTGATCTTCCTCATCCTGGTCGCGATCTTCGGGCCGCTCGTGGTGCAGAACCCGGACTTGTACCACGCGAACCTGATCAACCCGACCTTCAGCCGCCCGAACGGCCCGTTCGGCGGGATCAGCCTGGCCCACCCGCTCGGCGTCGAGCCGGTCACCGGGCGGGACATGCTGAGCCGGGTCGTGAACGGGGCCCAGGTCTCGCTGCTCATCGCGTTCCTGGCCACCGCGCTCGCGGTGGGCATCGGCGTGTTCATGGGCGTCATCTCGGGCTACTTCGGCGGCTGGGTGGACTCGGCTGATCGCCCGCACCATGGACGTCTTCCTCGCCTTCCCGCTGCTGGTGTTCGCGATCGCGCTGGTCGGCGTCATCCCGTCGTCGGCGTTCGGCCTGTCCGGGAACTCGCTGCGGATCGGCCTGCTGGTCTTCGTCATCGGCTTCTTCAACTGGCCCTACATGGGCCGGATCATCCGCGGCCAGACGCTGTCGCTGCGCGAGCGGGAGTTCGTCGACGCGGCCCGCAGCCTCGGCGCCCGCGGGCCGTACATCCTGTTCCGCGAGCTGCTGCCGAACCTGGTCGGCGCCGATCCTGGTCTACGCCACGCTGCTGATCCCGACCAACATCCTGTTCGAGGCGGCCCTGTCCTACCTCGGCGTCGGCATCATCCCGCCCACGCCGAGCTGGGGCGAGATGCTCTCGGACGCGGTGCAGCAACGGCTTCTACTCCATCGACCCGATGTACATGATCATTCCTGGCCTGGCCATCTTCATCACGGTGATGGCCTTCAACCTGTTCGGCGACGGGCTGCGCGACGCGCTGGATCCGCGAAGCAGCCGGTAGGCCAATGGAAGCCCGACTTCCCAACCGAATCACGACAGGAGGCGTTTCACCTCATGAGGAGACGCAGGATCATCGGGCTGGCCGCGCTCGGCGGCGGTCGCCGCCCTCGTGCTCGCCGCCTGCGGCGGCAGCAGCGGCAGCAGCAGCTCGGCAGCTCGACCTACCAGCTAGCTACGGCGCCGCCATCACCAGCGTGGTCAACCCGTCCACGCACGAAGGGCGGGACGCTGACCTTCGACGTCAGCAGCACGCCGGACTCGATCGACCCCGGCAACACCTACTACGCGTTCATGTGGAACTTCACCCGGCTGTACACGCATGCCGCTGATCACCTACAAGTCCTGCCCGGGCACGTGCGGCCTGCAGCTCGTGCCGGACCTGGCCACGGGCCCGGGCACGATCAGCGACAACGGGCTGACCTGGACCTACCACATCCAGCCGGACGTCAAGTTCGAGAACGGCACGCACGTCACCTCGCAGGACGTCAAGTACGCGATCGAGCGCACCTACGACCGGTCGCGTGCTGGCCGAACGGGCCCGACCTACTACCAGGTGCTGCTGCGCCGACCCGACCTACCCGGGCCCGTACAAGGACCGGGCCAAGAACCTGATGGGCCTGACCGCGATCGACACGCCGAACGCGACCACGATCGTGTTCCACCTGGCGGCGCCGTTCGCGGACTTCCACTACGTGGTCGCGTTCCCGAAGACCGCCCCGGTGCCGCCGAGCACGGACACCGGCAGCAACTACCAGCTGCACCCGCTGTCCACCGGCCCGTACATGTTCCAGAGCTACCCGCTGAACAAGCAGCTCACGCTGGTGCCCAACCCGTACTGGAACCCGGCCACCGACCCGAACGCCAAGCAGCTGGCCAGCAAGATCGTCGTCAACCTGAACGTGAACGCAGACCGACATCGACAACCGGCTGCTGGCCGGTGACCTCGACGTGGACGCGGCCGGCACCGGCGTGCAGGCGGCGGCCCGGGCCAAGATCCTGTCCACACCCGACGCTCAAGGCCGACGTCCGACAACCCGATCAACGGGTTCGCGTGGTTCGTCTACATCAACACCAAGGTGGCGCCGCTGACCAACCTGCACTGCCGGGAGGCGGTCGAGTACGCGGCGAACAAGACCAACGATGCAGACCGCGTGGGGCGGCCCGGTCGCGGGCGGGGCGATCGCGAGCACGGTGATGCCGCCGAACATCGTCGGCTACAAGTCGTTCGACCTCTACAACGCGCTGTCCCAGCCGAGCGGCGACATCGCCGCGGCCAAGCAGCAGCTCACGATGTGCGGCCAGCCGAACGGCTTCACCACGAACATGGCCTACCGCAGCGACCGGCCGCAGGAGACCGCGGCCGCCCAGGCGCTGCAGGCCTCGCTGGCCGCGGTCGGGATCAAGCTGACGCTGAAGGGGTTCCCGACCGGCACCTACTACACCAACTTCGCCGGCGTGCCCGCCTACGTGCACTCGCACGACATCGGCATCGCCGTCGGCGGCTGGGGCGCCGGACTGGCCGGACGGCTACGGCTTCCTGGACGAGCTCGTCAACGGGAACGCGATCGCGCCGACCGGCAACACCAACATCTCCGAGCTCAACGACCCGGTGGTCAACAACCTGTTCACCAAGTTCGGCAACGCACCACCGGCGCGACCCGGACCGCGATCTGGTCGCCAGATCGACAAGCAGGTCATGAAGGACGCGGTCATCCTGCCCGCGGTCTACCAGAAGTCGCTGCTGTACCGGAACCCGACTATCACCAACGTCTACGTCCAGTCGTACTACGGCATGTACAACTACGCGGTGATGGGCGTGAAGTAGACGTGACGGCCAGAGTCAGAGAGCAGGTGAAGGCGCCGGCGCCGGCCGGGTACCCGCCAGACCGGCCGGGCGGCGGCGCCCGCACGATGATCTACTTCATCATCCGGCGTCTGATCTTGACCGTGTTCTTGCTGCTCCTGGTCAGCATGATCACGTTCGCGATCTTCTTCCTGGTGCCGCGGCTGGCCGGGCAGACCGCCTACCAGCTCGCCGCGCAGTACGTGGGGCGCAACCCCATCCCGTCGGCGATCAAGGCGGTCGAGGTCAAGCTCGGCCTGAACGCCCCGCTGTACCTGCAGTACGGCCGGTACCTCAAGGGCATCGTGGTCGGCGTCCACTACAACAACGGCACCGAGCGTCAGCTACTGCCCGTTCCCGTGCTTCGGCTACTCGTTCCGCAACCAGCAGCCGGTCTGGCCGCAGCTGATCAGCGACGCCCCGGTCACGCTGTCGATCTGCCGTCGGGGCGGCCGTGCTCTGGCTGATCGGCGGGCGTGTCCATCGGCGTGCTGTCCGCCCTGCGCCGCGGCAGCTTCTTCGACCGGTTCTCGATGGGCGTCGCGCTGGCCGGGGTGTCGCTGCCGGTGTTCTTCACCGGGCTGATCGCGCTGGAGCTGTTCAGCTACAAGTGGCCGATCTTCCCCAACGTGCACTACGTCCGCATCACCGACGAATCCGCTGCTGTGGGCGCGTAACCTGGTCCTGCCCTGGATCTACCCTGGCCTTCCTGTACGCGGCGCTGTACGCCCGGCTGACCCGGGCGGGCATGCTGGAGACCATGGGGGAGGACTACATCCGGACCGCCCGGGCCAAGGGCCTGCGCGGAACGGAAGGTGATCGTCAAGCACGGGCTGCGTGCCGCGCTGACGCCGATCGTCACGATCTTCGGCCTGGACCTCGGCCTGCTGCTCGGCGGCGCCATCCTCACCGAGACGACGTTCTCCTTGCACGGTCTCGGCGCAGTTCACCATCCTGGCCATCCAGAACCAGGACCTGCCGGAGATCCTGGGCGTGATCATGATGGCCTCGTTCTTCATCGTCATCGCCAACATGGTGGTGGACATCCTGTACGCGGTGGTCGACCCGAGGGTGAGGCTCTGATGGCAGGCCCCCTGCTCGAGGTCCGCGACCTGCGGATCCACTTCCCGACCGACGACGGCCTGGTGAGGGCGGTGGACGGGATCTCGTTCAGCCTGGAGCGCGGCCGCACGCTGGGCATCGTGGGCGAGTCGGGCTCGGGCAAGAGCGTCACCAGCATGGGCATCATGGGCCTGCACCACGGCACCCGGGCCCAGATCACCGGGCAGATCCGGCTGGACGGCGAGGACCTGATCGCGCGCGACCCCGGCCCGGGTGCGCGAGCTGCGCGGCAGCAAGATGGCGATGATCTTCCAGGACCCGCTGTCCGCCCTGCACCCCTACTACACGGTGGGCGCAGCAGATCACCGAGGCCTACCGGATCCACAACGAGGTGACCAAGAAGGCCGCCAAGGAGCACGCGGTCGAGATGCTCAACCGGGTGGGCATCCCGCAGCCCGCCACCCGGGTCAACGACTACCCGCACCAGTTCTCCGGCGGCATGCGGCAGCGCGCGATGATCGCCATGGCGCTGTCCTGCGACCCCGAGCTGCTGATCGCGGACGAGCCGACCACGGCGCTCGACGTCACCGTGCAGGCGCAGATCCTCGACCTGATCTCTGGACCTGCAGCAGGAGTTCGGCTCGGCGGTCATCATCATCACCCACGACCTGGGCGTGGTGGCCGAGCTGTCCGACGACATCCTGGTGATGTACGCGGGCCGGTGCGCCGAGTACGGCACCGCCGAGGAGATCTTCGACCGCCCTGGGCACCCGTACACCTGGGGGTTGCTGGGCTCGATGCCGCGGCTGGACGTGGCCCGCTCGGAACGGCTGCTGCCGATCAAGGGCACCCCGCCGAGCCTGATCAACGTCCCGTCCGGCTGCCCGTTCCATCCCACGGTGCGGCTATACCGGGCTGACCAGCGGCCGGAGCAGCACCGAGGTGCCCCGGCCGCGCGAGGTCGAACCCGGTCACCTGGTCGCCTGCCACCTGTCCGCGGGGCAGCAGCGCCAGCTGTGGGCGCAGCGCGAGCCAAGCCTGGAGGAGTCGTGAGCGCGTCGCCCGGTGCGGCCAACCCCGATGGCGCCAGCCCCGTGCAGGCGCCCGCCGCCCGCGCCGGGGCCGGCGCTGGGGCCGATGGCAGCCTGCTGTCCGTCACCGGGCTCACCAAGCACTTCCCGGTGACCCGCGGCGTCATCCTGCGCCACCAGGTCGGTGCGGTGCAGGCGGTGGACGGGCTCGACTTCTCGGTCGCGCCCCGGGAGACGCTGGGCCTGGTCGGCGAATCCGGCTGCGGCAAGACCACCACGGGCCGGCTGCTCACCCGGCTGCTGGAGCCGACCGCGGGCCGCATCGTGTTCGACGGGCACGACATCACGCACATGCGGCAGGGGCAAGATACGGCCGCTCCGCCGCGACATCCAGATGATCTTCCAGGACCCGTACTCCTCGCTCAACCCGCGGCATACGGTCGGCGGCATCGTCGGCGCGCCGTACCGGCTGCAGCGCGTGCGGCCCGAGGGCGGGGTCAAGAAGGCGGTCCAGGAACTGCTCGAGCTCGTCGGGCTGAACCCGGAGCACTACAACCGCTACCCGCACGAGTTCTCCGGCGGCCAGCGGCAGCGCATCGGCATCGCGCGCACCCTCGCGCTGCGGCCCAAGCTGATCGTGGCCGACGAGCCGGTGTCCGCGCTGGACGTGTCCATCCAGGCGCAGGTGGTCAACCTGCTGGAGGACCTGCAGAACGAGCTCGGGCTGACCTATGTGGTCATCGCGCACGACCTGTCGGTGGTCCGGCACATCAGCGACCGGGTAGCGGTCATGTATCTCGGCAAGATCGTCGAGCTCGCGGAGCGGGACCAGATCTACGCGCGGCCCCGGCACCCGTACACGGTCGCCCTGCTGTCAGCGGTCCCGGTGCCAGAGCCCGTGCGGGCCGGGGGCGAGCGCCAGCGCCGGGACCGGATCCGGCTGACCGGTGACGTGCCCAGCCCGCTGAACCCGCCCCCGGCGTGCCGGTTCCACACCCGGTGCTGGAAGGCCCAGGAGATCTGCCGGACCCAGGAACCGCCGCTCGCTGAGCTGGTGCCCGGGCACCAGGTGGCCTGCCATTTCCCGGAGAACACCGGCGCGAGCCCGGTCAGCGGCCCGGATCGGGCCGCCACATCCAGCTAACCCAGGGCCGCCGGGCCCGCTTGGTGCACCGCGCACCGCCGCGGGTATGCCATGATGGGAAGAAGTACTATCGCGTTCCGCGGTATCCGTGCTGCTGCCGAGGGGAGCGGCTATGTCGGTCTACAGCCAGATCGCCTGGCTTCCGCTATGCGGAGGCCTGACCATCCTCGGGCTGATCGGGAGCTGGATCGCCTGGCGGCGGCGCGGCGCGGTCGCGGGCCTGCGCGGGGTGGCCTGGTCGCTGCTTCCGCTGGCGGCCTACCTCACCGGCGCGGTCAAGATGCTGTGGCAGATGGGCAGCGCGGTGTCCAGTTTCGCGGCGTCGTTCGTGTTCTCCCCGCGGGTCTGGGCCGGCGTGTTCGTGGCCGGCCTCGCCGTGGTGCTGTTCGTGGTCTCCGGCGGGCTGCGCCGCCGCCGGGGCCGCAAGCCCAAGGCGGTTTCCCCGGGCGGCCCGGCCACCGGCCCCGGGGTGCCCAGCCCCGCCCCCCCGGGCAAGGCACTCAAGCCGGCCAAGAGCAAGATCCCGGCCGTGGATGACGACCTCGGCGACGTCGCGGACATCCTCCGCCGCCACGGGATCAGCTGAGCTGGAATCAGCTCAGCGCGAATCAGCTGAGCCGGAATCAGCTCAGCGCGGGCAGTTCCGCTGGGTCGGCCGGTGCTAGCTCAGCCGGTGCTGGCTCAGCGGGTGCAGGCCCGGCATGTGCTGGCACGGTCAGGTCGGGCAGCTCGGGCGGGGTGCCGCCAAAGGCCGGGCAGATCGGCTGGTGTGCGCACCAGTCGCAGATCCGGCCCGGCCGGGGGCGCCAGTCCCGCTCCTGCCGGGCCCGCTCGATGGCCTGCCACAGCGCCTCGACCTTGCGCTCGGTGGCGCGCAGGTCCGCCTCGTCCGGCTGGTACCGGACGATCTCGCCGTTGCCCAGGTACATCAGCTGGAGCAGCCGTGGCACGACGCCCTGGGCCCGCCACAGCACCAGGGCGTAGAACTTCATCTGGAACAGCGCCCGGGCCTCGAACTCGGCGGGCGGGGCGGTCCCGGTCTTGTAGTCCACGATCCGCAGGGCGCCACCAGGCGCCACGTCCAGCCGGTCGATGTAGCCGCGCAGGGTCAGCCCGGACTCGAGCACCGTCTGCACGCACAGCTCGCGGTGCGCGGGCTCCAGCCGCCGCGGATCCTCCAGGGTGAAGTACCGGTCCAGCATGGCGGCGGCCTCGCCGAGCCAGGCCACGCGCTCGGCGTCCTCGCTGAACAGGCCCGCGACTTCTGGCTCGGCCGCGGCCAGCCGGTCCCATTCCGGTGCCAGCAGCTCCCGGGCGGCCGCCGGGGTGCGGCCGGCGGCCGGGTGGTCGAACAGCCGTTCCAGCACGGCGTGCACCAGGGTGCCGCGCACCGCCGCCGGGCTCGGCGGCTCGGGCAACCGGTCGATTACCCGGAACCGGTACAGCAGCGGGCAGGTGAGGAAGTCACCGGCCCGTGACGGGGACAGCGAGGGGCCCGCGGGGGCACTTTCCGCTGCCATTTCCCCGGCCGCCGGCGCGTTTTCTTCCCCGGCCATCGGCGTGTTTTCCTCGGCCATGTCTGGGAGCGTAAGGGACGCTGCCGACAGTTGGCGTGCTTTGCCGGTTGTTCCGGCGCGGCGGGTGCGGCGAGCCGGTCCAGCCAGCACGTAGCATCAGAGCTGTGGCAGGCATGACGCCGGAACGGCCGCCCGCGCGGGCGCCAGGACCCGGGGTGAGGATCGCCCGTCCGTTCGGGATACCGGTGTACATCTCGCCGTACTGGTTCCTGATCGCCGGGGCGTTCATCATCCTGTATGCGAACAACTCCGCGCTCGCCGCCTCGGCTGGCCTCCGCTACGTGGTTTCGGCGGCCTTCGTCGTTCTGCTGTACGCCTCGGTGCTGGTGCACGAGCTCAGCCATTCCCTGGTCGCCCGGGGTTTCGGGCTGCCGGTCCGGCGGATCCTGCTGTACCCGCTGGGCGGATTCACCGAGATCGACCGGGAGCCGCCCACCCCGGGCAAGGAGTTCCTGGTCTCCGCGGCCGGGCCGGCCCTGTCGCTGGCCCTGGCCGGCGCCGGTTACGCCGCGGAGGTAGCCGTCCGGCCCGGCGGCCTGCCCGGGCTGCTACTCGAGCAGCTGGTCTGGGCCAACCTGGCGGTCGGCGTCTTCAACCTCCTGCCCGGCCTGCCGCTGGACGGCGGCCGGATGCTCCGGGCGGGGGTGTGGAAGGTCACCGGCAAGCCAGCCTCGGCGACGGTCGCCGCCGCCTGGGCGGGCCGGGTGCTCGCCATCGCCGTGCTGGTCGTCCCGCTGGCTCTGCTGGCCGCGTCCGGCAGGCAGGAAGACCTGTTCGCGACCGCCTGGCTCGCGGTCATCGCGGCCTTCATGTGGACCGGGGCCAGCCAGTCGCTGAAGGTCACCCGGGTCCGCGAGCGGCTGCCCGCGCTTCAGGCCAGGACCCTGGCCCGGCGGGCGATACCGGTGTCGGCCAGCCTGCCGCTGGCCGAGGCCATCCGGCGGGCCGATGCGGCCGGGGCGCGCGCCGTGGTGATCGTCGATCATGACGACAAGCCGATCGCGATCGTGAACGAGAGCGCCGTGATGGCCACCCCGCCGCAGCGGCGGCCCTGGATCGAGGCCGGGTCGCTGGCCCGGAGCATCGAGGGCGGCCTGGTGCTGCCCGCCGACCTGTCCGGGATGGCCCTGCTCGACGCCGTACGACGGGCCCCGGCGACCGAGTACCTGCTGGTCGAGCCGTCCGGCCAGGTGTACGGGGTGCTCTCGGCCAGTGACCTCGACCACGCCTTCGCTGGCGCCTGAGCTCTGCTAGCCCAGGGGGGCGACCCCCTGGAACCCCCGGGATGCATGGCCCCGCCAGACACCCCCTCCGGGGGCGCCTCCCGTGACCATCGAAATGCTGTGCTAGCCCAGGGGGGCGACCCCCTGGAACCCCCGGGATGCATGGCCCCGCCAGACACCCCCTCCCGGGGGCGCCTCCCGTGACCATCGAAATGCTGTGCTAGCCCAGGGGGGCGACCCCCTGGAACCCCCGGGATGCATGGCCCCGCGAGACACCCCCTCCGGGGGCGCCTCCCGTGACCATCGAAATGCTCCCTTCACCGGCTGAGGCGACCCCGGCTCGCCAGCAAAGAGGCTGGGCCGCGCCGCCCGCCCCGCTACTGTGGCGGGCGTGATTCGTCAGCGCGGTGGCCCGTTCGCCCCTGGAGACCAGGTCCAGCTCACCGACCCCAAGGGCCGCAAGCACATGGTGCTGCTCGCGCCGGGGCGCACGTTCCACACCCACCGGGGCTCGCTGGCGCATGACGATCTCATCGGCAGTCCAGAGGGCAGCGTGGTGCAGTCCTCGGGCGGTACGCCGTACGTGGCGCTGCGCCCGCTGCTGGCCGATTTCACGCTGTCCATGTCCCGTGGGGCCGCGGTCGTGTACCCGAAGGACGCGGCCCAGATCGTCGCCCTGGCGGACATCTTCCCAGGGGCCAGGGTGCTGGAGGCCGGCGCTGGCTCCGGCGCTCTGTCCTGCTGGCTGCTGCGCGCCGTGGGCCAGGCCGGCCTGCTGGTGTCCTACGAGCGCGGGCCGGATTTCGCCGAGATCGCGCAGGCCAACGTGCAGCGGTTCTTCGGCGGCCCGCACCCCGCCTGGCAGCTCCGGATCGGCGATCTGGCGGATGATCCGTCGACAGTCCGCTGACAGCGCAGAATAGGGCGGCAGAGCCAGAAGATAGTTTCGACCGGGTGGTACTGGACATGCTGGCGCCATGGGAGTTCGTTCACGTAGCGGCCACCGCGCTGATCCCGCGGCGGCGTGCTGTGCTGCTACGTGGCCACTGTGACCCAGCTGTCCCGGACCGTGGAATCGATCCGCGGAGCAAGGCAGCTTCGACGAGCCAGCGGCCTGGGAATCTCTCTCTCCGCGGATGGCACGTTGATGGACTGGCAGTGCGGCCCGAGCACCGGATGGTGGGTCACACCGGGTTCCTCATCACCGCACGGCGGCTGGCTCCTGGCACCACGCCGCCCCCACGGCGGCGCCGGCCGCCAAGGGTTCCCGGGAAGAACCCGATCAGTGAGAATGTCAGCGGCATGCGGCACGAGGTTACGGCAGGGCCTCGGATAGGTAGGGTCTAGGTGAAGTCTGCTCTCGGAAGGGGGTGGGGGCGTGGCCACACGTGACGAAGGATCGCGCACCGCGCGGCATGACGACCAGGTTCAGGGCCTCACCACGCAGATCTCTTTCCTCGAGGAGGAGGTGGCGGTGTTGCGGCGCAGGCTGTCCGACGCGCCCCGGCACGTCCGGCTGCTGGAGGAGCGGCTGCGCGAGTCTGAGGCCAGCCTCGCCGCCGTAACCAGCCAGAACGAGCGGCTGGCCGACACCCTGCGGGAAGCGCGCGACCAGATCGTGGCGCTGAAGGAGGAAGTCGACCGGCTGGCCCAGCCGCCGTCCGGGTTCGGCGTCTTCCTCGAAGCCTGCGAGGACGGCACGGCGGACGTGTTCACCGGCGGCCGGAAGATGCGGGTCAGCGTGAGCCCCGCGGTCGAGCTGGACAGCCTGCGGCCCGGCCAGGAGGTCGTGCTCAACGAGGCGCTCAACGTGGTCATCGCCCAGGGCTACGAGACGGTCGGCGAGATCGTCATGCTGAAGGAGATCCTGGAGGCGGCGACCGGGCGCTGGTCATCTCGCACGCCGATGAGGAGCGCGTGGTCCGGCTGGCGGAGCCGCTGCGGCACGCCACGGTCCGGGCCGGCGACTCGCTGCTGCTCGAGCCGCGGTCCGGCTACGTGTACGAGCGGATTCCCAAGGCTGAGGTCGAAGAGCTCATCCTGGAGGAAGTCCCGGACATCACCTATTCCGACATCGGCGGGCTGAGCCCGCAGATCGAGCAGATCAGAGACGCGATCGAGCTGCCCTACCTGCACGCGGACCTGTTCCGGGAGCACCAGCTGAAGCCACCCAAGGGAGTCCTGCTGTACGGGCCCGCCCGGCTGCGGCAAGACGCTCATCGCCAAGGCGGTGGCCAACTCCCTGGCCAAGCAGGTCGCGGCGCGGACCGCGGAGCAGCGGGCCGAGCGGGGCGAGGAAGCCAGCCCGGGCGGCAAGGAATCCGAGGGCAAGAGCTTCTTCCTCAACATCAAGGGACCGGAGCTGCTCAACAAGTACGTCGGCGAGACCGAGCGGCACATCCGGCTGGTGTTCCAGCGGGCCCGCGAAAAGGCCAGCGAGGGCATGCCGGTCATCGTGTTCTTCGACGAGATGGACTCGATCTTCCGGACCCGCGGGTCCGGGGTGTCCAGCGACGTGGAGAACACGATCGTCCCGCAGCTGCTGAGCGAGATCGACGGGGTCGAGGGCCTGGAGAACGTGATCGTGATCGGCGCCTCCAACCGGGAGGACATGATCGACCCCGCGATCCTGCGCCCCGGGCGGCTCGACGTGAAGATCAAGATCGAGCGGCCGGACGCCGAGGCGGCCAAGGACATCTTCTCCAAGTACGTGCTGACCGCGCTGCCGCTGCACCCGGACGACCTGACCGAGCACGGCGCCTCGCCGGCAGGCCACGGTGGACGCGATGATCCAGCGGGTCGTCGAGCGCATGTACAGCGAGACCGAGGAGAACCGGTTCCTCGAGGTGACCTACGCCAACGGGGACAAGGAAGTCCTGTACTTCAAGGACTTCAACTCGGGCGCGATGATCGAGAACATCGTGGCCCGGGCCAAGAAGATGGCCATCAAGGAGTTCCTCGACACCGGGCAGAAGGGCATGCGGGTGGCGCACCTGCTGACCGCGTGCGTGGACGAGTTCAGCGAGAACGAGGACCTGCCGAACACCACCAACCCGGATGACTGGGCCCGCATCTCCGGCAAGAAGGGCGAGCGAATCGTGTACATCAGGACCTTGGTCTCCGGCAAGCAGGGGACCGAGGCCGGGCGTTCCATCGACACGGTCGCCAACACCGGGCAGTACCTGTAGGCCGTGGCAGGCGGAGCGGCAAGTCCCGGTGCCCGCCGGGTGGCACTAGGCTTTTTGCCATGAGCGTGCGGCGGGTCATGGGAACGGAGACCGAGTACGGCATCTCGGTGCCTGGCCAGCCGGGCGCGAACGCCATGGTCACGTCCTCGCAGGTGGTCAACGCCTACCAGGCGGCGACCTCGGCGCGGAGCCCGGCGGGCGCGGTGGGATTTCGAGGAGGAGAACCCGCTGCGCGACGCCCGGGGCTTCGACCTGGCCCGGGATTCCGCGGATTCCACCCAGCTGACCGACGAGGACCTGGGCCTGGCCAACGTCATCCTGACCAACGGGGCCCGGCTGTACGTGGACCATGCCCACCCGGAGTACTCGGCACCCGAGTGCACCAACCCGCTGGGCGCGGTGATCTGGGATAAGGCTGGCGAGCGGGTGATGGCGGAGGCCGCGGCCCGGGCCGCGACCGTGCCGGGCACCGCCCCCATCCAGCTGTACAAGAACAACACCGACAACAAGGGCGCCTCTTACGGCTGCCACGAGAACTACCTGATGCGCCGGTCCACGCCGTTCGCGGACATCGTCCGGCACCTCACCCCGTTCTTCGTGTCCCGGCAGGTGGTCTGCGGCGCCGGGCCGGGTGGGCATCGGCGCGGACGGCCGGGACGACGGCTTCCAGATCAGCCAGCGGGCCGACTTCTTCGAGGTCGAGGTGGGCCTGGAGACCACGCTGAAGCGGCCGATCATCAACACCAGGGACGAGCCGCACGCCGACCCGGAAAAGTACCGCCGGCTGCACGTGATCATCGGCGACGCCAACATGAGCGAGATCAGCACGTACCTCAAGCTCGGCACCACCGCGCTGGTGCTGGCCATGATCGAGGACAGGTTCCTCGGCGGCGACCTGTCCATCGAGTCGCCGGTCGCCGAGCTGCGGGCGATCTCGCATGACCCGTCCTGCCGGCATCTGGTCGACGCTGCGCGATGGCCGGAAGATGACCGCGGTCCAGCTCCAGATGGAATACCTGGAGCTGGCCAGGAAGTACACCGAGGACAAGTACGGCTCGGACGTCGACGAGATGACCGCGGACGTGCTCAACCGCTGGGAGTCCGTGCTGACCAGGCTGGCCGAGGACCCGATGCAGCTGGCCCGGGAGCTGGACTGGGTGGCCAAGCTGCGAGCTGCTGGAGGGCTACCGGACCCGGGACGGGCTGGCCTGGGGGCATCCCCGGCTGCAGCTGGTGGACCTGCAGTACTCCGACGTCCGCCCGGACCGCGGCCTGTACAACCGGCTGGCCGCCCGGGGCCGGATGATCCGCCTGGTGCACGAGGAGGCGGTGCAGCGCGCCATCGACCATCCCGCCCGAGGACACCCGGGCCTACTTCCGCGGCCGCTGCCTGGCGCAGTACCCGGAATCCGTGGCCGCCGCCTCCTGGGACTCGGTGATCTTCGATATCCCGGGCCGTGAGTCGCTGCAGCGGGTGCCGACGCTGGAGCCACTACGCGGCACCAGGGCGCATGTGGGCAGCTTGCTGGACCGCTGCCGCACCGCAGCTGACCTGGTGGCCGCGCTCACCGGGCAGGACTGATTCCCCGGCCGGGCGCTGCCGCCCCGAGGCCGTGCCCTGATTCAGGGTTGGACAGGCCATCGGCAGGCGAGGATACGGTTAGGCCCAGGACGACCCTGTAGCACGGAGGTTTCTGGCATGGCGACAAAGGACACCGGCGGTCAACGGCAGGCTCCGCGGCGCAGTGAGGAGACCGAGGAAGCAGAACCTCAGTCCACCGCGGACGTCAAGGAGCGCCAGGAGAAGCTGGCGGACGACGTGGACGCGATCCTCGACGAGATCGACGAGGTGCTCGAGGAGAACGCCGAGGAGTTCGTCCGCTCCTACGTGCAAAAGGGCGGTCAGTGAACCCTGCCGCCACTAGGCGGCAGGGTGTCAGCGGTCCCCGGGCGGCAGCCGGTAACGTGCTGGTGCCCGGCCCGCCCGGTAGCCGTGGCCCGGCCGCAGCGTAGTTCGCCATGAGCGGAGCCGCCTGGGGCGCGGCTTGGGGGCGGGCGGCAGTAAGGTCAGGTACCGGAAAGGGCAGGTACCGGACAACGGGCTAACCGGAAGGATTGGGCGTGGGTTCTGACTTCGGCGGCACGTTCACCGCGGCGTGCCTGAACGCGGGCACCTCCTCCTTCGCCGACTTCCTGTCCTCGGCTGCGCCCCGGGCTGCTGCCCGGGGCCAGGCTGGCCGAGGCCGGGCGGGCTGGGGCAGCAGGTGACCGGCTGGGCCGTGACCTGCCGCACGGCACGACGATCGTGGCGGCGCGGTTCGCGGGCGGGGTGGTGATGGCCGGCGACCGGCGGGCCACCGCAGGCAACATGATCGCCCAGCGGGACATCGAGAAGGTGTTCCGCAGCGACGACTTCTCCTGCGTCGGCATCGCCGGGGTGGCCGGCATCGGGCCTGGAGCTGGTCCGGCTGTTCCAGCTGGAACTCGAGCACTACGAGAAGCTGGAGGGCCGGACGCTGTCCCTGGAGGGCAAGGCGAACCGGCTGTCCGCGTTCGTCCGCGGCAACCTGGGCGCGGCCATGCAGGGCCTGGTGGTCGTCCCGCTGTTCGCCGGCTTCGACGAGGACGCCGGGCGGGGCCGGATCTTCAGCTACGACGTGACGGGCGGCCGGTACGAGGAGCAGCCCGTACCACGCCATCGGGTCCGGCTCGGTGTTCGCCCGCGGCGCGCTGAAGAAGCTCTACACCGAGGGCATGTCCGGCGCAGGACGTGATGCTGGCGTGCATGCACGCGCTCTACGACGCCGCCGACGACGACTCCGCCACCGGCGGCCCGGATCTCTCCCGGCGGATCTACCCGGTCCTCGCCGTGATCACCGCCGACGGGTTCCGCGGCTGTCCGACGCCGAGGCCGGCGAGTACGCCCGGGCCGTGGTGGAGGAGCGGATGCGCGCCCCGGCGGCCCGGTGGCGCCGCTGAGCGCGGCCGGTGCGGCGGCCGTGAGCTGCCGCCCGCCTGACCGGCGGGCGCCGGTGAGCCAGCACGGGCCTAGCCAGCACTGATCCAGCGAGCACTGATCCAGCCAGCACACGAGTAGGGGTAGACGCCCGGTGAGCATGCCGTTCTACGTCTCGCCTGAACAGGCGATGAAGGACAAGGCGGATTACGCGCGGAAGGGCATCGCGCGCGGCCGCAGCGGCGTGGTGATCCAGTACGACGAGGGCATCCTGTTCGTGGCGCCGAACCCGTCCGAGCGCCCTGCACAAGATCAGCGAGATCTACGACCGGATCGCGTTCGCGGCGGTCGGCCGGTACAACGAGTTCGAGAACCTGCGCAAGGCCGGCGTCCGGTACGCGGACCTGACCGGCTACCAGTACGACCGCAGCGATGTCACCGCGCGCGGCCTGGCCAACTGGTACGCCCAGATCCTCGGGCCAGTTCTTCACCGAGAGCAACAAGCCGTTCGAGGTGGAGCTGGTGGTGGCCGAGGTGGGCGAGACGCCCGACGCGGACCAGATCTACCGGATCACGTTCGACGGCTCGGTGGCCGAGGAGCACGGCTTCGTGGCCATGGGCGGCCAGGCCGACCAGGTCGCCGCGGTGCTCAAGGACCACTACGCCGAGGGCCTGCCCCTGGTCCAGGCGCTGGCCGCGGCCATTGCCGGCGCTGTCCAGCCAGGGCAACGGTGACGGGACGGAGCTGACCGCCCGGCAGCTGGAGGTGGCCATCCTGGACCGGGACCGGGTGCACCGGACGTTCCGGCGGCTGACCGGCTCCCGGCTCGAGCTGCTGCTGGCCGAGGCCAGGCCGGGCCAGGCGGGAGCCGCGGCCGGCCAGGGCGAGCTGGCCGCGGGCGACGACGCCGAGCCTGGCACGTCGGACAGCCCAGACGGCGGCACCGACCAGGCCTCCTAGCCGCCCGGGCCCCGCTCAGGGCCACCTGGGCCGGTCTGGGCCACCCGCAGCCTGGTCAGGGCCACGGCCGCCTGGGCCCAGTCAGGGCCGGCCCGGCTCGGCGTGCACCACCGCCCACACCGCGCGGACCTCGCCGCCGGTGCTGTTCCAGTACTCGTGCGGGATCGATGAGTCGAACGCGAGTGAGTCGCCGGGGCCGAGCTCGTAGCTCTCGAACCCGACCCGGGCGTGCAGCCTGCCGCTCATGATCAGGCCGTACTCGTAACCGTCGTGGCGCAGGGCGCGCCGGGCGTCGGTGGAGTGGCCGCCCGGCTCGTACACGACCTCGAGGAAATCCACCCGCTCATCCGGGCCGGGGGTGAGCCGCTCCCAGCGGACCCCGCTGGCCAGGTCGATGGTGCGCCGGCGGCCGGCCCGCTGCATGATCCCGTGGCCAGCGGGCCAGCCTGGCGCTGGCGGGTCCGAGGGCGCCACCACGGCCGGCCGGGAGCGGCCTGCCCGGTGCGCGGTCATGGTCGTGCCGCCCTCGGCCGGGCCCACCCCGAACAGGAAGTCCAGCGACGTGCTCAGCTCCGTGGCCAGCGCGTACAGCATGCCGACCGACGGTGCCGACACCCCGCGCTCGATCTGTGAGATCAGGCTGGGCGAGCAGCTGATCCGGCGGGCCAGCTCGCGGGCGGACCAGCCGCGCTGCTCACGCACCCGGCGCAGCCGCGGGCCCAGTTCCGCCCCAGGGTCGAAAGCACTCCCAGCCACAGAAGCCATGCTCCTGCCTACATCGCCGGCCCACTTGACAGCCACACTGTACGTACGTTGAATCGTGCTGTACATAATGCTATCGATTGCAGCGTCTGTCCCTGGGGTTCAGGCCCGCAGGCTGCTAGCGGCCGGGCCGGGCATCCGCTGTAGTGTCGTTGATGTGCGCAAGACCCTGGAGGACGAGTGACCGGCAGCACGGCGGACCTGGCCGCTACCACTGGCATCAACGTACCCACCGGGCTGCTCATCGGCGGCCAGTGGACCAAGGGCCGGGACGGTGGCCTGATCGGGGTGACCGACCCGGCCACCGGAGAGATCATCGCGGAAGTGGCTGACGGCACCACCGAGGATGCCCTGGACGCGGTCAGTGCCGCCCATGCCGCCGCGGCGGGCTGGGCCGCGACGCCGCCCCGGGAGCGGGCCGAGTGCCTGCGCCGGGCCTGGGCGCTGATGATGGAGCGGTCCGAGGCGATCGCCCGGCTGATGGTGCTGGAGAACGGCAAGGCCCTGCGGGACGCCCGCAGCGAGACCAGCTACGCCGCCGAGTTCTTCCGCTGGTACGCCGAGGAGGCGGTGCGGCTGGACGGCTCGGTGCTGACCGCCCCCTCCGGGGCCAACCGGATCATGGTGGTACGGCAGCCGGTCGGGGTCAGCGTGCTGATCACGCCGTGGAACTTCCCGGCCGCGATGGCCACCAGCAAGATCGGGCCCGCGCTGGCGGCCGGGCTGCACGGTGGTGCTCAAGCCGGCCAAGGAGACTCCGCTGACCGCGCTGGCCGTGGCGGACATCCTGGGCGAGGCCGGGCGTGCCGGACGGCGTCGTCAACGTGGTGACCACGTCGTCGGCCAGCCGGTTCAGCGGCGCGGTGCTCAGCCGACCCGCGGGTACGCAAGCTGTCCTTCACCGGGTCCACCGAGGTCGGCCGGGTGCTGCTGAAGGCCGCCGCCGACCGGGTCATCAACTGCTCGATGGAACTCGGCGGCAACGCCCCGTTCCTGATCTTCGAGGACGCCGACATCGAGGCGGCGCTGGACGGCGCGTTCCTGGCCAAGATGCGCAACGGCGGCGAGGCGTGCACCGCGGCGAACCGGTTCTACGTGCACGAGGCGGTGGCCGACGAGTTCACCGAGGCGTTCGCGGCCCGGCTGGCCGCGCTGAAGGTCGGCCCCGGCCTGGAGGACGGCACCGAGCTGGGCCCGCTGGTCAACGAGGACACCCGGTCCAAGGTGGCCGAGCCTGGTGGACGAGGCGGTCGCAGCGGGCAGCACGGTGGTCACCGGCGGCGCCGTCCCGGATCGCCCTGGCTTCTTCTACGCCGCCGACGGTGCTGGACCATGTCCCGCCCGACGCCGGCATCCTGCACGAGGAGATCTTCGGCCCGGTGGCGCCGATCGTCCGGTTCACCGACAGAGTCCGAGGCGATCGCCTGGCCAACAACACCGAGTACGGCCTGGTGTCCTACGTCTACACGGGTGACCTGCGCCGGTCGCTGCGGGTGGCCGAGGCCCTGGAGGCCGGCATGGTCGGCATCAACCGCGGGCGTGGTGTCCGACCCGGCCGCGCCGTTCGGCGGGGTCAAGCAGTCCGGGCTGGGCCGTGAGGGCGGCCATGACGGGCTGCTGGAGTTCACCGAGACCAAGTACATCGCCGTCGACTGGTGACCCGCGCGATCAGGGGCCTGGCGCGGCGGGACCGGCACGCCAGGACCGGCGCGACACGCGGGCACAGCCACTCCACCTTGCGTCCGTACCCGCTGCCGTGACGTAGGGTCTGGTGAGCGCTATGGACAGACGAATCTTCGGCCTGGAAAACGAATACGGCGTCACGTGCACCTTCCGTGGCAGCCGTCGGCTCTCGCCGGACGAGGTAGCCAGGTACCTGTTCCGGCGGGTGGTGTCGTGGGGCAGGAGCAGCAACGTGTTCCTGCGCAACGGCGCCCGGCTCTACCTGGACGTGGGCAGCCACCCGGAGTACGCGACCCCGGAGTGCGACAACATCCTCGACCTGGTGGTGCACGACAAGGCGGGGGAGCGGATCCTGGAAGGCCTGCTGGTGGACGCCGACCGGCGGCTTCGCGAGGAGGGCATCGCCGGGGATATCTACCTGTTCAAGAACAACACCGACTCGGCCGGGCAACTCCTACGGCTGCCACGAGAACTACCTGGTCGGCCGGCACGGCGAGTTCGGCCGGCTGGCCGACATCCTGATCCCGTTCCTGGTCACCCGGCAGGTGATCTGCGGGGCGGGCAAGGTGCTGCAGACCCCGCGCGGCGCGGTGTACTGCGTCAGCCAGCGGGCCGAGCACATCTGGGAGGGCGTGTCGTCGGCCACCACCCGGTCCCGGCCGATCATCAACACCCGGGATGAGCCGCACGCGGACGCGGAGCGGTTCCGGCGGCTGCACGTGATCGTCGGTGACTCGAACATGAGCGAGACGACCATGCTGCTCAAGGTCGGCGCGACCGACCTGGTGCTGCGGATGGTCGAGGCGGGCACGGTGATGCGCGACCTGACCCTGGAGAACCCGATCCGGGCGATCCGGGACGTCAGCCACGACATGACCGGCCGGCGGCGGGTCCGGCTGGCCAACGGGCGGGAGGCCAGCGCGCTGGACATCCAGCGCGAGTACCTGTCCAGGGCCAAGGACTTCACCGACCGGCGCGGCGCCGACGCGATCACCCAGCGGGTGCTCGACCTGTGGGAGCGGACGCTGACGGCCGTGGACACCGGGGACTTCACCCTGGTCGAGCGGGAGATCGACTGGATCACCAAGTTCCAGCTGATCGAGCGGTACCGGGGCAAGCACGACCTGCCGCTGTCCTCTCCCCGGGTGGCCCAGCTCGACCTGGCCTACCACGACGTGCACCGCGGCCGCGGGCTGTACTACCTGCTGCAGAAGCGCGGGGCGGTCGCCCGGACCGCGCGGGACCTGGACATCTTCGAGGCTAAGTCGGTACCACCGCAGACGACCCGGGCCCGGCTGCGCGGCGAGTTCATCCGCCGGGCGCAGGAGCGGCGCCGCGACTTCACCGTGGACTGGGTCCATCTCAAGCTGAACGACCAGGCCCAGCGGACGGTGCTGTGCAAGGACCCGTTCCGCAGCGTCGACGAGCGGGTGGAGAAGCTGATCGCCGGCATGTAAGCGTAATGATTTGGCTGACGCATCCGGGCCGTGCAGTCAAGCGATGCCGGTAGGCTGGCGAGGCTCACCCGCCGGAGATGACAAGGTCCTCATTCATGCGACGCTTTGCCGTTCTGCTGTCCGTTCCGCTGCTCGCCGTGCTGGCCCTGGCAGGCTGCGGCTCCTCCGCCGCGGGGGGCAGCCCTGTGTCGGTGTCCGGGCAGTTCGGGACAAACCCGAAAATTACTATTCCGGCCCAGAAGGCTGACGGCAATCTGGACGTCAAGACCCTGATCAAAGGCAGCGGCCCGGCTCTCGGGAAGACCGATGCGTTCGTCGGCAACTATGCCGTCTATATCTGGAGCGGGACCACCCACAAGCTGGCCGCCAGCACCTTCACGACCAAGAGCCCGGCCCTTTTCAGCGGTCAGCTGCTGCCCGGCCTGGAGACCGCGCTGCTGGGCAAGAAGATGGGCAGCCGGGTGCTGGCCGTCATCCCGCCCAAGTACGGCTACGGGAAGAAGGGGAACACCTCGGCGGGGGTGACCGGCAGCGACACCCTGGTCTTCGTCGTGGACATGATCAAGGAAATCGCGAACAACGCGGCCGCGTCGGGCGTCTCGGTGTCCAGCGGAGGCGGCTCGCTGCCCTCCATCACGGCCAAGACCGGCACGGCACCGCAGATCACCATCCCGAAGTCGGCCAATCCGCCGTCCACGCTGGTGACCAAGACGCTGATCAAGGGATCAGGCCCGGCGGTGGCCAAGGGCCAGACGGTGGTCGTCCAGTACACCGGCGCGATCTGGCGGACCGGCCAGGTCTTCGACTCCTCCTGGTCCCGTGGGCAGCCGCTCGGGTTCACGATCGGCGCGACCCCGAGCCAGGTCATCCCGGGCTGGGATAACGGGCTCCTCGGCCAGACAGTGGGCAGCCGGGTGATGCTCGTCATCCCGCCGGCCGACGCGTACGGCTCGACCGGCAACGCGCAGGCGGGCATCAAGGGCACCGACACGCTGGTGTTCGTGGTGGACGTGCTGGGCGCGGTCAACCCCAGCGGCACCGGCTGAGCCCGGGCGGGGCCTCAGCCGCCGGAGCCCAGCCGCTCGGTCATCCCGTCCGCGACCAGGGTGAGGCCGATGCCGAGCAGCCACACGTCCTTGGCCAGCGCGGTGCCCTGCTGGGACGGCCGGACGCTGCCTTCCCGGCGCATCCCCGGGGTCTTGAAGTACAGGCCGAGCAGGCCACCGGCGAACGCGGTGAGCCCGGCGCCGGCCAGCTCCGGCGGGACGACCGGGAGCAGCAGGGTGGCGCCCACCGTCATCTCGGCGACGGACAGCAGCTTGGCGAAGTCCTTCGGCTTCATCTGCGCCAGGAACGGGTAGGTGCCGGCCGCCATGCCGTGCAGCCGGGCCGCGGTCTCCTCGTCCGCGTTCCACTTGCCGACACCGGCATTGAGGATGAACGCGCCGGCGGTGACCCGGGCCGGGAGGGTCCGCACATAAGCCGCGATGCGCATGCTTGCTCCTTAGCTGCCGCTACCTAAGTCTCTGCAACGCCCCCGTGGTACTCATTGTCCTGCCGTGCCGCGATCTGGCGCGGCCGGGGTCTGGCCCGGCCGGGGTACGGCCAGCAGCCGGGCCGCGTGCCGCCCAGCCGCCGCCGCGGCCAGGAAGTAGGCCAGGTCCTCAGCCAGGCCGCGGCCCATGCTGGACAGCGGCACCGGGCAGTCACGCAGCGCCTCGGCCAGGCCATCCACGCCGACGGTGACCAGGGCATGCCGCCCGGCGAGCACGGCGGCCTGCCGGGCTACCCCGGCGCCGAACTCCCCGGGCAGCGCGGGCAGCACGACGTCCGCGCGGGCCAGCGCGACCCGCCCGTAGGCAGTGAGGCTGTGATGGGAGATCCCGCGATGCCGCTCCCGCGGGTCCGCGTCGCTGACCCGCAGCGCCGCCACCGGGCGGCCGCCGAGCACCGCGGCGGCATTGATCGCCTCCCCGCAGGCCACCCCGGAAAAGCCCCAGCGGGTCCCGGTGCCCAGGTTTCCCGGGCCCTGGGTCACGATGATCACGTCCGCGCCGAGCACCTGCCGGGCGGCGAGCAGCCCGGTGTGCACGGTGACCGTGTCCAGGTCGCCGCCGAAGGCCTGGCCGGTGCTGACCACGGCGCGCAGCCAGCCCGCTGACCGCAGCCCGGCGCAGGTCCGGGAGAACCAGGCGGGCAGCGCCCCGCCGTCGAGCATCACGTACACGGCGGTGAGCGGGGCCGGCGTGCTGGCGCGCAGCCCGGCGAGCACCGCGGGCAGCGCCGAGTGCAGGTCGGCGACCACCACCGGGACCCCGCCGATGTCGTCGGCGTCGCGGAGCAGCTCATGGTGCGGTGAGCCCTGCTCGTCCGCGCCCAGCACAGTGGCCTGCATCGGGGTGTACCGTGCCTTGACCAGGTGGCCGGGGCCAGCCGGGCCGGTGGGCAGCCGGTCGGGCAGGGCGGCCACCAGCGCGTACCCCCCGGTGCCGAGGCCCAGGTCGAGCGCGGTCGTGTTCAGCAGCACCCGGTCCCCGGGCTCGGGACGGCCGGTCAGCTCCGGGTAGGCCAGCGCCCGGACCGTGCCGCCGTCCACCGTCACCTCGAGCTCAACAGCGCCCGGCCACTCCCGGCGGATGGCGGAAACTGCGCCACTGCGCCACCTGATCACTCCCGCAGGGTAGCGTCATGTATCGAGATTGGCCCGGGAGCGGCGAGGAAGTGCAATGTCCCGACGGAAGACCGAGCGGCTGCTTGGCCTCGTGGTCTGCTTGCTGTCCAGCGAGCGCTACCTGACCGCGCTCCAGATCCGGGACGCCGTACCCGGGTACCCGGAGTCCTTCGAGGCGTTCAAGCGGATGTTCGAACGGGACAAGGAAGAACTCCGCGAGCTGGGCATCCCGCTGGAGACGGGATCCAACTCGGCACAGCAGGAAGAGGCGGGGTACCGCATCCCGCGGCAGGCTTATGTACTGCCGGAGATCCGGCTGGAGCCGGACGAGGCGGCGGTGCTCTCCCTGGCCGCCCGGGTCTGGCGGCGGGCTGAGCTCGGCGGGGCGGCGGCCGGGGCCCTGCTCAAGCTGCGCGCGGCCGGGGTTGACGCGGAGGAAGCCGCGCACCTGGGGATCGAGCCCCGGCTGCCTGCGGGTGAGGCGGCGTTCGGCCCGCTCTGGGAGGCGGTGCGGGACCGGCGGCCGGTCACCTTCAGCTACCGCGCGGCCGGGCGCAGCCAGCCGCAGCAGCGCCGCCTGGCGCCGTGGGGCGTGGTGAACCGGCATGGCCGCTGGTATGTGGCCGGGCACGACGCTGACCGCGCGGCGGTGCGGGTGTTCCGGCTCAGCCGGATCGAGGGTCCGGTGCGGTTCAGCGGCCCAGCCGGCACGGTGACCGTGCCGCCCGGCATCGACCTGCGGGAAACCGTCCGGGAATGGGACGGGCACCCGCCGCCGCAGCGGCCCGCGCTGCTGCGGGTGCGCCGCGGTGCCGGGCACGGCCTGCGCCGTTACGGCCGCCTGGCCGAGCCCGCCAGCGGCCAGGCCGTGCCCGCGGGCTGGGACCTGATCGAGGCGCCATTCTCCGACGTGGGCTGGTATGCCGAGCACATTGCCTCGTTCGGCGCTGACGTGGTGGTGCTCGAGCCCGCGGACCTGCGCGAGGCAGTGATCACCCAGCTGAAGGGAGTGCTCGCATGACCGCGGCCACGGGTAGCCAGAAGCACCCCAGCCCGCACGGGGCCAGCACCAGCGCGGTGCGGCTGCAGCGGCTGCTCGCCCTGGTTCCCTACGTGGTCAGCCGGCAGGCCGTCGGGCTGGCGGAGACCGCCGCCGCGTTCGGCGTGACCGAGCGCGAGCTGGTGGACGACCTGAACCTGCTGTGGTGCGTGGAACTGCGCTCGCCGGATCCGTACTGCCCCATCGACTTGTCCTACGAAGGCGGGGAGATCGTGGTCAGCCAGGCCGAGTCCATGGACCGGCCGCTCCGGCTGGCCGTGGACGAAGCCAGCGCGCTGCTGGTCGCGCTGCGGATGCTGGCCGAGATCGGGAACCGCGCGTCGGTGCCAGGGCTGGCCGACAGCTCCGCGCTGAGCCGGACCATCGCGAAGCTGGAGGCGGCCGCGGGGGAGGCCGCCGCGCCCAGCGCGCAGCTGGCCGTCCAGGTGGACAAGCTCGCGGAGCAGGCGGTGCTGTCCGAGCTGCGCGCCGCGCTGAGCCAGCGCCGCCGGGTGCACCTGTCCTACTACGTGCCGGGCCGGGACGAGGCCACCGAACGCGACGTGGACCCGATGCGGCTGCTCGTCGTGGAGGGCCGCAGTTACCTGGAGGGCTGGTGCCGCCGGGCCGAGGCGGTCCGGCTGTTCCGGCTGGACCGGATCCTCCGCATCGAGGTGCTGGACCGGCCGGCCGAGGTGCCGCCTGAGGCCGAGCCGGTGGACGTGGACCAGGGTCTGTTCCGGCCGTCGCCGGAGGACCTGTACGTGGTCATCGAGCTGTCACCGCACGGCCGGTGGGTGGCCGAGTACTACCCGTGTGAGTCCACCGAGGAGATGGGGGACGGGTGGCTGCGGGTTGGGCTGCGTACCCCGGACAGTGGCTGGGTCCGCCGGCTCGCCCTGCGGCTGGGCGAGAACGGCCGGATCATCGCGCCACCCGAGCTGACCGCCCAGATCAGGGTGGATGCCGCGGCGGCGCTGGCGCAGTACAGTTGACGTTCCGGGTGGTTGACTTCCAGCCGCTCCAGTGGATGCTGGTATCCGGGCGGGTGAGCGCTAACGATCGGCCGGGCAAGCCGCCGGACCAGCCCGCTACGAAGTACTCACGTGTAGGCTCTTGACCATAGTGACCCAGCGCGGGGGCGCTCGCCCCCGGTAAAGAGGGCGGACATGCTAGGCGATTTGTTCGACAGCCCGTGGAAGATCCTGATCGTGGCCGTGGTGCTGATCGTGCTCTTCGGCTCGAAGAAGCTGCCGGACGCGGCGCGGTCCCTGGGCAAGTCGATGCGCATCCTCAAGACCGAGGTGCAGGATCTGCATGGCCCGGAGACGGACACGGCGGCCGCCGCCCCGGCTTCGGCGATCACCCCGGCGCCTCCCCAGCCGACCCAGCAGGAGCAGCTCGACCAGCTCCAGCAGCAGCTCCGCGACCTGCAGCAGAACTCCGCCGCGGCCGAGCCCGCGAAGGTCAACGGTGCGGTGCCGGAGACCCAGCAGACCCAGGCCAGCTGACCGGCCCTGGCCCTAGACCGCCATGGCAAAGCTGGGTGACACGGTGCGCGGCGCCCGCGTGCTCAGCGCGCGTGTCCGGGAGGCACAGGCAGCGGATCCGGAAGGCCGGATGCCGCTGATCGAGCACATCCGCGAGCTGCGGAACAGGCTGGTCAAGGCGTGTATCGCGCTGATCGTGGGCACAGCTATCGGCTTGATCCCGGCGATATTCGACCGGGTCTGGAACTTCGTCGAGCGCCCGTTCTGCGCGGCGACGATCAACGGTCATCACGGCTGCCACGTGATCGGCGATCAGCTGATCCTGCAGGGCGTGTTCGACCCGTTCATGCTGCACTTGGAGATCGCGTTCTTCTTCGGGCTGATCCTGACCAGCCCGATCTGGCTGTACCAGCTGTGGGCGTTTATCGCGCCGGGCCTGTACCGGCGGGAGAAGCGGTGGACCTACACGTTCGTGGGCAGCGCGGTGCCGCTGTTCTTGATCGGCGCGTCCCTGGCCTACTTCGCGATGAGCCGTGGCCTGGGCTACCTGCTCGGTCTGGCCCCCGGCCATGTCCTGGTGCTGCCCCAGGTATCGACCTACCTGAACTACTTCATCGCCATGCTGCTCGGCTTCGGCGTGGCCTTCGAGCTGCCGCTGGCGCTGCTGATCCTCAACGTGGCCGGGGTGGTCACCCACGAGCGGATCAAGAAGTGGCGCCGGATGATGATCTTCGGCGTGTTCCTGTTCGCGGGCATCGCGTCCCCCAGCCCGGACCCGCTGACCATGCTGCTGCTGGCCGTGCCGTGCCTGGTGCTGGTGGAGGTGGCCGAGATCATCATCTGGCTGAACGACCGCCGCCGGGCGACCCGGCCGTCGCTGTACGAGGGCCTGGCCGACGACGAGCTCGCGCCGCTGGATAACCCGCTGGACGCTGACCAGCCCCGCTGAGGAGTGCCTAACCCCAGCCGCTGACCCCCGCGCCGGGGTGCTGCGGCGCCGCATGTCAGCGGGCTCACCTAGGCTGGATCACATGTCCACCCCGGCCAGCCCGGCGCAGCGGTACGCCACGTTCCGCAGGCAGCGGGAGGAGAGCGGGCCGGAGCTCGCTGCCTTCCAGGCGCTGTACGACTTCGAGTTCGACGACTTTCAGCGGCAGGCCTGCACGGCCCTGGACGACGGGCACGGGGTGCTGGTGGCCGCCCCCACCGGCTCGGGCAAGACGGTCATCGGCGAGTTCGCGGTGCATCTGGCGCTGGCCGAGGGCGGCAAGTGCTTCTACACCACGCCGATCAAGGCCCTGTCCAACCAGAAGTACGGCGACCTGGTCCGCCGCTACGGGCTGGACCAGGTCGGGCTGCTCACCGGGGACAACAGCATCAACGGCGAGGCGCCGGTGGTCGTGATGACCACTGAGGTGCTGCGGAACATGCTGTACGCGGGCTCGCCCACGCTGGCCGGGCTCAGCTACGTGGTGCTCGACGAGGTGCACTACCTGGCCGACCGGTTCCGCGGCGCGGTGTGGGAAGAAGTGATCATCCACCTGCCGGACTCGGTCCGGGTGGTGGCCCTGTCCGCGACCGTGAGTAACGCCGAGGAATTCGGTGACTGGCTGGCCCAGGTCCGCGGCGGCACCGCGGTGATCGTGGATGAGCACCGGCCGGTGCCGCTGTGGCAGCACATGCTGGTGGGTGGGCGGCTCTACGACCTGTTCCTGGAGGCGGGCCCGGGCCGTGCCCCGGCGGCTGCGGACGGCCGCCCGCAGGACGAGCGCAAGGCGCAGGTCAACCCGGAACTGCTGCGGCTGGCCCGGCGCGACGACTGGGCCGCGGGACGGCCACCGCCCCGGGCGGCGCGGGACCGGGCCCGCGGCGGGCCCCGGCCGGTGCGGTACCGGCCGCCGAGCCGGCCCGACGTCATCGCCCGGCTGGACTCCGCCGGGCTGCTGCCCGCGATCACGTTCATCTTCAGCCGGGCGGGCTGCGACGCCGCGGTCCGCCAGTGCCTGGACGCCGGACTGCGGCTGACCACGCCGGACGAGGCGGCGGCCATCACCGAGATCGCGGAGCGGCGGACCGAGGACATTCCCGAGGCCGACCTGCCCGTGCTCGGCTACTCCGAATGGCTGACCGGCCTGCAGCGCGGCATCGCCGCGCACCACGCGGGCATGCTGCCCACCTTCAAGGAGGTGGTGGAGGAGTTGTTCGAGGCCGGGCTGGTCCGGGCGGTGTTCGCCACCGAGACACTGGCCCTGGGCATCAACATGCCCGCCCGGACCGTGGTCATCGAACGGCTGGACAAGTGGAACGGGGAGACCCACGCTGACCTGACCCCGGGGGAGTACACCCAGCTCACCGGCCGGGCCGGGCGGCGCGGCATCGACGTGGAAGGGCACGCGGTGGTGCTCTGGCAGCCGGGCGTGGACCCGCAGGCGGTGGCCGGGCTGGCGGGCACCCGCACCTATCCGCTCAACTCCAGCTTCCGGCCGTCCTACAACATGGCGGTGAACCTGGTCGGGCAGGTCGGCCTGGATCAGGCAGCGGCGCTGCTGGAGTCGTCGTTCGCCCAGTTCCAGGCGGACCGGGCGGTGGTCGGCATCGCCCGGCAGGCCCGGCGCGAGCCGGGCGGCGCTGGATGCGATCGAGCTGGCCTGCGAGCGGGGCGACTACGCCGAGTACCACGCGCTGCGCACCGGAACTGTCCGAGCCGGGAGGCCGCCGCGGCCCGGCAGCGGTCGGCCGAGCGCTGGGCGGAAGCGCAGCAGTCGCTGGCCCGGCTGCGCCGCGGCGACATCATCTGGGTGCCGGGCGGCCGCCGGGCCGGCTTCGCGGTGGTTCTGCAACCCGGCCTGCCCAGCCGCCGGGCGGACGGCGCCAGCCCGCCCGCTCCCGCTCGTGCTCACCGCCGGCCGGCAGGTCAAACGGCTGTCAGTGGCTGACTTCCCGGTCCCGGTGAGCGCCATCGACCGGGTCCGGATCCCCAGCGGGTTCAGCGCCCGGTCACCGCAGCACCGGCGGGACCTGGCCGCCACCATGCGCAACAAGCTGGCCGGGCGGGACGCTGCGGACCGGCCCCGGGCACCGCGCCCGGACGCGGGCCGGCCGGGCCAGGATGAGATCGCCCGGCTGCGGCGGCAGTTGCGCCAGCATCCGTGTCACAGCTGCCCGGACCGGGAGGCGCACGCCCGCCAGGCCGAGCAGCGGGCCCGGCTGGAACGCGAGGTGGCGCGGCTCGAGTCGACCGTGGCCGGCCGGTCGCACGTGATCGCGCGGACCTTCGAGCGGGTCTGCGCGGTCCTCGGCGCACCTCGGCTACACCCGCGATGGCCAGGTCACCGCGGACGGCGGCGGCTCGCTGACCTGTACACCGAGCTGGACCTGCTGGCCGCCGAGTGCGTGCGCCGCGGTCTGTGGGCCGGACTCGACCCGGCCGAGCTGGCGGCCTGCGTGTCCGTGCTGACGTTCGAGTCCCGGAAGACCGACGGCGACGGCCCGCCGCGGCTGCCCGGCGGGCCGGTCCGCGATGTGATCACCGAGATGACCTTGGTCTGGGCCGAACTGGACGAGCTGGAAAAAGACAGCGGGCTGTCGTTCATGCGCGAGCCCGACCTCGGCTTCGCGCAGAGCCGCGCACGCCTGGGCCCGCGGCAAGCCGCTGGCGGCGGTGCTCGGCCCGAACCTGACCCCAGGCGATTTCGTCCGGGCGGTCAAGCAGCTGATGGACCTGCTCGGCCAGATCGCGGTCGCCGCCGGGCCCGGCTCGGCGCTGGCGTCCACCGCGCGCGCCGCCGTGGCCGCGCTGCGCCGCGGCGTGGTCGCGTATTCCTCGGTCAGCTAGCGCCCCGGTCTAGGCTTCAGGCATGACCGACCTCGCAGATTTCGCCCGCCTGGTGACCCGTGAGCATGGCCTGGGCGTGGTGTTGACGCTCCGCGCGGACACGACGATCCAGTCGTCTGTGGTGAACACCGGGGTGCTGAAGCATCCGGTGACCGGCTTGGAGGTGGTCGGCTTCACCACCCGTGGCGGGGCCCGCAAGCTGGCCCACCTGCGGGCCCGGCCACAGATCACGGTGACCGTGCGGGCCGGCTGGGAGTGGGTCACCACAGAAGGCACCGCCGCGCTGGCCGGCCCGGACGACCCGGCCGACGGCATCGATGCGGAGGGCCTGCGGTTGCTGCTGCGGGACGTGTTCAGCGCGGCAGGCGGCACGCACGACGACTGGCCGGCCTACGACCGGGTCATGGCGGAGGAACGGCGCGCTGCTGTCCTGATCACCCCGGACCGGGTCTACTCCAACGGCTAGCCGGGGCGCTTGCCGGGGGCCGGCCCGGGCCGTGCTCCCGCAGCGGGGGCGGCGGAGGCCCGGCCGGGACCGGTCCGGGCCAGATGAGCAGGACCGGGCAGGCGGCGTGATCGACGACGAACCGGGCAGCCTTGCCCAGGCTCTTCGGGCCCGCGGCAGCGCCCTCGCGGGCCACGATCAGCAGGGCCGCGTCCTGGGCTGCCGCCACCACCAGCTGCTCGGGACGGCCACGCAGCCGGAGTTGCCCGGCCGGGCGGCCCAGCCGCGCCGCGGCCGCGTCGAGCACCTCCGTTGCCGCGGTCTCGGCCATGGCCTCCAGCTGGGTCCCGGGGTCAGTCCGGGACCGGCCGAGCAGCGCGGTGAACGCGCCGTGCGCCGCGTCCACCGCCGCGGTGTCGGTGACGTGCAGCAGCGTGATGTCTTCCGTGGCGGGCGCCAGGTCACGCGCTGCGTCTGCGCCCGCGGCCCAGTTGTCCGCGGTGATCCACACCAGCACAGTCATCCGCCTAGTTTCCCGCCCGGGGCCGGGGCAGGCGAGCGTCTGCGGATGAGAGTATTGGCGGTCATGGACCTTGGCCTGGACGGCAGCCGTGTGCTGATCACCGGGGGAAGCCGCGGTATCGGCTTCGCCATCGCCGAAGCGCTGGCCGCGGAGGGAGCCGCGGTCGGGCTCGTGGCCCGCGACGCCGGGGGCCTCGCTGCCGCGGCCGGGCAGCTGGCCAGCCGGGGCACCCCGGTGGCCACCGCGGCCGCGGATGTCACCGACACGGCGGCGCTGAACCGCGCGGTCGACGACATCGCAGCTGCGCTCGGCGGCCTGGACCATCTGGTGGCCAATGCGGGGGGCACGGCTGGCGGCGGCAACCTGACCAACTCCGGCCCTGGCGATTTCACCGCCACCTTCGCGCTCAATGCCGGCCACGCCGCTGAGCTGATCCGCGCCGGGCTGAGCCACCTGCGAGCGGCTGGCGGCGGGTCGGTCGTGATCATCTCCTCGATCACCGGCCTGCGCCCAGCCCCGCGCACGGCCTACGCCGCGGCCAAGGCGGCGGAGATCCAGCTCGCGGCGACCGCGGCCCAGGAACTAGCGTCCGCGGGCATCCGGGTCAACGCGGTCAGCCCCGGCTCGATCATGTTCCCGGGCGGCTCGTGGGATACGTTCCGGCAGGAGAACCCCGAGGACTTCGCCGCTTTCCTGGCCACGCAGTTCCCGTTCGGCCGGCTGGGCACCTGACTGAGGTCGCGGACGTGGTCACCTTCCTGCTGTCCGCCCGGGCCTCGTGGGTCACCGGGGCGAACATCGTCGTGGACGGCGGCCAGCGTTACCCGAGCGCCCGCCAGTTCGGGTAACCGCGCCCGCTGGCCGCCTCCGCCCGCCGCGCTGGCCCGGGCCAGGCCCAATATCACTGGCCGAGGGACGAAGGACCCTGCCCTGGCGTGCCCTGGTGCGCGCTTACTGGCGGAAAGACCTCCAGGAGGGGCTATGCGGCAACGAGTGCCCACGCGGTCCTGGTATTCACCCGGCCGGCCTGGCCGCCGTCCCCGGGTGCTCGTCGAGGATGATCACCCGGCCCTGGCCATCTCTGACTTCTCCGCGTTCCAGCAGGCCGGCTTCGACGTGGCCTACTGCTCCGGGCCGGGGGAGTCGCCCAGCGCCTGCCCGGTGCTGCGGGGCCAGCGCTGCGCCCTGCTCGCGGGTGCGGACGTGGTCCTGCACGGGCTCGATCCGGGCCTGGGCCTCGTGGCGGCCATCCCGCGGCAGGGCCCGCGGATCGCCGTGCTCACGGAGCAGCCCGGCGAGGCGGAGAGCCAGCCACCCGACCCGGACGGCGTGACGCTGGCCGCTGGATGCTCGGTCCCGGGGCAGATAGCGGCGCTGCGCCAGGCGCTGGCCCGGCGCTAGGGCGGCCGGTGTGGCGCGGCGGGTGCGGGGCTGGCGGAAGCTGGCGGGCTCGACCTGGGGCTTGCCCCAGGATCCGCAGTTCTACGGGGACCTGGACCTGGATGCGGGTGCCCTGGTGGAGTACGAGGCGGAAGCCCGGCGGGTGACTGGCGTGCACCTCACCGTGACCCATCTGGTCGGCCGGGCGGTCGCGTACGGCCTGGCCGAGGTGCCGGAACTCCGGGTCCGGCTGGCCCGCGGGCGCGAGCATGACCGGGACAGCGTGGACGTGTTCTTCATCGTGACCACTGGCGGCGGCCAGGAGCTGACCGGGGTTAAGGTCGATCACGCCGACCGCAAGTCCGCAGTGGCGATCGCGGCGGAACTCGGCCGCCGCTGCGCGGCGATCGAGGCGGGTGACGACACCGGCCTCGACGCGGGCAAGGCCCTGCTCGCCAGGCTGCCGCCGGGGCTGCTGCGCGGTGCCCTGCGGCTGGGCGCCTGGCTCACCTCCGACCTCAACCTCGATCTCAGCCGGTTCGGTATGCCCCGGCAGGCCTTCGGCGGTGCCATGATCACATCGGTCGGCATGTGGGGGGTGAGTCACGCATACTCGCCACTCGCGCCCTACTACCGGGTGCCGGTCCTGGTGCTGGTCGGCGTGGTCAGCCAGCGGCCGGCTGTAGCCGGGGACCAGGTCGTGGTACGCCCGATGCTCACGATCACGGCCACATTCGATCACCGCTACGTGGACGGCTACCACGCCGCGAAGTTCGCCGACGCGGTACGGCGCTACTGCGCGGCCCCGGCCTCCTTGGAGCCCCCGCTGGTCAGCGCGGTCAGGTCCGGGGCTGAACCAGGCCCGCTGCGCGCCTAGTCCAGTGGGCGGTCGTTACGGTGGGCGGCGAACCAGGCGGCCTGCCGGGTCATCCGGTCGCGGGCGGGCGTATCGCGGGCCACCCCGTAGCCGGTGCCGGGGAATCCAGTCCCTGCCGGATGGCCCAGATCCGCTCATGCTGGCCGGGCGGGTAGATCTGGGGGTCCCCGACGGCCACCCAGCCGATCGGTACCGTCGCCCCTGGCGGCAGCACGGTGTTGACCTGGACGACGGCTGCTGCGGTTATGGCCCAACACCACCGACTTAAGGAGTCTAAGCTTGTGAACTGGGCTTTCGCATTGACGGGCGATGAGCGGCTTGCCGGGTTGGATTGTGGAGGGGGCTCCTGGCAGGGTTCGTCTCGATCTAGCGGATCTGTGTCTCCTGCCCCTGCCTGGCCGCCGCTGACTTTCGCAGCCGAGATCGTTCCGTGCATTTTCCGGATCATGTGTAGTCGGTCGCCTTGGTGGTCTTGGGGGAAAGAGGATGGGTGTGGCTTGGTCCCGGTACCTCGCTGGTGGCGGTCAGGCGCTCGCCTTTCTTCTTGTGGTGCGCGCCGTAGGTAACCGTCCATGCCGACAAGATGGCCACCCAGAGGAACGGCGTGACCGTGGAGCTGGCCAGGGCCATCCCGGTCGAGGTGTTGTAGACGATGACGACCCGTAGGGCGGCTTCCAGGAGGAAGGCCGCGCCCCACACGGCGGTGATGGTCCGGAAGACGCGCCGGTAGCCCTCGTATTGCCAGAGCCTGGTCATCTCGCGGCCTTTTGCGGTGCCGGGGCCGGTGAACTCCAGGGCCAAGCTGAACATCAGCGGGCGCCGTGCCCACAGTGAGCCCAGGCACGCCACGCCAAAGACGGCCGTGGGACCGACCCCTGGACCAGCAGCAGCCTGGTGCTGTGGCTGACCGCGCCCACGGCGATTCCGGCCAGGACCAGGGCACCGACCACGTCGAGTCGGCGGTTGCGGATGGCGCTGATGGTCACGCCCAGAGCGGGGAGCACCCCGCTCAGCAGCAGCGCCGTCACGGCCATCATCCCGGCCGAGCGCAGCAGGCTGTAGGCCGCGACCCAGCAGGAAGTACAGCATTTCAGGATTACTCGCCATTGCCTCGATGCGACGGTGACACGGGCAACCGCAGCCATTCGTGTCTTCATTGTTGAAGTACGTGATACAACAGGCACAGTCGTAGGCCCCGCCCCATGATGCATCGCCGTATGCACCCTTCCAGCAGAAGCAGCCAACGCCACTTAAGGTTGTGCAGAATCTTTTCGAGAATTAAGCCTTGCTTGGTTCGATCTCTCACGCAGTAGCTCCTCTTACTTGATACTGAGTTTTGGCTTGATAAACGGCAATTCTAGCTGCCCATGCCAGAAATATTTCAACCGAAGAATCGCTCTTGGCTCGGTTGCAGATGAAACAGCACGGCACCACATTCCGCTTTACGTACCCGCGAGAACTGTTAACACGGTCGATTCCATTGTAGCGGAAAACCTCCCCGGGTCATTGTTTTAGTTCGACTTGGAGGTTCCCCACAATAGTTGCAAGGAAGTTGGGTCTAGCTTCAAAAGGCTTCGCGAGATAAACCCCACCGTAGGTCTCGTTTATAAGCATCTCGCCTGTACTGCCAGTATACGGCGGTTTGTGCGGGATGGACGTGTTTTCTATTTCTGGCAGCGATGAGTCCAGCGGTCAGACAACCACAACTTTTCGACACTAAATGTGGTGCCTAATAAGTCGTTTTTTCTTTCCGCACTGATGCACTACCCATTCCGTGCATCGTTTGCCGGGACAGCCCGAAGGACTAAGAAGTTCCCGAATCCTCTGACCTTTCATGTTAATCAGTGGCGGCATTACGCAGTCGCTCCGATATTCCAGTATTGAATTTGAAGACTCATCACGACTAGGTTGGACGGGAGTCCGAACTCCCCGCCTCGGGTCATATAGCTGATCGCCGCGAGAATATGCCGTCCCGTGTATCGCCGTTTCTCTGGGTCCCATTCCTGCAACATCAGTTCGTCGCCTTCTTGAAAGTTACGGTCGTTGACCCTAAGTTCGTATTTCTTGCCGCCTGAGAGTATGGCTACTGAACTGGGCGGGGCCACGTTTTCAGGTCGTGTCGTTGCATATCTGATAATACCACAAAGTAAACCCCCGCCAAGGGAGGCGGGGGTCGGGGAGGGACTGCCAACGAATTACTGAGCCTGAATCAGGACGATCTCCACCGTGCGGGTGGTTCGCGTACTGACTTGGACGCTGATCGCGGACGATGGGACTCCGAGGACCCTTGAGCAGCTTGCGAACGTTGTTAGCGCGAGCGGTCGGAAGCAGATCGCTCTCATCACGGTTGCGGTTGCCAACCAGAATGAAGCGTGCGCCGTTGCTGCGCTTGTACGCCCGTGCCGCCGAATCAATCATGATCTTGCAGACTGATGTCGGATGCGCGGGGTCCACGACCACGGCATCGCTGCCCGGAACGTTGCAGGACACCTTGCCAGCGAAGGTGCAGACGCTAGTCCACACGATAGCGGGCGACGGAGCGGGAGTCACTACGGGAACCGCGACTGGTGCTGGTGCCGCTTGCGCGGGAACCACAACCACGATTGGCTGCTGAGGAGCGGGAGGCGGAACAACTGCCACGGGTGGGGGAGCAATAACCATCTCAGTCGCCATGCAGTCTTCCAGCGTGACGCCAGCTTTCTTGGCGTACTTGGTGCTGATCTTCACCTTGCAACCTGCTAGACGTTCGTTCATGGAGTCGAAAGATCGAGCCGTCTCTAAAGCAGCGCAGTTCTCATCAACCTTGCTGCCGCCGAAACTGAGTCCGAGGCTCGTTGCCCTGACCGCCGCCGCTGTAACCCTTGAGACAGGGTGACGTTGGGATTGTGGTCGGAGCATACGCCGTGCTGACGGGAATCTTCGGAGCCGCGATGTTGTTCGTGGTGTTGTTCGAGTTGCTGCCATTGCCGTTCGCTTGGTTAGAAGCTGACGACTGATTGGCATTGGTCGAAGAGTTCGATTGCGTCTGGTTGGACGAAGCCGAAGTCTGGTTGTTCGAGCCGTTGCCGTTGGCATTCGACGTGCCGCCGTTCGCGGTGTTGTTGTTCGTGTTAGACCAGTTGCCACTGTCGCTCAGCTTGTTCGTCGAAGTGATTACGGGGAGCCACGGTCGTAGTGACCTTGTTCGTGTTCTTGACCGTGGAGTTACCTGAACCGCTCACTGAACCGCCTGCTCCACCTGCACCGCCAGCCCCACCCGCTCCACCTGTCGCGGAAGAGTTGCCGCTGTTGGTTACGCCAGACTTGGACGAAGAGCTTCCGCCCTGTCCGCCTGTGGCTGTCGCATTACCACCCGTGGCGTTACCGCCCGTAGCGGTGCTGGACGAGGAGCCGCCGTTCGCCTTGACCTTGGGTCTGACCTTGCTGTTGGCCCTGAGTCTGTCCCTGCTGGTTAGAGTTGCTGTTGGTGTTGGAATTGGTGTTGGTATTGGTGTTGCTTCCGCCGCCAGTTGTCGGGGGAGGCGTCGAGGGCTTCTGGCAGACATAGTAGTGGCCCGAGATGCCTTCGGAGCCTGTGCCGAGGAACCATTGACCGTCGCCGTTACCTGCGAACCGCCCGGCTTGGTCGTCCCTACGTCCACTCGTGAAGCTAATGGATCTGCGGCAATTCCACGCGAATGCCGACGCGCAGGACAGGATCAACGTTACAACGGAAGGCTGAAACAATTACGTTTGAAATTCATTTTCTTTTCCTTTTCCCTCTCGGGGAGTCAAATTACTTCGGTTCATGAAAATATTACCATCACCAGTGCAATTCCACTATAGCACGAAAGTGCCCTTTACGGCACTTTTTTAGCAGTGGACAATTCTTGGAGACGATTCCGCCCGTCGCGTGTCGCGTGTCAACAACCAACTTCGCATCACGCACGATCTGCTTGTAGTTGTAGCTCGTGTGGTCCGTGGAGATTACAACGCA
>CAWDRD010000105.1:0-12354 GCA_963804455.1 uncultured Actinomycetes bacterium
CGGCGAGGCGTACCGCAGCGACTCCTCGAACGCGGCGCCTGCCAGCTCCGGGTCATCCCGCAGCAGCTGCCACTGCGCTTCGTCCCGGGCCAGGCAGTCCAGCGCGCAGCCCAGGCCGATCACCGTGGTGTCCACACCCGCGGTGAGCAGCGAGCGGACCAGCAGCGCGGCCTCGTCCGCGGTGATCGAGCCGTCGTCCGCGCTGGCGTAGATGCGTGCCCCGAGGCCGCCCGGGGCCAGCGCCTCGCGGCGGCACTGGGCCGCGATCCAGGCCCCGACCTCGGCCGCCTGCCGGAGTGACTCGCTGGTCAGCGCGTTGCGGGGGCCGAACGCGTTGAAGGCCATGTTGCCGTAGGCGAGCAGCTCATCGCCGCCCGGCTCGGCCAGGCCGACCGCGGCCGCGAACACGCGCAGCGGGAACGCCTCGGCAATGTCGGCCACCCCGTCCACCTGGCCGCGGGCGGCCAGCTCATCGGCGAGGCCCGCGGCCTGGCGGGCGAACTCCTCGCGCAGCTCGCGCACAGTCCGCGGGGACAGGGCCCGGGCCACCGCCTTCCGCGCCCGCGAGTGCTCCGGCGGGTCGGCTTCCAGCAGCAGGCTCGGTGGCCGCCACGGCTTTTCCCTGCGGAAGTCGCTGAGCCCGACGCCGGCCGAGGAGCAGAACGTGGCGTGGTCCCGCAGGGCCTCGTGCACCTCGGCGTACCGGGCCATCGCCCAGATGCCGTAACGCTCCAGCCAGACCACCGGCCCCGCCTCGCGCAGCTCCCCGTGCCAGCGGAACGGGTCGCCGAGGAACTCGTCGCAGAACGGGTCGAGCGCGGAAACCGGGATATCCGGCCCGGGTGCTGGGCTGCGGTGCCCGGAGGTGCTCTGCATGGCGTCCCTGCCTCTGCTCGCCTGGCGCCATCATGCCCCCTGGCCTGCGCCGGATCAACGCTCCGCCAGTTGAGCGCTCCGCCGGTCAGCTGGGCCGGATCAGCTGGGCCAGATCAGCGCTCGGCCGGGACCGGTGCTGGCACGGCCGGCCTGGCCCGGCGTTCCGCCCGGACCGGCACGAACGCGGCTGCGGCCAGCGGGAGGGCCGCCACGGCCGCGAACGCCACCGGGTAGCCGGCCGCGCTGATCGCCGCGGCGAGCAGCGGCGGGGTCGCGGCCGCGAGCGCGTTCTGGCCGGTGTTCTGGATGCCCAGGGCCCGGCCGGCCCAGGACGATCCGGCGTGCTCGGCGACCGCAGTGAAGGCCAGCCCGTTGGTGCTCACCGAGAGTACGGCGGCGATCAGCAGCGCAGCCACCGACCACGGCGACCGGCTGACCGCGGCCGCCGCCAGCAGGCCCATGATCAGCGCGGTGGCCAGGGCGAGCAGCCGCATCGGCCGCAGCCTGGTGCCGGCCCGGTCCGACCAGGCACCCGCGCCGAGCCGCCCGGCCGCGCCGCAGGCCTGGCCGATCGCCAGCAGCCGCCCTGCGGCCGCGGCGGGCCAGGCACGCACGTCGACCAGGAACACCAGGGCGAACGTAGCCACAGTGAACTGCGGCACGACGAGCAGTGCGCTGGCGGCGTGGATCCGCCAGAGCACACTGGACCGGTACGGCGAGCTGGGCCGGGCGCTGCCCTGCGGCCGGGCCGGCCGGGCCGGGTCGCGCACGGCCACCGCCACGGCGGCGGCCGCGGCCAGGCAGAAGGTCCCGAGGAAAGCCAGCGCCGCGGGCCGGCCATGGCTGCCGATGACCGGCAGGGTGAGCGCGGCGACTGCCAGCCCGAGGGGCTGCGAGGACTGCCGGATACCCATGGCCAGGCCGCGTTGCCGGGCCGGGAACCAGCCGAGGATGAGCCGCCCGCTGGCCGCGTACACCGACGCGCCACCCGCGCCCGCCAAGACCAGGCAGCCGCCCAGGGCGGCCGTGCCGTGCACCTGGGTGGCGGCCAGCAGCACGATCCCGGCCAGCGCCAGGCCGGCCCCGAGCACCAGCCGCTCCCCCCACCGGTCCGCGGCCGCACCCCAGGCGATCAGGGTGAGCAGCAGCCCGGCGGTAGGGCAGGCGACCAGCACCCCAGCCTGCTCCAGGGACAGGCCCTCCTGCCGGAACGCCGGGATCAGGTAGGCCAGCCCGTACTGGAAGGTGCAGCCTGCGGTGATCGCGACCGTCCCGGTGAACAGCACGACCCAGCGCCGGGACCCGCCCGGGCGGCCGTCATCCTGCCCCGTGCCATCAGTGCTCATATGCTGATCCTAACCAGACCACATAGTGAGACAAACGATAGCGGTCGAGAGCTTCTTGACATCGGTACGGACGGAAATCTCTCGCGTCTGCCACGGTGGGGCGTCACCAGAAACGACGACCACGCGGTCCGGGCGATGCGACGGCAAAAACTCATGCGAAAGTTCTGGCAGGGGATGTCAAGACGACGACGGCGGCTCCGACCAACCGGTCGAAGGGCCCGACCGGGGCTCGCGAACCACGAGGAGTATGAGATGCAGTTCCTGATCAGCCTGCATATCAACCCGGCAGTGCTGGACGCGCTGACCGACGAGGAGAAGGCGGCGATTGGCGGCGGCCATGGCACGTTCATCGAGGCGCTGAAGAAGTCCGGCGAGCTGATCACCACGCAGGCGCTGGTCGACCCGTCACAGGCCGCTGTGGTGTCCGTACGCAACGGCCAGCCGGTGGTGACCGACGGACCTTTCCTGGAGTCCAAGGAGTATCTGGGCGGCTTCTACCTGATCGACTGCGAGAACAAGGAGCGGGCGATCGAGCTGGCAGCGCAGATCCCGGACGCCGCGATCGAGGGTCTGGGGGTCGAGGTGCGGCAGGTGATGTTCGCTGACGGACAATTGGAGGCATGACAGCATCAGCCCTCGAGGACCTGCTGCGTGAGTTCACGCCGCAGGTCCTCGGTGCGCTGGTACGTCGGCACGGCCAGTTCGAAGGGTGTGAGGACGCCGTACAGGAGGCCGTCCTCGCCGCCACCGTGCAGTGGTCGGCCGAGGGAGTGCCGGACAACCCGCGCGGCTGGCTGGTGACTGTCGCGTCCCGGCGGCTCATCGACCAGATGCGCAGCGACCACGCGCGCCGCGCGCGGGAGTCGGCAACGGCCACCGAGGTGGTGCCCGAGGACGTACCGGACACCGACGACACGCTCGTCCTGCTGTTCCTGTGCTGCCATCCGACGCTGACCGCGGCCTCCCAGACCGCCCTGACGCTGCGGGCGGTCGGCGGCCTGACCACTGCCGAGATCGCCCGCGCGTTCCTGGTGCCGGAGGCCACGATGGCGGCCAGGATCAGCCGGGCCAAGCAGTGCATCAAGGCCGCCGGCAGCTCGTTCACCCTGCCGGACGGCGCGGAGCGCGAGGAGCGGCTACGGGTCGTCCTGCACGTGCTCTACCTGATCTTCAACGAGGGCTACACCGCCTCCTCGGGCAGCGAGTTGCACCGCGCCGACCTCGCGCACGAGGCGATCCGGCTGGCCAGGATGGTGCACGGGCAGCTGCCCGAGGACGGCGACGTGACCGGGCTGCTCGCACTGATGCTGCTGACCCACGCCCGCCGGGAGGCCCGTACGACGGCGGCCGGTGACCTGGTGCCGCTGGACGAGCAGGACCGTACGAAGTGGGACCGCGGGCTGATCGACGATGGCATCGAGCTGGTCAAGGCGTCGCTGGCCGGCCCGGCGCTGGGGCCTTACCAGCTTCAGGCCGCCATCGCCGCCACGCACGCCGACGCGGCCACGGCCGAGGAGACCAACTGGCCGCAGGTGCACGCCCTTTACCTGATCCTGGAACGGATCGCGCCCAACCCGATGGTCACCCTCAACCGGGCGATCGCGCTCGCCGAGACCGAGGGCCCGCTGGCCGGGCTGGCCCTGCTGTCCACATTGGACAGTGACGAGCGGACGGCCGGGCATCACCGGCTGCTGTCCGTACGGGCGCATCTGCTGGAGAAGGCCGGCGACACGGCCGGGGCGTACGAGCATTACCGGCGCGCCGCGAAGTCCACCGCCAGCATCGCCGAGCAACGCTACCTGGAGTCCCGGGCCAGCCGGGTGAGAGCATAGATGTTGACAGGCAGATAGTAAGTGCACATACTTTTGTCATGACGATTCTCGCTACCGCCCGGGCGCACTCGTCCGCGCGCCCCGCCGCTTTCTTCGCCCGCTGGGCCGACATGGCCACCTGGCCGGAATGGAATACCGACACCGAGTGGGTCCGGCTGGATGGCCCGTTCGCCGAGGGCAGCACCGGCCAGCTCAAGCCCAGGGGCGGCCCGAAGGTCCGGTTCGTGATCGAGCGGCTGGTGCCTGGCCGCGAGTTCTGCGACACCTCGAAGCTGCCGGGCGCCCGGCTGAGGTTCCGGCACCTGGTGACCGGAATACCGGGCGGCGGCTGCGACATCGAGGTGACGGTCTCCATGAGCGGCCCGCTCGGCAGGCTGTGGACGGCGGTCCTGGGCAAGGGCCTGGCCGCCAGCGTGCAGCCTGACCTGGACCGGCTGGTGGCAGCCGCCGAGCACGGAGCGCTGGCCACCGGATGACTGGCGGCCTGTCTACCCAGTTCGGCGCGGCCGAGGACAGCCCGGGCCTGCTGCTGTGGCAGGTGACCAACCGGTGGCAGGCGGCGCAGCGGGCCGCCCTCAAGCCGTTCGGCCTGACCCATGTGCAGTTCGTCCTGCTGGCCTCGCTGGCCTGGCTGGAACGCGACGGCCCGGTCAGCCAGCGGCGGCTGGCCGATCACGCCGCCGCCGACCCGATGATGACGTCGCAGGTGCTCCGGGTGCTGGAAGGGCGCGGACTGGTCCGCCGGGCGCACGACCCGCGGGACCGGCGGGCCCGGGCGCTGACCGTGACGAGCGCCGGCCGCGACCTGGCCAACCGCAGCGTGGTCGCGGTGGAAGCCTGCGACCAGGCCTTTTTCGCTGCGCTGGGCGGCGACATCGGCCAGCTCAGCGGCCTGCTCCGGCGGCTCGCGCTGCCCGCCCCGGATGCGGTGCGCTCTCCCGGTTAGGCCTGCACCGGGTCAGGCCTGCACCGAGTCGTCGGCCTGCGCCGTGCCGCCCGCGGGGGCCGTCTCGCTGGGGGGCGCGGTGCGGGCCGCGAGCTCGGCGGCTGGCCGGCCCGGCGCTGCGCGATGACGAACCAGATGAGGCCGACCAGGGTGAGCACGCTGGCCACGTACATGTTCAGGCGCAGCCCGAGGAAGTGCTCGGATGGGTCCACCCGGAGCGCCTCCTCGAAGATCCGGAACCCGGAGTACCCGGCCACGTACAGCGCGAACAGGCCGGACGGCCGGATGTCGCGGTGATGGCCGAGCCAGACCAGGAACGCAGCCCAGGCCAGGTCGAAGATGAACTCGTACAGGAACGTCGGGTGGAACGTGGCGAACTGGGTGTACCCGGTGGGCCGGAACGCCGGGTCGATGTGCAGCGCCCAGGGCAGCGTGGTCGGCCCGCCGAACAGTTCCTGGTTGAAGTAGTTGCCGACCCGGCCGATCGCCTGGGCCACCAGCAGGGCCGGGGCCACCGCGTTCATGAACAGGCCCACGTCCGCCCCGGAGCGGCGGACCCGCCAGGCGCCGACCACCGCGGCCAGCGCGACCCCGCCCCAGATGCCCAGGCCACCGGACCACACCGCGAACACGCCCCACCAGTGGTGCGGGATGTATTTCGGGGTGGTGATGTCGAAGTAGATCCGGCCGCCTACGATGCCCGCAGGCACCGCCCACAGGGCCACGTCCCCGACCAGGCTGACGTCACCGCCCACGGCCTTCCACCGGCGCTGGGTGATCAGGATGGCCAGGGTGATGCCGATGACGTACATCAGCCCGTAGAAGTGAATGTAGGCCGGGCCGATGTGGAACCCGTTGACCGGCGGGCTGGGGATGTAACGGGGCAAGGCCATGGGCCGAGCGTACCCTGGCCGTGCGCCCGCTCCGGGCCAGCCGGGGAGGAAGCGGATGAGCCAGGCCAGAGGAGACCGGGCTGGTGCTGGATTGCCTCTTTGACCAGCTACCCGTTCTGGGCCGGCCGAGGATAGTGGACACCGCATCAGCGCCGTGCGGTATGGGTGCCGCGCAGCCTGGTGACCCGCTAGTCTTCCGGGCTGAGCAGTTTCTCCGGGTCGGCGGCGAACGCGACCATCCAGTGCGGCTGGACCCGGTAGCCGACCACGTCTCCCCAGCTGAGCGGGGAGCTGCCGTAGTAACTGGTCAGGTAGTCCAGGATGGCCGCCCAGTCCGGGTCGTCCGGGCCGCCCGCCGGATTGAGCAGTGCCACCGTGCCGTGGGTGAACACGCCGAGCTCTTCGCCGCGCAGGTAGGCGAGGCTCACCGCCGGGCGCGCCGCGAAGTGCCGCGCCTTGGCTGAGGATCGGGCCGTGCTGAACACCCAGCGGCCGTGCAGGAAGTGACCGTCCGCGCCGCTGATCCGCGGCTCGCCGGCCGCGGTAACGCTGCTGATCGCCAGTGTGCACATGCCGGTGAGCACACCCGTCAGCTGGCCCGCGGTCAGTGTCCGGCCGGGCCGGACGATCGACCGCAGGTGCTCGCTCGCCCCGGCCAGCGAGCGGTCCAGGAGGTCCTGCAGCGCGCCGAGCTCGGCGTCGGTCTCGTGCATGCCCCTTACTCTGCCCCAGACTGCGGGCGGCGGCTAACGTGGACCCGTGGCCACCGGAAGAGAGCATGTCACCCCGCAGGTCCTCGACTACGTGATCGCCCACACCAGCCCGCCCGACCGGGTGCTGACCGAGCTGCGGGAGGTGACGGAGCAGCAGTTCCCGCAGAATGCGCGGCTCCAGATCGGCCCCGAGCAGGGCACCTTCCTGACCCTGCTGAGCCGCCTGGTCGCCCCGGCGCGGGCGGTCGAGGTCGGCACGTTCACTGGGTACTCCTCGATCTGCCTGGCCCGCGGCCTGGCCGATGGCGGCCAGCTGCTCTGCTGCGACGTCAGCGCGGACTGGACCGCGCTGGCCCGGGAGTACTGGCAGAAGGCCGGGGTGGCGGACCGGATCGAGCTGGCCCTGGGCCCGGCGCTGGATACGCTGCGGGCGCTGCCCGAGGGCACCTCTTTCGATCTCGCGTTCATCGACGCGGACAAGACGGGCTACTTCAGCTACTGGGAGGAGATCGTGCCGCGGATCCGGAGCGGCGGCCTGATCCTGGCCGACAACACGCTGCTGCACGGCCGGATCTTCCTAGACGACCCCGACCCGGACGCCCGCGCGATCGCGGACTTCAACTCCCGCATCATGGCCGACGACCGGGTGGAGCTGGCCATGCTCTCGGTCGGCGACGGGCTGACCGTGGCTCGCAAGAAATAGCCGCCCCGCCCGTGCGTCACCTGCCGCTCGGCCGCCAGGGCCTGGTCACCTCCCAGCACGGCCTGGGCTGCATGGGCATGTCGGAGTTCTGCGGCCCGGGCGAGGAGGCCGACATGGTCGCGCGCAAAGCTGTCGCGCGCAAAGCTATGGTCACAGGATCATGACTGGGCCACAGCTTTGCGGTGGGTGGGTGACAATGCGGCCCATGAGCGCCTCCAACGATCCCGTCTACCTGCGCGTCCTGGAGGATCTGCGGGATCAGATCCGGGGTGGCGTGCTCGCCCCGGGCGCGCGTATCCCGTCGCGCAACGGGATCATCGCCCGGTACGGGGTCGGCGAGACCGCGGCCAAGCATGCCCTGCAGGTGCTGGCGGCCGAAGGGCTGATCGAGGCGCGGGCGGGCTCCGGCTCCTACGTCCGCAGCCTGCCCGTGGCCTGCCCGCTCGAGCACGACCGGCTGCATTTCCCCGGCTCGCCGTTCGGCCTGGCTGGGCCGCCCCCCGGGACGCCACCCGCGGGGGCCGCGGCAGCGGACGCGGTGGACGGCGAGCCGCGGCCTCAGCGGCTGTCCTGGGAACATCAGTCCGACCGGGCGGCCGCCCCGGCGCACATCGCGCAGCGGCTGAGCCTGCCCGGCGACGACCAGCTGGTGACCCGGACCCGGTACCTGATGAGCGCGGACGGCGTCCCGGTGCAGCTGGCGACCAGCTATGAGCCGGCCGCGCTGACCGCGCAGTCCCCGGTGCCGTTCCCGGAGCAGGGCAGGTTCGCCGGCCGCGGCGTGGTGGAACGGATGCGGGTGATCGGCATCGCGGTGGATCAGGTGACCGAGGAAATCTCGGTGCGCCCGGCGCTGTCCGCGGAAGCGGCCACGCTCGGCATCCCGCCGGGCTCGGCGGTGCTGGCCGTCGAGCGGGCCCACCGGTCCGCGGCCCGCGTCGTGGAGGTCAGCGAGATCGTGGTCGCCGCAGACCGGTTCCGGCTGCGCTACGGGTTCCCGGTGGCCGCCGTATGATCCGGCCCGCCCGGCCCGGCGACATCCCCGCCATCCACCGGCTGATCCGGGGCCTGGCCGAGTACGAGCGGGCCCTGGATCAGGTCAGCGCGACCGAGGAGGACCTGCGCCGGGCGCTGCTGGCGGAGCCGCCAGCGTTGTTCGCGCACGTCGCCGAGCACGACGGCGCGGTGGTCGGGTTCGCCCTGTGGTTCCTCAACTTCTCCACCTGGGACGGCAGGCACGGGATCTACCTGGAAGACCTGTTCGTCGAGCCGCAGGCGCGGGGCCTCGGCCTGGGCCGGGCGCTGCTCACCGAGCTGGCCTGGATCTGCGTCGAGCGCGGCTACACCCGGCTGGTGTGGGCGGTGCTGGACTGGAACGCCCCAGCCCGTGGCTTCTACGAATCGCTCGGCGCGACCCCGCTCGATGAGTGGGTCAGCTACCGGCTGGCCGGCCCGGCGCTGCGCGCTCTGGCCGCGGGCTCCCCGGGTAGCGGCCCGCCGGGCTGACGGGGTTGTCGGCGCCCCGCCCAGATGCCAGGATCACTAGGGATGCAAAGGTTTGCATCCGCTGGGTTGCGGACGCTGAGCCGAAGGGGAACCATGACCACGGACGCCGACATTGTGGTGGCGGGTGCCGGGCACAACAGCCTGCTGACCGCGTGTTACCTGGCCAAGGCGGGCTACCGGTGCCTGGTCCTGGACGCGCGGGACATCCCCGGCGGCGGCGCCGCCACCGAGGAATTGCTGCTGCCCGGCTACGGCATCGACACCTGCGCCACCGGCCACACGATGATCCGGGTGAACCCGGCGCTGCTCGCCGACGAGCTGGGGCTGATCGCCGACTATGGCCTGCACTACACCGAGCCGGACCCGGTCGCGCACGTCGCCTTCCCGGACGGCAGGCAGCTCACGATGTGGCTGGACCGGGACCGGACCGCGGCGGAAGTCGCCCGGTTCAGTGCTGCGGACGCCGCCGCGTACCGGCGCCTGCTGGACGAGTACGACCAGGTGAAGCACATTTTCAGCCGGTCCCAGTTCACCCCGGTGGGCTTCGGCCCGTCGCTGGAAGCGATGCTCGCCGAGCACCCGCGCGGGCGGATCTGGGCCCGCCGCCGCCAGCTGTCCGCCGTCGACGTGGTCCGGCACGAGTTCTCCAGCCGGCATGTGCAGGCGTTCCTGCTCTGGATGGCCTTCCAGGTGTTCCAGCCGCTCGACGAGCCAGGCTCCGGGGCCCTGCCGTACGCGCAGACGTTCGGGCGCCAGCAGCGCTCCTGGTCCATCCCGGTCGGTGGGTCGGCCCAGCTGACCGCCGCTCTCACCGGGTACCTCAGCGACCACGGCGCCGTGGTGCTGTGCGGGCAGCGGGTGACCCGGCTGCTGCTGGACGGCGGCCGCTGCACCGGGGTGCAGACCGAGGACGGCACGCAGTACCGGGCCGGCACCGCGGTGGTGTCCACCATCCACGTCAAGCACCTGCGGGACATGGCCCCGGCCGAGGCGTGGCCGGAGGAATTCCACTACGCCGTGGACACCTACGACGTGGGCGTGCCGGGCTTCGCCGCCTACTACTGCACCACCGCCCCACCGGAGTTCGCCAGCCCCGACGGCCCGCGCAGCGCGGTCTCCGCGGGCCTGGCCGGCTGGCCGGAGGACATGATCCAGCTCGGCGCCGACCTGCGGGCGCGGCGGTTCATCGCCGAGCCGCCGTGGCTGCTGGTGGCCACGCCGACGCTGGTGGATCCTGGGCGCGCCCCGGCCGGGAAGCACACGGTGAAGCTGCTCAGCCCGCAGATCTACCAGCTCCCGGACAGCATGGGCAGCTGGGACAGCGTGAAGGAGGCGCATGCCCAGCGCCAGCTGGACCGGCTCAGCCGGGTGGCGCCCGGCTTCACCGACGAGGTGATCCTGGCCCGACTGGTCAAGTCGCCCGCCGACATCGAGCAGCTCAACCCGCACATGGTGCACGGTGCCTTCCACGGCGGGAACCGCGGCCCCGCGTTCAGCGGCCCGCTGCGCCCAGCGCCAGGCTGGGCCTCGCACCGGATGCCGATCCCCGGCCTCTACCAGACCGGGGGCAGCACGCACCCGGGTGGGTCGATCACCGGGGCCCCGGGCCGCAACGCCGCCATCGTGCTGCTGCACGACCTGGGCCACGACCCGGCCGCGGTGATGGCCGCCCAGCCAGCCAGCGCCAGCCCGGCCGCCAGCTGAGCAGGGCCAGCTGAGCAGGGCCACGCCGGTCAGCGGCTGGCGCTGGTCAGTTCCTGATCGGGACGTGCCCGTTGCGGCTGGCCCGCGGCGGCGGCCCGGGGATCAGCCCGGCCGCCGCCAGGTCGGCGGCCAGCTCGGCCTTTTCCGCCTCGGTGTGCGAGAGCAGCGGCTCCCGGACCGGCCCGCCAGACATCCCGACCAGCCCGGCCCAGGCCTTGATAGATGCGAGCGAGTCGAACCTGCTGGCCTTGCCGTGCAGCCACTTCGCGGCCACCGCGCGCACCGGGTCGAGCGTGGCCGCGACCTCAGCGGCGCCCGCGTAGTCGCCGGCCAGGGCCAGCCTGGTGTACTCCCGCATCGGCTGCCAGTCCGGCGTCTGGTACAGGTACGGCGCGGCCGAGGACATGAACACCCGCTGGCCGTGGTCGCGCATGTTCTCCAGCCAGGTGCCCTCGTTCGGCTCGCAGACCAGGATCTGGCCGCCTACCGCGGCCAGCACCTCCAGGTAGCGAGCGTGGTCCCGGCCCACCTTGATGCCGCACACGTTCTCGATCGCGGCCAGCCGCTCGATCAGCTCCAGCGGACAGGGACACCCCGGAGTAGGCGGTGTCGAACAGCCACACCCCGATGTCCACGCTCCGCGCAGACCGTGCTCGAACCACGCGGTACAGGCCCTCGTCGGAGGCGGGCGGGTAGTACGGGTTGATCAGCACGGCGAAGTCCGCGCCCGCCTTCTGCGCGTGCCGGGTCAGCTCGATGGCCTGCCGCGCGCGAGTGTGTGCCCGGTGTGCGCGATGCACCGGGCACTTCCCCGGGTGCGCGTCCACCACCACCTCCGACCAGGCGGCGCTTCTCGCTGCCGGTCAGCGCCCAGAACTCGCTCATCACCCCGCCGCAGAAGATCCCGCCGACCCCCAGGCTGCCGGTCAGCCGGTCCAGGTCAGCGGCGCAGGGCTACCAGGTCCAGTTCCCCGCCCGGGTCGAACGGCGTGGTGATCGCCGCCCACAGCCCAGAAAAAGTCTCCCGGGCCGCCGCTTTCGCCTCCGCCTTGGTGTACTCCATACCTGCCTCCGGGCTGGCTTACATGGTAATGATCGGACGGATGGATTCCCGGCGGGCCAGCGCGGCGAAGGCGGCCGCCACATCATCGAGCGGGTAGCGGTCGGCGGTGAGCAGATCGGTCCGGATCGCACCGGAGGCCAGCAGGGCAATCATGGCGGGATAGGCGTTCGGGCTTGACCGTACCCCGAGCACGTTCAGCTCGTCGAGGGTCACCAGGTCAACGGGCAGCTCGGCGGTGGCCCCGCCGGCGAGGCCGAGCAGGGCCACCGACCCGCCGCGGCGGACCGAGCGCAGCGCCTGGCCGATCACCGCGGTGTTGCCCGAGCAGTCGAACACGTGGTCCACCCGGGTCTGACCCGGATGATGACCATGACGCTGAATGGCGGATCGCGCGCGGATTTTGCCCAGGCACTGGACACCACGAACTATGACGTCAGCCTCGCGTGGTCGCCGGGCGGGAAAATTTCAGCCGTCGGGAACGCTGCGCCGAACCGGTTTTTGTTGTCTGCGGCGGGAACCAACTGCCTTGAATTTATCTGTGTGTTTTCGAACGGGTCAGTTTCCGTCGCGCTTCCAACAGTTGAACAGTCCTTTGTGGACACGTCCAATCACTGGGTAAATTTCTGGACGCTGGCGGTGCGGTTGATCTCTCCGGCAGCGAGGATTCGCGCTGGTTTGAACTGGAACGGCGCATCGTGCTTTCGCAATACGAATTGGCGGCGCAGGACGCCGGCAGTTGGCCCGGAGTCGGAAAACGGATTGATGGGAATTG
>CAWDRD010000106.1:0-42200 GCA_963804455.1 uncultured Actinomycetes bacterium
GGTGCAGACGTTCTTCCGCACCACCACCCGGGAGTGGCGGTGGGCGGGGTCACCATCGCGCCGGGGGACAAGGTGCTGCTGTTCCTGGCCGCCGCCAACCGCGACCCGCGCCGCTGGGACGAGCCGGACCGCTTCGACCTGCGCCGCCGGGCCAACGGCCACGTCGCGTTCGGGTTCGGCATCCACGCCTGCGTCGGCGCGGCCATGGCCCGGCTGGAGGGTGAGGTGCTGCTGGACGCGCTGGCGCTCCGGGGGGACGGGCTGGCACCGGCGGGGACGCCGCGGCGGCGGCTGAACAACACGCTCAGCGGGTTCGCCTAGCTGCCGCTTATCCTGCGGCCGCGCGCGCGGCTGGCCGTTCTCTGAGCTGTCCCTGCTGGAGCTGGGCCTGGCTGCGCTGGGCCTGGCTGAGCTGGGCCTGCCACCAGGCCTGGCCTTCGGCCGGGAGCAGGTGGATCGGGTCGTAGTAGGGGTCTGCCCGGCCTGGGCAGGGCCGCCTGGACCACCCTCCAGCACCGTGGTGGTTGTTGACGGCCAGGATCAAGATGCCCAGGCGGGTGTCGTCCCGGGCGTCTGGTGCGCCCGGCTATGCCCGACATGGGGCCGCGCAGACCACCCGGGGGGTCAGGAAAGCCGGGCAGGTAGCCCATGATCTGCTGCTGCAGGTCCTGCGCCTGGGCCAGGGACAGCCGCCAGTGCTCGCTGCCCGGGATCATGTCGCACATGTAGAAGTAGTAGGGCAGGATCCTGGCCTCATCCAGCAGTGCGAAGCACAGGTCGAGCGGGCCCCGGCGCTGTCGTTCACCCCGTGCAGCAGCACGCCCTGGTTGCGCACGTCCCGGATGCCGGTGTCCAGCATGGCCTGGCGGCCCGCGCCAGCGGCGTCACCGACTGGGCCGCGTTCACGTGAGTGTGGATCGCGATGCTCACCCCGCGCTGCCGGGCCCGGGTGGCCAGCCGCTGCATCCCGGCCCGGACCTGGTCGGCGAGCCAGTGCTGGGGCAGGCCCATCAGGGCCTTGCTGGCCAGCCGGATGTCCCTGATGCTGTCGATCTCCAGCAGCGCGCTGACGAAGCTCTCCAGCCGCGGCCAGGGCAGGTTGGCCACGTCACCGCCGGACACCACCACATCCGCACCCGGGGGTGGCCCGCAGATAGTCGAGCATGGCGGTGAGCCGGTCCGCGGGCGGTAGCCCGAACTTGTGCTTGCCGGTGCTCGCGGTCGGGTTGCCGACCAGGTCCATCCGGGTGCAGTGGCCGCAGTACTGCGGGCAGGTGGGCAGCACCTCGGCCAGCACCTTGGTCGGGTAGCGGTGGGTGAGTCCCTCCACCGCCCACATCTCCGCCTCGTGCAGCGAGTCACGGGAGGCGTAGGGGTGGGACGGCCGGTCCGCGCGCCGGTCGCTGAAGACCGGGATCATGTACCGGCGGACGGGGTCGGCGTAGAACGCCTCGGTGAAGCCCGGCTCGCCCGGCCCGAGCGCCGGGGCCATAGTGTTCAGCATCTGCGGCGGCACCAGCATGGACATGGTGGCCCGTTCCTGCTGATCCTGCGCCAGGTCGGCGAGGAACGCCTCGGCCAGGCCCGGCCCGGCCACCTCGCGCAGCTGGCGGAGGTTCTTCACACAGTGCGCACGCTGCCACTGGGCTGATTCCCACTCGGCGGTGCCCACGCCGGCCCAGCCGGGGAAGCGCCGCCAGTCCGGCTCGATGAGCGCGGCTCGCCGGTACGCGTACGGCTGGCTGACCATCCGGAGCACCTCCCGTTCCTGGCTCCCACCTGCCTGAACGATAACCTCTCATCTGCGTAGTGGACAAAAGAAGCTAGTGTCAAGTAGGCGTTGAACAGAAATAATTACTGCATGGGCTCACGAGGCCAGGAAGGGCAGGGCGTGATGACCGGATCCAGCACGGACCACGGGCCCGGGCCGGACCCCGGGCGCGGCGCGGACCCCGGGCCCGGGGCGGACCCGGGCCGGGCGCGGATCGTGGTCCCGGGGCGGCCCGTGGGAGCGGGTCGCCGCTCGGCCTGCACCGGGTGCTCGAGCCCGCCGGCGCGCTGCCGCAGGCGGCGTGGCGGCTCGACGCCAGCCCGGCGATCTGGCCGGACGAGGTCCGGATCGGCGTCGCCCGGCTGAACCTGGACGCCGCGTCGTTCCGCCAGCTCCGCGAGTGCCACTGGCGGCTCGGCCGCGGCCATGCGCGCGGCGGTGCTGGACATCGTCGCCGAGCCGGGGCAAGATGCAGAACCCGGTGACCGGGTCCGGCGGGATGCTCACCGGCGTGGTGGAGGAGGCCGGCCCGGACTCGCCGCTCGGGCCTGGCCGCCGGGCGACCAGGTCGCCACCCTGGTCTCGCTCAGCCTCACCCCGCTGGTCATCACCGACGGCCTGGCCCGCTGGGACGGCCAGTCGCGAGCAGGTGCCGTGCGCGGGGCACGCGATCCTGTTCGGCCGCTCCATCGCCGCCGTGCTGCCCGCTGGACCTGCCGGCCGAGCTGGCCCTCGCCGTGCTGGACGTGTGCGGCGCGCCCGCGCTCACCCAGCGGGTGGTCCGGGCGACTCAGGCCCGGGCCGGGGCCCCGGTGGTCGCGATCCTCGGCGCGGGCGGGAAGAGCGGCTCGCTGTCCGCGGCCGCCGCCCGGCAGGCGGGCGCCCGCGCCGTCATCGGGGTGGTGCCGCACGCGAGCAGGAGGCGGCCGCGGTCGCGCACGGCCGGCGCTGGCCGACCAGGTGGTGATCGCCGACGCCCGCGACCCGGTCGGCGCTCGGCGGCCGCGGTGCGCGTCGGCGGGCGGCCCCGCCGACGTGACCGTGGTCTGCGTGGACGTGCCCGGCTGCGAGGGCGGCGCGGTGCTGGCCACCGCCCAGGGCGGCACGGTGATCTTCTTCTCGATGGCCACCTCGTTCACCGCCGCCGCGCTCGGCGCGGAGGGCCTGGCCGCCGACGTGACCGATGCTCATCGGCAACGGGTACGTGCCCGGTCACGCCGCGCTGGCGCTGGACCTGATCCGGACCGAGCCCGGGGTCCGCGGCCTGTTCGAGGCCCGGCTGGGCGGGCACGAAGCACCAGAGCAGGTCCCGGCCCGGGCCGGGAACTCCGCGGCGGGCAGCTAAGCGGGCAACGAAGGAGGGCGTCCGGTGGAATCAAGGCTCCAGCTCGACCCCGCGCTGGTCGCGCAGGCCCGCGAGCTGGCCGCGGTCGCGGGCCAGCCGATCGTCGAGCTGGCCAGGACGCACAGCACCGTGGCGCGTGGAGCGGGCCGTGCTCCGGCTGGCCGGGCTGGACGGCGCGGACGGCGACGGCATGCCCTGGGTGAACCGGCTGGCCGACGCGGTCCGGGAGACCGCCGGGCTGGAGCACGGGGTGGCCCTGCCGGCCTGGGACGCGCTGCTGTCCGGCGGCTACCCGGACCTGGCCGCGCTGGCCCGGGACGCCGCGGCCGGCGCGGTGCAAGTTCCGGGTGCCCGAGGGCCGACGACGCGGCTGCGGCCCGGCGCGGCCGCGCGGCCGCGCTGGCCCGGGCTTCGCGGCCATCGACGCCCGGCGGGCCGAGCGGACCGCGATGATCAGCAGACCGCGGAGCCGCCCCGAAGCCGTGGATCTACCTGATCGTGGCCACCGGGGACATCTACGAGGACATCCCGCAGGCACAGGCGGCCGCCCGGGAGGGCGCGGACATCATCGCGGTGATCCGGTCCACCGGCCAGTCGCTGCTCGACTACGTGCCGGAAGGGGCGACCCGGGAGGGCTACGCCGGCACCTACGCGACCCGGGAGAACTTCCGGCTGATGCGGGCGGCGCTCGACGACGTCTCCCGCGAGCTGGGCCGGTACGTGCGGCTGACCAACTACGCCTCCGGCCTGTGCATGCCGGAGATCGCCGCGCTGGCCGGGCTGGAGCGGCTGGACATGATGCTGAACGACTGCATGTACGGGATCATCTTCCGGGACATCAACCCGCAGCGGACATTCATCGACCAGCGGTTCGCCCGGCAGATCCACGCCCGCGCCGGGATCATCATCAACACCGGCGAGGACAACTACCTGACCACTGCGGACGCGGTGGACGCCGCGCACACGGTGGTGGTCAGCCAGCTGCTGAACGAGTTCTTCGGCAAGGAGGCCGGGCTGGCCGACGGCCAGCTCGGCCTGGGCCACGCGTTCGAGATCAACCCGGAGATCCCGGACTCGTTCGTGCTGGAGCTCGCGCACGCCCAGCTGATCCGCGAGCTGTTCCCGGACGCGCCGCTGAAGTACATGCCGCCGACCAAGCACATGACCGGCAACGTGTTCGCCGGCTACCTGCTCGATGCGTTCTTCAACCTGGCCGGGGTGATGACGGACCAGTCCATCCTGCTGATCGGGATGATGACCGAGGGCATCCACACCCCGTTCCTGTCCGACCGGGACCTGGCGCTGGAGAACGTCCGCTACGTGGCCCGGGCCGCGGGACGGCTGGGGGAGAACTTCCGGCCGCCGCCCGGCGGCTTCGTGCGAGCAGCGCGCCCAGCAGGTGCTCGGCGAGGCGGTCGGCCCTGCTCCGCCGGATCAGCCGGGACGGGCTGCTGAACGCCATCGCTGACGGCACGTTCGGGGTGACCCGCCGCCCACCGGACGGCGGCCGCGGCCTGGACGGGGTGTTCCGCCGCGCGGCCGGCGACGTCAACCCGGTCCTGGACATCCTGGAGGACACGCCTGTGGATCCTGTTCATCCGCAACGGCCTGACGGGAGGCAGTCATGACACTCCCTGTGTCAACCTCAGGCCGCGATTTGCTCGGTCGTTTGCCGGGCGAGCGCCGCGGCGGCGCCGTGCGCGGCAGGGTCGTAGGGGACGCCGTCGATCCAGCAGCGGTAGATGACGCGGATCCAGGCGCGGGCCAGGACGCGGGTGGCGTGCGGGTGGTCCTTGCCGGCGGCGCGGGCGTCATCGTAGATCTTCGCGGCCCAGGGGCTGGCGTGCCGGCTGTTGTCGGCGAAGGTGGTGACCGCGGCGCGGAACCGCTTGTTGCAGGCCCAGCGGAAGCTGACGGAGCGGTGCTTGCCGGATTCTTTGGTGACCGGTGTGACCCCGGCGAGAGCGGCGACGGAGTCGGGGGCGGCGTAGGCTTCCCGGCAGTCGCCCCACTCGGCGAGCACCTGGGCGGCGTTGATCTGACCCGACCTTGGCAGCGACGTGAAGATCGCGCCGTCTGGGTGCTCCCCGAGGTGGGCGGCGACAGAACGGTCGAGGGTTTTCACCGACGCGTTCAGGGCCTGAAGGACGCCGGCTGCTGCGAGCACGGCGTCGCGCAGTGCCTCGGTGAGCGCTTCGCGGCTCGTGCCCGCGGGTGCGGCGCGCAGGCGGGCGAGCAGCTGCGCGGCGGTGCGCCGGCCGCAGTAGCCGTGCTTGACCAGGAATGCGGCCATCCGCTTTTCACCCAGGTGCGCAGCGGCGGCCGGGGTGGGGTAGCGGGTGAGGAATTCCAGGCTGATCGGCGACTCGACGTCGGCGAAGATGGCCCTGGCGCCAGGCCAGTGCGCCTCCAGCAGTGCCGACAGCTGGTTGGTGGCCGCGACCCGCATCTCGACCAGGTCGCCGCGGGTGCGCACGACGGTACGCAGCGCCCGGGTGTCATCCGAATAGGGCGCCACGACGGTCAGCTTGTGCGCGCGCAGCCGCAGGTACTCGGCGATCACCGCGGCGTCCCCGGCGTCAGACTTGGCGCCCGACAGAACCTCGCCGTCCCGCCAGGTCTTGATCGCGTTCGGCTTGACCGGCACCACCGGATGCCCGGCCTCCAGCAGCAGGTCCACCAGGCGGCCGTCCGGCCGCTCGATGGCGACTGGCAGATCGCCGGGCGCCCCGTAGCGGGCCAGCCGGCGGATCAGCGTGGCGATCCCGTCCGCGGAATGCTCGATCGCGAACTCGGCAACGATCTTCCCGGCGGCGTCCAGCACGCACACGGCGTGGGTCTCGGAGGCCCAGTCGATCCCGGTGAAAAACAGCGCATCAGGCAGCGTAAACGGCACAGATACTCCTCAAGATGGCAGCGACGACCCGGCGAGGAGGACAGCTACCGGGTGGTCACTAACCGGCGCTCTGCGGCGCGTCTCCCTGTTGCCAGTCCGTGTCCCCGGAGAAGCCAGGGGCGGTGGTGTCATGCTGGCCGTTTTCCGGCGACCGCCACAGACCGTCACCCCGGCTCCCGCCGAGTCCCTACATCGAGCACCGTAGCGGTACCCATGAGAAAGATGGTGCCCTAGTGACCGCCCAGGCTGGCGAGGGGGGGCGCGCCGCAGGCGTGTCCCCTCCGAGCCAGCGTCTCGCGGGGGGTTCCGGGGGGTCGTCCCCCCGGGCCAGCTCTGCTGGCGAGGGGGGGCGCGCCGCAGGCGTGTCCCCTCCGAGCCAGGGACGCGCGCGGGGGGTTCCGGGGGGTCGTCCCGGGCCGCACCGCTGGCGAGGCGGGGAACGGTCCCTCCGGGAAGACGGTGATCAGGCCATATGGGGACACGACGGGCGATGGGCAGGTGCAGGTGTCGTTCACGCTCCCGGTGCCGTTCCTGGGCGAGGAGGACCGGGCCCGGGCGGAGGGCGCGGCGCTGCAGCTGGCCGGCAAGATGGGGCTGGACCCGGCCATGGTGGTGCACGCCAAGGGCATGGGCCCCGACTTCACCTTCTTCATCGTGTACGGCCGGGTGGCGCATCTGGTGGACCTGACCGCGGTCACCGTCGTGCCGCGGGAGTTCTCGCTGCTGGCCGCGGCCGAGGTCAACCTGCGCATCCGGGCTGGGCTCGGCCGCAAGCTCGTCGTGCTCGGCGCGTGCATCGGCACCGACGCGCACACCGTGGGCATCGACGCGATCCTCAACGTCAAGGGGCACGCGGGGGAGAAGGGCCTGGAGTACTACCGGGAGATGCGAGTGGTGAACATGGGCGCCCAGGTGGACGTGGCGGACCTGGTCTGCCGGGCCCGCGCGGAGCAGGCGGACGCGGTCCTGGTCAGCCAGGTGGTCACGCAGCGGGAGGCGCACCTGGCTGGAGCCCGCCAGCTGGCCGCGGCCTTCGGCCCGGGCCGCCCCGGCCAGGACCGGCCGCTGCTGGTGGTCGGCGGCCCGCGGTTCGATCCGGCGATGGCCAGCGAGCTCGGCATGGACAAGATCTTCGGCCGTGGCACCACCCCCCGGGAGGTGGCCAGCTACCTGGTGCACGTGCTGGCCCCCGAGCCATCGGCTGCGGCCGCGGCGGGAGTGCGGGGAGTGTGGCATGAGCGCGGCAGGTAACGGCCAGCATGACGGGCTGAGCGTGACGCACCGCCGGTACGTGCCCGCGAGCCACGCCCACTACGGCGGGAACCTGGTGGACGGTGCCTACGTGCTCGGCATGTTCGGTGACGTCGCCACCGAGCTGGCCATCCGGACCGACGGCGACGAGAGCTTGCTGGCCAGCTACTCCTCGGTCCAGCTGCACGCGCCGGTGCTGGCCGGGGACGTGCTGGAGGCGACCGCGACCGTCGTGCGTACCGGTCGGCGCAGCCGCGAGCTGGCCTTCGAGGCCCGCGTGGTATGCCGGGCCGACCCGGCCCGCGGCCCGTCCGCCGCCCGGGTCCTGGACGAGCCCCTGGTGGTGGTCACCGCCACCGGCACCATCGTCGTCCCGTAACGGCCCTGAACTCCTATAGCTACGGCCACGGGCAAAGTAGGCCGTGATCCCGTGCTCTACCTGGGAGTTTGGCGGGTCTCTTCCTGGTTCTTCTTCGGCTGCCGCGGCACCGTCGTGTCCTTGTTGAGGTGCCCGTAGACGGTGGAGCGCGGCACCCCGAACAGGTTGGCTATCTGCTGGACGGTCTGACGGCCCTGGCCGCCGGTTCATGTTCGGGGAGGTGCGCTGCTGGCGGTTTCGGTGCTGATGACGCTGGTCGGCTGGGCCACCGGCGGCTGAGACCAACCGCTGCCACGCTGGTCGCCCTTCGGCATTCTGCGGCTGGGGTTTGTTCGTCACGCGGTACAGCCTGCCTCGTGGCTGGGGGTGGCGGTGAGTTCGCGGACCGCGTCGGCGATGGCTCGGTAGTCGTTGCGCAGGATTTTGGAGTGGTTGCTGGCGACTTTGGCGCTGACGGTGAGGTTGGGGTTGCGGGCGAGTACCGGGCCGAGTGCGGCGCGCATCTGTTCCATCTCTTCCTGGCTGGAACCGAGGCTGGCGCCGGTAGCCAGGACGTACCGCACCGGGGAGGTCAGGCGGTCCAGGACCGGAGCGACGGCGGCGGAGATCTCGCCGAGCTCGATGTTGATCTCGGCGTGCTGGTCGGCGCTCATCCGCGCGGCCATGCCCAGCGGCCGCACCAGCGGCAGCAGGAACCGCATCCGGCGGAACAGGTGCCGGATCCGCTCGCGAGCCTCCTCGCCGGTGATGCCGTAGGGGATGGCGCCGTCGATCGCGACCACTCCCCGGACGCGGTCGGGGTTGCGGTCGGCCCAGTGCGCCGCTACCAACGCACCGTAGGACCAGCCGACGAGGATCGGCGCGTCTACGCCCCTGGCCTCAAGGACTGCGTCGAACGTCACGAACACACGCCTCGAACGAATAGTCGGCCGAGCGGTTGGACTTGCCGCGGGCCCGCTCGTCGTAGGTGATGTGCCGGTAGTCGGTGCCGAGTTCGGTGATGACGCGCCGCCAGTGTGACTGGTCGGCGTAGGAGCCGTTGAGGTAGACCATGGCAGGGCCGGGCCCACCGGTGTCGGTCACGGCCAAGGCGGTGTCATCGACTGGCACCATTCCGGTCCAGGAGGATTGCTTGCTGGTCATGGTTCCCTCTCTCGGGGGTCAGCAGTGGATCAGGGGTGGTGTGCTGGTCAGAGGCTGCGGGCGGTGATGTCGCCGTAGGCGGTGGTGGCCTGGATGTTCAGGTCGGTGGTGCCGGTGTTGTTGAGCGCGTTGTGGATCCGGCCGTGGGTGGTGCCGGCGTCCAGGGAGGCCGAGGCTCCGGCGGCGGCGTCGACCGAGATCGAGCCGGCCTCGGTGCGGAGTACGAGTGTGCCGCGCGTGGCGTGGGTGATGTGGATGTCGCCCTTGCCGGTGCTGATCTGCGCGTCGCCGCCCAGGCGGCCGAGTGTGATGTCGCCGTCGAGGGCGGTGAGGCGGGCACTGGCGGCCTCGTCGAGCTTGATGGAGGCTTGCGAGCCCTCGAAGGTGACGTCGCCGAGCCGTCCGACGGTGCGGAACTCGGTGCTGGCTGCCTTCGCCTCGACCCGGGAACCGGCGGGCAGCTGGACCGTCACCTCGATCGATCCGGAGCTTCCCAGGACCGTCTTCTTCGCCGGGGCCTGGATCCGCAGGACGGCGTCGCCGTATTCGACCGTGGTCTGCTCGGCCGCCCGCGCGTCGCGGCTGTTGGAGGCGTCGGCGGGCAGGATCTCGACCGTGGTGTCGGACCGGTCGGCGGCGATGACCTGGATGCGGCCGGCGGGGATGTCGATGACGGCGGAGATCGGGGCGGGGGTGTCGAACTTGTTCATCGCGCTCTCCTTGCGCTCGTTGTTTCTGACATTGGAAACGCTACGTTGCATTCGAGAGTCTGGCAACAACCTCATTGCGATTCGCCTGCATCTGCGCAGCTCACAGTCATGAAATCGTTGCAACAGCCTGGCATTTAATGCAACAACCGCTGACTGCTTGTTGCAATGAATTGAGGGTGAACGCTACAGTGGAGGCAACACGGAAGCGCGAAGGAGCGCGAAGGAGAACGCGATGCCGGGAGGCAGACTCACCCAGCAGGAACGCCAGCAGATCGCCTTGGGACTGGCCGACAGCCTCGCCTACGCCGAAATCGCCAGACGCACCGGTCGTCCGACCTCGACGATCACGCGTGAAGTGATGCGCAACGGCGGCCCCACCGCCTACCGCGCCGACCTGGCCCACCGCGCCACCGAACGCCGCACCCACCGGCGCAGGCAGGCCACGCCCCGAGGGGCACAGGCGCCCCCGCAGGCCCACGGACGCGACCCCGAAGCCGTACGCGAATACGAGGAGACGTTCACCACCGTCCTCATGCAAGCAGGCACGCCCAAGATGATGGCCCGGGTACTGACCTGCCTCTACACCACCGACTCCGGCAGCCTCACCGCCTCCGAACTCGTCCACCGCCTCCAGGTCAGCCCCGCATCCATCTCCAAAGCCGTCGCCTTCCTGGAGAGCCAGGACCTCGTCCGCCGGGAACACGACCAACACCGCCGCGAGCGCTACGTCGTCGACGACGACCTCTGGTACCAGTCGATGATCGCCAGCGCCCGGTCCACCGCCCAACTCGTCGACACCGCCCGGCAAGGCGTCGCCATCCTCGGCCCCCACACCCCAGCCGCCGCCCGCCTCGAGAACGTCGCCCGCTTCCTCGACTTCGTCACCGAGAGCCTCACCCGCGCCGCCGAACAGGCCCGCGAAGTCCTCTACACCAAAACCGAAGCCCACGAGCCCAACGACCAGTGATCAAGAGTGTGGCCCGCTTCTACCGTGTTCCCCTGGCCGTAGCTATAGGAGTCCTGGGCCGTAACAGCGCGCAGGTCCGGACGGCTTTCCCAGCCGGGCCGCGTTCCGGCGGCCGGGCCGGTAACCGGGCTCGGGCAGCGTGGTGGCCCCCAGGCGGACATCCGCCGGGAGCCACCACTATCACTGTGCGCGGGCTATTCCGAGCCGAAGGCCTTGATCTCCTCGTACTCCGCCTCGGTCAGCTCCCGGGGCACGTCGTCCCTTGGCTACCTTGGCCGACTGCACCTGGTGCCGGATGCTCGTCCACGATCTCCGGGTTGGCCAGCGTGGTGACGTCGCCGACGTCGGCGAAGTTCGACACCGACGCGATCACCCGGCGCATGATCTTCCCGGACCGGGTCTTCGGCATGTCCGGCACGATCCACACGTTCTTCGGCCGGGCGATCTTGCCGATCTCGGTCTCCACCGCGGTGGTGACCTTGGCCGCCATCTCCGGGCCGCCGTCGACGCCCGGCTTGAGCGAGACGTACACCTCGACCATCCGGCCGCGGATGTCGTCGATCACCGGGACCGCGGCCGCCTCGGCGACCTCGGGCACGGTCAGCGCGGCCGACTCGATCTCCTTGGTGCCCAGCCGGTGCCCGGCCACGTTGATCACGTCGTCGACCCGGCCGAGGATCCGGTAGTAGCCGTCGGCGGCCTGGACCGCCCCGTCATTGGCGAAGTACGGCCAGTCGTGCCAGTCCTTGCTGTCCGGGTTCGTGTTGTACTTCCGGTAGTAGGTGGACAGGAACCGCTCAGGGTCGCCCCAGATCGTCTGGAAGATGCCAGGCCAGGGGTTGCGGATGCAGATGTTGCCCGCCTTGCCGCTTCGGCACCTCGTTGCCGTCCTCGTCGTAGATGACCGGGTAGATGCCGAGGACGCCGGGGCCGCAGCTGCCCGGCTTCATCGGCTGCAGGCCGGGCAGCGTGCTGCCGAGGAAGCCGCCGTTCTCGGTCTGCCACCAGGTGTCGGTGATGGCGGCCTCGCCCTTGCCGACCTCGGAGTAATACCACCGCCACACCTCGGGCTCGATCGGCTCGCCCACGGTCGTCATGCTCTTGAAGTGGTAGTTGTACTTTCTCGGCTCCTCCGGGCCGACCTTGCGCAGCATCCGGATCGCCGTCGGCGAGGTGTGGAAGATGTTCACGCCGAGCTGGTCAGCGATCCGCCACGGCCGCCCGCCGTCGGGGTAGTTGGGCACGCCCTCGTAGATGACCGTCGTGGTGCCGAGCGCCAGCGGACCGTAGACGATGTAGGAGTGCCCGGTGATCCAGCCGATGTCGGCCATGCACCAGTACACGTCGTCCGGGTGGATGTCCTGGTAGTACTTTGACGTGCCGGCCACGTACGACATGTAGCCGCCGGTGCTGTGCACGCAGCCCTTCGGGCGGCCGGTGGTCCCGCTGGTGTACATCAGGAACAGCGGCGCCTCAGCCGGCATCGAAACCGGCTCGACGGTCTCCCCGCGGTGCGCGGCCAGCAGTTCATCGACGAAGAAGTCCCGGCCCTCGGCCATCGGCGTCGCCGAGACGTACTGGCCAGGGTGGCGCCGCCAGACCAGCACCTTGTCGACCTCCTGGCCCTCCTTGGCCGCCTCCGCGAGCGCCTCGTCGGCCTTGACCTTGTGATCGGTCATGCCGCCCGCACGGTAGTAGCCGTCCATGGTGATCAGGACCCGGCTGCCAGAGTCCGCGATGCGGGTCCCGCACGCATTGCCGCTGAAGCCGCCGAACACCTCCGAGTGGATGACGCCGAGCCGCGCGCAGGCGAGCATGGTGACCGGCAGCTCGGGGACCATCGGCATGTGCAGGGTCACCCGGTCGCCGGCCTTCAGGCCGGCGAAGTCGCGCAGCACCGCGGCGAACTCGTTCACCTGGCGAAGCAGCTCGCCGTAGCTGATGTACACAGGCTCGTCGGACTCTAGCTCGGGCACAAAGATGATCGCTGCCTTGTCCGGGTTAGCCGCCGCGTGCCGGTCCACGCAGTTGTACGAGGCGTTCAGCTTGCCGCCGACGAACCACTTCCAGAACGGCGCGGTTGCTGGTGTCCAGGACCGTGTCCCACTTCTTGTCCCAGCTCAGCAGGTCCGCGTACTCGGTGAAGCAGTCGGGGAACTTGTCCTCGGTGAACCGGTCCAGGATGGCCGGGTCGTTCGCGTTCGCCTGGTGCGACGAACGACTGCGGCGGGTCGATGTACTCTTCCTCGCGCCAGTGCACCGCGATCTGCGATTCGGAAACTTGCGCTTCCTGGCTCTCGGTCATGTGCTGGTCCTCCCATGGGCAACGGATGATCTGCAGGCAATCAGGGTCAGGAACTCGACGTCACGGCAGGTGGGCGCATCCCGGCATCCCGCGGCGGGCGGGGCCGTCAGATCCTCAGGGAGATAGCGCCGGATCATCCTCCCCGCCCGGCTGCCCGCCCCCGCAGGGGGACCCAGCCAGCATCGCGCCACCGGGGGAGGCGGGGAACCCGCAGCCGCCCCGGTTCCGGACCGCCCGCTGACCACGGTGTCATGACGTCCTCACACGCTGGGGAAACCGTTTCATGCTATCGCCAGGAACTGCTGCGGACTAGGGCCGCTGACCGCGACTTGATCGTCCCGGCGGCTCGTTAGGCCCGGGGCCGTCCGGCCCAGGAGTTTGTCCTCGTGCAGGCCAACGTCTGGTCGCAAATTTCCGTCCAGCAGCCGGGCGGCGGGGCGGGCGGTCAGCTCAGGACGGTAGCCTGCAGGGATCACGGGCGGGGCGGGCGGCCGCGACTACTGGCGGCGGAGGCTGGAAGGCAGGCAGAGGTTGGCAGGTAACGACGTGACCGGTGCTCCCGCCGGCCGGGTGGCGGTCATCATGCCCACCTACAACGAGCGGGAAAACCTGGAGGCCATGGCCGGGCGGGTCCGGGCCGCGGTCCCCGGTGCCGACCTGCTGGTCGTGGACGACAACAGCCCGGACGGCACCGGCGATCTGGCGGACAAGCTGGCCGCGGAGGACACCCATATCCGGGTGCTGCACCGGCCCGGCAAGGGCGGGCTGGGCGCCGCCTACATCGCCGGGTTCGGCTGGGCGCTGGACCAGGGCTACGACGCCATCGTGGAGATGGACGCGGACGGCTCGCACCAGCCCGAGCAGCTGCCGGCCCTGCTGGACGCCCTGGACCAGCGCCGACCTGGTGCTCGGCTCTCGCTGGGTGCCGGGCGGGCGGGTGGTCAACTGGCCGAAGTCGCGGGAGGTGCTGTCCCGCGGCGCCAACATCTACGCCCGGCTGATGCTGCGGCATCGCGCAGCAGCGACGCGACCGGCGGCTACCGCGTGTACCGGGCCGTCGACGCTGCGCGCGATCGCGCTGGACGAGGTGCAGTCCCAGGGCTACTGCTTCCAGGTCGACCTGGTGCTCCGGGCGCTGCGGGCCGGGCTGACAGTCACCGAGGTGCCGATCACGTTCGTGGAGCGGGTGCACGGGGCCAGCAAGATGAGCCGGGCCGATCGATCCTGGAGGCGTTCTGGCGGATCGCACGCTGGGGCCTGGCCGCCCGGTGGAAGGCGGTCAGCGGTCAGCGGCACGCCGCCAGCCGCCAGCCAGCCAGGTAGCGGCGGTCAGGTACCGGCAGTCCTGCGCAGCGGGCGCGCGGTCAGGCGCTCTTCCGCTGCCGGGGGCTGAGCTTGCGCGGCTCCTCGCCCCGCTGACTCCGGATCACGGCGAGCCGCTCGGCCAGTACCTCTTCCAGGTCGGCCAGGGAGCGCCGCTCGCGGAGCATGTCCCAGTGGCTGCGCGGCGGCTTGGCCTTCCGCGGCGCCGTGAGGTCCCCGGTCGAGGTGAACGCGGTAGCGCCGCACACCCGGCACTCCCAGGTCGCCGGAACCTCCGCCTCGGCGGCGAACGGCACGGTAAAGTGGTGACCCTTGGGGCAGTCGAAAGCGATCTCCTGGCGTGGAGCCAGATCGGTGTTACGGTCGTTCTCGTAGCTCGTTGCCCCGAGCCGGGTGCCGCGAAGTGCGCGTTCGGCCATTGGTCACTGCCTCCCAGGCGCTCAGCCGTCCGACTGTAGTTAACGCCGAGTACCCGGTCAAGATTCCCGCTGTGCCCGATTCCAACCCCCATCGGCCGCGCGATCCCTGGTCGGGCCTGTGGCTCAGCTAGTCACCCGCGGATGCCACTGGCCGCGGCCGATCAGGATCTCCCGCAGCGCCACGGTCTCGTCGGTCATGATCCCGTCCACACCCAGGTCCAGCAGGCTGCACCATGAGCGCGGGTGAGTTGACCGTCCACACGTGCACGTCCAGCCCGAGCGCGTGCGCCCGGGTGACGAAGGCGGGCGTGGCCACCTGGGCCGGCACCTGGGCGCACCGCACCCCGGTCCGGGCCAGCCGCTCAGCCAGGGGGGTCTGCGTGCCCGGTGGGCGGCCGGGCGCGCCCCGGCCGCCTGGCCGCCGCGAGTCATGCCGCCTGCTGCGGGCCGCCGAACCGGACCACGGCCGCGCCGATCGGGGAGGCCGCCATGCAGACCTGCCGGTCGAAGACCCGCCGCGCCGCGCGCAGCCTGCTCGCCGAGAACGAGGTCACGCAGACCCGGTCCCAGGCCCCGGTCCGGCGCAGCACCTCCGCGAGCGGGCGTACCGCGGGAGCGTCCTTCAGGTCGACGTTGAACCGGACGTCCGGCCACGCGCCGAGCAGGTCCTCCAGCCGCGGGATCGGCTCGGTCCCGGCGATCGAGCGCCCCGGCGACCTCGCTGTGCGAGAGCCGGCTGATCCGGCCGGGGCGGCCGGTCATCCGGTCCAGCGTGCGGTCGTGGAAGGCGATGAGCACACCGTCCGCGGTCGCCTGGACATCTGTCTCCAGGTACTGATAGCCCAGGCCGACCGCATGCTCGAACGCGCGCCAGGAGTTCTCCGGAGCGTGCGCCGCCCCGCCCCGGTGGGCGAAGGCGACCGGCCGGGGACGATCAAGAAACGCGGTCGGCATATATGCGAGTATGCGGCACCGGCCGGTGCGGAACGTAAACGACGCATGGCGCGGCCCTGAAACGCCCGCTGCAGCAGGGTGACCCGGCGGTCAGCCAGCGGGCGGGGCCGACCATTCCCGGCGCCGGGCCTCGGCGAGCGCGATCGCGGCCGCGGCCGCCACGTTGAGCGACCCGACCCGGCCTATCTGCGGGATGTAGGCGACCGCGTCGGCCGCGGCCAGCAGCGCGGGGAGCAGCCGTGGTCCTCGTTGCCGAGGACCAGGCAGATATCGCCGTCCAGCGGGGCGTCGTGCAGCGGGTACGGCGCCGTCGGCGAGCTCGATCGCGACGACCCGCAGGCCCGCCGCGGTGGCCGCCCCGGCCGCCGCCACCGGGTCGGCCACGGCCTCCCAGCTCACCAGCCGCTGGGTGCCGAGGGCCGTCTTGCCTGCGGACGGATGATCGGGCAGCGCCGAGTTCCCGCACAGCCAGATGTGCTCCACCCCGAACGCCGCGGCCGAGCGCACGATCGTGCCCACGTTGAACGGCTGGGTCACCGAGTCCAGCAGCAGCGCGAGCCTGCCGTGCGTGGCCCGGCGCCAGGACCGGTTCAGCCGTTTCACATCGGTCGGGCGCAGCTGCCGGCGTGGGCCGCTGTCCTGATGTGCCAGCGGGGTCTCAGTCACCGGCCGCGGTCACCTCCAGCACCCGGTAGCCGGCCCGGGAGGTGAGCCGGCGGGCGGCCCAGCCCTGCTGCCCGAGCCACTGCTGCAGCGAGTCCGCGCCCAGGTGGCGCTGCACCACCAGGTAGGCCGCGCCGCCGGGGGCCAGCCGGGCCAGCCACGAGGTGAGCAGGGCATGCAGCGGCTGCTTGCCGATCCTGATCGGCGGGTTGGACCAGATGCAGGCGAACTGCCCGGGCAGGCCGGGCGCGCCCGCAGGCACGCAGCGGACGTTGCCCAGCCCGGCGCGCGCCGCGTTGACCGCGCACAGATCCAGCGCCCGCTGGTTGATGTCCACCGCCCAGACCGTGGCGCCGGGCGCGCGGGCCGCCATCACCAGCGCCAGCGGGCCGTAGCCGGTGCCGAGGTCGAGCAGGTCGCCGTGGGCTGGCGGCGGCGGGACGGCCTCGATCAGCACCCGGGTGCCGGGATCCAGCCGGGCCGGGGAGAAGACCCCGGCGTCCGTCGCGCATTCGAAGTGCAGCTCCCTGGTGAGCACGTGCACCGTGCCCGGACGGTGCGCCGCCGCCGGGTGCTCGGTGAAATAATGCTGCTCCACCGCTGCTTCCCTTGCTTCCCTGCCGGTGCTTTGCTGCCGGGGCCAGCACTACCGCGACTGCGGTGGCGGCGCCGGGACCGAGCCGGGTGCCGGGGTCTGGCTGGCCGCGGCCAGCGCGGGCTCGATGTAGCGGTGGGTGAGCCAGCGCTCCACCACGAAGGTGAGCACCGGGATGGTGCCTGCCAGCAGTACCAGCACGGTCGGGCCGATCGCCAGCCGGAGCCTGCGGGTCAGCAGGTAGGCGAAGATGATGTAGATGATGTACAGGATGCCGTGCAGCGTGCCCACGTCATTGACCACGGTCGCGTTGTGCGCGGCGACCTGAAGCGGGATCCCCACGAAGCAGAGAATGATCAGCACCACTCCGGTGATGTAGGCCATCACCCGGTAGCGGAGCACGGCTGCGCGCACCGGCCTGCCTCCTTGTCGGGCTGTTGTGTTACTCGGGCGGCCCGGCTGACCCAGACCGGGCGGCCGGGCGGGTCAGGGTCAGCGGAGACCGTGCCACTTGCCGTGACGCTTGGTCTCGGCCGTCAGCCGGGCCAGGTAGGCATTGTAGGCGGCCAGTTCCGGGTCGTCCTCGTCGTCGCCGGCCTCCCGCGGCCGCAGCGGCGGCCGTGCCGCTCACCGTGGCATGGCCGCCGGGCACCTGCACTGTGTCGGGGGATACCTCGGCCGGGGCAGGCGGATGGAATTCGTCCCGGATCGTCTTGGCCCAGAACACCACCGCGAAGCCCGCGAAGATCGGCCACTCGAAGGTGTATGCCCAGCTCAGCGCGTTACCAGACTCGGCGCGGCGCAGCTGCCAGTCGCCGAGGGCGAGCATGCCGAGCACGCAGACCACCATGAGCGCATGCCAGCCGAGCCACCGGGGCTGGATCAGGAACCGCCAGCGGGGGGCCGGGGGATCGCCGGGATCGCCGGACATGGGATGAGTTTAGCCTGCCTGCCGGCCCGGCCGCCGGGAGTGGTGGCACCTTTCCGCGCGTCTGGCCAGAGTCATCGGTGCAGGTCAGTGATAATCGAGAGGATGTCGCTGACGGATCTACTACGGCCCGGGCGGATCGGACTGGCCGGGCGGCTGCCGGCCCGGCTGGAGGACCTGCACGGGCCGGAGCGCGGGGTCATCGTGCTGCCGCGGCATCTGGCCTGGCCGGGGATGCGCGAGTTCGACGTCACCGACGACCGGCTCCGGCGCAGCCTGTACGGCATCGTGCTGACTCAGGGGCGCCGTAACGACCTGGCCCGCTTCGTCAACGCCCGGCTGCTCCAGCAGGACTGGCCGCACCTGCGCGCCACCCTCGACCCGAAGCTGCGGCGCTGGTGCGAGCGCCGGCTCGCGCTGCGCGACCTGCCGGGCCGGGCGGAACCGGGCGGCCCGGACCCCGGCTGGCCCGGCCCCGACAGCGTGATCCTGCACTGAGCCCGGCCCCCGGCCGCGGGCCATCGCGCCCGGTTCTCTAGGGTCGGGGCAGTTCAGTGTCTGGGCTTCTCTGGGGAAGGACGGTCGCGGTGGGGTTCACCGGAAGCGTGGCCGCGCTCACAGCCATCGATGTGCACGTGCACGCGGAAGTATCCAGCCAGGGCGGCTCCTCGCTGTCCGGTGAGCTCGAGCAGGCCGCGGACGCCTACTTCAAGATCGCCGAGACGCGCCGCCCCACGCTGCCGGAGATCGCCGCCTACTACCGGGACCGGCAGATGGCCTGCGTGGTGTTCACTGTGGACGCCGAGGCCGCCACCGGACGGCCGCCGGTGCCGAACGAGGAGGTCGCGCAGGCGGCCGCCGAGCACCCGGATGTGATCATCCCGTTCGCGTCCATCGACCCGGCCCGTGGCCGTGCGGGTGCCCAGCAGGCCCGCCGCCTGGTCACCGGGCACGGTGTCCGCGGCTTCAAGTTCCACCCGAACGTGCAGGGCTTCTTCCCCAATGACCGCGCCGCCTACGTGCTGTACGAGGCCATTGAGGAACTCGGCGTGCCAGCGGTCTTCCACACCGGCCAGACCGGCATCGGGGCCGGGGCGCCGGGCGGGGCCGGGATCCGGCTGAAGTACTCCAATCCCCTGCTCATCGACGATGTCGCCGCCGACTTCCCGGGCCTGACCATCATCCTCGCCCATCCCTCGTTCCCCTGGCAGGACGAGGCCCTGGCCGTAGCCACGCACAAGCCCCTGGTGCACATCGACCTGTCCGGCTGGTCGCCCAAGTACTTCCCGCCGCAGCTGGTGCAGTACGCAAACTCGCTGCTGCAGGACAAGGTGATGTTCGGCTCGGACTACCCGCTGCTCACCCCGGACCGGTGGCTGGCCGATTTCGCCAAGCTGCCGATCAAGCCGGAGGTACGGGAAAAAATACTGAAGCTCAACGCGGCCCGGCTGCTCGGCCTGGCCGCCGGGCAGCCCGGAGGGAGCACGTCATGACCACCACCGCGCACGGCCTGGCCGGGGTCACCGCGCTGGCCGGCCGCGACCTGGGGCACAGTTCCTGGGTCGAGGTGACCCAGGAACGGGTGAACGCCTTCGCCGACGCCACCGGCGATCACCAGTGGATTCATGTGGACGCGGAGCGGGCCGCCGCCGGGCCGTTCGGCGGCACGATCGCGCACGGGTACCTGACCCTGTCCATGGTCATCCCGATGTTCAGTGAGCTGCTGGACGTCACCGGGACCAGCATGTCCATCAACTACGGGCTGAACAAGGTCCGGTTCCCGGCGCCGGTCCGGGTGGGCTCGAAGATCAGGCTGGCCGCCGTGGTCGCCGCGGTGGACCCGGCCGGGGACAACGCGGTGCAGGCCACCGTCGATCTCACCGTTGAGAACGACGGCGGCAGCAAGCCGGCCTGCGTAGCCCAGGGGATCTACCGCTACTACGGGTGAGGGCGCCGCCGGGCCCCGGCGTACCGGGTCCCGTGGTTACTGGGCCTCGTGGTTACCGGGCCCGGCGGCGGAAGAGCAGCCCGGACACGGCCACCGACCCCGCCAGGATGCCACCGCACCGCCAGCCGGCACCGCCGGCCAGGTAGCAGACCAGATCCGCGACGCACTCGGCATCCTGTCAGCCAGCCAATCCCCGGCGCGGGTATACTCAGAGTATGACTGATATGACTACCATTAAGGTTTCCGTGGAGACACGCGACCGGCTCAAGAGGCTCGCGGACGAGGACCACCTCACGCTGGACGCCGAGCTGGCCCGGACTCTCGACAAGGCCGAGGATGCCCGGTTCTGGGCGGGCGTCCGGGCCGATTACGCGCGGCTGCAGGCCGACCCCCAGGAGTGGGGTGATTATGTCAGCGAGCTGGCTGAGTGGGATCACACCGCAGGTGACGGGCTGGGCGGGGAGTGAGCGCGCCGCTGCGGCCCGGTGATGTCTGGCTCGCTGACCTGAACCCCGTCATCGGATCGGAACAGGCCGGCCGCCGGCCAGTCATCATCGTCTCCGGCCCGCTGCATCTCGCGCTGCCGCACGCGGTCGTGTTCGTGGTACCGGTCACGAGCCGGGACCGCGGATTGCGCCATCAGATCCCTATCACTTCCCAATCGTCCGGCCTGAGCAAGCTCCCCTCCTACACCCGGCCCGAAGACGCGCGCGCTGTGGCATACCAGCGCCTCGATCACCGTCTCGGCGCAGTCACCCCCGGCGAGCTGGCCGCCGTCCGGCGCATCCTGCGCGCGTTCCTGGACTTGTAAAGGAGTGCCGATGGCACCTGCGTGTCAACGTGGGCCCGGTTGCGCACCGCCGTCGCCGGGCTGCGGCGGGTGTGCCAAGGTAACGGCATGCGCAAGTACGTCATCATGGGAGTGCCCGGCGCGGGCAAGAGCACCCAGGCTGGGGCGCTCCGCCTGGACCTGGATCTCGTGCACATCAGCGTGGGGGACATCTTCCGCTGGAACGGGAACGGCTAGCCCGCCCATGCGGGTGGTCATCGCGCCCGACTCGTTCAAGGGCAGCATCGGCGCCGCCGCCGCCGCCGCCGAACTCGCGGCCGGGTGGCGCACCGCCCGGCCGGGTGATGAGGTGATGCTGGTGCCGCTGGCGGACGGCGGCGAAGGCACGCTGGACGTGCTGGCCGCTGCCGTGAGCGGCGCCCGCTGGCATAGCGCGCGGGTCACCGGCCCTGGTGGTGAGCCAGCCGACTGCCTGTGGCTGGAGCTCCCGGACGGGACCGCGGCGGTAGAACTAGCCCGGGCCTCTGGCCTGCCGATGCTGGCCCGGCCGGACCCGCTCGGCGCGCAGACCACCGGGCTCGGCGAGGTCATCGGGCATGCGCTGGACGCGGGTGCCCGGCAATTGCTGATCGCGCTCGGCGGGTCAGCGTCCACCGACGGCGGGACGGGCGCGCTCGCCGCGCTCGGCGCCCGGTTCACCGACGCGGCCGGGCAGCCGCTCGCCGCGGGCGGCGGGGCCCTGCGTGACCTGGCCGCGGCGGACCTGTCCGGGCTGCGCCCGCCGCCCGCGGGCGGGGTCAGCTGCTTGTCGGACGTGCGGGCGCCGCTGCTCGGGCCGGGCGGGGCCGCCGCGGTGTTCGGCCCGCAGAAGGGCGCCGGCCCAGCCCAGGTGGCCCTGCTGGAACAAGGCCTGGCCCGGCTGGCTGGGGTACTGGGCGGCGCCCCCGCCGCGCCCGGGGCCGGAGCGGCGGGAGGCACCGGATACGGCTTCGCCGCTGCCTGGGGCGCGGCTATCGTGCCGGGAGCGGCCCATCTGGCGCAGCTGGCTGGCCTCGGCCCGGCGCTGGCGGGCGCGGCGCTGGTCATCACCGGTGAGGGCCGGTACGACCAGACCTCAGCCACCGGCAAGGTGCCGGGGACGGTGCTGGCCGCCGCGGCCGCGGCCGGGGTGCCCGCCGTGGTCGTGGCCGGCCAGGACGGCAGCGCCGCGCCGGGGCGGCCGGAACGGGTGCTCACGCTGGCGGCCCTCGCCGGCGGGGTGCCGGCCGCGCTGGCCGATCCCGGGCACTGGCTGCGGCAGGCCGGGCAGCGGCTGGCCAGGGAGCGGCTGGCCCGCAGCCGCGCGCGGGTAGCCGTTACCCTGGGCGGCGTGCGGGAGATCGCAGTGTTCAGCGGCAGCGGCCACCCAGAGCTGGCGGCGGAGATCTGCGCCGACCTCGGCGAGATGCTGCGGCCGGTCCGGCTGCGCCGGTTCGCCAACGACTGCCTCGAGGTGCAGCTGCAGTCCAACTGCCGGGAACGTGACGTGTTCCTGATCCAGCCGCTGTTCCCGCCGGTCCAGGAGCACCTGGTGGAGCTGCTGCTGATGCTGGACGCGGCCCGGGGCGCCTCCGCGGCCCGGGTCACCGCGGTGATACCGCACTATGCGTACGCGCGGTCGGACAAGAAGGACATGCCGCGGGTGTCCATCGGCGGCCGGCTGGTGGCCGACCTGCTGGTCACCGCGGGAGCGAACCGGGTGCTGACGATGACGCTGCACTCGCCGCCAGGTGCACGGGTTCTTCTCGGTCCCGGTCGACCACCTGCACGCGCTGCGTGAGCTGGCCGGCCACTTCCGGAACCAGGACCTGTCCAGCACCGTCGTGGTGTCACCAGACCTGGGCAACGCCAAGCAGGCGGTCGCGTTCGCCCGGCGGCTGGGCCTGCCCGTCGCGGCCGGCGCCAAGGAGCGGCTCAGCGACCAGCAGGTCAGGATCACCTCCATCATCGGCGACGTGACCGGCCGGGACGTGATCGTGCTGGACGACGAGATCGCCCGCGGCACCACGATCCTGGAACTGCTCGACCGGCTGCGTGAGCACGACGTGCGGTCCGTCCGGGTCGCCTGCACGCACGGGCTGTTCGTCGACGACGCGCTGCAGCGGATCGAGGCTGCACCCGAGGTGATCGAGGTGGTCTGCACCAACACCGTGCCGATCCCGGACAAGCTGCGCGGCGGGAAGCTCACCGTCATCTCGCTCGCGCCCGCGCTGGCCGAGGCCATCCGCCGGATCCACGAAGGGGAGTCGGTCAGCGTCCTGTTCGGCCCGCACTGATCCGGGCCCGCGCTGATCCGCCAGCACGGGGCCCTGGCGGCCCGCCCGCGGCTATGCTCCGCAGAGGCGCACATCCGGCAGACAGGGAGTTAGCGTGACGCGGAACTGGTTCAGCACGGCAGCCCGGCCCCGGCACCGGGACCAGGACGTGAACCGCGGCTTCGACACCAGCGTCGCGCACCCGGCCCGGGTGTATGACTACTGGCTCGGCGGCAAGGACAACTTCGCGGCCGACCGGGCCGCGGGCGACGCCGCCACCGCGGCCAACCCCGGCATCATCGCCGGGGTCCGGGCCAACCGCCGGTTCCTCGCCCGCGCCGTGCGGTACTTGGCCCACGAGGCGGGCGTCCGGCAGTTCCTCGATATCGGCACCGGGCTGCCCTCCGCGGACAACACGCATGAGGTTGCCCAGCTGGCCGCCCCGGAGTGCCGGGTCGTCTACGTGGACAACGACCCCATCGTGCTGGCGCACGCCCGCGCGCTGCTGACCAGCACCGAGGAAGGTGCCACCGCTTACATCGACGCGGACGCGCGGGACGTCGCGACCGTGCTCCGGCGGGCGTCCGGCGGCCTGGACCTGACCAGGCCGGTCGCGCTGATGTTCCTGCTGATCCTGCAGTACATCCCCGACGCCGACGACCCGCATTCGATTGTGGCGCGACTGCTCGATGCCCTGCCATCCGGCAGCTACCTGGTGCTGTCGGACACCGCCAGCGACATCCGGGCGGAGGTTACCGGCCCGGCCACCGCCCGCCTCAACGAGCGGCTCGGCACCGCCCGGCTGACCCGCCGCTCCCGGGCTGAGATCGAGCGGTACTTCACCGGCCTGGAGCTGATCGAGCCAGGGATCGTCCCACTGAACCGGTGGCGGCCGGCCGCAGACACCCCGGAACCTGCTGACGATCTGCCGGCCTACTGCGGCATCGGCCGGAAGCCGTAACGGTCAGGCTTCCTCGATGGCGCGGGCGACCTGCTCGAAGGTCAGCGGCAGGTCGCGGACCCGGACCCCGACCGCCTCGGCCAGGGCGTTGCCGATCGCGGCGGCGACCGGCCCCTGGGCCAGCTCACCGGCCCCGGTCTCCGGCTCGGCGGGCGCCTCCACCAGCCGGACGGCGACCTCGGGCACCTCGGTGAACCGCAGAATCGGGTAGCTGTCCCAGTTCACCGAGGTGATCCGGGAGCGGTTGAAGCGGACCCGCTCGCACAGCGCCCAGCTGGTGCTCTGCACCGCCCCGCCCTCGACCTGGTTGATCACCCCGTCCGGGTTGATCACCCGGCCGACGTCCACGGCCAGCCAGATCCGGCGCACCTGGACCGCCGTGTCCGCGGCCACCTCGGCCACGGCCGCGCAGTAACCAGCGGTGCCCTTGTACCGGGCGAAGCCCAGCCCGAACCCGGTGCCCTCGCCGCGCGGGCGGCCGGCCGTCCAGCCCGCGAAGCTGGCTGCCTCCTCGATGACCCGCCGGGCCCGCGGGTCGGTGAGATGCGCCAGCCGGAACTCCACCGGGTCCGTGCCGGCCGCCGCAGCTAGCTCATCCATGAACGACTCGATGGCGAACACGTTCAGGAACGCGCCGAGCGAGCGCAGCGCGGAGGTCCGGACCGGCATGGCCAGCACCCGGTGCCGGGTGACGGCGAGGTCCGGGATGTCGTAGCCGGGCACGGCGTTCCGGGTGGCGCCCATCGCCCCGGTCGGCGGCCCGTCCGGGGCAGCGGACATCGGGCGGCCCCCCGCGAGATGCCCCAAGGCGAGCAGCCGGGGCTCACCGCCGCTGCCGGGGCGGCCGATGAACCCGTTGCTCCACACGTCCTGGCGCCAGGTCTGGATCCGGCCGCTGGCATCCAGCCCCGCGGACAGCCGGGCCAGCATGGCCGGCCCGAACGGGGCCCAGGACAGCTCGTCCTCACGGGACCACTGCACCCGGACCGGGCGCCCCGGCACCGCGCGGGCCAGCAGCACCGCGTCCAGCGCCACGTCGTCCGCGGCGTTGTGACCGTAGGCGCCGGCCCCCTCGACGTGCTGCACGGTCACCAGGTCCTCGGCCAGCCCCAGCCCTGCGGCCAGCGCGCCGCGCAGCGCGAACACGCCCTGGCTGTGGGTCCAGACGCTGATCCGCGAGCCGTCCCAGCGTGCGATCGCGCAGCTCGGCGCCATCGAGGCGTGCGCCACGAAGGGCCGGGTGAACTCGGCGGCCAGGGTGCGGGTCACCTGGGCCACCGCCGCGGGATCAGCGCGCTCGGTCACCGGCTGCACCTGGGCGGGCTGGCTGAGCAGGAAGCCCTTGAGGTCGTCCTCGTCCGGCAGGGTCGGCGGGGTGGTCCACTGCGCGGCCGTGGCCAGCCGCCGGGCCGCCAGCACCGCGGCCCGGTCCGAGCCCGCGACCACGCCCAGGAAGGACCCGTCCCGCACCTGGGCCAGCAGGTCCGGCGGCAGGTCAGCCTGGCCGAGCCCAGCCAGCGTGGCGCCGGGGGCGGGTGGCCGGACCACCCGGCCGAACACCATGCCCGGCAGCACGAGGTCGTGCAGGAACCGCGGCCGCCCGGTGACCTTGTCGGGCAGGTCGAGCCGGGGTGCGCTGCGGCCCGCCACCGACCAGCGGGCGGCCGGCTTGGCGGGCACCGGCGGGCCGGCCGGCTGGCCGAGCAGCCCGGGTTCAGCCAGCGACCAGTAGGTCAGGCCGGTGTCCCCGGCCGCGCTGTGGATCGCACCGTCCCGCACGGTGAGGCCGGCTGGCTCCGAGCCGAGTTTCGCCGCGGCCACGGCGAGGTACTCCTGCCGGGCCTGCGCGCAGGCCTGCCGCAGCGCGCTGCCGGATTCCTCGATGGACCGGCTGCCGGAGGTGACTCCCTCGTCCGGGCTGCTGGCCGTGCTCACCGGGGCGACCCGGACCCGGCCCAGGGCCACGTCCAGTTCCTCCGCCGCGATCTGGGCCAGCGCGGTCCACACGCCCTGGCCGTACTCGACCTTGCCGGACCTGATCGTGACCACACCGTCCTCGGCAAAGTCCAGCCAGCGCCCGAGCACCGGGTTGGCGGCCAGGGTCGGCGGCAGCTCGCCGCTCATGCGCGGGTTTCCTGGCCTGCCGCGCGCAGCACGGCCCGGACGATCCGCTGGTGCGTGCCGCACCGGCACAGGTTGCCGTCCAGCGCGGTGCGCACCTCAGCCTCGGTCGGCGCCGGGTTGGCCTGCAGCAGCGCTACCGCGCTCATCACCATGCCCGACGTGCAGTACCCGCACTGTGCGGCCTGCTCGTCCAGGAACGCCTGCTGCACCGGGTGCAGCGAGCCACCGTCCCGCAGGCCCTCGACCGTGGTGATGTCCTTGCCCTCCGCGGCCCAGACCGGGAAGTCGCAGGAGGACCGGGCCCGGCCGTCGAGCAGCACCATGCAGGCCCCGCACAGGCCCTGGCCGCAGCCGAACCGCGGCCCGGCCAGGCCCAGGTCGGCCCGGAGCACATCGAGCAGGGGCGCGTCCGGCTCGCACACAACGGTCCGCTCCGCGCCGTTCACCGTCAGCCGGAGGTCCTGCTTCACCGGCCGCTCTCCGCTGCGTTCTGGCCGCCGGAACGCAGGGCGCCCGGCTGGGCGGTTCCCCGGGCGCGCGGCGCGGGCGCGGGCCGGGGATGATCCAGGCGGTTGACGATTCCCACGAAGAAAGAGTATGCATTCGTTTGCAACGTAACGCCAGGGCGAGGGAGATTGCGCATGGACGAACGGGTAGCGATGGCGATCTCACACTGGGCGCCCCGGTTCACCATGAACGGCGTGACCGCGGGCGACTTCGAGCGGATCACCAGCGGCCTGGAGAAGTGGGCCGACTGGTGCGCCGCGTGGAGCACGGTGGGCGCCGAGCACGAGCAGCTGGGCCGGGATGCGCTCGCCACGGGCCGCACCCGGTCCGCAGGCACGCACCTGTCCCAGGCCGCCGTGTACTACCACTTCGCGAAGTTCCTGTTCGTCGACGACCTGGACCAGATGCGCACCGCGCACATGGCCGCCGTCCACTGCCTCGATGACGCCCTGCCCTATCTCGACCCGCCGGGCCGCCGGATCGAGATTCCGTTCGAAGACTCGCGCCTGGTGGGAGTGCTCCGGGTGCCGCCAGCGGATCACCCGCAGCCTGTCGTGATCATGATTCCCGGGCTCGATTCGACCAAGGAAGAGCTGCGCAGCACCGAGGAGCTGTTCCTGGACCGGGGCATCGCCACGTTCAGCGTGGACGGCCCGGGCCAGGGCGAGGCCGAGTACGACCTGGCCATCAGGGGCGACTGGGAGGTTCCCGGGGCCGCCATCATCGACTGGCTGGCCACCGACCCAGCACTGGACCCGGACCGGGTCGCGGTCTGGGGGGTCAGCCTCGGCGGGTACTACGCGCCCCGGGTGGCCAGCGGGGACGACCGGGTGCGCGCCTGCGTGGCCCTGGCCGGCCCATTCACCTTCGCCGACAACTGGGACAACCTCCCGGTGCTGACCCGGGAGGCGTTCCGGGTCCGGTCCAAGACAGCAGACGATGACCACGCCCGGCAGGTGGCCGGGCAGCTCAGCCTGGAGGGCCGGGCGGAGCTCATCCGCTGCCCGCTGCTGGCGGTCATGGGCAGGCTGGACCGGCTCATCCCGTGGCAGCAGGCGGACCGGCTGGTCCGCGAGGCCGGCGGCCCGGCCCGGCTGCTGATGCTGGAAAAGGGCAACCACGGCTGCGCCAACCTGGCGCCGTTCCACCGCTATGAGACCGCTGACTGGGTCGCGGAGCGGCTGGATGCGCGGCCCGGGGGACGCGCCGGATCGGCGGCGTGACCAGCACGGCGGCCGCGCTGGCCGGGACAGTGGGCCTGCGCCTGGTCGCCCGGCACGACCTGGGCGGCTACGGCGACGGCATGCAGCTGATGCGGGTCGGCGACGTGCTGTACGTCGGGCACATGGGCACCTCCGGGATGGGCACCTCGATCCTGGACGTCGCCGACCCGGCCCGGCCGACCTTGGTGACCCAGTGGCCCGCCCCGGCCCGCACGCACACCCACAAGGTCCAGGTCGCTGACGGGCTGCTGCTGGTCAATCACGAGAAGTTTCCGTACCGGGCGGTGATGAGCGAGCCGTTCTCCGCCGGGCTCGCCGTGTACCGGCTCGACGACCCGCTGCGCCCGCGGCAGGTCGCGTTCTGGCCCAGCGGCGGCCGCGGGGTGCACCGCGTGGTCTGGACCGGCGGCCGCTACGCGCACATGTCCGCGATCCCCGAGCACTTCAAGGACCGGATCTGGGTGGTCCTGGACCTGGCCGACCCGGCCCGCCCGGCCGAGGTGGCCCGGTGGTGGTGGCCGGGCCAGCGGGATGACGAGACGCCGTCCTGGCCAGCAGGGGAGCGCTACGCTGCGCATCACGCGCTGCTGGACGGCGATCGCGCCTACCTCGGCTACGACGACGCCGGGATGGTGGTGCTCGACGTTTCCGACATGACCCGGCCGCGGCTGGCCGGGCATCTAGGGTGGCCCGGCGGCGGCTCCACGCACACCTGCCTGCCGCTGCCCGGCCGCCAGCTGGTGGTGGTCACCGATGAGCAGGTGGCAGACGGGCCGCACGCGCCGCAGCGGGCGATCCGGGTCATCGACGTCTCCGGCGGCCAGCCGCGGGTGGCCGGGCTCTGCCCGCCCCCGGACCCCCGCTTCGACGAGCTGCCGCTGCGGTTCGGCGCGCACAACCTGCACGAGAACCGGGCCGGCTCCTACCGCAGCGAGCGGCTCGTCTTCGCCACCTACTTCAGCGCGGGCGTGCGTGTCTACGACCTGGCCGACGCCGACCACCCAGCCGAGATCGCGCACTGGGTACCGGAGCCGCCGCCCGGCCAGCCAGCCGCCCAGATCAACGACCTGTTCGTGGACGAGGGCGGGCTGATCTGGGCCACCGACCGGATCGGCGGTGGCCTGTACGTGCTGGAACCCGAGCCCTGGCTGGCCACCCTGATGGCCCAGTCCCGCGCCTGAACCCTAGCTCCGGCGCGGGCGCGGGCGGTGTGAGCCAGCGCCAAGGGCCTCCTGGCCGCCATGCATCTCACACGACCAGGCCCGGTGGGATGCCGCATCTTGATGCGGTGATGTTAAGATGATGCTATGCGGACAACTATTGATCTTCCGGATGACCTACACAAGCAGGCCCTGGCGATCGCCCGCGACAGGTCGCGGACATTGAGTGAGACGGTGGCGGACCTGATGCGCCGTGGGCTTAACCAGGGCGACGCCGGTGATGTATCACGCAGCACAGTCACCGGCCTGCCTGTTGTGCACCTTGGCACGGTGATCAGCACGGAGGACGTCCGCGCACTGGACGACGAGGGCGAATGACTGTTCTGCTGGACACCAATGTGCTGATCGCCTTGCTCGTCGCTGACCACGTCCACCACGAGCCAGCCGAGGCGTGGTTCGCGGCGAGCACTGACCCGTTTGCTACCTGCCCGATCACCCAGGGGAGCCTCGTGCGGCTGCTGATCCGCGATGGGCAGCCCGCAGGAACCGCCCGTGAAATCGTCCGCGACATGTCGGCTCACCCGCGTCACGAGTTCTGGCCAGACGACCTGAGTTACTCAGACCTGCCGACGGCAGGAATTATCGGCCACCGGCAGGTCACCGATGCCTACCTTTCCCAGCTCGCCCGAGCACATCAGGGCCGCCTGGCCACCTTCGACGAGGGGATGGCCAAGCTACACGACGACGTCGTGGATCTCGTCCCTAGCGGACGATGATTCCGCTGAGCCGGCGCGCCTGCCGAGTGCAGGTCCCCGGGAACCACCGTGACTCCGGGGCCGCCGGCGAGTAATGCGCGGGCGCGGGCACAGGTCGGCCCGGTGTGGGAGGAATCGCCCTCCAGGAGCTACCCTTGACTCATGTTCGCGTCGGCAGGTCAGGTGATGATGCCCCGGTCACGGGGCCCGCTGCTGCTGCGCTGATCTCTTTCCGAGGCCCTGTTCACCCAAGGGCCTCGACGCATGCTGGCTCATCGCGGCCCCGTTCCCGGAGGCTGTGATGACCACGCCGCATACCTACATCACCACCACGATTCCCTACGTCAACGCCCGCCCGCACCTCGGCTTCGCACTGGAGCTGGTCCAGGCCGATGTGCTGGCCCGGCATCGCCGGCGCCACGGCGACCAGGTCCGGTTCCAGACCGGCACCGACGACAACTCGCTGAAGAATGTGCTGGCTGCGGAGGCCGCCGGCGTTGGCGTCCAGGAATTCGTGGACCGCAACGCCGCGGCGTTCACCGCGTTGCGCGGGCCGCTGTCACTCTCCATCGACGACGTCATCCGGACCAGCCGCGATCCCCGGCACCGGCCGGGCGTGGAGCAGCTCTGGCGGGTCTGCGCCGACGCTGGTGACCTCTACCGCAGGCATTACGAGGGGCTGTACTGCGTCGGCTGCGAGCAGTTCTATGCCCCGGCGGAGCTGCCTGGCGGCTGTTGTCCCGAGCATGGCCGCCCGCCGCAGCCGGTCGCGGAGGAGAACTGGTTCTTCCGGCTGTCCCGCTACGCTGACCAGCTACACGAGCTGATCGGGTCCGGGCGGCTGCTGATCCGCCCGGACGAGCGCCGTAACGAGGTGCTCGGCTTCATCGGCGGCGGCCTGGCGGACTTCTCCGTGTCCCGGTCCACGCAGCGGGCCCGGGGCTGGGGCATCCCGGTGCCCGGCGACCCGGGTCAGGTGATCTACGTCTGGTGGGACGCGCTGGGCAACTACCTGACCGCCCTGGGCTACGGCAGCGGCGGGGGAGACTACCAGCGCTGGTGGGCCGGGGCGCAGCGCCGGGTGCACCTGGCAGGCAAGGGCGTGCTGCGGTTCCACGCCGTGTACTGGCCAGCCATGCTGCTGTCAGCGGGGCTGCCGCTGCCCACCGAGATCCTGGTGCACGACTACCTCACCGCCGGCGGCCGCAAGATCAGCAAGTCCGGCGCGGCCAGTGCCGAATTCAGCCCGTGCCGATCCGGCGGAACTGGCCGCGCGGTTCGGCACCGACGCGGTCCGCTGGTGGCTGCTGCGCGAGGTGCCCCGGGTCGGCGACGTGGACTTCACCGTGGAACGGCTGATCGCCCGGCACGACGACGAGCTCGCCAACGGGCTGGGCAATCTCGTCCACCGGGTGGTCTCAATGATCCACCGCTACCGGGGCGGGCGGATTCCCGTGGCGCCGGGGCTGGCGGCAGCGCCGGATGCCGGGGAACTCGCGGTGGCCTGCGGCCAGGCTGCGGACGGCGTCGGCGCGGCGCTGGCTGGATTCGACTTCCGGGCCGCCACGGCGGCCGTCTGGGCCATCGTGGATGCGGCGAACCGGCTGATCAACCGGGCCCGGCCGTGGGACCTGGCCCGGGCCGAGCGGGACGGTGCCGTCCCGGCTGGCCGCCAGCTCGACGCCGTGCTGGCCGGGCTGGCCGGGGCCTGCCAGGCGCTCGGTGCGCAACTGGCCCCGTTCCTGCCCGACGCCGCCGCCCGGATCACCCGGCAGTGCACCCCCAGCGGCGGGCAGCTGCCTGCCGCCGTGCCGGTCCTGCGCCGCATTGACGGGGATGCTGATCGCTCTCCCGGCGCTGCACGCACCGCGGCGCGCCCGCTGATCCCCGGCGCCCAGGTTGACCCCCTGGGACCTACCTGCTAACTTTTATTGGCAGATGCAAAGATTCGCTTTAGCGAGGACCGCGGAGATGACCGGAGACACCCTGCTGCAGATGCTGGCCACGCTGGCCAACCCGCACCGGCTGCGGGTCGTGGCCGCGCTGGCGGGCGAACGCAACTACGTCAGCCGGCTGGCCCGGGACCTGGGCATCAGCCGGGCCCTGCTGCAGGTCCACCTGCGCAAGCTCGAGGCGGCCGGGCTCGTGTCGGCCTCCGTCGAGGTCTCCGCGGACGGCAAGGCGATGAAGTTCTACGAGGTGGCACCCTTCGCGCTGCACCTGACCCCCGAGACGATCAGGATCGCGGCGCAGACACTGAGCACGGACAGCGATCTGGAGGCGGAACTGCGATGAAGCCCAGGACGGCCAAGGAAACGGCGATCATCTGCGCGGCCGCCGTGGTCGCGGTCGGGATACTGACCATTCCCTTCGAATTGCCCTACAGAAACGCAGACGGAGGCAGCACAAACGACAGCGGGGCCCTGGTCTGGATCGCCGTGGCCGGGCTGATCGCGCTCGGGATGGTCCTGGGCTACCGGTACCTCACCACCAGGAAGCGGGCGCAGATCGAGCTGACCGGCGGTGACCAGTACCGCCAGCTGGCCGAGGAGTACCGGCGGCTGGCCGATATGGCCATCACCGCCCAGGAACACACCGACCTCAAACTCGGGGACGTCAGCGCCCACCTCGATTACCTGCGGGAGCAGAACGAGTCACTGCAGAAGATCCTCAAGGAAGTCGAGTAAGGCTCTACCCGCCACGTTCAGGGGCCGGAGCCCAGCCGTTCAGGGGCCGGAGCCCAGCCGCCGCGACTCGATGAGGGGGGATATCCCCCGGTGAAGCCGGGCGATGGCTGGATTCCGCGGCGGGGCGCCGGTCCCTAGCGTCGGTCTCCGAGGGCACGCGCCGGCGTGCCGGAGGAGAGGAGCCATGATCGAGATCGAGGGTCTCACCAAGCGATACGGCGCCACCACGGCGGTGGACCGGCTGACCTTCCGGGTCCGGCCGGGTACCGTGACCGGGTTCCTGGGCCCCAACGGGTCGGGCAAGTCCACCACGATGCGGATGATCATGGGCCTGGACCGGCCCGATGCCGGGCGGGCCACGATCGGCGGGCGGGCCTACCACGACCTGCCCTGGCCGTTGCGTGAGGTCGGGGGGCTGCTGGAGGCCAGGGCGTTCCATCCGGGCCGCACCGCCCGGGCCCACCTGGCCGCGCTGGCGGCCAGTAACCGCATCCCCGCGGCCCGGGTGGACGACGTCCTCGCCGCCGTGGGGCTGGCCGACGTGGCCAGGCGGGCCGGGAAGTTCTCGCTCGGCATGGCCCAGCGACTGGGCATCGCCAGCGCGCTGCTCGGCGACCCGGCGGTGCTGCTGCTGGACGAGCCGGTGAACGGGCTGGACCCGGAGGGCATCCGCTGGCTGCGCACCCTGCTCCAGTCGCTGGCCGCGCAGGGCCGGACCGTGCTGGTGTCCAGCCACCTGATCAGCGAGATGGCGCTGACTGCCGACCACCTCATCGTCATCGGCCAGGGCCGCCTGCTCGCCGAGGGCACGGTCGCCGAGCTGTTGGCGACCGTGGCCGGGGCGACAGGCTCGCCCGCCTCCCTGGAGGACGTGTTCCTGGCGCTCACCTCCGGGGCTACCAGCTACCGCGCGGCCACGGGCGGCCCGCAGGGGAGGACATCATGAGCGCGACCGTGCTGCGCCGTCCGGAGCGGGGCGGTTACCGGTTCGCTGACGTGGCCCGGATGGAATGGATCAAGCTGCGCACGCTGCGCTCGACCGCGTGGAGCACGGTCATCCTCGCCGCGGGCATGATCGGCCTGGCCGTCCTGGTGCTGGCCCATCTGAACTGGGCGCGGCTGAACGCGGCGGACCGGGCGTCGTTCGACCCGACCGAGCTTGGCTTCGTCGGCCTGGCCCTGGGCCAGCTGGCCATGGCCGTGCTCGGGATACTGATGATCACCGGCGAGTTCTCCTCGGGGCTGATCCGCGCCACCCTCGCCGCTGCGCCCCGGCGCCCGCTGGTGCTGGCCGGCAAGGCCGTGGTGCTCGGGCTGTTCGGCCTGGTCACCGGGGAAGTGCTGGCGTTCGCCGCGTTCCTGGCCGGGGAGGCGGCGCTGGCCAGCCCGGCGCCGCACGCGACGCTGGGCCAGCCCGGGGTGCTCCGGGCGGTGCTGATGGCCGGCGGTTACCTGTGCCTGATGGGCCTCATCGGGCTGGGCATCGGCGCGATCATCAGGCATACCGCGGCCGCGATCGCGACCGTGGTGGGGATCGTGTTCGTGCTGCCCGTGATCACCCTGGCCTTCCCGGCGGGCCTCGCCCAGCCGGTGCAGAAATTCCTGCCCGAGATCATCGCGGAGAACTCGCTGACCGCCGTCAAGCACGTCACGCCATCCCTGCCGGCCTGGGCGGGCCTGGGCATGCTCGCCCTGTACGCCGCCGCGACGCTGGTCGCCGGCGGCGTGCTGCTCGCCCACAGGGACGCGGGGGCGGGACAATAGGACGATGGACAGCATGGCGCCGGTGACCGCGGCTCTGCGGCCTGGGCAGCTGCCCGGCCGCCAGCCACGGTCGGCGCTGGCCGGGCTGGGCGCCGCGGCGCGCGCCGTGGCCGTGGCGCCGGTGCGCCGCCGTACCCGCCGCGACCTGCTCTTCTGCGCTGCCTCTGGGCTGTTCGGCGTGGCCGCTTTCATGGTGACCGCGAGCCTGCTGGGCCCCGGGCTGGTCGTGTCCGGGTCGGTGATCGGGACCGTGATCGGCCTGCTGCTGATCGTCCTGGTGCTCCAGATCACCCGGTGGGCGGGCACGCTGCAACGCGCGCTGACCGCCCGGTTGCTGGGGGTGCGGGTGCCCGCGCCGCCGCCGTTCCAGCCCGGGCGCGGCCCCCTCGGCCGGCTCGACGCCCGGCTCCGGGACAGCACCGCCTGGCGGGCCATGGCGTACCTGCTGCTCAAGCTGCCCCTGGGTGTGCTCGAAACCTACCCGGTCTGGATGGCCGCGATCGGGCTGGCTGACCTGAGCTACCCGCTCTGGTGGCCACTCACCCGCAACCATCCGCCCGGCACCCAGCTGGGACCGGTGCCGATTCTCAACCCGTTCGAGATCGGCAGCGCCGTGTTCATCCGCAGCTATCCTGGCACGCTGCTGGCCCTGGCCGTCGGCGCCGCGGCCCTGCTGACCGCGCCGTGGGCCGCCCGGGCGGTCATCGCCGCGGACTGCTGGCTGATCCGCGGCCTGCTGGGGCCCAGGAAGCTGGCCGAGCGGCTCCGCCAGCTGGAGGAGACCAGGGCCCAGGCGGTGGACGACTCCGCGGCGCAGCTGCGCCGGGTGGAGCGGGACCTGCACGACGGCGCCCAGGTCCGGCTCGCCGCGCTGGCGCTGAACCTGGGCATGGCCAAGGAGAAGCTGGACGGCGACCGCCCGGCGGACCTGCCCGCGGCCCGGGACCTGGTGGACACGGCGCACCGCACCGCCAAGGAGGCCCTGGTCGAGTTGCGCGACCTGGTCAAGGGCATCCACCCGCCGGTGCTGGACACTGGCCTGGACGGGGCGCTGGCCACCCTGGCCGCGGGCAGCCCACTCCCAGTACGGCTGAGCACTCACCTGGCGGTGCGGCCCAGCCAGGCGATCGAGACGATCGCCTACTTCTGCGCGGCGGAGCTGCTGGCCAACGCCACCAAGCACAGCTCGGCGACCACGGTCACCATCACGGCCGCCACCCAGGACGGCGGGCCAGGGCCGAGCCTGCGGCTGCTGGTCGGAGACGACGGGATCGGCGGCGCGGACCCAGCCCGGGGGAGCGGGCTGGCCGGGCTGGCCCAGCGGGTCGCCGTGGTGGACGGCGTGCTCAGCGTCGACAGCCCGCCGGGCGGCCCGACCCTGGTCACGGTCGAGCTGCCGCTGCGCGCAGGCCGGAATCCCTGACATGCGGGTGGTGATCGCCGAGGACAACGCCCTGCTCCGGGAGGGCCTGGTCCGGCTGCTCACCGACCGTGGCCACGAGGTCCCGGCCGCGGTGGCGGACGCCACCGCGCTGCTCACCGCCGTGGCGGAGCACGATCCGGACGTGGTCGTGGTGGACGTCCGGATGCCGCCCACGTTTACCGACGAGGGCCTGCGCGCCGCGCTGGAGCTGCGCCGGGACTACCCGGGCACCGGGGTGCTGGTGTTCTCCCAGTACGTGGAGACCCGGTACGCGACCAGGCTGCTCGCAGGCGGCACCGCCGGGGTCGGCTACCTGCTCAAGGACCGGGTCGCGGACGTGGCCGAGTTCGCCGGGGCGCTGGACCGGGTGGCGGCCGGCGGCACCGCGCTCGACCCGGAGGTGATCAGCCAGCTGCTGGGCGCCAGCCAGCGGGCGGACAGCCTGGCCTCGCTCACTGCCCGGGAGCGCGAGGTGCTCGCGCTGATGGCCGGGGGCCGGTCCAACGCGGCCATTGCCGCCCAGCTCGTCGTGTCCCCCGGGGCGGTGGAAAAGCACATCGCCAGCATCTTCAGCAAGCTCGGGCTGCCGCCGTCGGAGAGTGACAACCGGCGGGTGCTCGCGGTCCTCCGGTTCGCTGGCAGCTGACGCCCGGCCCGGGCGGGCCCGCTCAGAGCAGGACCCGGAGAGCAGGGGCCGCGGTCAGAGCAGGGTCAGGATGCGCGGGCCCGCGTCGGTGATGGCCACGGTGTGCTCCACGTGCGCGGCCCGGCTGCCGTCCGCGGTGCGCAGCGCCCAGCCATCCTCGGCCACGTTGAACGCGTCCCGGCCGCCCGCCATGAACATGGGCTCGATGGCCAGGGCGAGCCCGTGCTTCAGCCGGAGCCCGCGGCCGGGACGGCCCTCGTTCGGCACGTGCGGGTCCTCGTGCATGTGCCGCCCGATGCCGTGCCCGCCGAACCCGGACGGGATGCCGTAGTGCGCGGACCGGCCGATGCTGCCCACCGCGTTCGAGATGTCACCGATCCGGGCCCCGGTCACCGCGGCGGCGATGCCCGCCGCCAGCGCCTTCTCCGCGGTCTCGATGAGCAGCAGGTCCGCCGGGCGCGGGGTGCCCACGATGAAGCTGATCGCCGCGTCGCCGGTCCAGCCGTCCAGTTCCGCGCCGCAGTCGATGCTGACCAGGTCCCCGTCCCGGAGCCGGTGGCCGTCCGGGATGCCGTGCACGATCGTGTCGTTCACGGACGCGCAGATCACCGCGGGGAACGGGGTGGGTGCGAACGAGGGATGGTAGTTCAGGAACGGGGAGCGGGCGCCGGCCTCGCGGATGACCGCGTGCGCCGCCTCGTCCAGTTCCAGCAGGCTGGTGCCTACAGCGGCGGCGTCCCGGGATGCGGCCAGGGCCTGCGCCACGACCCGGCCCGCGGCCCGCATGGCATCCAGCGCCGTATCGGTCTTGATCTCCACCATGTCCTGCTGTGTCCTCCGGACGGTCAGTGCTCCGCAGCGGTGTTCGTTGCGGAAACGGAAAATGCCTGCGGCCGCGCGCTCGGGAAGAACCTAGTCCTCGGCCCGGCCCCCCAGGTGACGGGCCAGGAACCGCTCGGCGGCGGCGTAAAAGCTCAGCCGGTTGGCTGGCTTGGCGAAGCCGTGGCCCTCATCGGGGAACAGCAGGTACTCGTGATCGATTCCCGCCTCCTGCAAAGCCGCAACGATCTGCTCGGACTCGGCCTGCTTCACCCGCGGGTCGTTGGCACCCTGGGCGATCAGCAACGGGATCCGGATGTCATGCACGCGCGACAGGGGGGAGCGGGACCACAGGAAGTCCGCGTCCTGGCCCGGGTCACCGACCCGGGTATGGAACTGGGCGACCATCGGGGCCCAGTACGGCGGGATCGTCTCGATCAGCGTCTTCAGGTTGGAGGGCCCCACGATGTCCACCGCGCAGCGGAACAGCTCCGGCGTGAACGCCGCGCCGACCAGGGCCGCGTAGCCCCCGTAGGAACCGCCGTAGATACCGACCCGGGCCGGGTCGGCCCAGCCCTGGCTGGTGACATGGGCCACCGCGTCCACCAGGTCGTCGTGCATCCGGCCGCCCCACTCCCGGTCACCGGCGTTGACGAACGCCTTGCCGTAGCCGGTGGAGCCGCGGAAGTTCACCTGCACGCACAGGTAGCCGCGGTTGGCCAGCCACTGCGCCTCGGGATGGTAGCCCCAGGCGTCCCGGGCCCACGGTCCGCCGTGCACGTTCAGCACCGTGGGCAGGCCCTCCCGGGCCGCCCCCGGCGGGAAGGTGGCGTAGCCGTGAATGGTGTAGCCGTCCCGGGAGGTGAACGAGAACGGCTCCATCGGCGCCAGCTCGTACCGGGACAGCTCCGGCCGGTCCTCGAACAGGAACGCGCCGGTGCGGGTGCGCCGGTCGTAGCTGAAGTACTGCACCGCGCTGGTGTCGTTGTTGAAGGCCACGAGCCAGGTCTCGTCCGCGTCGTCGTGGTCGCTGAACGACGGGTCGCCGGGCTGCAGCGCCCGGATCGCGGCCAGGTCCGGCTCCAGGTCCGGGTCGAGCACCTGGTACTCCAGCCGGTCCTTGAGGAACACCACGATCTGCGGCTCGCGGGTGTCCGGGTGCAGCCGCAGGCCTGCCACGTCCGCTTCCGGGTCCTCGGCCAGTACCTGCTGTGCACTGGTGGCGAGGTCGAGCCGGACCAGCCGGCCGGTCTGCGCGGCTACCGAGCTGAGCGCCAGCAGCGACCGGCCGTCCTCACTGAACGCCACCGGGCCGCTGGTCAGCGCGTCGTCGGCGGGGACGGTCAGCAGCGGGCGCCAGTCGCCGGTGGCACCGTCGTCCCCAGCACCGTCGCGGACCATGATGACCATGCCGCCGTCAGGCTGCGGGGCGATGCCCGCCCGGACCGCCAGCTGGCTGTCCGCGACCCAGCCGACGAAGCCCGGGTTCTCCACCTCCTTGACCAGGTCCCCGGTGGTCAGGTTGAGCCGGTACACGTCGTGCAGCTGCGGGTTGTCCCGGTTCAGCCCGATCAGCAGCTCGTCCGGGAACTTCTTCTCCGCCGCGATCAGCTCGCACCGGACGCCGTCGAACGGGGTCAGGTCGCGCCGGTGCATTGTCTCCAAGTGAACATCATGCAGCCGCCAGTTCTCATCGCCCCCCGGTGTCCTGCTGGTACACCAGGTGCCGGCCGTCGTGCGCCCAGTCGAACATGCGGATGCCGCGGTCGTTGTCGTCGGTCACCACCTGGGCCGTGGCCCAGTCCACCCCGCTGGGGCCCAGCGGAGCCACCCAGACATTCAGCACCCCGTCGTGCGGGGCGATCCAGGCCAGCCTGGTGCCGTCGGGGGAGATGTGCGGACTGACGCGCTCCGGGTTCCCGAAAAGGATCTCGCGGGGGATGAGTTCGGCCATGAGCCATGCCTACCATGCCCGGCCAGGTCCGCAGTACGATCTGCGGCGTGCCCGGGGACCGGATCGTGATCAGGAACGGCTACCTGCTGACGATGGACCCGGATCTGGGCGATATCCCCGACGGTGACCTGCTGGTGGACGGCGGGCGGATCGCGGCGGCCGGGCCGGGCCTGGACGCGCCTGGGGCCGAGGTGCTGGACGCGCGGGGGATGATCGTGGCACCCGGGCTGGTGGACACGCACTGGCACATGTGGAACACGCTGCTGCGCGGCATGTCGGGGGAGGGGCCGCCGGCTGGCTACTTCCGGGTGTCGGTCGGGCTCGGCCGGGCCTTCAGCGCCGCTGACAGCTACCAGGGCACGCTGCTGGCCTGCGCCGAGGCGGTCAGTTCCGGCATCACCACGGTGCACGACTGGTGCCACAACGTACGCGGGCCCGGGCACGCCGAGTCCGGGCTGCGGGCGCTGGCCGAGTCCGGGCTGCGCGCCCGGTTCTCCTACGGCTACGCCGCCGGGCACGCCAACGACCAGGCCATGGACCTGGCTGGGCTGCGCGCGCTGCACCGGTCCTGGGACTCCTACCGCTGCGGCGGGCGGCTGCACCTGGGCATGGCCTGGCGCGGCACCGGCGGCAGCAACCCGGCCATGCGGGTGGCGCCGGAGGTGTACCGGCCGGAGCTCACGGCCGCCCGCGAGCTGGGCCTGCCGGTCACCGTGCACGCCAGCGGGCCGCGGTCGGCGGCCGGCCAGATCGCGGCGCTGGCCGGGGCCGGGCTGCTCGGCCCGGACCTTCAGGTAGTGCACGCGAACTGCGCGTCCGCGGACGAGATCGCCGCGCTCGCGGACTGCGGGTGCGCGGTGAGCGTGTCGCCGTACAGCGAACTGCTGATCGGGTACGGGCTGCCGCGCACGGCGGAGTTGCGGGCGGCCGGCGTCCCGGTCGGGCTGTCCGTGGACACGACCACGCTGACCGGGAACGCCGACATGTTCGCGATCATGAAGGTGACCCAGGGGCTGGTCAACGCGGCCGCCGAGGACGAGTTCGCGCTCACCGCCCGGCAGGCGCTGGCGCTGGGCACCATCGAGGGCGCCCGGTCGCTGGGGCTGGCGGGGGAGACCGGCTCACTGACCCCGGGCAAGCGGGCGGACGTGATCATGGTGGAGTGCGCCGGGCCGAACCTGGGCGTGTTCACCGACCCGGCACAGTTGCTGGTCACCGCGGCGCAGCCGGCCAACGTGCACACGGTGCTCGTGGACGGGCAGGTGCTCAAGCGTGACGGCGAGCTGACTGGCCTGGACATGGGCCAGATCAGTGCCAGTGCCCGGGCGGCGCTGGCCGGGGTGCTGGCCCGGGCCGGTTCCGCCGGGGTGGGCAGCCCGGCCCGCTGACCCGCCGCCGGGTGATGAACCAGATGCTCGACCAGAGCACGCTCGGCGACGACCGGGCCCTGCTCATCGTGCTGGCCGCCTACGAAGGGCTCGCTGGCTAGCCAGCGTGATCAGGCAGGCGGCGGCCAGCACCGCGCCAGACAGCTGAACCGCCGTGGTCAGCCCGAGATGTGTGGCCAGCAGGCCCACCCCCGCGGTGACCAGCCCGCTGCCCAGGTAGGTGACCACATAGAACAGGGCGACGGTGCCCGCCCGGCTGTCCGCCGGGGCGATCTCGTTGACCCGGCGGATGCCGCCCATGAACGCCAGTCCCTGCCCGGTGCCTGCGACCGCCATGGCGGCGAACAGGAGGACCGCGCTGCCCGCTGCCCCGGCCGCGATCAGCATGAGCAGCCCGATGGTCAGCCCGGCCAGCCCGGCGGCCTGCGCCCGGCCCGGGCCCCAGCCCCGGCAGGTGGCCTGGGCCAGCGCGGCGACCAGGAGCAGCGAACCGGCGGCGGCCCCGCCGGTGAGCAGGTTGCTGCCACCCAGCGTCGCGGCAGCGTAGGACGGCACCAGCGCCAGCACCACGTAGGCCACGGCCCAGGCGAGCAGGCTCACCACGGCGGGCCGCAGGAATTCACGGCGGACCGGGGCGGGCAGCCGCGGCCAGCGCGGCCGCCAGCGCTGCCCGGTACGGCCGAGCGCCCGGGGCAGCATGGCCGCGGCGGCCAGCGCGGGCAGCAGCAGGCCGATCTCGACCAGGTAGCTGAGCGTGCGCGGGTCCGGCCCGTACTGCGCCAGTGCGCCGGACAGCACCGGGCCGGCCCGCCGCACGCGGCCGTGGTCGCCGTAGCGGCCAGGAACGACGCCCGGGCCCGGCGGCCGTGCGGCTCGGTCAGCACCAGCCCAGCGGTCAGCGCCCCGGAGCAGGTGCCGACGGCCAGGCCCTGCACGGCCCGGCCAGCGAACAGCCAGCCCGCCCCGGCCGCCGCCGCGAGCAGGGCTGACCCGCACGCGGCCGCCGCCAGGCCCGCGATCAGCACCGGGCGGTACCCGGCGGTGTCGCTGAGCGGGCCGCAGGCCAGCAGAGCCACGACCACCGCCGCCGCGTATACGGCCACCAGGAGGGTGACGTCGAGCGAGGAGAGGTGGAAGGCCTGCTCGTAGACCGGGTACAGCGGGGTGGCCAGGTTGGTCCCGATCAGCAGGACGGTCAGGGCGTAGCCCAGGCTGGCGAACCGGAGCGGGGAGGCGGCTGGCGCGGTCGGCGTTGCCGCGCTGGCCAGCGGCGGACTGGCCAGCGGCGGACTGGCCGCGGGATCCGCCTCCCCGCGCACAGGTTCTGCGTTCACAGGTTCTACTGTGCTGCCTCTGGCGCCGAGAGCACGTACCGGATCCCGTACACGCGGTAGCCCGCACGGTCGAACGCGGCGGCCATCGGCCAGTTCGTGACGTCGGTGGTGTCGGTGATCCGCTGCTCGCCACGGTCGGCGTGGAACCGGGTGGCCTCGGCGAGCAGGTCGTCGATGTAGCCACGGCCGCGCAGTTCGGGGAGCACGCCGATGTAGCCGATGGTGGCGCTGTAAGGGTTGCGGTTGGGCAGGATCATCCCGGCCAGCTGGCCCTCGCCGGTGTAGGCCAGCCGCCACCAGTCCCGGTCGCCGGGCATGGCCAGGTAGAGCGCCATGTCCTCGCGGGCCTGCCGGTCCGCGCCCCAGGCGGCGACCTGCCGCTGCGTGGTCACGTCCAGGCTGCCGACCGCGATCCGGCGGAACACGTCCGGAACGCCTCGTCGTCAGGCTCCGGCCGGAAGGCCAGGCGTCCGGGGGACCGGGGAGGCCTGCGGCTCGGGCGTCCACTCGTAGCGGAACCGTTCCAGCTCCTCGGTCAGGCCCGCGCTGGCCGCGGCTTCCCGCCGCCAGCTGGAGGGCCCGGCCGACGGCCGGGTCGGCGCGCCAGGCGCCGGCAGGTCGAGGTCGTAGCGCGGCGGGGCCGGGGCCGCGTCCGTGCGCAGCGCCTGCTGCCCGGCGCGGAGCAGGCTGGCGGCCAGGCTGACCCGGTCGGCGACGGAGTCGTGTCCCCACACGTCGTCCAGTGCGTACGGATGGGCGGCGGTGCCGGGCCCC
>CAWDRD010000107.1:0-34069 GCA_963804455.1 uncultured Actinomycetes bacterium
GCGATTCAGCTTTGATCCGCTGACTGGAGTGTGATCGTTTCTTCGCGGCTTTGAGCTGCGGTTTTCTGGTTGATGGCTGGCCGGTACGGGGTTGGGGCGTGCACCCGATGGGTGCGGGGCTTGGCTGGCGCACTTGCGGGGGATCGGCCGGAGCTGTCGTGCGGTGCGGCCAGGGCCGGCGGGATCGGCCCGGCGGGCGAAGAGCGCCCCGGTTTGGGGAAATTACCCGGTAACCACACCATGTCATTTCCCAGGCAGGAGCGCTCTTCGTCATGGATGATACGCGGTGGGATCACGGGCTGAAGGTGACCGGCGAGGGCCAGGGCCTGGTCGGGCATGCTGGGGCGGTGCTGCTGCGGAAGCTGGCCGACCAGGCCGGGCTGACCGCCGCGCTGGGATCGGCGCTGGCGCGGGCGGGGAAGTTCCCGCTGGTGGACCGGGGTGTCGCGCTGGTGAGCATGGCGGTGGCGATCGTGCTGGGGGCGACCAGCATGAACGACATCACCGTGCTGGCCCATCACGCCCCGGTGCTGGGCCGCGAGCCGAGCGACACGACGGTGCGGCGGACGCTGGAGCTGGCCGATCCGGCCACGCTGGACAAGATCGCCCGGGTGCGGGCCGGGGTCCGCGCGCACGTCTGGTCGCTGATCGGCGCGACCCCGGCCGGGTTCCCGTGGCTGGCCATTGCCGGGAAGGTGCTGGCCGGCTGGCTGGTCATCGACCTGGACGGCACGCTGATCACCGCGCGCAGCGACAAGGAAGGCGCCGCGCCCACGTTCAAGAAGGGCTACGGCTTTCATCCCCTGGGGGCCTGGCTGGCCAATACCGGCGAGTCGCTGGCGATGCTGCTGCGGCCGGGCAACGCCGGATCGAACACCTTCACCGATCACCTCACGGTGCTGGCGGCCGCGATCCGGCAGATCCCCGCCCGGATGCGGGGCCGGCTGCTGGTCCGTACCGACGGGGCCGGCGCCAGCCACGAGCTGATCACCTGCCTGCTGTCGCTGTCGTCCCGGCGCCGCACCGTGCTGTTCACCTGCGGCTGGGCCATCACCGAGGCCGATGAGCAGGCAATCCGGCGGCTGCCCGCCGCCACCTGGCAGGCCGCGGTGGACCAGGAAGGGGTGATACAGCAGGACAAGCACGTTGCCGAGATCACGCACCTGATGAGCCGGGCCGCCGGCTGGCCCGCCGGGCTGCGGTGGATCGTGCGCCGCACCAAGCCGTCGCGCCGGCAGGCCAGGAACCTGACCGCCTTCGAGCGCGCCACCGGATGGCGGTACTCCATCATCGTCACCAACATCCCCGCCGCCGGCGGCATCCCCGGCGTGCCCGGCAGCCACCACGCCCAGTTCATCGACGTGCTGCACCGCCAGCACGCCGTCGTCGAAGACGGGGTGCGCGCCGGCAAATCCATGGGCCTGCGTAACCTTCCCTCCAAGACCTGGCAGGTCAACTGCGGGTGGGTACTGGCCGCCAACATCGCCGCCGACCTCGCCGCCTGGTGCCGGCTGCTCGGCCTCTACGACCAGGACGACCTCAAAGACGCCGAACCAGGCACGCTGCGCTACCGGTTGTGGGCGCTGCCCGCCCGGCTGGCCTGCCACGCCCGCACCCGCACGCTGAAGATCAGCCGGACCTGGCCCTGGAAAGACGCCTTCCTGACCTGCTGGCAGCGGCTGTGCGCCCTGCCCGCACCCGCCTGACCAGCCACCCCGCCCCTGCAACCTGGAAAGGAGGCCGCCCCGGCGCGGTCGGAACCGGTGCCACCCCGAGCACATCGGGCAGCACCACCACCCGCCAGCCAGCTACCACCGCCGAAAACCGGCATAACACGATCAGCAGCCGACCACGCCGGCACCCTGAATCATCGAGGCTAACCCTAATGATGGCGGCGGGAACGCACAGGTGCTCGACCGAGAATTCAAGGAAGGTGTGGCCGACGCGGGAGGAGAACGCCGGGTTGGCGGTGGAGCGCCATGTTCAAGTAGGGGGTAGCCCGCTGGGTAAAGTGCGATGGGCGCGCCCCGGACATGGCCGCCGCGGCATGCGCCTCGGCGAGGCTCCTATCTCAAGACAACCTGTCTCAGGTTTTCCAAACACTATGTATCTGGGCCCTCCAGATCGACAGCCATGTGGCAAGGGAGGACGGATCCCAAACAAGCATTGTGGAGGATAGTGCCGCTGTCAGCCTGTGCGACGGTCCCTGGCGAACCAACGCAATGGCCAGAGCGGTGGGTTCCAGCGTTCGCAGTCACACAGTACGCAGTCACTGCCGCGACGGTAGTGCCGATGCGCCTCACGGCCGTGACCGCACTCGCACGTGGCCTGGGAACGCCCACGAAGCATCGCAGTCGCCCTCAGCCCGTCCCACCCCCACAACATGCGGGCCTCCCCCGACGACAAACTATCTGGCACGGGAGGACGACCTCTGGCGGTTAGGTTCCCTGCGCCTGCGGGCAAGCGAACATTATCCCGTAGGCTGCCGATCTGCAGGCGCATCACCACGGCATCCGTGCCCGACGGCTGGTAGTACCCGGGCAGCGCACCCGTCTCGGTGAACCCCCCGCGCTCGTACAGCTTGCGGGCCCCGGGGTTATCGGCCCGGACGTACAGGAAGGCCGCCCCGCACCCGCGCTCGGCCGCGGTGGCGATGAGCCGGGCCAGATGAACCGCTTCGTTGAGCCGGGAGAAGCGGGTCAACCGGGCTACCTGGCGGGCGTGCTGGGCGTCCCGGCCCAGCCTGGACCGCGCGAGCCAGCCGCCCGCGGTGGCCAGCGTCCACGGGTCCTCAGGAAAAGCCTGCCGCTCGATGGAGAGCACGTCCCACAGGTCGCCGGCGCGGAGCCGACGGATCCTGAAGGCCACCACCGGTCACCGCCTCGCCGTCGAAGGGTCCTGCTTAGCTTCGATCCGTACCGGCAGTACCTGAAGCCCAGCCCACACGTTCCTCTCAGGATCAGCAGCGGAGACTGGGGCTGTGTTACCGCGCCGCAACCCCGGCTGGATTACCCTGCGAGAGCTGGAGTTGGGTGATCGGGTCGTAGTGGGCTAGCCTGACAGCCAGCTGTGAGTTACCGCAGCATGCACTGAAGGCGCGGCCGCGTCCATGAGCGCATCCGCGTCCACGCTCCCTAACCGAGGGAGCACAACGGGGAATTGTGTGCACGCTCCCTAGCCAAGGGGAGCGCAGGGGGAATTCACGTGCAGTTCTCGGTTACTTGCCCAACTGAGCTTGGGCCAGGGGAACGGGCCGCGTGGCAGGCGATGCAGGCCGCGACGGGCTCATTAACTCACCCGTTCCTGTGCCCAGAGTTCGCTGCGGCCGTCGGCCGGGCCCGGCCCGATGCCCGCGTCGCCGTGCTCACCGACGGATCCGGCATCGCCGGGTTCTTCCCGTTCCAGCGGCGCCGGCTTGGCGTCGGCGTGCCGATCGGCGCGGGCGTGAACAACTGCCAGGGCCTCGTCCACGCGCCGGGCGCGGAATGGGACACGCGGGACTTGCTCCGGGCCTGCCAGCTGTCCGTATGGCAGTTCGATTGCCTGGCCCAGGGTCAGCGGCCCTTTGCCCGGTACGCGGTCAGCACGGCGGCATCATCCGCGATCGACCTGACCGGTGGTTTCGCCGGATACCAGAAGATGCTCCGGACACGGTCACCGAAGTTCTGCAAGGAACTCGCGCGCAAGACACGCAGGCTGGAGCAGGAAGCCGGCCCGCTGCGGTGCGTGGTGGGCTCACGTGACCTGGCCGGACTGCGCACCCTGATGCGATGGAAATCAGATCAGTACCGCCGTACCGGCTGGATCGACTTCTTCGACCGGCCGTGGATCGTTGACCTCGTCGATGACGTGTTCGGCACTCATGATGACTGGTTCGGTGGCCAGCTCTCACTGCTTTACGCTGGGGAAACGCTGGTAGCGGGAACCTTCGACCTCCGCTGCGGCCCAGTGCTCGCGGGCTGGTTCGCGGCGTATGACCCGCGGTTCAGCAAACAGTCGCCCGGGCTGATCCACCACCTGCGGATGACCGAGCAGGCCGCGGCCCGTGGCGTCCAGCTGATCGACATGGGCAAGGGCCCTGAGCCCTACAAGCAGACGCTGAAGAGCCACGACCTGCTCGTCGCCGAAGGCATGGCGGCCCGGGGGTCGTGGCTGGCCGCAGCACACCAGGGACGCATCCGGGCCGTGTGCTGGGCAGGTCCCCGGATCAGGCAGCATCCGTTTCTGTACCGCGCCGCTGATCGCCTGCTCCGGCATTACGGCCGGACCACCTGAGCCTCGATCCACCGCGTAAAGAGTGGCGAGCGCGGGCGAGCCTACTCAGCTGGCGGCCCGGGCGGTCCATCCGGAGGGTAAGGCGAGGGTTTGGGGGGCCGTGCTGCGGGCAGCCTCGTCTATGCATGCTTACGCAGCCGACTATCACGATGCGCGAGTTCAAGGCCTGGTTAGTGTTGGGATGACCGGGCTGGATCGTCGAGAAATCGAGGCGGGCTCCAAACCGTTCGGCAGCTCGGCGTCGTATACACAAGGTGCTATCCATCGGGTTGGGGGACTTGGCGTTGGTAGCCGAGGCCAGCGAACCTAGGGCGTATCCCGTTGATCACGGGACCGGGTCGCATAGCAAGATCCCGATCGAGTTGACGCCTAGCGCCGCGGAGGAGGCGCAGCTAGTCGCGCAGATGGCCGCTGGAGACGGTGGTGCCCCGGTAACCGAGCTCTACCGCAGATATGGCCGGCGCCTCTTCCGGTTCGGTGTGCAGATGCTGGGAAATGACGGACTGGCCGAGGAACTGGTACAGGAGTGCTTCCTGCGGCTGTGGCGAACAGCCGCGCGGTTCGACGCTGAGCGAGCCAACGTCGGCACCTACCTGTTCGTGATCGCCCGCAGCGTTGCGCTCGACATCCGCAGACGCCCGTCATCCCGCCCGCTGCTTCCTGCCGAGGACGTCTACACACCGCCTCCGTTTGACACCATCGAGCAGATCCTGGACAGCGTTATCGTGCGGGAAGCCCTCGACACGCTGAGCGTGCCGCACCTGCAGGTGGTGCGCCTGGCCTACAACCAGGGTTTTACCCAGTCAGAGATCGCCGAGCGGCTTGGCCTGCCACTAGGTACGGTCAAGACCCGCATGTACCAGGCCATGCGCTCGTTGCGCACCGCTCTCGATGAGCGAGGTATCCATGCCGCCTGACGCCGACGCCGGGCCCGGGCATCTGGACGCCGCGGGCTGGGCCCTCGGTGCGCTGGACCCCGGAGACGCCGAGGCCTTCGAGACGCACCTGCAGGACTGTGCTGAGTGCCAGATCACCGTCGCTGAGTTCGCGTCGGTGGTCCAGACGCTGAGGTCCCCGGTGCCAGCGGTCGAGCCGTCGCCCGACCTGGAAGCCAAAACCGTCGCCGGTATCCAGCGCGCCATCCTGGCGGCCGGGCAAGTCCAGGAAGGCCCGTCCCTCGCCAGCCTCCAGCACGCCGTCCGGGCCGCCGGGCAGACTGAGGAATATCCCCGGCCTGCCCGGGCGGAGAGGGCCAGGCGGTGGCATTGGCGCTGGAACGCTCCCGTCCCGCTAGCGATGCTTGGCGCGGCCGCCGCGGCCATCGCGGCGGTGGTGCTCACCATCGTGCAAGGCGGCCCGTCCACCCCGGCTGTGACCGGAACCGTCTTCCCGCTCCATGCCCGCCTGGCTTCCGCGTCCACGAGCCTGGCCCCGTCTGGGCAGGCAATCGCACAGCCCTCGGCGGGCGGCTGGCAGATTCACCTCACCGTGCGGAATCTCCCGACGTTGAGCGGCGGCCGGTTCTATGAATGCTGGTATGCCCGGCCTGGAAGCCACCCGGGCCAGCTCGATCTGATCACGGCCGGCACGTTCACAGTCGGGCCGCGCGGGAACGGCACCTTCACGTTGTGGAGCGCCGCCAACCCGGACACCTACAGGATCGTGCAGATCACTGAAGAACCCCCAGGTGAAGCCGGCCAGCACGGCAAGGTCATCCTCAGCGGATCACGCAAGGCCCCTAGTACGGCAACAGTCAATCGTTAGCCGCACTGGGGAGGTCTGGCACTGCCTGTCACGAGTACCCGCGCAGATAGGTAATCCTTGTCGGGTGAGAGCACGCTTGATTGCCGCCCTCCTGGCGGTCATGGCCGGGTTGGCGGCGGGCTGTAGCAGCCCCGCCGCCAGCAGCCCTGGCACGAGCGGGACCGGTGCGAACGGGACGGGGGCGGCCGGGACCAGCCCAAGCGCGATCGGGACGGCCTCAGCGGACCACGTGAGCTGCGGTAACTCACCAGGCGACGCGAACCTGATCCAGCGGACGATCGATGCCAGCCCAGTCGGCGCGGTCATCGAGATCAGCGGGACCTGCTCTCTCACTCACGGCATAACGTTGCTGCCTAATCGCACCTACACCGGTAACGGACGTACGAACACGGTGCTCCAGCAGAATGCGGCGATGCGCTACGTCATGGCGTCATCGTCCTTCGTCAACAATGACTCTACGACCGGCTCGCCGCTCACCATCGAGGACCTGACCGTTGCCTGCTCGGGCCACGGTCAGACGGATGGGATCATCATCCTGAACTACCAGGCGGACGTGCAGGACCTAGATGTCAACAACTGCGGCGGCTCCGGGATCGTTGACACCAGCCAGACCGCCGATGGCACCAGCATCAAGGGTACGAGCGTGAACAGCCGGTTCACCGATAACTTCATCAACGGGAGCGGGGGCAACGGCTTCGAGGTCATCGACAACGGCAACGCGGTGACCGACGGCTACCTCGTGGACAACCAGATCGCCTCCTCCGGCGGCGACGCCATCAAGCTGGCGAACGCAGCGGGCTGGAACATATCGGGGAACCATCTCTATGACGACGGCGGCAACGGGATCATGGCCGAGCGTCTCTACGGGACGGCCATCTCCGGTAACTACATCGAGGACTTCGCCAGCACTCAGACCGCAGGCACCTGGTATGGCATCGCAGGCTCGGCCCAGGACGGCAACGGCTCGACGATCTCCGGCAACAGCGTGTCCAACGACGCGGGCGAACGCGGACAGGCGCAGCATATCTATATCGCCGTCATCAGCACGAATGCCGGCACTGGCCACGTCACGGTGACCGGTAACGTGATCGTCGGCGCCGGCCAGGGTGATGTCGGGCTGTCCTTCAGCAGCGGCAATCACCGCCTGGTCGTCGCGTCATCCGCCAACGTGGTCAGCAATGTCGGCACTGCCACCCAGCACTCCGGTGCCGTTCGCATGTCGGGGAGCTGACCGCCGCGGCTCAGGCGCGATCGCGGACGATGGAGGATTCTGTCGTGGCGTCGGCTGCCAGATCATGGGAGCGGCCGGTCTCTGGCCGGTCCGCACCGCTGGCGGCCGCACGTTCCCCAGCCCCCGGCGCGGCGGGGCTGGCGTCCGCCGCCATACCGTCATCGACGCTCTGGCCCGGCGTGGTGTCAGGTGGTTCCGCTGCGCTGCCGGACGGTACCTCTGCGGCGCTCGCCGTACGGAAGGCCATCAATGCCCGGAGTGTGGCGTCCGCGCTGGCTGATGTGCGGCGGCCAGCGGGGGCGCCGATGCGGGCCCTGGAGGAGATCAGCGCATGCCACAGGGATTGCGCGTGTACCCCGATGCGGGCCCTGGCGGCTGGTGACTGGGCCAGCAGGGCCCCAGCGCTGATCACCACGACCGCCAGCAGCCCGAGGGTGGGCGACCAGAGACCCGTGGCCAGCAGGATCATCGCGATCAAGCTGAGCACAACGGCGGTCGTGACGCAGGCGATAACAATTCGCGCGAAGCCATCGAGCCCGGACAGCAGCCCCCAGATGGCTGCCGTCGGCGCGACCGCGATGAATAGGAGCACCAGCACAGCCCGGATCGGCGAGTTGACGCCAGCCAACTCCAGGACCACGCCCACTGCGCCGGCCCCCACGAGCGGGCTGATCAGCCTGGCCGATGTCGGTGTCATGCGCCCCGTCCGCAGTCGTCACCCTCGGATGTACGTATGCCCACCGGCCACGATACAACCGTCTGCCCCATGAACGATTCGGCTGAGCTGGCGCGGGACACCCCCGCTGGCTCTGGGATCTGCCGCACTGATGTGGGCCCTGGCCTCGCGAACCTATCGTGACGGCTGACCGTCTTACTAGACGTAGCCTGTGTACCCGGCAGGTCAGCGCCGAACGGCCCGTAACGGAGGGCTAGTAGTGAACGGACGCATGGTCACCGCGGTCCTGGCCGTCATTTCCGTGGCGGCCGTCGGCTGTGGCACCCTCAGCGTCAGCGCGGCCGGTCAGGCTCAGAGCGGCGCCCGGCAAGCCTACGTGGACAACGTCAGCTGCAGCGACTCCCCGGCCGATGCCGGGATGATCCAGCAGGCGATCAACGCCAGCCCGGCTGGCGCGGTGATCGACATCAGCGGGACCTGCCTGCTGGACCACGGCCTGTCCCTGCTGGGCGACCGCGCCTACACCGGCGACAGCGCAGCGGGCACGGTGCTGCGGCAGGGCGCCGACATGCCGTACATGATGGCCGCATCCGGCTTCGTGACCAATGACCCGACCACAGGTGATCCGCTGACCATCACCAAGCTGACGGTCGCCTGCTCCGGCCAGGGTCAGACCGATGGGATCATCGTCATGAACTGGCAGTCAGATGTGCAGGGCGTGAATGTCAGCAACTGCGGTGGCTCCGGGATCGTCGACACTGGCCAGACCGCCAACGGCGGGGGCATCAGGAACACGAGCGTGAACAGCCGGTTCACCGATAACTTCATCAGCGGGAGCGGCGGCGACGGCTTCCAGGTCATCGACAACGGCAACGCGGTGACCGACGGCTATCTCGTGGACAACCAGATCGCCTCCTCCGGAGGGAACGCCGTTGAGCTGGACAACGCGGCGGGCTGGAACATATCGGGCAATCATCTCTACAATGACGCGGGCAGCGGGATCCTGGCCGAGCGGCTCTTCGGGACCGTCATCTCGGGTAACTACATCGAGGATTTCGCCAGCGGTAAGACCGCGGGCACCTGGTATGGCATCGCGGGCATAGCCGAGGCTGGCAACGGCTCGGCGATCTTCGGCAACAGCGTGTCCAATGACCTGGGCGAGCGCGGCCATGCGAAGCACGTCTACATTGCCGTCACCGGAACCAGCGGTGGCACCTGCTATCTCGCGGTGACCGGTAACGTGATCAACGGAGCTGGCCAGGGTGACGTCGCGCTGTCCTTCGATGGCAGCAACTCCAGCCTGGTTGCCGCATCAGCCGGTAACAGGGTAAGCCACGTCAGTTCCGTCACTCAGCGTAGTGGCTCGGTTCGCCTTTCCCGGGGAGCCTGAGTCCGGTCATCGGCCGGCTCCGGTGGGTTAGCCCGGGGTGTCTGCGATGCGCTGAATGTCTGGTTTGTGGAGATTCGTGCCTGGAAGCGTAGAGTGGTACCAGATTTAATTGAGTTACCTCTGAGGTTTTTCTGGGTACGTTCAGCTGGCAGTATCACTATCCGTAATTGAGATACTACGTAAGCTTCTGAAACCGTCTGGGCCCGTCATCCGTATATGTCTGTGCACAACGTTTTCAGGGGGCCGCATCATTCGGGGTACAGGGGCCGCCTCTGGGGCGCAGACACGTGAGCTGAGACATATACCCGGTGGGACGGTGCTCTAGGCGCCGTAAGGGGAAAAATGCGCATGGATAGTTCAGCTTTGCCCAAATCTGATTCATCTGAGCAAGCAGGGGCCCCTGTGCCTTCGGTCCCTGCCGCTTCGTCAGCCCCCCTCGCTTCGCCGGCTGACCGGGATCGTACTGTGGCCGGATCTCGTGCGTCTAGATATCGGCCGATTTCCACGGCCCTGGCCATTGCTCCGACGGTCAGCGTGGTCATCCCCGCCAAGAACGAGGCGCGGAACCTGCCAGCGGTCTTGAGCTCACTGCCGGCCTGGGTGGATGAGGTCGTCCTCGTGGATGGCCTCTCGGTGGACGACACAGTCGCCGTCGCCCGCCAGTGCCGGCCGGACATCAAAGTTGTCAGCCAGCCGGGAATGGGCAAGGGCGATGCCCTGGTCGCCGGGTTCAAGGCGTGCACCGGCGACATCATCGTGATGATGGACGGCGACGGCTCCACCCCGGGCGGCGAAATCACCGGCTTTGTCGGTGCTCTCGTCGCTGGGGCCGACTACGCGAAGGGATCACGCTTCACGAGCGGGGGCGGCAGCGATGACATCACGCTGGCCAGGAGGTGCGGGAACAGTGTGCTCAGTGGGCTGGTGAACCTGCTGTTCGGCACCCAGTACACCGACCTGTGCTACGGCTATAACGCCTTCTGGTCGAAACACCTGGCTGCGCTCGACCTTGACTGCCGCGGGTTCGAGGTCGAGAGCGTGATGAACATCCGTGCGGCCAAGGCAAGCCTGCGCGTTCAGGAGGTACCCAGCCACGAGCGGCCGCGCGTGCACGGGGAAAGCAACCTGCACATTGTCGTCGATGGCTGGCGGATCCTGCGAGCCATCGCGGCGGAGGCGGCCAGTGACTCCCCGCGGCGGTACCGGAGACGACGTGCGCCGGTACCCGCTGCTGAGCCAGTTGCGCCTGCCCCGCGCCAGCGCGGAACGCTGGTGGCGGTGCCAGCCGCCCAGCCTGCCCCGGCACCCCAGCCTGCCCCGGCGCCCCGGCCAGCCGCCCAGCCTGCCCCGGCGAGCCGGCCCGGCCTGATTTCCGTCGTGATCTGCGCGCATACCGAGAAGCGGTGGCGCGAGACGTGCGCCGCGGTGGAGTCGGTCCGGGCGCAGAGCTTCGCCAGCAAGGAAATCATCGTCGTCGTCGATCACAACCCGCCGCTCTATGCTTCGCTGGCCGCCGCGCTGCCTGACGTCACGGTGGTCGAGAACCGCGAGGGACAGGGGCTGTCGGGTGGGAAGAACACCGGCGTCGCCGTGGCCCAGGGCGATGTGGTGGCGTTCCTCGACGACGATGCGGTCGCCGACCCGGACTGGCTTAAGTTCCTGGCTGATTCCTACGCCGATCCGGCCGTCATGGGGGTCGGCGGCCTCACCCTGCCTACCTGGCAGGCCCCGCGGCCGTCCTGGTTCCCCAGGGAGTTCGACTGGGTGGTCGGCTGCACCTACCGGGGGATGCCTGAATCACGGGCACCGGTCCGGAACCTGCTCGGCGGCAACGCATCGTTCCGCCGCGAGGCCTTCGAGATCGCCGGCGGGTTCCAGAACGGCATCGGCCGGTCGGCGGGCAAGCGGCCGCTCGGCTGCGAGGAGACCGAGTTCTGCATCCGGCTCCACCAGGCATCGCCCGGATCGGTGTTCCTGTTCGACAACCGGGCGATGATCTGCCACCTGGTCCCCCCCGAGCGCAGCCGACTCTCCTACTTCCGCGCCCGCTGCTATGCGGAAGGCCTGTCCAAGGCCCTCGTCACCGCCAGCGTCGGCACCGCTGACGGCCTGTCCGCCGAACGCCGCTACACCACCAGGGTGCTGCCCAGCGGGGTGGCCCGCGGGATGGCCGACGCGGCCCGCGGCGACGTGTCCGGGCTGGGCCGGGCCGGAGCAATCGTCACGGGCCTGGCCGCCACCGCCGCGGGATACCTGGCCGGCTGAGTGGCCAGGCGGGCGCGGCCGGGACGGAGGGCGGGCGCGGCAGCGCGCACGCCCGGCGGGAGCAGGAGCCAGCCGTGACCCTGGCTCTTCCCCTGCCGGTGCCGATCCTGATGTACCACGAGATTGCCCAGCGCCCGGAAACCAGCAGCCACCTGGCCGTTGCCCCGGACGCCTGGGCCGCGCAGCTCGGCTACCTGCACGACGAGGGCTACCAGACGGTCACCGCGGCCGGGCTCGCGGCGATCCTGGCTGGCTCCGCCAGCCCGCCGCCCGACCGGACCGTGGTGCTGACCTTCGACGATGGCTACCAGGATTTCCACCACCGGGTCCTGCCGCTGCTGGACCGGTACGGCTTCACGGCCACGGTGTTCGTCACCACCGGCTGGGTCGAGGACGCCGGACCGCTCTCGGCGGGACGGCAGGCCAGGCCGGATGCTCACCTGGAGCCAGATCACGGAGGCGGCGCAGGCTGGCGTCGAGGTCGCCGGGCACAGCCACCGCCATCCCCAGCTGGATCAGCTGCCAGCCCAGCTGCTCCGCGACGAGCTGCACAGCAGCAAGGCGCAGCTGGAGGACAAGCTCGGATCCCCGGTCGCCGGGCTGGCCTACCCGTTCGGCTACTCCAACGCGAGGGTCCGGCAGGCAGCGCGGGACCTGGGTTATGGCTACGCTTGCGCGGTCGGCAACACCATGATCACCTCACAATCGGATCTGTTCGCACTGCCGCGGCTCACCGTCCGGCGGTCGACCAGGATGCCGACGTTCCAGCAGGTGGCCCAGGGTGGCAACGTCCGCCAGATCTTCCTCAGGGACCGGGCCCTGACCAAGGGCTGGGCCGCGGTCCGCCGTACCAGGGCAGGCTTGGGCAGCGTTTCGCGTGGCCAGTAGGACGACATCGCGCCGCAGGATCCTGGTGGATCCGCTGCAGCGGACCCTTGGCCAGCGGCAGGTACGGGGGCTGCGCCAGCAGCTCGCCGATCCACTGGCCCGCAACGGCTACTCCCTGATCGCCAACAGTGCGGCCACGGCCGGTTTCGGCCTCATCTACTGGCTGCTGGTCGCCCGCCTGTACCCGGCCGCTGACGTGGGGAGGGCCACGGCAGCCTACGCGGCGATGAACCTGCTGGCCGGCTTCACGGCCGTGAATCTCAACGGGGCGCTCAACCGTTTCATCCCGCAGGCTGGCTGGTACACCAAGACGCTCGTCATCCGGGTCTATGTGGTGAGCGCGGTGGCATCGGTCTTCCTGACCGAGCTGTTCCTGCTCAGGATCCACTCGTGGGGCACGTCCTACTCCGAGCTCGACACCCTGCCGGCCGGCCTGATCTTCATCGCCTGCGTAACGGCCTGGGCCATCTTCACCCTGCAGGACAGTGTCCTGGTCGGGCTGCGCAGCGCACCCTGGGTTTTCCTGGAGAACGGCCTCTTCGGCATCGTCAAGATCGTCTTGCTGGGGGTGCTGGTGGTCAGCCTCCCCCGCTACGGGATCTACGCGTCCTGGATGCTCCCGGTCTTCGTGGCGATACCGCTGGTCAACGCGCTGATCTTCGGCCGCCTGGTGCCACGGCACGTCCAGCTGACCAGTGACCGGCGGCCGCCCACCGGCCGGCAGATCGGCCGGTTCCTGGCTGGTGACTACACCGGGGCCCTGTGCCTCCTGGGCATCAACCTCGTACCCGTCCTGGTCGCCGCCCGCATCGGGGCCCGGTCCACCGCCTACTTCTACATGGCCTGGACGATCAGCAGCTTCCTGATCCTGCTCGGCCTCAACATGGCCATGTCACTGACCGTCGAAGGGGCATTCGACGCGTCGGCACTCGCCGTCAAATGCCGGGCCGCGCTCCGGAAGATGGCCTGGATCATTCTGCCCTGCACCGCGCTGACCGTCCTGCTCGCGCCGCTGGGGCTGAGACTGTTCGGGCCGGCCTATGCCACCCATGGCGCGCCGGTCCTGGAGCTGCTCGCCGTCGCTGCCGTCCCCAGCGCCGTAATCGAGCTGTACCTGGGGTCGCTGCGGGCCCAGAGCCGGACCACGCTCGTAGCCCTCATCCAGGCGGTCCGGGTCGCCCTGATGCTCGCCCTGACTGTCGCCCTGACCAGAACTTTCGGCACCATCGGCGCGGGGATCGCCGTCCTGGCGAGCCAGGCCGCCGTGGCCGTGCTGATCAGCTACGGCTTGTGGCGCGTGCTGACCAGCGACCGGGAACGGCAGCGGCCGCCGGCCCTGGCCGCTCTGGCCCAGGTAGCTCCCCGGCTGCCCAGCTGGTCACCGGTGGCAGCGGTAGGCGCGCTGGCCGCGGCCAGCGTCGCGCTGTTCTTCGGCAGCCTGCCTGGCATCGACCTCGCCCGGATGAACGGGCTCGGCCTGATATCCGTGCTGCCCGTGGGCGCCCTCACCGGGGTGGTGCTGCTGGCCGTCGCGCTCATGCTCGCCCTCGCGCTGCCCAGGAAGTACCCGGTGCTGCTCGGGGCTATCCTCACCGCCCTGGTCGTCTGCCTCGACGGGGTGACGGCCTTCATCGAGTCCGAGCCCCGGTTCCCGACTGCCTACTGGATTGCGGGCTTCGTCGATTACATCAGCAAGACCGGGCATACGGCGCCCGGCCTGAGCGCGTACTTCAGCTGGCCTGGTTTCTTCGCGCTGATCTCGTTCCTCGCGGGCGCGGCCGGGACCCACAGCCTGCTGTTCCTGCTGCGGATCTGGCCGATGGCCATCGACTTGCTGTGCCTGCCGCCACTCTTCCTCATCATGCGCAACCTCCGGATTCCCTGGCGCGCGCAGTGGCTGGCCGGCTTCCTGTTCGTCGTCGGCAACTGGGTGGGCCAGGACTACTTCTCCCCCCAGGCGTTCGACTACCTGCTCTACCTCGTCTTCCTGGCGATCCTGGTCAACTGGTTCGCCGATCCGGACCGCAGTAAGCCACCGCCCGATGTCCCGGCGTGGTTCCCGGCCCGGCTGCACCGGCGCCTGTTCGGGATCCTCCGGCCCGGCGAGCTGCCGCCCCGGCCCGCCAGCACCGGCCTCAAGGTGTTCCTGTGCGCCCTGCTGATCGCCATCTTCACGGTGTCGACCGTGAGTCACCAGCTGACCCCCTTCTTCATGGTCGGTGCCTGCGCCGCGCTCATCCTGGTCCGGCGGGGCACGCTGTCCGGCCTGCCGGTCCTGCTGGCGGTGATCCTGGCCGGCTGGGTCAGCTTCGGGGCGGTGGCGTTCTGGACCGGTCACATTTCGACCATCTTCGGCGGGCTCGGCGACCTGGGTGCCAACCTGACCACCAGCGTCGGCGGACGGCTGGCCGGCAACACCCCGATGCACGCGCTGGCCCTGCACGCCCGGATCGCCGCCGCCGCCGTGCTCGTCGCGCTGGCCCTGCTCGGCCTGATCCGCCGCAGGCAGCACGGGCTGGATGACCGGGTCCTCCTGGCCCTGCTGTGCATGCCCCTGTTCTTCGTCGCCCTGCAGAGCTACGGCGGGGAGATAGCGCTGCGGATCTTCCTGTTCATGCTGCCCGCCGCGTGCCCGCTCGCCGCCTGCGCCTTCTTCCCCAACCCGCAGTCCGCCCGGCCCACCTGGCGTTCGGTGACTGCCCTGGCCGGATGCGCCCTGGTCCTTCCGCTCGCCTTCCTCCTGGCGCGCTACGGCAACGATTCCTTCGAGCGGGTCCCGGCGGGCGAGGTGGCCGCCTCGAACTGGGTGTACGCGCACGACGCGAAGGGGGTCCGGCTGCTGTGGCTGAGCACGCCGCCGCTGGCCGGGGCCACCCCGGATATGCCCTGGTCCTACCAGGACATCACCAAGGTCGCGTACGTACCCACGCTGGCCCCGCGGGACCCGGCGGACACCGGTCCGCTCGTGTCCGCGCTCCGCAGCGCCGGGCCAGGGTCCTACCTGATCACCACCCAGACCGGGGCGGCGTCGCTGGAACAGGGCGTCAGCTACCCGGCGGACTGGGGGCGGCAGCTCGACGCGGCCTTGTCCGCCGCACACGGCGTTCGCGTCGTCTTCGCCAACTCCAGCGCCGTGATCTACACCTTCGACTGGGCGCCGGGCACGCCACGGCAGCCGGTGTCCATGGTCACGGCCGGGCCAGTCCTGCACGTCCCGTTCTGGGCCAGCGCCGGGGTGATCTTGCTGTGGCTGCTGCTGGCGCTGCTCGCGGCCCGCGAGTTCCTCAGAATCTGCCGCCCGGCCGACCGCCTGATCCGGCCGCTCACGCTGGCCTCGGCGCCGCTGCTGCTGCTGGTGGTGGGCGTCATCCTGCTACGTTTTGCGACCCTGGCATGAGCACAACACGCCGGGCCCGTGCTCCCACTTCCCCAGGCATGAGTCGTTCAACCGGGCCGATAGCACCACGGGGGAAGAGCATGGGGACCGCGACAGCGTTGTCTGCGGAAAAGGCGGCACCTCTATCGTATGAGCAGGAACAGCTGTGGTTTTTGCACCAGCTGATGCCAGACGCGGCAGTGGACAACGAGTGCCAGGCAGTCATACTCCGCGGGCCGCTGGATACTGAGATGCTGCGGGACAGCCTGGCCGCGTTCATCCACCGGCACGAGATCTGGCGGACCTGCTTCCCCAGCCGGGACGGCCAGCCGTCGCAGGTGGTGCTGGCGCAGGGGCACTGGCAGTGGTCGGTGGCGGACCTGCGCGAGCTGGCGGAAGCAGAGCGGGAGCGAGCGGCGCTGCGCCGGGCGGAGCAGCAGCTGCGGCAGCCATTCGACCTGGCCCGGGGGCCGCTGGTCCGAGCGCTGCTGGTCCGGCTCGGCGACGACGAGCACCGGCTGTTCCTGACCCTGCACAACATCATCTTCGACCGGGCGTCGCTGACGCACGTCTTCCTGCCCGAGCTGTGGGAGCTGTACCAGGCGCGGGCGGGTGGCCTGCCCGACGTGCTGGCTGAGGCACCGCAGTACGCGGGCTACGCGGCCTGGCAGCGGGAGACGTGGCAGGGCGATGAGTTCTGGGCGCACCTGAAGTTCTGGCAGGACTACCTGGCCGGGGCGCCCACCGTGCTGGAGCTGCCCGCCGACCACCGGCGGCCGGAGCAGCGGAGCTACCGGGGCGGGACGCAGCCGTTCGCGCTCGGCGCGGAGCTGACCCGGGGCCTGCGCGAGCTGAGCAGGCAGGAGCAGGTCACGCTCCGGATGCTGCTGACGACAGCGTTGGAAACGCTGCTGTACCGCTACACCGGGCAGGAAGACCTGCTGGTGGGAGTGGCGGTGTCCGGGCGCAAGTGGGCGCAGCTGCACCGGGCGCTGGGGTGTTTCGTCAACACGGCGGTGCTGCGCGCGGACCTGGCCGGGGCACCGAGCACCCGGGAGCTGCTGCGGCGGACCCGGGTGGCGGCTGCGGCCATGCGCGATCACGAGCATGTGCCCTTCGACGCGATCGTGAAAGAGCTGCGGCCGGAGCGGAGCCCGAGCCATCCGCCGCTGGTGCAGGTGCTGCTGGCGTTCGAGCCGCAGCCGCCATCGCTGCCGGCGGCGTGGCAGCTGGCCCCGGCCGGCGTGAGCACGCAGACGTCCAAGTTCGACCTGTGCCTGGAGGTGGACGAGCACGCGGACGGGCTGACCGGGTGCTTCGTCTACGACAGCGACCTGTTCGAGCCGGAAACGATCAAGCGCATGGCCGGGCACTGGCGGATGGTGCTGGAGGGGATGGTGGCCGCACCATCCCGGCCAGTGACCGAGCTGGAGCTGCTCGGGGCGGAGGAGACCGCGCAGCTGCTCGGGCCGTGGAGCACCGGCGGCGCGGTGCCGCCCGGCCCGGACGTGGTGGCGCTGATCGAGCAGCAGGCGGCCCGCCAGCCGGACGCGGTGGCTGTGACCTGCGCCGGGCAGCAGCTGAGCTACCGCGAGCTGGACCGGCGGGCGAACCAGCTGGCGCAGTACCTGCGCCAGCACGGTGTGGCGGCGGAGGTACTGGTCGGGGTGCGCCTGGAGCGGTCACTGGAGCACGTGATCGCGCTGCTGGGCATCCTCAAGGCGGGCGGGGCGTACGTGCCGGTGGACCCGGAGGCGCCTGCGGAGCGGATCCAGTACGTGCTGCGGGACACCCAGATGGCCCTCCTGCTTTCTCGAGCAACGGCTCGTGGAACGGGTCATCGGTCCAGCCGCGGACGTGGTGAGCCTGGACCGGGACTGGGCGGAGATCGGGCAGCTGAGCGCGGAAAGCCTGGCCGAGACGCCCGGGGATGACCAGCTGGGGTACGTGATCTACACGTCGGGCTCGACCGGCCAGCCCAAGGGCGTGATGGTCGAGCGGGGGGTGCTGGCCGCGCACAGCCGGGCGATGATCGAGGAGTACCGGCTGCGGCCGCAGGACCGGGTGCTGCAGTACAGCCACTACAGCGCCGACGCCTCGCTGGAGCAGATCCTGCCGGCGCTGGCGGCCGGCGCCCAGCTGATCATGCGGGGCCCCGAAATCTGGTCGCTGCGGGAGCTCCTGGAGCAGGTGCAGGCCCACCAGGTGACGGTCATGAACCTGTCACCCACGCACTGGCAGCAGGCGGTCCGGGAGTGGGCGGGCACGCCGCAGGAGCTGTCCGGACTGCCACTGCGGCTGGTGATCGTGGGCGGGGAACGGCTCGCGGCGGAGGCGGTGCGGCAGTGGCGGGAGCTGGGGCTGCCGGGAATCCGGCTGCTGAACGCGTACGGGCCGACCGAAGCGACGATCACGGCGACGCTCGCCGAGGCGGGAACGGAGCAGGAACCGGTCACGATCGGGCGGCCGCTACCCGGGCGCACGGTGCACATCCTGGATGGCACCGGCCGGCCGGTGCCGATCGGAGTGGCTGGCGAGCTGCACATCGGGGGACCGCTGCTGGCCCGGGGCTACCTGAACCAGCTGGAGCTGACCCGGGAGCGTTTCACGGCGGACCCGTTCGGAGCACGGCCGGGGGCCGGCGGTACCGGACCGGTGACCTGGCGCGCTACCTGGCCGACGGGCGGATCGAGTACGTGGGAAGAAAGGATCACCAGGTAAAGATCCGCGGCTACCGCATCGAGCTGGGTGAGGTGGAGGCGGTCCTGGAGCAGCACCCGGCCGTCCGCGAGGCGGTGGTGGTCACGCGCGGGGAGCAGGACGACCGGGAACTCGTGGCTTACCTGGTCACCCGGACGCCGGAAGGGCAGCCGGAGGCGGTGCCAGAGGCAGAGCTGTGGCGGTACCTGGAGCAGAAGCTGCCCCGGCACATGCTGCCAGGGGCCATAGCACAGCTGGAGGATCTGCCGCGGCTGCCGTCCGGCAAGCCGGACCGGCGCAGGCTACCGGAAGTGCCGCGGGGGACGCGGACAGGAGAGGCCGAATACCAGGCGCCACGGTCACTGCAGGAGCAGCAGCTGGTGCAGATCTGGGAGGAGCTGCTGGAGCTGGGGCCGATCGGGATCAGGGACAACTTCTTCCACGTGGGGGGCCACTCGCTGCTGGCCGCACAGATGATCGACCGGATCGAGCGGGTCTGCGGGACGAGGCTCCAGCTGTCGACGCTGTTCGCCAAGCCGACGGTCGAGCAGCTGGCCGAGGCGCTGCACGAGGGAGAGCAGCCGGGACGGGCCCAGCCGCTGCCCGTGCAGGTGCACGGGAGCAGGCGGCCGTTCTTCTTCCTGCACGGGGACTGGACCGGAGGCGCGTTCTACTGCTTCGCCCTGGCCCGGGCCTGCGGGCCGGAGCAGCCCTTCTACGTGCTGGAGCCGTACACCGTCAGCCCGCAGGAAGGCGCCCCGGCGCTGGAGACCATAGCGGGAGCGCACATCGAGGCGATACGCGGAGTGCAGCCACGCGGGCCATACCGGCTGGGCGGATTCTGCAACGGAGGGCTCCTGGCCTATGAAATGGCCCGGCAGCTGGAGGCCGAGGGAGAGCAGGTGGAGTTCCTGGGCCTGATCAACCCTTCGCAGCCGGGTCAGTTCAGCGTCCTGGAGGTGGTGTGCGGCAAGCTGCGCAGTATCCGGCCACGCCGGGCCCGGCCGGTGGACAGCAGCAGGGAGGCGGACCTGTTCCTGCGGGCGCGGCACGCGCGGCGGCACATCTACCGGCGGCTGCGGCCGGGCGGAAGCCGGGTGCAGGACTTCGGGAAACTGCTGGCGATCGAGCCGCGGCTGGCCGCGATGTTCCCGCCGCGGGAGGCGCTGTACCACGACTACGTGGGGGTGTTCAGCCACGCGGTGGCGGCCTACAAGCCAGGCGTCTATCGCGGGAAGATCACCTTCTACTGGGCGCGGGATGAGCCGGGGATCGCCCGGACCTGGCGGCCGGTCACCGGACGTAAAGAACCCGCGGACATCGAGGAACATGGCGTGCCGGGTACGCACATGTCCAGCGTCACCGACCATATCCAGAGCACAGCCAAAGTCCTGGGTGAATGCCTGAGCAGGGTCGGCGCCCCATGACCAGCCGGGCCGGCCGGGTTCCTGCGCTGATCCTCAAGATCGGCCAGTATCCGCTGCATTCCGGCGGGGTAGGCGCGGTGCGTACCCTCGGGCGGTTCGGGGTCCCGGTGTACGCGACGACCGAGGACGCCTTCACCCCGGCCGCGGTGTCCCGGTACTGCGCGGGCCATTTCACCTGGCGGGCGACGGGTCACGAGGACCCGGCCGAGCTGGTCGAGGGCCTGGCCGGCCTCGGGCGGCAGATCGGCCGGCCTGCGGTTCTGGTCCCCGTCGACGATGAGGCCGCGGTGCTCGTCGCCGAGCACGCCAGCGCGCTGGCCGCCCATTTCCTGTTCCCGCGGATCGAGCCGGGCCTGGCCCGCCAGCTGGCCAGCAAGCATGAACTCCTCAGCCTGTGCCGCCAGCACGGCATGCCCGCCCCGGCGTCGGTCTACGTCTCCTCGGCCGAGGAGACAGCGGCCTTCGCGGCGACGGCGGCCTTCCCGGTGGTGGTCAAGAACGCCGAGCCATGGGTGCGCCGGCGGGTGCCGGCCGTGGTCGGCACGACGGTGGTCAGGTCGGCGGCGGAGCTGACCGAACTCGCCGCGGCCAGCGGCGGATCGGCCACGTTCATCGTGCAGGAGTACATCCCGCACTCCCGCGCCGAGGACTGGATCGTGCACCTGTACTGCGACGCGAGCTCGAACTGCCTGGTGCTGTTCACCGGGGTCAAGCTGCGGTCCTGGCCACCGAACACCGGCGCTACCGCCTGCGGGATCGCAGTTGCCAATCCGGAACTGGCGGAACTGGCCCAGCGCTTCTGCAAAGCAGTGGGCTTCCGCGGGGTGGCCGACCTCGACGTACGGTATGACCGCCGGGACGGCCAGTACAAGCTGGTGGATTTCAATCCGCGCGTGGGCAATCAGTTCCGCCTGTTCCAGACGGCCGACGGCATCGATGTCCTGCGCGCCCTGTACCTCGATATGACCGGCCAGAGCGTGCCTCCCGGCGACCAGGTCAACGGGCGCCGGATCGTCGTCGAGCACGTCGACCTGCTCGCCCGGATCGGCCAGCGCGGCAGTGGCTATACCACCCCGTCCGCGCCGCGCCGGGCGACCGCCACCGAACTCGCCTGGCTGGCCCGCGACGATCTGCTCCCGGCGGTCGCGATGCTGCCCCGGTTCGCCGGGCTCGCCCTGTCCGAACTCACTCGCCACCAGCGCCCCGCCTGGCGGCGTAGGCACCCGAAGAACGGAGCACGATGACTAACCACCCCCCCGCAGTGGTGATCGGTGCCGGACCATACGGGCTGTCAGTCGCGGCCCACCTGCGCGCACGCGGTATCCAGCCGCGCGTCTTCGGCGACGTGATGTCGAGCTGGCGCAGCCACATGCCAGCAGGCATGTGCCTTAAATCCACGCCAGACGCCTCCAGCCTGGGCGCGCCCAGACCAGGGTTCACGCTCTCCGATTACTGCGTGAGCCAGGAAATCCGGCCCTTGCAGGACTACGACGTTGTGCCCATCCAGCTGTTCACCCAGTACGGCCAGTGGTTCGCCGAACAGCTGGTTCCCGACGTTGAAAATGACCGTGTCCAGCAGCTCAGCCGCACCGACCGTGGCTTCCACCTGGTGCTCGGATCCGGTGCGGAAATCCAGACGTCCAGCGTCGTGGTGGCCACCGGGATCACCGGCCTCGCCTACGTCCCGGACGAGCTGGCGTCGATGACGCCGGACGGCCCCTCGGCCACAGGACCGGTGTCGCACAGTTCGCAGCACAGCAACCTGGCGGCCTTCGGCAGCGCTACGGTCGCCGTCATCGGGGCCGGCCAGTCAGCCCTGGAAAGCGCGGCCCTGCTGCACGAGGCAGGTGCCGAGGCCACAGTTCTGGTCCGGAGAACAGCGCGGTTCGGGCTCCCGCCCAAGACGCCCAACCGCCTCGCCGCCAGGCTGCCGCAGCCGCGCTCCCCGCTCGGGCCAACCTGGCGGATCTACCCCTTCAGCCACGCCGCGGCACTGTTCCGGTACCTGCCGCCGGAGACCCGCCTCCGGCTCGTGCAGCAAGTCCTGGGACCGCTAGGGGCATGGTGGCTGCGCGATCGCGTCGTCAGCCGGATCCCCATCCTCAATCAGCACGCCGTGCTCCGTGCGACGCGCGACGGCGATGGGGTACTGCTCTCCACCTCCTGCGCTGACGGCCAGCACACCACGCTGCGAGTCGATCATGTCATCGCCGCCACTGGCTACCGGGTTGACCTGGCCAGGCTGGACTTCCTTGGGCCAGAGCTGCGCCAGCGGATCCGGCTGACGGGTACCTTCCCGCGGCTGTCGGGCTCCTTCGAGTCCTCGGTGCCAGGCATGTATTTCGTCGGCCTGCCTGCGGCCGCGACGTTCGGGCCGGTTATGCGGTTCGTCTGCGGCGCTCAATTCGCGGCGAACCGGGTGAGCCGGGCCATCAGCCGGACCAGGTAACAGAGCCCAGGAAAGGGCCACGATCATGCAGATCTCAGTGGTTCGCCCGGGGGAGCTAGGAATGGGGGAAGTCGCTGCGTGGCACGCCATGCAGCACAGCGACGCGGCACTGGGGAATCCTTTCCTCAGCCCGGAGTTCGCGGTCGCGGTCGGCCGGTTCCGGCCCAGCGCGAGGGTGGCCGTGCTGACCGACGGGCCTGCCCTCGCCGGGTTCTTCCCGTTCGAGAGACGCAGGCTCGGCCTGGGCGTACCGATCGGCGCGGGACTCACTGACTGCCAGGGCGTGGTGCACGCCCGGGGGTTCGAGTGGGACGCGCGGGAACTGCTGCGCGGCTGCGGCATCTCCGCCTTCCACTTCGACCACCTGGCCCAGGAGCAGCGCCCGTTCCAGCGCTGGGTGGCGGCCACGGCGCCCTCCCCGGTGATCGACCTGACCGACGGGTTCGCGGCCTACGAGGAGAAGCTCAAGACGAAGTCCGCGCAATTCTGCCGGGATGTCGCGCGCCGGGGCCGGAAGCTGAGCCGCGAAGCCGGGCCGCTCCGCCACGTCGTGGACTCCCGTGACATGGCGGCGCTCCAGTCCCTCATGGCCTGGAAGTCAGATCAGTACCGGCGGACGGGCCGCACCGACCGCTTCGCCCAGCCGTGGATCGTCGGCCTGATCAACGATCTCTTCGAGACCAGGAGCAGTCACTTCAGCGGCCGCCTCTCGGTGCTGTACGCCGCGGATACGCCGGTCGCGGCGCATTTCGGCCTCCAGTCAGGCCAGGTGCTCGCGCACTGGTTCCCCGCGTACAACATGCAGTTCAGCAAGTACTCACCGGGCCTGATCCACCACCTGCGCATGATCGAGGACACGGCACCGCTCGGGATCAGCCTGATAGACCTGGGCAAAGGCACCAAGCGCTACAAGGACACGCTCAAGACCAGCGAGATCTTCGTCTGTGAAGGATCTGTGACAGGGCGTTCGCCGCTGGCCACGGCGCACCGGGCCAGTATCGCACCGAGCCGGTGGGCGGCCCGCACCATCAGGGCCCATCCGCCGCTGTTCCAGGCGGCCGATCAGCTGCTCAAGCGCTACGGCCAGCTACGCACGTCCGCGTCATCCCAGGCCACACCGGCGGGCAGGCCCCCGCGGGCACATAAAACGGAGCCGGAAGGCGGGTGACGGCAGCAGGCATTAGCTTTACCCGCATCAGTGCACATTCTTACCCGGAGTGTTATTCAAAACCGACCAGCGACCACGGGCCGCCAGGCCCGTGCGAGCGGTCGGTGCGCAGGGTCGGCGGAGCTGAGTGGCGGATCATTTGAATAACGCGACTTTTAAATAAGACACACGGTACCAGGTACCGCTTCACGTATAATGGGTTGTGTAATGGATCTTACGGAGAATCAGAATCGTTCGAGCCTTTCTTACAAGCTGGCCTTCGCGGCGCGGCATCCGGGCCAGGTCCCGCCGTACATCCGCCGGGTCTGCGTCGACGCCTGGCTGCGGGCAACGACCGGCGACCACATCAGCTACTATCGCAAGATAATGAGGTACAAGGCGGCCGCCCATGGTGTCGAGGTGGCGGTCGGCAGCCGGAGCTATGACCAATGGCTCGAGTTCGGCCAGATGCAGTTCGACTATCTGGTCAAGCACGGCCTGAAGCCCGCCGACCGGCTCCTGGAAATAGGATGCGGTAATCTGCGGGCCGGCCGTTTGCTGATCGACTACCTGGATACCGGGAACTACTACGGCATCGACATATCCGAGCAGATCCTGACCTCAGCGCTGCACGTGCTGAGCGAGGCCGGGCTGCAGGATAAACTGCCCCGGCTGGCGCTGACCGAGGATCTGGCCTTCAACTTCCTGCCGCCCGGCTACTTCAATGCCGTGCACGCCAACAGTGTATTCACGCACTGCCCGATCGAGATCATCGATGAGTGCCTGGCGAATGTTGGCCGGATAATGGCGCCCACGGCCTTCTTCGACTTCACCTTCTATGCGAGCGACACGCAGGACTACCAGGTGCACCGGGAGGACTTCTACTACCGCCCGGCGACCCTGCTCGCGCTCGCCGAGCGACACGGCCTGAATGCGCAGCTACTCGATGACTGGAACGACCCATGGGATCATCAGCCCAAGATCCGGGTCACCCACGGCGAAGATCTGGCTAACCCACGGCGCCGGCTCACGAGCAGTACCCGCCAGCCCCGTCATGACCAAGGCGCCCGGGTCCACCGGCCCCGGGTCCACCGGCCTGGATTCCACCGATCTGGATTCCAGCAATCTCGATCCCAGCCATCTGAATTCCACTGACCAGGATCACTTTCACGGACTAGGATCACCGGAATGCGTGTACTGGTTACGGGCGGTGCTGGTTTCATCGGTTCCCATCTCACCGACGCGTTCCTGGCCCGGGGGGACGAGGTCATCGTGGCCGATGATTTCTCCTCCGGCCGCCCGGCGCGCCTGGATGACCAGGTGACCGTGCACAAGCTCAGCATCTGTGACCCGCCCGCGCTGAGCGCCGCCGTGACGCAGGCCCAGCCGGACCTGATCTGCCATATGGCCGCGCAGATCGACGTCCGGGTCTCGGTGGACGCCCCGGCCCTGGACGCCGGGATCAACGTCGTGGGCACCGTCAACGTCCTGGAGGCGGCCCGGCAGGCGGGCGCGCGGGTCATCTTCGCCTCCTCCGGCGGCGCCATCTACGGCCGGGAGGCCCCCATCCCCTCCCGCGAAGACGTGCTGCCGCTGCCCGAGTCGCCCTACGGCATCGCGAAGCAGTGCGCCGAGCAGTACATCAGCCTGTACAACCGGCTGCACGGCACCCGGCACTCGGTCATGCGGCTGGCCAACGTGTACGGCCCCCGGCAGGACCCCACCGGTGACGCGGGCGTGATCGCGATCTTCTGCCGGGCGGCGCTGGAAGGCCGGGCGCCCACCATCTACGGGGACGGCACCCAGACCCGGGACTACGTCTACGTCGGCGACGTGGTCCGCGGCTTCCTGGCCGCGGCCGGTCACGCCCGCCCGGGCACCTGGAACATCGGCACCGGCAGCGAGACCAGCGTGCTGGACCTCGTCGGTGTCGTCGCGGCCGCGGCTGGGCGGCCGGTCGAACCCGCAGTTCAGCCCGCCCCGGGCCGGGGAACTGCAGCGCAGCACCCTGGCTGTGGGCCGGGCCGCCCGGGACCTGGGCTGGACCACGCAGACCGCGCTGGCCGACGGGATCAGCCGGGTCTACCGCTGGATCGAAGCCGGCGCCCCCGACCGCGCCGCCTGCTAGCTGGCTCCGCTGCTAGCTGAACAGGCACAGTTCGAGGACGAGGGCTTCGACCGCGCCCTCGCGCTCGCCGGGCTCGCCGTAACGGACGGCCAGGCCGATCTCGGTGCCGACGCTGAACTCATCGAGGTACCGGAAGATGCCCTCCCGGCCGTGCCCCAGCGCCAGGTCATACCCCAGCAGCAACGCCGCGTGCCGCATCTCCGCCGTGGCGAAGCGGTTAACCACGCCGCTGACCATCCGCCACCTGACGTTCCAGGCCCGCGCCGCGATCGCGGCCCCGTAGTGCCGCAGCCGCTCCCTCGCGCGCTCCCGCAGCATCACCATGCCCGTAACCTCTTTCGTCCGCGAGGTCCGGTGACTGCCCGCCGGTGTTCCCCCCGGTCCGGCCCGCCCCAGCTTTCTAACGTGTTGACGTCTACTCGTCGCTCTAGGTGCACATCGGGTGCCTTGGTTACATCAACCTGTCCATGTCGCTATATCGTCCAGACCAGTGCCCGGGCACGGCAGCAGGCTCGGGACATCCGCAATAGCGGACACAGCGAGCCAATATCGCTAGCACGCAGTGGCGATCACGGGGAGACTGCCTGTCATGCTGCTGACCATCACCTCGACCGCGCCGCCAGCGACGGACCTGGGGTTCCTGCTGCACAAGCACCCGGACCGGGTGCAGACCTTCGAGATCACCGCCGGCCAGGCGCACGTGTTCTACCCCGAGGCGAGCGAGCGGCGGTGCACCGCCGCGCTGCTGCTGGAGATCGACCCGCTCAGTTCAGTCCGCGGCCAGAAAGGCGACCGCAAAGGCGACCGGAAAGGCGCCGGGCCGGAGGCGTTCTCCCTGGCCCAGTACGTGAACGACCGGCCCTACGCGGCCGCCTCGATGCTCGCGGTGGCGCTGGGCAAGGTGTTCCGGACCGCGCTGACCGGCCGCTGCGACGCCCGCCCGGACCTGGCCGCCACCCCGCTGCCGCTGGAGATCACCGTCCCCGCGCTGTCCTGCCGGGCCCGGTCCGGGGCGGACGCAGGCCCCGGCCCGGGGGCCGCGCTGGTCCGACGGCTGCTGGAGCCGCTCGGCTGGACCGTGCACACCCAGCCGATCCCGCTGGACCCGCAGCTGCCCCGGTGGGGGAATGCGCCGTACCTGGCCCTGCGGCTGTCCGGCGAGCAGCGGCTCGCCGACGCCCTCAACCAGCTCTACGTACTGCTCCCCGTGCTCGACGACATCAAGCACTACTGGGTGGCCGAGGACGAGGTGGACAAGCTGATCCGGGCCGGCGGCAGCTGGCTGGCCCGCCACCCCGAGCGGGAGCTGATCACCCGGCGCTACCTGGCGCACCAGCGCAGCCTGGCGGCCAGCGCGGTGGACCGCCTCGCCGAGGTGGACGACACCGAGCCACAGGCCCTGGACAACGCGGTCCCCGCCGACTCCGGCGACCGGTCCGCGGACGATGTGGGGACCAGCGCCGCCAGGAACGGCGCGCGGCCCGCGCTCCCCCTGGCCCAGCAGCGCCGGGACACAGTACTGGCCCTGCTCCGGGAGGCGGGCGCCCACACCGTCGCCGACCTGGGCTGCGGCGAGGGAGCCCTGGTCGGCATGCTGCTCGACGAACCGGCCTTCACCCGGGTGCTCGGGGTGGACGTGTCGCACCGGGCGCTGGAACAGGCCGCCCGGCGGCTGCGCACCGACCAGATGCCGGACCGGCGGCGGGAGCGGCTGGAGCTGTTCCAGTCGTCGCTGACCTACACCGACCAGCGGCTGGCCGGGCTGGACGCGGCGGTGCTGATGGAGGTCATCGAGCACGTGGACCCGGCCCGGCTCGGCGCGCTGGAGCGGTGCGTGTTCCGCGCGGCCCGGCCGCGCACCGTGCTGGTCAGCACGCCGAACGCGGAGTACAACCCGTACTATCCCGGCCTCGCGCCGGGGGCGATGCGGCACCCGGACCACCGGTTCGAGTGGACCCGCGCGCAGTTCCGGAACTGGGCGGCCGGGGTCGCCGCCCGGCACCGCTACCAGGTCCGCTACCTGCCCATCGGGGCCGACCCCATCAGCGGCGAGGATCCCGGCGCAGGCGCACCTACCCAGCTGGCGGTGTTCTGGCGTGAATGAGATCACCGTGACGGGTTCCGTTGCAGAAAATCAGGAAGGGGCGGCGGCCGGGCACCGTCTGGCCATCCCCGAGCTGTCGCTGGTGGTCCTGATCGGCACCTCCGGCGCGGGCAAGACCACGTTCGCGCACCGGCATTTCGGCCGGTACGAGGTGCTGTCCAGCGACGTCTGCCGCGGCCTGGTGGCCGACGACGAGAACGACCAGGCCGCCACGGCCGACGCGTTCGACGTGCTGGCCTACATCGCGGGCAAGCGGCTGGCCGCGGGCCGGCTGACCGTGGTCGATGCCACCAACGTGCAGCCCGCGGCGCGCAAGCCGCTGGTCGAGCTGGCCCGGGCGCACGACGTGCTGCCGGTCGCGATCGTGCTGGATATCCCCGAAAGTGAGTGCCTGCAACGAAACGCGTCCCGGGCCGACCGGGCCTTCGGCGCTGCCGTGATCCACCGGCAGCATGACCAGCTGCGCCGGTCGGTGCGCGCCCTCAGCCGGGAAGGGTTCCGCCGGGTCCACGTGCTGCGCGGCCCGGACGCGGTGGACGGGGCGGTCATCGTGCGGGAGCGGCTGCTGACCGATTACCGGGACCGGACCGGGCCGTTCGACGTGATCGGTGACGTGCACGGCTGCCGGGCTGAGCTGGAGGCGCTGCTGGGCCAGCTGGGGTATGAGATCTCCCGGGACGCGGCTGGCCGCGCCGTGGACGCGGTGCACCCAGCGGCCCGGACCGCGGTCTTCCTCGGTGACCTGGTGGACCGCGGCCCGGACACGCCGGGCGTGCTCCGGCTGGTGATGGGCATGGTGGCCAGCGGGCACGCCCTGGCCGTGCCCGGCAACCACGAGGCCAAGCTGGTCCGCGCCCTGTCGGGGGCGAACGTGTCGGTCAGTCACGGGCTGGCGGAGACCCTGGGCCAGCTGGCCGGCGGAGACCGCGGAGTTCCGGCGCGCAGGTCAGCGAGTTCTGCCGCGGCCTGGTGTCGCACCTGGTCCTGGACGGCGGCCGGCTGGTCGTGGCGCACGCTGGGCTGAAGCAGGCCTACCAGGGCCGGGCGTCCGGCCGGGTGCGCTGCGTTCGCGCTGTACGGGGACACCACCGGGGAGACCGACGAGTACGGGCTGCCGGTCCGCTATCCGTGGGCCATCGACTACCGGGGCCGGGCCATGGTGCTGTACGGGCACACGCCCGGCGCCGGAGCCGGAGTGGGTGAACAACACCCTGTGCCTGGACACCGGGTGCGTGTTCGGCGGCCGGCTGACCGCGCTGCGCTACCCGGAGAAGGAGATCGTGTCGGTGCCCGCCGAGGCGGTCTGGTACGAGCCGGCCAAGCCGCTTCGGCGGCCCCGCCCAGCCGGCGGACGGGGCGGTTCCGGGGATTCCGCAGGGCCCGGGGGCGGCGTGGGGCGGGCCCAGCGCGCGCGCCCGGCACGACCCGGACGTGCTGGACATCGCCGACGTGCTGGGCAAGCGGGTCATGCGAGACCCGGCTGCACGGGCGGGTCGACCGTGCAGGAGGAGAACGCGGCCGGCGCGCTGGAGGTGATGAGCCGGTTCGCGATCGACCCGCGCTGGCTGCTCTACCTGCCGCCGACCATGGCCCCGTGCGGCCACGTCGGCCGAGGCCGGCCTGCTGGAGCACCCGGCCGAGGCGTTCGCCGGTTACGCCAGCCGAGGGCATCACCGACGGTGGTCTGCGAGGAGAAGCACATGGGCTCGCGCGCGGTGGTGCTGATCTGCCGGGACGAGCTGGTGGCCCGGACCCGGTTCGGCGCTGCCGGACGGCGTGCCCGGGGTGATCTACACCCGCACCGGGCGGCCGTTCTTCGCGGCCCGAGCTCACCGCGCAGCTGCTCGGCGTGGTCCGGTACGCGGTCAGCGCCGCCGGGCTGTGGGACGAGCTGGGCACCGGCTGGCTGCTGCTCGACTGCGAGCTGCTGCCGTGGTCGGCCAAGGCCGAGGACCTGATCCGGCACCAGTACGCCGTGGTGGGCGCGGCCGGCCGGGCCGCGCTGCCCGCCGCGCTGGACGTGCTGGCCAGCCGCGGCCCGGCGCGGGGTCGACGTGGCCGCCGCTGGCCGCCCGGACCCGGGAGCGGGCCGCGAACGTGACCGCGTTCACCGCCACCTACCGGCGCTACTGCTGGCCGGTCGACGGGCTGGACGGGATCCGGCTGGCCCCGTTCCAGGTGCTGGCCACCGAGGGCGCGACCTATCACGACCGGCCGCACGACTGGCATCTCGCGCTCGCGGACCGGCTGGTCGGCGCGGCCCCGCAGCTGATCCAGTTCACCCGGCGGCTGCAGGTGGACTGCTCTGTGCCGTCGTCGGTGGCCGCGGCGGTGAGCTGGTGGACCGAGCTGACCGAGGCCGGCGGGGAAGGGCATGGTGGTCAAGCCATACGCCAACCTGGTCACCGGGCGCCGCGGCCTGGTTCAGCCGGGCCTCAAGGTCCGCGGCCGGGAGTACCTGCGGATCATCTACGGCCCGGACTACACCGAGCCCGAGTCCCTGGCCCGGCTGCGCGACCGCAACCTCGGCCGCAAGCGGTCCCTGGCGCTGCGCGAGTACGCGCTGGGCATCGAGGCGCTGGAACGGGCCGTCAGCGGGGAACCGTTGTGGCGATTCCATGAGCCGGTGTTCGCCGTGCTGGCCCTGGAGTCCGAGCCGGTCGACCCACGCTTGTAAGTTCGACCCACGCTGGTAACACGCCCGCAGGTGGGCCCGCCGCTTCCGGTGAGCCGCCGACCCGGGCGCGGCACGACGGCGCTGCCCGCGGGGGCGCCGTCATCTCCAGAACACCCCGGCCAGGTGCAGCCTGGGTGCAGACCATGTGTGGACGGTGTGGAGCCTGCCGACGGACCAGGCTTGCCGGCCCTATCGAGCCGGGAGTACTCTTTCCCGAGTACTCTTTCTGGAATGAGGTCGATCCCGGAGGCGCCATGCCCACCCGGAGCCGCTCGAACCCGCTGGCCCTGGCGGTGCTCATCTCCTTGTACGAGCGCCCGATGCACCCGTACGAGGTGGCCACCCAGCTCCGGCAGCGGCAGAAGCACGAGACTGTCCGGCTCAACTACGGCTCGCTGTACGGGGTGGTCGAGTCGCTGGAGCGGCGCGGCCTGATCGAGGCGCAGGACACGGAGCGGGCCTGGCTGCCCGAGCGCACCGTGTATCGCCTGACCACGGCAGGCCGGGTGGAAATGCGGGACTGGCTGACCGAGCTCATCTCCACCCCGGTGAACGACTACCCGGCCTTCCAGGCCGGGCTGTCGTTCCTGCCCGCGATGCCGCCCGACGACGCGGTGATGCTGCTCCGGGAGCGCGCACAGCGCATCGAGATGGAGCTGATCCAGGCCGCCGCCATCCGGGAGATGGCGGAGAAGCAGCGGCTGCCCCGGCTGATCTGGGTCGAGGCCGAATTCGGCATGGTGCTGCGCCAGGCCGAGCTGGAGTACGTGCGCCGGCTCGCCGACGACATCGAGTCCGGTGCGCTGGAGGGCACGGACTGGTGGCGCGCGGTCCAGACGGCCAGGCCCTCAGGCACGATCCCGCCGCTCATCCCGGAGGATCCAGGCCGCCTCCCAGAGGACTCGGGCCGCCTCCCGGAGGATCCAGGCCACCTTCCGGAGGATCCAGGCCTTGCGGAGGACTCAGGCCACCTTCCGGAGGATCCAGGCCTTGCGGAGGACTCAGGCCGCCTCCCGGAGGATCCAGGCCTTGCGGAGGACTCAGGCCGCCTCCCGGAGGATCCAGGCCTTGCGGAGGACTCAGGCCGCCTCCCGGAGGATCCAGGCCGCCTCCAGCAGGATCCAGCCAGCGCCCCGGATCCCGGCAGCACATCATCTCGCGATACATCTTGACTTTTACCAAACGCGATATATCTTAAGTTGTGTCTGCCCGGGCTTACCCGCGAGCCCGGAGCGGGCACGCGGCGCAGGCCTGGTGGCGAGCACCTGGGCCGCGCCCTCAGGCCGCCCCGCACCCAACCGACGAGGAGCCCCGGTGAATCCGGCAGATGACGTCATCACCACCCAGGACCTGCGCAAGAGCTTCAAGGCCAAGGCCGGCCCGGTCGAAGCGGTGCGCGGGGTCAGCATGTCCGTCCGCCGTGGCGAGGTATTCGGCTTCCTCGGGCCGAACGGGGCGGGCAAGACCACCACGCTGCGCATGCTGACCACGCTGCTGCCGATCGACTCCGGCCAGGCGACCGTGGCCGGGTTCGACGTAGCCCGGCAGCCGGGGCAGGTCCGCACCCGGATCGGCTACGTGAGCCAGCTCGGCGGCACCGACGAGCTGGCCACCGGGCGGGAGAACCTGGTCCTGCAGGGCCGCCTGTACGGGGCGAGCCGGGCGCAGGTCACGCCGCGGGCCGCCGCCCTGATCGAGCTTGCTCGACCTCGCCGACTTCGCCGACCGCCGGGTGGGCACCTACTCCGGCGGCCAGCGGCGGCGGCTCGACGTCGCGCTCGGCATCGTGCACGAGCCTGCCGGTGCTCTTCCTCGACGAGCCGACCACCGGGCTGGACCCGCAGAGCCGGGCCAACCTGTGGGAGCACATCCGGGAGCTCTGCGGGCCCGTGGCACCACGGTGTTCCTCACCACTCACTACCTCGACGAAGCCGACGTGCTGTGCGACCGCCTGATGATCATGGATCACGGCCAGATCGTGGCCGAGGGCACCCCGCGGGTGCTCAAGCAGCAGGTCGCCGGGGACGCCATCCTGGTCAGCCTGCGCCGCGACGATCAGGCCACGGCGGCCGCTGCCGCTGCTGCACCGGGCAGCCGTACGTCCGGGAGCTACGCGGCCGAGGGCAGCCAGATCCGGCTGTACGTGGACGACGGCGGCACCGCGCTGCCGCAGCTGATCCGGCTGCTCGACACGGCCGATCTCGGGGTCCGAGCTCGCATCTCCATGTCCGAGCCAACGCTCGACGACGTGTTCCTGCGGCAGACCGGCCGGTCGCTGCGCGATGCGGGACCGGACGGAAGCGCCGACGGCGGCGCGGCTCAGCCAGGCGACAGAAACGCCCAGCCCGGTTCGGCCGAGCCCGGTTCGGCCGAGCCCGGTTCGGCCCAGCCTGGTGCGGCAGCCCGGCCTGGTTCCACTCAGCCCGATGCGAACGAGATGGCGCGATGAAGACGGCCCGGGACATCGGCCTGCTGTTCCAGCGGTACGCCATCCAGCTGCTGCGCAACCCGGTCTGGCTGATCGTCGGGTTCTCCACCCCGATCCTGTACCTGGCCCTGTTCACCCCGCTGCTCAAGCACCTGGTCGGGTCGGGCGGCCTGCCCACGGGTAACGTGCTCGACCTGTTCCTGCCCGGCATCCTGTCGCTGCTGGCCTTCGCCAGCGGGACCGGGCCCGGCTTCAACACGATCTTCGAGCTGAAGGCCGGCGTGATCGAGCGGTTCCGGGTCACCCCGGCCAGCCGGTTCGCGATCCTGATCGGGCCGATCCTGGCCACCATGGTGATGATGTTCGTGTTCGACGCCGTGGTGGTCGCGGTCGGTGCGGGCTTCGGCTTCTCGGTGCACTGGGCCGGGCTGGCGGTGCTGGCCGTGCTGCTCGGCCTGCTGCTGATCATCATGGCCGCCTTCGCATCGCCACCGCGCTGGTCACCAAGGACATCAGCGGCTTCGCCGCGATCATCAACGGCATCAACCTGCCGGTGCTGCTGCTCGCCGGGGTGCTGCTGCCGATCTCGCTCGGGCCCGACCTGGATGCGCGTGCTGGCGCACTTCAACCCGCTGTACTACCTGGTCGAGGCCGCCCGGGTGCTCGCCCCGGGCACGCTCACCGGCACCGCGGTGTGGCAGGCGTTCGCCGTGCTCGTGCCGCTCTGCGCGCTGGTGCTCGCCTGGGCGACCAACGTCTTCCGCAACGCCGTCGCCTGACCCAGCGCCTACCGCCCAGTTAGCGCGGTACATAGCCGGTCACCGGTAACCGCGCGCTGATGGATCCCGCCCTGTACCGCGCTGATGAGTATCCCGCCCTGTACCGCGCTGATGGGATCCCGCCCTCAGCGGGCGCGGTGGGAGGGCTGGGCGAAGCCGTCGGCGACCTCGGCGGCCAGCAACAGGTGGGCGTCGGCCGTGGCCCGGCTGAGCTGGCCGAGGTTGACCTTGGCCCCTTCCTTCACGACCAGGAGCACGGCTGGTGCGGCACGACGGCGCTGCCCGCGGGCACCTCGGGGGGACGGCCAGCCCGGGGCAGCGGAGTGCCATCGGCTTGATCACCGTAATCGCGCCTATCCTGTCCG
>CAWDRD010000108.1:0-62188 GCA_963804455.1 uncultured Actinomycetes bacterium
GGTCTGCAACCATCCCGCGCACCTGCTCGGCGACGGATCGCGGCTGCCCGGCCGGTCCGGCAAGCTGGCCCGGCTGGAGGAGATCTGCGATGAGATCATCGCCGAGGGCGACAAGGCGCTCTGCTTCACCCAGTACGCGGAGTTCGGCCGGATGCTGCAGCCCTACCTGGCCGCCCGGCTCGGCTGCCCAGTGCTCTACCTGCACGGCGGCACGCCGAAGAAGGCCCGGGACGCGCTCGTCGCGGAGTTCCAGTCGGCGGCGGAACCGGCCGTGTTCCTGCTGTCCCTCAAGGCCGGCGGGACCGGGCTGAATCTGACCAGCGCCAACCATGTGATCCATTTCGACCGGTGGTGGAACCCGGCTGTGGAAGATCAGGCCACCGACCGGGCCTTCCGGATCGGCCAGCGCAAGGACGTCCAGGTGCGCAAGTTCGTCTGCGCGGGCACGCTGGAGGAGCGGATCGACGCCATGATCGAGGAGAAGAAGGCCCTGGCCGAGCGGATCGTCGGGACCGGCGAGAGCTGGCTCACCGAGCTGTCCACCGCCGACCTGCGAGACCTGCTCACGCTCTCTCCCGACGCGGTATCCCCAGACGCGGGCGGGGCTAGGACGGTGCCTGCCGGAGCTGGGCCTGCCGGCGCCGGCCCTGGCCAGGCGATGCCCGCGAGGGCGGTGCTCGCTGGGCTCAGGCCTGCCGGGAATGGGACTGCCGGGGCGGTGCACCAGTGAGCGAGCGTGACCCGGGCTGGTGGCGGGACTCAGCAGGGGGCCGCCCGATCCGGGTCGAGGGCGGGGTCAAGGCCCGCAGCAAGCGCGGGGCGATTGGCGAGCAGTGGTGGTCCCGCCGGTTCATCGAGGTGCTGGAGTCGTTCGGGATGAGCGGCCGGCTGGCCCGCGGCCGGAACTACGCCCGGCGTGGCCAGGTGCTGGACTGCACGCTGACCCAGGGCAAGGTCAGCGCGCGGGTGCAGGGTTCCCGGCCCGCGCCGTACCGGGTACGAATCGGGGTGCTGCCGCTGACCACGGTGCAGTGGCAGCGGGTACTGGAAGCGCTCGGCGCGCAGGCGCTGTTCCGGGCCAAGCTGCTGGCCGGGGAGATGCCGCGGGAGATTGAGGAGGTGTTCGCTGACTGCGGCACCCCGCTGTTCCCGCGGTCCGCACGTGATCTCGAGCTGTCCTGCTCGTGCCCAGACTGGGAGGTGCCGTGCAAGCACCTGGCCGCGGTCTGCTACGTGCTCGCCGAGCAGTTCGACGACGACCCGTTCGCGATGCTGGCCTGGCGCGGCCGGGGCCGGGACGAGGTGCTCAGCGCGCTGCGCCGGATTCCCGGACGGCCGGGCAGCGCCGGGCCGCAGGCTGCTGCCGGGCCGGGCGGGGCGTCCGGGCCGCTGGCGCTGGCCGGGGCAGGTGCACCTCCGCTGGCTCAGTGCGTGGCGGGCTTCTGGTCCCCGCCCGTCAGCCGGGCCCGGCTGCGTGCGGTGCAGGCTGCCCCGGTGACCGCGCCAGACCTGCTGCTACGGTCGTTCGAGCCGCCGGACGTCGAGGTCCGCGGGAAGGACCTGACCACCCTGCTCGGCCCCGCCTACCAGGCCCTGGCCGGCGAGCCGGACCAGTAAATACCGGGCGGTTCCCGCTGACCGGGCGGTCCCGGAAGCCGGGCGATCCCAAAGACCGCGCGGCGGTCCCGCTGACCGGGCACGGGGCGTTACCCTTCCAGGCAGGACAGGGAAAGATGCGATCACGGAAACGGGGCCAGCATGAACGGGCCGAAAGCACCGGCGCAGGTGCCCGCGGCGGACGTGCCGGTCGGCGCGCGCCTGGTGGATGTCCGGGAGGGCGACGAGTGGGCGGCGGGCCACGCCCCCTTTGCCACCCACATCCCGCTCGGCCAGCTGAGCGCACGGTACACGGAGATCCCGCAGGACGGCCCGGTCTTCCTGATCTGCCGGTCCGGTGCCCGGTCCAACCAGGCCGCGCACGCGCTGGCTGGGGCAGGCTGGGACGCGATCAACGTCAGCGACGGTATGCACGGCTGGGCCGCGGCCGGCCGCCCCATGACCAACGACGCCGGCACCCCGCCCTACGTGGCGTAACCCGCGCCCCCGAAATACATCAGCGCGGTGCCCTGACCCTTGCCTGACCTTCAGGACTCACGTCTGCCCAGGTGGCCTGACATAGAACCCCTTGCCCCGGACCACGACGATCAGACCCTCGTCCCTCAGCGCATCCAGGGCGCGAGCTGATGTCTTGTGGCTCACGCCATGCTCCTGGGACAGGCTCACGATCGACGGAACGCGGCCCGTGAGCTTGCCTGACTGGATCTGGTGCCTCAGGTAACCGGCCAGCTGTTCCCACAGAGGCACGGGCAGATCAGGATTAACCACCTGCTCACGCTGGCATCCCTCGCCATACTCCCCCGTATAGGGTCGTACCCATCTATAGAGGAGTGCACTCCTCTATACTCCTTGGACAGACTGGCTGCTTCGTCCTTCTACGCGAGCGTGACTCGCTGGCGGGGCCGCCGGTCCCCACTGGGAGGACAGGCGATGCACAGCGGCTAGCAGGCCAGGGTCAGCCACCACATGCGGGCAGTCCGGCACTACGAGGCATCCGTCCTGATGTCCCGGTGGGGCATGGACTACGAGATCGGCTGGGACGAAGAGTTCGTCGCCGTAGCCCGCGATGGGGGCCTGGCCGCCTTCTCCCAGACCGCTGACGGCATGCACAAGGTCCTGATGTGGAATGCCATGCTGCGGCTGGCCGGGCCGGGGCAGCCATGAAGATACTGCTCAGCATCCTCGCCGGGGGAGTGCGGGGACCGCGGAAGTGCAGGCGCCGCGGAGTGGGGCGGGCGTCCGGCGGCCGGGACAACGCGGCGGCATAAGGTCAACGCAGGGGCGGACAGCGGATACCCACGGACGAACTCGACCCTGAGGACATCATGAAATACGTCAACCTAGGTGCCACCGGACTGCGCGTCTCGCGGGTCTGCCTCGGCATGATGAGCTTCGGCAACAACAGTGACCGGGACTGGGTGCTGGACGAGGAGGCGGCCGAGCCGATCGTGCGGGCCGCGGCCGAGGGGGGCGTCAACTTCTACGACACCGCGGATGTGTACTCTGCGGGGGCCAGCGAGACGGCGACCGGCCGGCTGCTCGGGAAGCTGTTCACCCGCGAGGAAGTCGTGGTCGCCACGAAGGTGCACGGCCCGACCATGCCCGGCCAGAACGGCCGCGGGCTGTCCCGCAAGCACATCATGGCGTCGATCGACGCCTCGCTGGACCGGCTCGACATGGACTACGTGGACCTCTACCAGATCCACCGGTGGGACCCGCGGACCCCGATCGAGGAGACCATGTCCGCGCTGCACGACGTGGTCCGCGCGGGCAAGGCCCGGTACATCGGCGCCAGCAGCATGTTCGCCTGGCAGTTCGCCAAGGCCCAGCACACCGCAGCCCAGCACGACTGGACCCGGTTCGTGTCCATGCAGGACTACTACAACCTGGTCTACCGCGAGGAAGAGCGGGAGATGATCCCGCTGTGCATCGACCAGGGCGTTGGGATCATCCCGTGGAGCCCGCTGGCCCGCGGCCTGCTGGCGGGCACCCGGACCCGGGACGGCGGCCGGCACACGGTCCGGGCCAGCAGTGACGCGTTCGGGGACAGCCTGTTCAACGATCCGTCCGACTTCGACGTGGCGGACCGGGTGGCCGAGGTCGCGGCCGCGCGCGGCGTGCCGCCCGCCCAGGTGGCCCTGGCCTGGCTGCTGCACCGGCCCGGGGTGACCGCCCCGATCGTCGGCGCCACCAAGGTCGCGCACGTCGAGGACGCGCTGGCCGCGGAGCAGCTGGAGCTCAGCGCGGACGAGCTGCGCCGCCTGGAGGAGCTGTACCGGCCCCATCCCATCCTCGGCCACGGCTGACCGCCGGGCTGGCGGAGGTCATGCGGGCGTGAGGTGTTCGTTGCGGCTGGCATTCCATACTTTAACGATCGGAATATTTGACTAGGGGTCAGGGAAGGCGGAGGGTGGAGGCACAGACCCTCGCACGGGAAGGACGCCTGGCATGACCCAGCTGCACGACCATCAGGCGGTGGCCCGCCCCGGATCGTTCCGGCACATCTCCGTGACCCAGGTGGGTGGCGCGATCGGGGCCGTTGTCGGCGGTATCCAGATCAGCGGCCCGGTGGACCCGGCGGCCGTGGCCGAGCTGCGCGCCGCGCTGCTCCGGCACAAGGTCGTGTTCCTGCGCGGCCAGCACGGCGCCACCGATGCGGACCAGCGCGCGTTCGCTGAGCTGCTCGGCCCGCTGACCAGGCCACACCCGACCGTGGCCGGTGACGGCGTGGCCGTGCTGCCGATCGATGCCGAGCAGGGCAAGGCGAACAGCTGGCACACCGACGTCACGTTCGTGGACCGGGTGCCCGCGATCAGCGTGCTGCGCGCCATCACGCTGCCGCCCTACGGCGGCACCACCGTCTGGGCCAACACCGCCGCGGCCTACCGGCGGCTGCACCCGGCATTGCAGGCGCTGGCCGACGGGCTGCGCGCGGTGCACTCCAACCTCTACGACTACGCCGCGGACCGGCCGCAGATCGGCGGAGTGGACGTCAGGGAGGAGGAGTACCGGGCGGAGTTCCGGCACCTGGAGTTCGAGACCGAGCACCCGGTAGTCCGGATCCACCCGGAGACCGGCGAGCCCGCCCTGCTGCTCGGCCACTTCGTCCGCTCCTTCACCGGGCTGAGCAGCACGGATTTCGCTGACCTGTTCGGCCTGCTGCAGCGGCACATCACCCGGCTGGAGAACACGGTCCGGTGGACCTGGCAGGACGGCGACATCGCGATCTGGGACAACCGGGCCACGCAGCACTACGCCGTGGCCGACTACGACGACCAGCCGCGGCTGCTGCACCGGATCACGATCGCGGGCGATGTCCCGGTGGGCATCCGGGGCGACGTCAGCGTGGTGCGCAAGGGCGACGCCAGCCACTACTCCGCCCTCGCGGCCTGAGGCACCTGACACGTAGCGGTATGCCCGCGTGCTGGCTGTGACCGCCCCGGTCCGGCGATCATCACCACGGCGAGGCGGAGATGGCGATCTACGTGCTGTCCGGGAATCCCTCGTTCGTTTTCGCCGACGGCGGCCAGGAGGTCAGGCTGGACACCGAGCCGGGCGACTACATCTTCGTGCCGCCCTACGTGCCGCACCGGGAAGAGAACCCCGGCGACCAGGAGGCCGTCGTAATCATCGCCCGCAGCAGCCAGGAGGGCATCGTGGTCAACCTGGAGAGCCTCTGGCCAGGCGGTAGGCCCGCCTAGGCAGGCACCGCTGGCCCTGGTGGGGAGCCCGGCGGTGCAAATCCTACTTGACCAATCGGATTTATATGAATTAGATTGGCGCCACTGCATGCACCCAAGGCCACGAGGTCGTGGCGGTGCCCAAACCCCTGACTGGAGCACGTTCATGCCACTTCGTCCGCGCGCGGTCCGCCGCAGCCTGGCCATTACGGCCGCTCTGGCCCTCTCGATGCTCGCGGCCGGCTGCGGCAGTGCCGCCAGCACTTCGCCCGCCTCGGGATCATCGGCCGCCACCGGGGTCAGCGGGACCCTGAACTGGGAGTGGGAACTCCCGACGTCCTGGGACCCGGTCACCTCGACCGCCGGGTGGGACGTGCACGTGCTAGGGCTCGTGTACGCCTCGGTCACCAGCCTCGATCCCGCCGGGAACGTCGTGCCCGGCCTGGCGACGTCGTGGACTTACGCGCCGGACGGCAAGAGCGTGACGTTCACGCTGCGGCCGGGCCTCACGTTCACCGATGGCACGCCGCTCAACGCCCAGGCGGTGCAGGAGAACATCGAGCGTGGCCAGAAGCAGGCGAACTCCACCATCGCCTCCGAGCTCTCGGTCATCTCCAAGGTGGTCGTGAACAGCCCGACCAGCTTCACGCTCGACCTGGCGCAGGTCGACTACCAGGTGCCGTACCTGCTGGCGGGCAAGGACGGGATGATGGTCAGCCCAGCCGTCTTCACCAAGGACGCGGGCAGCCTGCCCACTCACCCGATCGGCGCGGGCCCGTTCAAGCTGGCCAGCTATGTGCCGGACTCCCACGCGAACCTGGTGCGCAGCCCCGGCTACTGGGACGCCAGCCAGATCCACCTGGCCAACTTCACGGTCCAGGACATCACCCAGCCCGAGCAGATCCTGGCCGCCCTGCAATCGGGACAGGTCAACGTGGCCTACATTGCCGGCAACCAGGTGGCGGCGGCCAAGGCCGCCGGGTTCAAGATCGCCGTGATCCCGTCTGAGGTCGTGAACGAACTCGACATCCAGACCACGACAAAGCCGTTCGACAACCCGGACGTGGTGAAGGCGATCAACTACGCCATCGACCGCCAGGCGATCCTGCAGGTCCAGGCGTCCGGCTACGGATCGGTCTCCTACCAGCCGTTCCCGAAGGGGTTCGTCGGCTACAACGCCAGCCTGGCCAACCTCTACCCCTATGACCCGGCCAAGGCCAGGCAGTTGCTGGCCGCGGCCGGGTACCCGAATGGCCTGAAGATCACCCTGACCGCCGTCAGCACCGAGGACTCGCTGGCCGAGCAGGTCCAGGGCCAGCTGAAGCAGGTCGGCATCACGGCCACCATCACTAACGTTCCCGTCGAACACCGAGACCCAGTACCTCTACCTCGACAAGACCATCCCGTTTGCCGTGGACGGCACGGCGGGACGCACGTCCCCGGTAGAGATGCTCGACGTCCTCTACAGCCAGCAGGGCCTGATGAACGTGGACGGCAAGGCGACGACCGCCCCGGCCGCGGTGAGCCAGGCGCTGGCGCAGGCCCTCACCGTGCCGCTCACCTCGCCCAGCTACCCGAGCGTCCTGCAGAGCGCCATCGCCACCGCGGTGCAGGACGACCCCATCCACATCTGGCTCTACACCAACCCGCGCATCTTCGCCTACAGCCCGAAGGTCACCGGCATCCCCGCCGACCTGGTCCAGCAGCGCTGGGAAGGCGTCCGGGTGGCGAGCTGACCATGCTCACCCCGCACTCCGCCGCCTGCCCCACGAGACCCCCTAGGTGAGCGAATGTCCGTGGTCAACCTGAACCGCGAGGACACGGTTGGTGCCGACGGGGCCGCCCCGCCCCGTCGGCGCCGGGGCCGCATCGCCGCGGCCCGGCTCGGCGGCGGCCTCGCCGTGCTGCGTGCCGATCGTGTTCCTCAGCACGTTCATCACCTACAGCCTGGGGGCGCTGTCGAACAGCAACCCCGCGGCCACGATCCTGGGCCAGGACGCGGCCACGCCGGCCGCGGTGGCGCGCCTCGACCGCACCCTGGGCCTGGACCACCCGCTGATCGTGCAGTACTGGAACTGGCTGACCCAGGCGGTGCAGGGCAACCTCGGCCGGTCGTGGTTCACCCAGATCCCGGTCGCCCAGAGCATCGGCCAGCGGCTGCCGGTCGACCTGTCGATCGCGCTGCTGGCCGTCGTGCTGGCGGTCGTCATCGGCGGGAGCGCCGGGACGGTCGCCGCCATCCGCCGTGGCGGCTGGTTCGACCGCGGGGTCACCGTGGTGTGCTCGGCGGTGTCGACGTTGCCCGCGTTCGTCGTCGGCATCATCCTGGTGGTCCTGTTCGCCGACGACGGTGCACCTGCTCCCCGCCAACGGCTACGTCGGGCCGACCACCAGCATCACCGAGTGGCTCAAGTTCATCATCCTGCCGAGCCTGGCCCTGAGCCTGCCGGTCTCCGCCGACATCGCGCGGCAGCTGCGTACCTCCCTGGTCGAGGTGCTCGACCGGAACTACATCGTCGGCGCCAAGGTCCGGGGCCTGCCGTACCGCCGCGTCCTGGTCCGCCACGCCCTGCGCAACGCGGCCGGCCCGGCGCTCACCATCCTGGGCAACGACTTCCCGCAGATGCTGGCCGGCGCGGTGGCGGCCGAGGTGGTGTTCTCCCTGCCCGGCCTCGGCCAGCTGCTCCTGGAGAGCGCGGAGACCCGGGACATCCCGGTGGTGCAGGGCCTGCTGCTGGTGATCAGCACCTTTGTCATCGTGGTCAACCTCGTGGTGAACACCACGCTCAACTGGCTGTACCGGACGAGCGACGGGCTCGGCGCATGAGCAGCCGACGGTCCGGGGCCAGGCCGCGGTCGCTGTTGCGGCTGCCGTCGGTGCGGATCGCCATCGTCATCCTGGCTGGCGTGGCGTTCCTGACCGCGTTCGGCTCCACGCTGGCGCCGCAGAACCCGCTGACCATCAACGCCAACGCGCTGTTCCAGGGGCCGAGCCTGCACCATCTGCTCGGCACGGACTACCTCGGCCGGGACGCGGCCGAGCCGGCTGATGGCCGGCAGCAGGCTGTCGGTGCTCACCGCCCTCGAAGCGGTCGGGATCGGGCTCGTGCTCGGCACGGTCCCGGGCGTCGCCACCGTGTTCCTCGGCCGGTGGTTCGACTTCGCCGCGAACCGCGTCTCCGACGCGCTGATGACCCTGCCGTACGTCTTCTTCGCGGTCGCCGTCACGGCCGCCCTCGGCAACAGCCTCGCGCACGCCATGATCCCCGTCGGGATCCTGCTCGCCCCCAACTTCTTCCGCCTCACCAGGGCGGCCACCCTGGAGTACGCCCGCACCCAGTACGTGGAGGCCGCCGAGCTGCTGGGCGCCTCGAAACTGCGGGTCATCCGGGTGCACGTACTGCGCAAGGTGCTGCCGAACATCGCGGTGACGACGGCCTCGATGACCGCCGCCGCGCTGCTGGCGGTGTCGTTCCTCACCTTCCTCGGCATCGGCGTGCAGCCGCCCGCGCCAACCTGGGGCGGCATCCTGTCGTCGGATCTCGACTACCTCTCCCAGGCACCGTGGGCGCCCTTCATCCCCGGGCTGCTCATCGCCATCGCCGTCGGCGCGCTGAACGCGCTGGCCGACGCCTTCCGGGACCGGAGCAGCGCGGGGGCGCTGGTCCTGATCGACCCGGTCACCCACATCATCCTCAACGACTCGACCCTGGAGCGCGCCGATGGTGATCGACAATCGCAATCCGTTGCCTGACACCGCTGCGGCCAGCTCGCGCGACGGCCTCCGCCGGGGCTTCGGGCCGGTGGCCGACGAGGTACTGGGCCTCGACGACCTGGACATCAGCGTGCACCACGGGGCCGCCACGGCGGTGCGTGGCGTCTCGCTGGGCGTCCGGGCCGGCGAGATCGTGGGCCTGGTCGGCGAGTCCGGCAGCGGCAAGACGCTGACCTGCCGGGCCGCACTCGGCGTGCTGCCTCCCGGCTGCGCCATCGAGCGGGGGACGGTGTCGTTCGCTGGCCACGACGTGACGGGCTTGTCGCGGCGGGAGTGGGAGCAGGTGCACGGCAGCCAGATGGGCGCCGTATTCCAGGATCCCACGTCCTACCTGAACCCGGTGATCACCGTCGGCAGCCAGCTGACCGAGGTGCTGCGGGTGAAGCTGGGCCTGTCCCGGCGCCCGGCGCACCGGCGCGCGCTGGAGCTGTTCGAGGCGGTGGGCCTGCGCGAGCCCGGACGCGTCTTCCACCAGATCCCGGCCGAGCTGTCCGGCGGCATGCTGCAGCGGGTGATGATCGCCATCGCCATCTCGTGTGACCCGCAGCTGCTGGTGGCCGACGAGCCCACTACTGCGCTGGACGTCACCATCCAGGCTGAGGTCATCGAGCTGCTGCTGCAGCTGCGTGAGCAGCGTGGCCTGGCGGTGGTCTTCGTGTCCCACGACCTCGCTGTGATCGCGGAGCTATGCGACCGGATCGTGGTGTTCTACGCCGGGGAAGTCGTGGAGACCGGGTCGGCCCAGGAGATCATCGAACGGCCCCGGCACCCCTACACCCAGGCGCTGCTGCGGGTGGCCTCGGTCGGCGACTTCCGCCGCCGCGAGCTGGAGGTCATCGCCGGGCAGCCGCCGCAGGTGGGCGCGGACATCGTGGGCTGCCGCTTCGCCGAGCGCTGCCCGGTGGCCATCCCGGCCTGCCGCGCCGACGCCGTCCATCCCGTGACGATCGCGTACGACCACCACGTGCGGTGCGTGCGGGCCAGGGACGCCGACGCCGTCAGCGAGCTCGTGGCCCGATGACCGCCATCTCAGACGCTGCCGCGCCGCCGGCGCCGGCCAGCCAGCCGCCGCTGCTGGCGGTGGAGTCCCTCGACGTGGTCCTCGGCCGCGGATGGCGGGCGACGGCCGTCCTGCGCGGTGTCGACCTTGGGATCTGGCCCGGCGAGATCGTCGGCCTGGTCGGTGAGACCGGCTCGGGCAAGACGACCCTGGCGCGCACCGTGGTCGGGCTGGCCGGCCCGGCGCGAGGCCGGATCGTTTTCGACGGCCGGCCGATCTCTGCCCTGCGCGGGCGCGCCCGGCGGGCGCAGCGGCGCAGCGGGCAGGTGCAGCTGATCTTCCAGGACCCCCTCCGCTCGCTCGACCCGGACCTGACCGTCGAGGAGATCGTCGGCGAAGGGCTCAAGATCCGCGGTGGGACTGACTCCGGCGAGGTCCGCCAGCGCGTCCTGGGCGCCCTGGAGAAGGTCGGCCTCGACGCCGCCATGCTGTCACCGCACGCCGGGCCAGATCTCGGGCGGCCAGCGCCAGCGCGTGTCGATCGCCCGGGCGCTGGCCGTCGAGCCCCGGCTGCTGATCTGCGACGAGCCGGTGAGCGCGCTCGACGCCAGCACCCGTAACTACGTCCTGCGCCTCCTGGACGGAGCTGCGTGACCTCCCTCGGGCTGTCGATCGTCATCATCTCCCACGACCTCAGCTCGCTGGCCGGTATCGCCGACCGCGTCGCGGTGCTTTACCGGGGCCGGATCGTCGAGGACGGCCCCGTCGGGCAGGTGTTCACCGCGCCACGCCACCCGTACACCGCGCTGCTGATGGCGTCCGCGCCGAGCGTCCGGCACGACCGGCCGTTCTCCGCCCGCCAGCTGCGGCGCGGCGGCGCGGACCCGCACCGCCGGCGGGGCCGGGAGCTTGCGTATTCGCGGCCCGCTGCCCGTTCGCGGCTAGCGCCTGCGCGGCGCAGCCCCCGCTCGAGACGGTCGAGGGCCGGTGGACCGTCGCCTGCCACCGCCACGAGGAGTGGCAGGCCCTCGCCACCCAGACCCCGTAACCGCCCAGGAAGGACCAGCTATGCCCGTCGAGTTCATTGGCATGATCAGCACCCGGGACCAGTCCGAGATCCGGCGTTCCAGCGGCCCGGTCGTGGACCGGGACTATGTCCGGCGCTTCGCCCGGGCTCATGAGGATGCCGGATTCGACCGGGTGCTCATCGGCTACAGCTCCTCCCAGCCGGACGGCACCCAGGTGGCCGCGTACGCCGCGGCTCACACCGACCAGCTGAGCTTCCTCGTCGCCCATCGCCCGGGGTTCGTGGCGCCCACCCTGGCTGCCCGCACGTTCGCCACCCTGGACCAGTTCGCTGGCGGGCGGATCGCTGTGCACATCATCACCGGAGGCAGCGACGGGGAGCAGCGCCGGGACGGCGACTACCTGTCCAAGGACGAGCGCTACGACCGCACCGACGAGTACCTCGACATCGTGAAGCAGGCCTGGACCGCGCAGGCGCCCTTCGGGTACCAGGGCCGTTACTACCAGCTCGAGGATTTCCACGCCGACGTCCGGTCCCCGCAGCAGCCGCGGATCCCGCTGTACTTCGGCGGCTCGTCGGAGGCGGCGTACCGGGTCGGCGGCAAGCACGCCGACGTCTACGCCCTGTGGGGCGAGCCGCTGGCCGAGACCGCCGAGCAGATCGCCGCGGTGCGGGCCGCCGCCGCGGCCGCGGGCCGCAGCGAGCCGCCGCGGATCAGCGTGTCGTTCCGGCCTATCCTCGGGCCGACCGAGGACCTCGCCTGGGAGCGGGCGCACCGGATCCTGCAGACGACCCGGGCGAACCTGGAGGCCTTCAAGGGCCAGTGGCGCTGGGGACTGGGCGGCAGCGAGCCGCAGAACCGGGGCTCGCAGCGCCTGCTGGCGGCCGCGGCCAAGGGCGAGCTGCACGACCGGGCCCTGTGGACCCCGCTGGCCAGCGCCACCGGCGCGGCTGGCAACTCCACTGCCCTGGTCGGGACCCCGGAGACAGTGGCCCAGGCACTGCTCGACTACGTGAACATCGGCGTGACCACCCTGCTCATCCGGGGCTACGACCCGTACGACGACGCCATTGACTACGGCCGCCAGCTGCTGCCGTTGGTGCGCGAGGAGGTCGCCCGCCGCGACCGGCAGGAGCCGACCGCGGCGGTGCCGGCGGCTGCGGGAGTGCCGACGGGCGCAGCGGTGCCGGGCGCAGCGGTGCCGACGGGCGCCGGGGCCAGCCAGCCGTAGCCCGGCGGGCCAGCGAGCCGTAGCAGGGACACCAGCGGAAGGACAGCCATCATGAGCAGCCGACAGATCAAGCTGGGCGCCGTCACCATGGGCGTGGGCGGGCCGGGCCAGCATTATCAGTGGCTCGACCCGGAGATCCCCGGCGATGCCAGCGTGAACATCAACTGGTACATCGAGCAGGCCCGGCTGGCCGAGGCGGCCAAGTTCGACCTGATCTTCATCGTGGACAGCCAGTTCATCACCCCCGGCTCCCCGCCGCACTACCTGAACCGGCTGGAGCCGATGACGCTGCTGTCCGCCCTGGCCGTCACCACGCAGCACCTCGGCCTGGTCGCGACCATGACCACGTCCTACAACGACCCGTTCAACGTCGCGCGGCGGCTGGCGTCGCTGGAACTCATCAGCGGCGGCCGGTCCGGATGGAACGTGGTGACCAGCGGCGACGCGGGCGCGGCGGCCAACTTCAGCCGCGACGGGCACTACGACTACGACACGCGCTACGCCCGCGGGCTGGAGTTCGTGCAGGTTGCGCAAGGGCTCTGGGACTCCTATGAGGCGGACGCGTTCCCGCGGGACCGGGCCACCCGGACGTTCCTGAACCCGACGAGGCAGCACGCGCTCAACCACAAGGGCACCCACTTCCAGGTGGCCGGTCCCCTCAACATCTCCCGGTCCCCGCAGGGGCAGCCGGTCATCTTCCAGGCCGGCGACTCCGAGCAGGGCCGTGACCTGGGAGCGGCCATCGGCGAGGGCATCTTCACCCACGCGGCGTCGATCGAGGCGGGCCAGGCGTTCTATAACGACATCAAGTCCCGCGCGGCGGCGAAGGGCCGCAACCCCGACCACATCGTGGTGATGCCGGGGGTGAAGGTGTTCGTCGGCGACACCGACGCCGAGGGCCGCGAGATAGAGCATGAGCTGCAGCTGGCGGACCAGGACTTCGAGCGGTCGCTCGCCGAGCTCGGCCGTCCGTTCGCCTGGCACGACTTCCGGCAGTACGACCTCGACGCGCCGTTCCCTGACGTCCTGCACGTGGCGGAGCGGGGCTTCCGGACCCACGCGGAGAAGATCGTGCAGCTGGCCCGGGACAACAACTACACGCTCCGGCAGACCGTGCAGCAGCTGTCCGCGCCCAAGCCGACCCCGTTCACCGGCTCGCCGGAGACCGTCGCGAATGTGCTCCAGCAATGGTTCGAGGAGCGCGCCCTGGACGGGTACAACATCCACATCGGGCACCCGGCCCAGTTCCGCAGGTTCACCGAGGATGTCGTGCCCATCCTGCGCGAGCGCGGCCTGGTCCGCGCCGAGTATGAGTCGGCCACGCTGCGCGGCAACCTCGGCATCCCGGTGCCCGAGAACCGCTACACCCGCGCCCGCCGGGAGCGAGCCGGCACCGGCAGCCAGGAGCTCATCCCGACGGCGTGAGCGGCCGGGGCCGGACCGCGGGCCAGGTCTGGCCTGCGGTCCGGGTCCATGCCGGCCGGATCAGAGGTCGGCGTACTGCGGTTCGTCGGCGATCAGGATCCGCTCCAGGAGCCGGGGGAAGTCCGCGTAGTTGCGCACCGCGTAGTGCACCGCCGCCCGGTTGTCCCAGAAGGCGATGGAGCCGGGCCGCCAGCTGAAGCGCACCTGGTACTCCGGCTTCCGGGTGGAATGGATGTCGATTAAATCGATCGATATAGTAGAGTTTAGGAACCCGTCCCGGGCATGTCAATCGGCTGCTGGCTTCCAGCCGAGGGTCGGCGCCACCTGGGTAGCGAGCAGCTCCAGGCCGGCTATCGCCGCATCGAGGGCCGGGGCGGCCGGGCTGAACTGGACAATCAGGTCGGTGGCCAGCGGCAGCACCCGGTCGGTGGCCAGGCGCCGGGCCACCTCCTCGGGGCTGCCGTAGGAGATGTGCATCCGCTCGAAATACTCCTCGGAGCTGAGGCGGCTTCCGGCCCGTAGGCCCATTATTGTCTAGTATTTCTATCAACAAAATAGAGTATTAACCCTGCGACAACTCTGATCAAGGGCAGCCGTGCGCCGAGCAGCACTGCCCCGGCGGTTTCAGCGTTCCCAGGTGAGGGTGTCGGTGACCGGGCGGCGGGGGGTGATGAGCCTGCGGTCAGTGCGGCCGAGGCGCAGCAGCATCTGCGGGTACGCGCCGCCGGTGACTTCGCTGCGGATCTGCTCGCGCAGGCCGGGGAATTCCAGCGGCTGGGTGTGGAACGCGACGCTGATGCCGTGGGCGGTAGCGTGCAGCAGCAGCCGCTGCAGGGCCTGCCCGGCGAGCAGCCAGCTGAGCGGCTGGTCGTCGCGGGTGGTCAGCAGGGCAACCACGCCGAGGGCATGCGGGTTGCCGGGGCCCGGACGTGGCGGGAATCCCCACCCGGTGCCGAGGGAGAAGTCGCGGGTGGCGAAGTCCAGCCCGTCCGGCTGGGCAGGATAGGCGCCTGGCGGCACCCCGTCCCGCCGGGTGGAGCCTGGCGGCAGTGCCCAGCGGGCGAGCTCGGTGGCCAAGCTGGGCCTGCTGCGCTGGGTCAGCTCGGCAGCGCTGATCAGCTCGGCCAGGAAGCGGTACTGGGCCGTGTCGGCGATGTGCAGCCCGGCGCGCTCCAGGCGGGCGATTTCCGGCAGGTCACTGATCAGCGCCTGGGGCACCCCGGCGGTAAAGGACCCACGGTGGGTGTGCCGCCGGGTGATCGAGCGGTACAGCAGTTCCCCGTACGGCGTGGGCCGCGCGTGCCGTCCCCAGTGCAGTTCTGCCAGCGGACCGGGGCGCGGGGACTGCGGCAGCAGCCGCACGCCGGTGGCGAAACCGAGCTGCCGGGCGGCCAGGCGCAGGTTGAACAGCGCGGCCCCGCAGCTGATCGCTGCCTCCCGTCCCGCCGGGTCGGTCCCCGCCAGCCGGCGGCTGGGATCAGCGCACAGCCTGATCACGTCCTGATCGCTGGCAAAGGACCAGGGTTGCGTGTTGTGCACCGACGGCGCGGCAACGGCCGCCCGGACAACGAAGCGGGCAGCAAGGTCGTCACGGCCCCGTGACGGCTGTCTCATACTGGATGCGGCCATTCTTGGGGTCCTTCCCCGGGAGCCGGTTCCAGGACACCTGGCCTGGACCCGGCCGCGCCAGGGCCGAACTGCCCGCCGCCAAGGACCGGAAGGCCACTTCCGGCCGGCGAAGTCCGCGGCCAAGGCGGTCCCCGGCACGAGACCGGGCCTAGCCAAGCGCGCGGCAGCGACCGGGTCTCAGGTCAGCACGGTGAAGCCGTGCGTGCCATCCCGCTCCAGCTGCGCCACGAGCCCGTGCTCCCAGTCCAGGTAGGCCTGCATGGCGGCGGCGTCCACGCCGGTTCCCTCGTATGGCCGTCGGTAGACGTCGATGACCGGCGACAACAGCACGCCCTGGTCGGCCTGCAATGGCCGTCCCGACCGTGCCCACCCGCTGGTCCCGCCCGCCAGCACCAGCACCGCGGTCCCGGGACGCGCGGGCACCTCGGTGGCGGCAAAGGCGGCCAGGATCCCGTCCGAGCTGGTCAGGACCAGCCGGGGCGGCCAGCCGAGACGGCCGGGCAGCACGCCGCCGGACAGGTCGGTGCGCAGGGCCCAGGCCGCGCCGGGCACGTGGCCGCCCAGGAACGCCCGGCTGGTGTCGAGGTCGACGACGAGCGCCTGGCCGTCCCGCAGCCAGTCCGCCACCTGGGCCGGGCTGGCCAGTGGCACCTCCGGCGGGGCTGGCCGGGCGGGCGCCCACGGCCCTAGCTCGACGGGACCCGCCGCCGCGCCCGCGGGCAGGATCGTCACCTCCCAGCCCATCTGGGCCAGCCAGGAACCGGTCATCGCGGCCCGGCCCCCGTCGTCGTCGGCGAGGACCACGAGGGCGCCGCGGACCGGGGCGAACCAGTCGGTCTCCTGGGCCAGCTGCCCGCCGGAGGCCGGCCGGAACCCGGCGAGATGGCCGGCCGCGTACTCCTCCGGAGGACGCACGTCGAACCGGTAGACGGTCCGCCGTCCGCTGTCCAGCACCGCCCGCAGCTCGCTGCCGCGGATGCGGTGCACACCTGCCTTCGCGGCCACCGCCTGGGCCGCCGCCTTCGCCCGCCGGGCCGTCCCGGCTGGGACATCGGGCGCCCGGCGCTCCTGGCCGTGCTCCAGCGCCAGCCCGGCCAGGGTCCATCCGATGGTCCCGTTGCGCAGGGCCACGACCCGGTTGGGCAGCCCGGCATTGCGCAGCGACTGCGTGCCGATGATGCTCCGGGTCCGGCCCGCGCAGTTCACGACGACCAGGGTGGCCGGGTCAGGGGCGAGCGTGCTGGCCCGCAGGACCAGCTCGGCACCGGGCACGCTGGTGGCGGTCGGGATGCTCATCGTGTGGTACTCGTCGAACCGCCGGGCATCGACCACGACGACGTCAGCGTGCCCGCTGAGCAGGGCGGAGAGTTCCCCGGCGGCGATGGCCGGGGTCCCCGCCGTGGCCGCGACGAGCTCGCCGAACGCCTTGCTCGGCGCGTTGACATCCCGGAACAGCTCGCCGCCCGCGGCGGCCCAGCCGGCCAGGCCGCCGTCCAGGACCGACACGTCGCCGTAGCCGAGGCGGCGGAGCTTCCGGATGGCCGCTGCGGCGTCGTCAGGACCGTCCCCGTAGACCACGATGGGCACCGACTGCCGGGGCAGCCGGTCGAAGACCTCGGCTTCCAGGTGGCCGAGCGGGAACGAGGCAGCGAACAAGGGATGCCCCTCGGCGAAGCGGCCCTCGGGGCGCACGTCGAGGAGCGCGATCTCGGCCTGGTCCCGCAGGGCCTGGCGGACGGTCGCGGGAGCCACGGCCGGGATGCCCGGCTCCGCAGGAGGGCGCGTCATGCTCTAATCCTAGTTATTCGATCGAGTTAATTGACAAATGACCCGGCGAAGTGTTTACGCTGATGTGCCCGCAGCCAGGCGGCGGGCCATGGAGGGAGCGTCGTCAGTGTCCATCGAGATCATTGGCATGGTGGGGACCAAGGAAGTCTCCGAATCGCGCGGCTCCTTCGCCGGGCCGCTCATCGACCCGGGCTACCTGGCCCGCTTCGCCCAGGCCCATGAGGCGTCGCGGCATCCCTGCTGCACGCGGCGGGCCGCACGGTCATCGCTATCGACGACGACTTCAGCCGCGCGGCGCAGGCGGGGCTGCCGCTGGCGCCAGCCGCGGGCCCGGCGGCCAGCGCTTGGCTGGGCGGCTTAGCGGCGGCCAGCGAAGCGCTGGCGAAGTACCCGCCCCGCCGGTCGGCTTACCGGGCGAGCGCGGCCGGGGCGGCGCCGAGCGCCGCGGCCCGGCCCAGGGCCGCGGCCACCCGGGCGGCCCATGGGTCCAGCACGCGGTCCGGCTGGTCCAGGTCCGGCTCGAGGAAGGCCAGCCCGGGTGCGGGCACCGAGGCGCCCAGCTCCAGCAGCAGCGGCCGCAGGTGTACTTCGACCGCCAGCGCATGATCGGGCACCCGCATGACCAGCAGCGGCAGTGCGGTCACCGCGGACAGGGCCTGGTAGCCGAGCCGGTCCAGGAAGACCTTCAGCAGCCCGGTGTAGGTGGCCTTGTACGTCGGGCTGGCCACCAGCAGCAGGTCAGCGTGGATGACCTGGTCCAGCGCATCCTCCACGGCCGATGACGGCTCGTCCAGCAGCAGCCGCCGGGCCAGCCCGGACAGGTCGATGACCTGGTGCTCATCGGGCAGCCCGGCCGCGCGGCTGACCGCCCCGGCGGCCAGCCGGGCGATCTGCAGCGTCTTGGATTGCGGCTTGGGGTTGCCGACCAGGACGACGAAACTCATCAGTGCCTCCTCAGGGGTTGCCTTCTCAGGCGTTTGCCCTCGGCGTTGTTCCTCAGGCGTTGACGGGCAGGCGCGGCGGCCCGGAGTTCGCGGCGGCAGCTTCCCGCCTGCGGATCTCCGGCAGTACACCCTCGCCGAACCAGTAGGCCTCCTCCAGGTGCGGATAACCGGACAAGATGAACTCGGTGATGCCCAGGGCGGCGTATTCCTCGATGAGGTCGGCGACCTTCTCGTGGCTGCCGACCAGGGCCGTCCCTGCGCCGCCGCGGACCAGGCCGACCCCGGCCCACAGGTTCGGGTAGATCTCCAGGTCCTGCGCGGAGCCGCCGTGCCGGTAGGTGGCGTGCAGGGCGCGCATCCGGTCCTGGCCAACTGATTCGCTGGCGCTGAGGATCTGCTGCGCCTTGGTGATCTCGCCGGGGTCGAGATAGTCGAGCAGGCGGCTGGCCTCGGCCCAGGCGTCCGCCTCGGTGTCCCGGGTGATCACATGCAGCCGGATGCCGAACCGCAGCGTCCGGCCCTCGGCGGCCGCCAGCTCCCTGATCCAGCGGAGTTTCTCCGCCACCTGGGCGGGCGGCTCGCCCCAGGTCAGGTAGACGTCGGAGTAGCCAGCCGCGACCGGCCCCGCGGCCGGGGAGGAGCCGCCGAAGTAGATCCCGGGCACCGGGTCGGGCGGGCGCAGCGTGGTGGCCCCCGCCACCTGGTAGTACCTGCCGTCGAAGTCGAACGGCTGGCCGCTCCACGCGCCGCGGACGACAGCGAGGAACTCGGCGGTGCGGGCGTACCGCTCGTCATGGGACAGGTGATCGCCGAACCGCCGCTGCTCGTCGGCCTGGCCGCCGGTGACCACGTTGAGCAGCAGGCGGCCGCCGGAGATCCGCTGATAAGTCGCGGCCATCTGCGCGGCCAGGGTTGGCGAGGTCAGCCCGGGCCGGAACGCCACCAGGAACTTCAGCCGGCTGGTTTCCCTGGTCAGTGCGGCGGTCACCAGCCACGCGTCCTCGCACCAGGTGCCGGTCGGGGTGAGCACCGCCTCGAAGCCCAGCTGTTCCGCGGACCGGGCGATCTGGGCCAGGTACTCGATGTCCGGTGGCCGCTGCCGCGCGGCCGCGCCGCGGATGTGCGGGGCAGCCAGCCCGCCGCCGGAGCCAGCCGGGCTGCCGGGGCCGCCCAGCCCGGTGGCCGGGGGCAGGCTGTGCCCCCGGCCCGTGATCGACCGGCCGTCGCCGGTGGTGGGCAGGAACCAGTGGAACGTCAGCGCCATGACCGCTACCCTCCGACCGCGTCGTTGAAGCGGGTGTCCGCGAAGCTGGCGAAGTTCACGTGGCCCGGGATCAGCCCGGCCGTGGTGAACGCGTTGGAGACCGACTGCTCGGCGCTGATCACGGCCGGGGTGATCCGCGCCGGGGTGCGGACGTCGTCCTTGGCCGCGTTCAGCATGATGCTGTCCGGCAGCCCGGTGGCCTTCGCCCACACGGCGGCCCAGGCCGTCAGGTGGGTGCCGCCCCAGACGTAGGCCTGGTTCAGCAGCTTCAGGTAATCGTTGATCGCGGCCGCCTTGGCCGGGTCGGCCAGCGCGGCCTGGGACGCGACCGCGAACGAGTACGGGCTGCCGAAGCCGGCCCCGTTGACCAGGATCCGGGCGTGATCCTGGCCCACGACCTGCTCGATGTACGGCGACCAGATGTCCCACGCGTCCACGTGGCCAGAGGTAAGCGCCGCAAGGCCGTCCGCGGGCTGGAGGTAGTCGAGGGTCACCGAGTGCACGGACAGGCCGGCCTTGTTCAGCACGGTGAGCAGGTGATAGTCGGCCGAGCTGCCCTGGGCGACCGCGATCCGCTTGCCCTTGAGCTGGGCGATCGAGTGGATCGGCGAGTTGTCCGGGACGACGATCGCGGCGGAGTCCGGGCCGCTGGTGACCGCGCCGACGATGGCCACCTTCTCCCCGCCCGCGGCTGCGAACACCGGGGGCGCGTCGCCGACGCTGCCGGCATCTACTGCGCCGGAGCCCATGGCCTGGAGCATCGGCGGGCCGGAGGTGAAGTCGGACCAGGTGACCTTGAACGGCAGCTTACTGATCAGGCCGGCCGCGGTGAGCAGCGCCTGCGAGCCGGATCCGGCCTGGTCACCGATGTGCAGGGTCACCCCGGACACGCTGACGGCCTTGGCGCTGGCCGTGCCGGACGAGCCGGAGCCGGATGAGCCGGAGCCGGATGAGCCGGAGCTGCTGGTTGTGGCCGAGGATGAGCAGGCGGCTGCGGTGACCGCCAGGACGGCCAGGCCGGCGAGTGGCACCAGGCGGCGGCGCGGCGGCGCGGCGTGGGACAGTGCCCCAGCCCTGCCGCGGATCTTGCTGATCATGATCATCCTTCCGTGACGACGCCGAGCTCGGTGAGCAGGCGGGTTCTCAGGGCCGTGAGTTCTGGGTGGTCGCGCTCCCGGGGCCGGGGCACCGTGATCCGCTCGCTGACCGCGATCCGGCCGCCGGCCAGGACCAGCACCCGGTCGGCCAGCGCGAGCGCCTCGTCCACGTCGTGCGTGACGAGCAGCACCGCAGGCTGGTGATGCGCCCACAGCCGGAGCACCAGCCGGTGCATGGTGATCGTGGTCAGCGCGTCCAGGGCGCTGAACGGCTCGTCCAGCAGCAGCAGGCTTGGCTCGCGGACCAGCGCCCGGGCCAGCGCGGCGCGCTGGGCCTCGCCGCCGGACAGGGTCAGCGGCCAGGCATCAGCCCGGGCGGCCAGGCCGACCTCGTCCAGCGCGGCGTGCGCGACCGCCCTCGGGTTGCTGGCGCGCAGGCCCAAGCAGACATTGGCCCAGACCGGTCGCCAGGGCAGCAGCCGGGGTTCCTGGAATGCCACCGCGGCGGGGCCGGGCACGGCCAGCTCACCGGTGACGTCCCGGTCGAGCCCGGCCAGCGCGCGCAGCAGGGTGGACTTGCCGCTACCGCTGCGGCCGATCATCGCGACGAACTCGCCGGGCGCGATGTCCAGGTCCAGCGCGTCGAGCACGCGCCGCCCGGCGAACTCGCGGGTCAGCCCGCGTACCGAGGCGGCAGGCTGGGTGCCGCGGTCCAGGCGGCCCGGCCCGGCCGCCCGGGGTGGCTGACTCAGTGATCCAGCAGTCCGCGGCGCCATGCCAGCGCCCTCCTTTCCAGCAGCCGGACCAGGGCGTCCGTGAGCAGGCCGAGTACGCAGTAGACGAGCAGCGCCACGAAGATCACGCTGTTGTTCAGGAAGGCCTGGCCCTGGTTGATGATGAAGCCGAGCCCGGCGTTGGCGTTGATCTGCTCCGCGACCACCAGGGCCAGCCAGGCGATGCCCAGGCTCTGCCGCAGGCCCACCAGGATCTGCGGCAGCGCGCCCGGCAGGATGATGTGCCGGATCGTCTCCCCCCGGCGCAGCCCCAGGGACTGGCCGGCCTCGGCGAGCTTGCCGTCCACGTTCCGGATGCCGGAGAACGTGTTCAGGTAGAGCGGGATCGACGCGCCCAGCGCGATCAGCAGTACCTTGGGCAGCTGGCCGATCCCGAACCAGACGATGAACACCGGGATGAGCCCGAACAGCGGCAGGGTGCGCAGCATTTGCATGACCGGGTCCACCGAGTTCTCGCCGAGCCGGCTCAGCCCGGCGATCACGCCGAGCACCAGGCCGGCCGCACCGCCCGCCGCGAAGCCGATCGCCACCCGCTCCAGCGAGACGAGCATGGCGCCCTGCAGGGTGCCGTACGCGGCGTTGTTCGTCGTGATCAGGGTGATCGCGGTGTGCCACACGGTGGTCGGCGGCGGCAGCTTCTGCACCGAGACCAGCCCGGCCATGCTCACCAGCTGCCAGCCGACCAGGATCAGCAGCGGGCTGACCAGCCGGTACCAGGTCCGGTTACGCCGCCGCCCGGCCGGCTTCCGCCCCGTAGCTACCGAGGCCGGTGCCGTGCCCGCCCCGTCTGCCCCGTCCGCTGCGGGCGTCCCGGCCGCGGCCGGCGCCTGGCTCAGCAGCCCGGGGGCGCCCGGACCGGGCGTATCAGCAGGCGCATCGGCATCGGCATCGGCATCGGCAGAAGCGCCGGGCAGGGTCGTGGGGAACACGCCGATGCGGGGATTTCCAGGCATGACAAACCTCGCTCGTGGCAGCTGGGGTCGCCGTCGGGCCCGAGGGTGACCGGGCCGCAGACGGCTGGCTGATCTGGGACGGCGGTTACCCGCTCAGCGCTGGGCGGGACAGCGGGCAGGGACCGGCAGCAGCACCGGAGAGCCCGGCACCTGGGCGCTCGGCACCGCAGAGCCCGGCACCGCAAAGCCCGGCACGGGGGCGCCCAGCGGCGGAAAGCTCGGTGGCTGCTCGGTGGCGCTCAGTGCCGCGGCCTGCCGGCACAGGTCAACGTAGCGGCGGGACACCAGGAGGCAACGGCGCGAGACCGGGGAGCGGAGACGAGCCATGTCCCTATCCTGGAAGCATTTTCCTATAATGTCAATAGGGATTATACGAAATGCGCCAGCCACCGCAGTTTGTGTTCCCTCCACGTCGTAACCCAGCGATTAGGGAACACTTTTGGCAGGCAGGACCAAGCGACAGTGGCCTGTGGGATGCAAGTGACCCTACGCGGCCGAGTGGCCTGAGTGGCTTGGACGGCTAACGGCTGGGATAGGGCAGGTGGACTAGGCCGGCCAGCTCGGCGAGGGTGATCTCGAACATCGGCTCGGTGTCCTCCAGGGCAAAGTGCAGGTGGCTGAACACCTCCAGGCTGACCATCCCGTACAGCCGGACCCAGCAGCGCAGGAAGGTGAGCACGGCCCCGGCCGGCACATCCACGCCGAGATCCGCGCGGTAGCGCTCCAGTTGCGCGTGCAGGCCCGGGTCGATCTCCTGGTCGGCTGGGACCGGGAACGGCTGCTTGTGCCACAGCTCGAGGAATAGCGTGAAGAACACCGCGCTGAACCGGCCCGCGCACTCGCTCACGATGTCGTCGTGCAGGGCTGCCAGGGCGGGCAGTGGGGTTCCGAAGACCAGGCCGAACTCGGGCCGGTGGGTCAGCGCCCAGCGGCGGAACTCGCGGCAGGCGGCGAGCATCTTCCCGGTCATGTCCGTCCCGGCCGCCGTAATCGCGGCGGCGATGTCGCTGCCGATTTCGTTGAAGATGTCCCCGATCACGTGCTTGACCAGGTCTTCGTGGCTGCCGAAGTAGCGGTAGAGGGCCGGGGCGGTCATGCCCATCTCGCGGGCGATGGCCCGCAGGGTCACCGCTTCGGGCCCCTGGTTGACCAGGATCCGGCGCGCGGTCTGCTTGATCTCCACCGTCGTCTCGGCCCGCAAGCGATCGCGTCGGCTCAGTGTCTCGGCCACGCAGCCTCCCTGGTTCCGGTACTGCGGTTCCCGGCCCAGCCTGGCCGGCTGAGCCCGGCGTGGCCAGCCGGGCCGGGCTGGCGCGCCCGGCCCAGCTGGCCGAGGCCACTCTGGCCGCCCTGGTCGGCTGGTCCAGCGCGGCCAAGCTGAGAGCCCGCTGGCATCCGGGTTGCCATCTGGTAAACAACCTTGACTTACATTAACGGCGTATGCAAGGTTTACGGTATTAGCAGTTTACGGCGTTCACAACGGTGATTGCTGGTAGCAGTGTACGGGGCGGAGGGCGCGATGTTCGGCTCCTGGGGACACATGATGTACACGCGGCGGCGGCTGGTCCTGGCTCTCGCCGCGGTCGTGATGGTGGTGGCGGCGGTCTGGGGAACCGGCGTCTTCGGCGCGCTGCAGTCCGGCGGCGGCTTCACCGCCCCGGGCAGCCAGAGCCAGCAGGCCAGCGACATCTCGGCCCGGGCGTTCGGCCGGGACGCGGGCGACGTGGTCATACTGTATTCCAGCCGCTCGCTGACCGTGCGTGACGAGGCCTTCCGTGCCGCGGTCACCGGGACGCTGGCCGCGCTGCCCGCCAGCCGGGTACGGTCCGCCGTAACCTACTGGTCCACTGGATCAGCGCAGTTCGCTGGCGCAGGCGGGCATGCCACCTACGCGGTCCTGGAACTGGCGGGCGGGACGGATTCAGCCCGGATCAAGACCTACGACGCGATCAAGGGCCAGCTGGCCGCGCCCGGCCTGACCTCGCAGGCCGGCGGCCAGATCCCCACCGAGGCGGCGATCAACTCCCAGGTCACCTCGGACATCGGGCGGGCCGAGGGCATCTCCCTGCCGGTGCTGCTCATCCTGCTCGTGATCATTTTCGGCAGCCTGGCCGCGGCCAGCCTGCCGCTGGCCATCGGCGGCATTGGCATCCTCGGCTCGTTCACCGCGCTCCGGCTGCTCACCCTGGCGACCCCGGTATCCATCTACTCGGTCAACATCACCACGATCCTCGGCCTCGGCCTGGCCATCGACTACGGCCTGTTCATGGTCAGCCGGTTCCGTGAGGAACTGCAGCAGCAGCCGACCACGGCGGACGCGGTCGCCCGGACGGTGGCCACCGCTGGGCGCACGGTCGCGGTCTCCGGGGTCACCGTGGCTGTGGCGCTGGCCAGCCTCATGCTGTTCCCGGAGACGTTCCTCCGCTCGATGGGCTACGGCGGGGTGGCGACTGTGGCCGTGGACATGCTGGCCGCGCTGACCGTCATGCCCGCCCTGCTCGCGGTGCTCGGCCCGAGGGTCAACGCGCTGCGGGTCCGCCGCGGCGCGGTGCGCCCGCGGGCGGAGGAGAGCACCGGCGCCTGGTACCGCATCGCACGTACCGTGATGCGCCGGCCCGCGCTCGTCGCCGTGGCGATCATCGCTGTGCTGCTCGTCCTGGGCTCGCCGTTCCTGTCCATCCACTGGGGTGGCACCGACGCCCGGTCGCTGCCTGCGGGCGCGCCCGCGCGGGTGGTCACCGAGGCTCTCGGCCGGGACTTCCCCGGCAACCCGGCGAGCCCGGTCGAGGTGATCGCGCAGCTGCCCGCGCCCCCGGCCACTCCCGCGGCCCGCGCCGCGCTGACGGCCTACGTCAGCCGCCTCGAACGGGTGCCCGGGGTGTCCGCCGCCCAGCTGACCGGCCTGCGCGGGGCCGTCGCCCGGGTGGACCTGCGGTACGCCGCCAACCCGGATTCGGTGGCCGCTCGCGCCATCGTGACGGCCGTCCGGGCGGTGCCCGCGCCCCCCGGAGCCCGCGTCTACGTCGGCGGCAGTTCCGCCCAGCTGGTGGACGAGCTGGCCAGCCTGTCCAGCACACTGCCGTGGATGGCGCTGATCGTGTGCGCCGCCACCTTTGTGCTGATGTTCCTGGCCTTCGGCTCCGTGGTGCTCCCGGTCAAGGCCATCGCGGCCAACATACTGTCGCTGTCCGCGACGTTCGGCGTGGTCGTCTGGATCTTCCAGGACGGTCACCTGTCCGGCCTGCTCCGGTTCACCCCGACCGGCACCATCGACCCGACCATGCCCATCCTGATGCTGGCCATCATCTTCGGCCTGTCCATGGACTACGAGGTGTTCCTGCTGTCCCGGATCCGCGAGCGTTACGACGCGACCGGGGACAATACAGCGGCGGTGGCCAGCGGGCTGCAGCGTACCGGGGGCCTGATCACCAGCCTGGCTCTGCTCCTGGTCATCGTGGTGGGCTCGTTCTCCGCCTCGGGTATCACGTTCATCAAGCTGATGGGCGTCGGCATGATCGTGGCCCTGGTGGTGGACGCGACCATCGTCCGGGTGCTGCTGGTGCCCGCGGTGATGCGGCTGCTCGGCCGGGCCAACTGGTGGGTGCCCCGCCCGCTGCGCGGCCTGTACGGCCGGTACGGCATCCGCGAAGAGCAGCCGGTGGCGCTCCAGGGTGAGCCCGCCCGGGCCTGAGTGGTGGCTGGCCGGGCCACAGCGGCCCGGCCAGCCCACGGGGCCGGTTAGCTAGCGGCCGGTTAGCCGGCGGCCGGTTAGCCAGTGGCTGGTTAGCCAGTGGCTGGTCAGCCCGCAGTGGCCGCGAGCACGAGCGGCAGGACAGCGGGAGCACCGGCTTCGCGGAGCAGTTTCGCCGCGACGGTCATGGTCCAGCCGGAATCGATGCGGTCATCGATGGCCAGTACTGGGCCGCCGAGCTGGCTGACAGCGTGCCGGGCCGGCTCCTCCAGCCGCAATTCGCGCGAGATCGCCTGGAGCCGCTGCGGGCTGTTGAACTGGCGGGGACCGGGCCCGGCGCCGGTGTAGCTGAGCGAGCCGAGCAGCGGCAGCCGGCCGATGCTGGCGATCCGCTCACCCAGGCTGGTGACGAGCTTCGGCCGGGTCCGGCTGGGCAGGGTGATCAGCCCAGCTGGCCGCTGCTCCCACTCCCACGCGGCCAGCACCTGCACCAGCGCGGCCACCAGGTCATCGGGGACCGGGCCGTCCGGGTCAGTGTCGAGCACCGCCCGCAGCCGGGTGCCCCAGCCCAGCCCGGTGAGGCGGCCCAGGGCGCGGCCGGTCTCCGCCGACAGCTGGGCGGGGATCTTCCCGGACACCCCCACCCCCAGCTGTTTCATGCCCGGTGGCCACATCCGGCGCGGCGTCACATCGATGCCGGGCCGCAGCAACCGCGCCCGCGCCAGTGCCGTTCCCTCCGCCGAGACCTCGGCCGGCCACTGGCGGCCGGTGCAGTTGTCGCACCGGCCGCACGCCTGCGCCCCGGGATCATCGAGCTGCTGGCGCAGGTACTCCATCCGGCACCCGCGGGTGGCCTGGTAGCTGAGCATGGCCTGCTGCTCCCGGCGGCGCTCCGCGGCGACGGTGGCGTAACGCTCCGCGTCGTAGGCCCACACCTGGCCGGTGGCGACCCAGCCGCCGCTGACCTTGCGCACCGCGCCATCCACGTCCAGCACCTTGAGCATCATCTCCAGCCGGGCCCGGCTCAGGTCGACCGTGGTTTCCAGCGCGCTGGACGACATCGGCCCGGCCGCCTCGCCGAGTGCGCCCAGGGTGGCGCGGACCAGCGGCTCGGGCGGGAACGCGAGCGAGGCGAAGTACGCCCAGATCTCCCGGTCCTCCGGGCCGGGCAGCAGGACCACATCAGCCCGGGGCACGGCCCGGCCCGCCCGGCCGATCTGCTGGTAGTAAGCGACCGGAGACTGCGGCGCGCCGAGATGGACGACGAAACCCAGGTCAGGCTTGTCGAAGCCCATGCCCAGCGCGCTGGTCGCCACCAGCGCCTTGAGCTGCCCATCGAGCAGGGCCCGCTCGGCGGCCAGCCGTTGCTCCTGCTCATCACGGCCGGTGTACGGGGCGACCTGATACCCCCGGTCGCGCAGGAAGGCCGCGGTCTCGTGGGCGGCGGCGACGGTGAGGGTGTAGATGATGCCGGAGCCCGGCAGCTCGTCCAGGTGCTCGGCCAGCCAGCCGAGCCGCTGCTGTGCCGCGGGCAGCTCGACCACCGCAAGGCTCAGGCTCTCCCGGTCCAGCGGGCCGCGTAGCACAAGTGCTTCCCGGTCGGCCCCGCTGGCCAGCTGCTCGGCCACATCCCGGGTGACCCGCGCGTTGGCGGTGGCGGTGGTGGCGAGCACCGGCACGCCGGGCGGCAGTCCTTCCAGCACGGTGCGGAGCCGCCGGTAGTCGGGCCGGAAGTCGTGCCCCCAGTCGGAGATACAGTGCGCTTCGTCCACGACCAGCATCCCGGCGGTGGCGGTGAGCCGGGGCAGGACGAGATCGCGGAACCCCGGGTTGTTCAGCCGCTCCGGGCTCACCAGCAGCAGGTCGACGGCTCCGGCGGCGATCTCGGCGTAGATCTCGTCCCAGTCGCCGATGTTGGCCGAGTTCACCGTGCGCGCCCGCAACCCGGCCCGGGCCGCGGCCTCGATCTGGTTGCGCATCAGCGCGAGCAGCGGTGACACGATGACGGTCGGCCCGGCGCCCCGGGCCCGCAGCAGCGCGGTCGTGACAAAGTAGACCGCCGACTTACCCCAGCCGGTCCGCTGCACGACCAGCGCACGGCGCCGGTCCCGGGCCAGGGCCTGGATCGCGGTCCACTGGTCCGTACGCAGCTGCGCGGACGGGCCAGCCAGCGCCCGCAGGCAGCGCTCCGCCTCCTCGCGCAACCCAGCCTCGGGCTCATCAGCCATGAAGCCTTGGTATCAGCCGCCGCCGACAGCCGCAGCCAGTTCACAGCCGCAGCTAGGTCACGGCCGCAGCCGGTTCACGGCCACAGCTAGTTCACGGCCACAGCCCGTTCACGGCTCAGGCCGCCCGCTGTGCCATACTCGGCTAAACATCGGATGTACGCGGGTGCCCGGCATGGGCAGCGGAGGGGCAGCGGTGGCGCTGACCGACGAGGCGATCGAGAAGATCAAATCGATGATCGTCTCGGGCACGCTCCGGGCCGGGGACCGCCTGCCCCGGGAAGCGGACCTGGCCGCCGAGCTCGGGCTGTCCCGCAGTTCGCTGCGCGAGGCGGTCAAAGCGCTGTCGCTGGTCAACATCCTGGACGTGCGGCGCGGCGACGGTACCTACGTGACCAGCCTGCAGCCCCCGCTGCTGCTGGAGGCGCTCAGCTTCATCGTGGACTTCCACCGCGACGGCACCGTACTGGAATTCCTCGAGGTCCGGCGGATCCTGGAACCCGCCGCGGCCGCTATGGCCGCGGAGCACATCACCGACGCGGAGATCGAGGGCCTGGCCGCGCTGCTGGATAGCCTCGGCCCGGACCCGGACGTCGAGGACCTGGTCGCCAACGACCTGGAGTTCCACCGCCGGATCTCCGCGAGCTCGGGGAACAGCGTGCTCTGCTCGCTGCTGGAGTCGCTGTCCGGGCCCACCTCCCGGGCCCGGGTCTGGCGCGGGCTCACCCAGGCCGGCGCGACCGCGCGGACCCTCGCCGAGCACCGCGCCATCCTGGACGCGCTGCGTTCACGCGACCCGGAGGTGGCCCGCTCCTGGTCCACCGTGCACATCGCCAGCGTCCAGCAATGGCTCGCCTCCGTCCTGTGAGCCAGCCCGGTGAGCCAGCCCCGGTAAACAGCCCCCGTAAAACAGCCCCGGTAAGCGACCCCCTGCGCCACCTTGTGCGTGTTGCTGGCGGTGGGCAGCCCGGTGCCGATGTCGAGGAACTGCCGGACGCCGCACTCCGCGGCCAGGAAACGCACCACCCGGGCCAGGAACAGCCGGTTCGCCCGCACGTCGGCGACGATCCCGGGGTTGGCGGCGATCGCCTGTTCCGCTGCTTCCCGGTCGGCGGCGAAGTTGTCCTTGCCACCCAGCCAGTAGTTGTAGATGCGCGCGGAGTGGGCGTGCTGGGCATCCAGCTGCAGCGGCTTCTCCTCGCCGGGGGACGCCCGCAACCAGTCCCCGTTCTGTCCGGGCATGGGGCTGATGGTAGCGCTCAGCGCGCGCCCGGCACGTCCCCGGCCGCGGGCAGCCGCAGCTGGTACAGCCGGATCGCGTTCCCGCCGAGCACGGCCTCGGTCTCGGCCGCGCTCAGCCCGGCGAGCAGCCCGGCCGCCAGCTGGAGCACATCGCCGTAGCCCGCGGCCAGGGTGCAGACCGGCCAGTCCGACCCGAACATCAGCCGGCCCGGCCCGAAGCAGTCCAGCAGCCGCCGCGCGTACGGGGCGATCTGCGCGGCGGTCCAGCCCGGGCCAGCCTCGGTCACCAGCCCGGACAGCTTGCAGGCCACATTGGGCAGCGCGGCCAGCTGGCCGGCCAGGGTGGGCCACGGCTCAGCCTGACCGTGCGCGATGTCCGGCTTGCCGCCGTGGTCCAGGATGAACTGCACCCCGTCCACATCTCTCGCGGCGCGCACCGCCGCGGCCAGCTGCGGCGGCCGGACCAGCAAGTCGTAGGCCAGCCCCGCGTCGCCGACCGCGCGCAGCCCGCGGCGCACCTCCGGCCGGTCCAGCCAGCCCGGGTCCGGTTCGTCCTGGACCAGGTGCCGGATCCCGGCCAGCCGGTCCCCGCCGGGCAGCTCGCGCAGCCGGGCCAGCTCGCCAGCTATCCCGGGCGAGGTCAGGTCGGCCCAGCCGACGACCCCAGCCACCGGCGCTCCCGACCCGGCTCCGGACCCGGCCACGGCCAGGAATTCCGCGGTCTCCGCCGGGTCGGCCAGCACCTGAACCAGCACGCTCGCGGTCACCCCGTGCGCGGCGCAGAGCTGGCCGAATTCGGCGGCGGTGAAGGCCCGGCCCAGTGACGGCAGCGCGTCGAGCCAGGCGTGCCGCCGGGTAGCCGGGTCCCACAGGTGGTGGTGCGCGTCCAGGATCGCCCGCGGCCGCAGGCCCGGCCCGGTCAGCATGGCAGCAACCCTTCCGCGCTGAGCTCCGCCCACACGTCATCGGGCACCCGGGTGGCGAGGTAGCCCGCGTCCTGGATCATCTCCGCGGCGCTGCGCACGCCCAGCACGGCCGCGGTCACCGCCGGGTGCGCCAGCACGAACTGCAGTGCCACCGCGCCGACCGCCAGCCCGTGCCGGGCGCAGACCGCCGCGATCCGGCGGGCCCGGTCCAGCACTGGGCCGGGTGCGGGCGCGTAGTCATAGGTCGCGCCCGGGCCGGGCCGGGCCAGCACCCCGCTGTTGAACACGCCTCCCGCCAGCACGGCCACCCCGCGCCGCTGGCACTCTGGCAGCAGCGTGCCCGCGGCGCTGCCATCCAGCAGCGAATACCGGCCCGCCACCAGCACGCAGTCCAGGTCAGCCCGGCGGACAAACCATTCCAGCAACGGCGCCTGGTTCATCCCCACGCCGACCGCGCCGATCACCCCGGCGGCGCGGAGCTCCGCCAGCGCCGGGAACGCGCCGTCCAGCGCCTGCTCCGCATGCTCGTCCGGGTCGTGGATGAGCACGATGTCGATACAGTCCAGGCCGAGCCGGCCGAGGCTGGCCTCCAGCGACGCGAGCACCCCGTCCCGGCTGTAGTCCCGCACCCTGGTCAGCGCCGGAGTGCCATAGAACCCGTCCGCGCCCTGCACGTCCCCGTCCGCTGCGGCGAGCAGCCGGCCGACCTTAGTGCCCGCAACGAACTGCTCCCGTGGCTTGTCCCGCAGGAACGTGCCGAGCCGCTGCTCGGACAGGCCGACACCGTAGTGCGGCGCGGTGTCGAACGCGCGGACCCCGGCCGCCCACGCGGCCTCCAGCGTGGCCGCTGCGTCCTCGTCGCTGACCGGGGCGAACAGCCCGCCGATGGGGGCGCCGCCGAAGACCAGCCGGGTGACGCGCACCCCGGAGCGGCCCAGCGGCACGGCCGGGAGGACCCCGTCAGCGGCGGGGGGCGGCCCGGTCATGACCCGGTGGCGGCCCGCCAGGCGGCACCGTCCGGGTAGCAGAACTCCTTCACTGATTCTGGCCGCAGCTCAGCGGAACTGCCGGGGGCAGACGGTGCCGCGTAGCGCCCGCGCCGCACCAGGGCCGGCGCGGTGAAGTGCTCGTGCAGATGGTCGATCCACTCGATCTGGCGGCCCTGCATGGTCCCGGACACCGCGGCGTAGTCGAACATCGACAGGTGCTGCACCATCTCGCAGAGCCCGACGCCGCCCGCGTGCGGGCAGACGGGCACCCCGAACTTGGCGGCGAGCAGCAGGTTGGCGATGTTCTCACCGACCCCGGCCACCCGGCAGGCGTCGATCTGCATGACGTCGATCGCCTGGGCCTGGAGCAGCTGCTTGAAGATCACCCGGTTGCCGACCTGCTCGCCGGTGGCGACCGGAACCGGGTGCACCTCGCGGCGGATCCAGGCGGTGCCCAGGATGTCACCGGGGCTGGTCGGCTCCTCGATCCAGGCCGGGCGGATGTCGGCCAGCGCGCGGATCCAGGAGATGGCCTCCGGCACATCCCACACCTGGTTGGCGTCCAGGGCGATCGCGATGTCGTCGCCCACCACCTCCCGGGCGATCGCGCAGCGCCGCTGGTCGTCGGCGAGGTCGGCGCCCACCTTGAGCTTGACCTGGCCGAAGCCATCGGCCGCAGCCTCGGCGCAGAGCTGCGCGAGCTGGTGGTCGGCGTAGCCCAGCCAGCCGGGCGTGGTGGTGTAGGCCGGGTAGCCGTCGCTGATCAGTTCGTCGATCCGGGCGGCCCGCCCCGGCTGCGCGCGCTCCAGCAGCCCGAGCGCGTCATCGGGGGTCAGCACGTCGGTCAGGTACCGGAAGTCCACCAGCGAGACGATCTCGGCCGGGGAGAGTTCCGCCAGCAGCAGCCAGAGCGGCTTCCCGGCCTGCCGGGCGGCCAGGTCCCAGCAGGCGTTCAGGACCGCGCCGATGGCCATGTGCACCACGCCGATTTCCGGGCCCAGCCAGCGCAGCGGGCTGTCCCCGGTGAGCCGCCGGGCCAGCCCGCCGAGATCGGCCAGGGTCTCGTCCAGATCCAGCCCGGCCACGAACGGCTCGACCGCGCGGATCGCGCTGAGCTGGATGTCGTTGCCCCGCCCAATCGTGAACACGTGCGCGTGGCCGGCCAGGCCGTCTGCCGCGTCGGTGCGGATGACCAGCGCGGCCGCGGAGTAGTCCGGGCTCGGGTTCATGGCGTCTGAGCCGTCGAGCGTCCGTGAGGTGGGGAACCGGACGTCGTAGGTATCGAAGCCAAGGATCGTCGTCATGCCAGCGTCTTCCTGGTCGGGTGGCCGCTCATTCGGCTGTCTTCTCGCCGCCGATGACCCTGGCCAGCACCAGGGCGAGCAGGATGACGGCGCCGTCGATGGCCTCGATCCAGTAGTTGGACACGTTGGCCAGGTCGAGGATGTTCTGCACCAGGCCGAGCAGGATGACGCCGGACGCGGCGCCGACCATGTTGCCCCGGCCGCCCTGCAGGCTCACCCCGCCGATGACGGCCGCCGCGAACACCGCGAAGATGATCCCCTCCTGGTAGCCCTGCTGGCCGGTGACGGCCGACACCCGCCCGGCTTCCATCAGGCCGCCGATGGCCGCCAGGATGCTGCCAGCGACGTAGACACCGAGCCGGATCCGGTCCACCTTGATGCCCGCGGCCCGGGCCGCCTCCCGGTTGCCGCCCACCGCGTAGATGGCCCGGCCGGTCCGGTGGTAGCGCAGGAACAGCCCGGTGCCGACAAAGATGATCACAGTGACGATGAGCGAGACCGGTACCTTGCCGAGGTATGCCGCGCCGAGGTACCCGAACGCGGACGGCAGGTTGAACAGCGTATTGCCTTTCACGATGCCGTCCTGCAGGCCAGCCAGCACGATCGTCATGCCGAGCGTGACGATGAAGCCGTTCAGCCGGCCCTTCACGATGAGCAGGCCGTTGACCAGGCCGACGGCGGCGCCGACGGCCAGCAGGATGAGGATGCCGAGGAACGGGTTGAGCTTGGTGCCGGAGCCGAACGCGGCCACCGGCACGATCAGCCACGCCGCGACCATCGGCGCCAGCCCGAAGGTCCCTTCCAGGGACAGGTCCATGCCGCCGATCAGCAGGATCAGGCTCTCGCCGACCACGACCACGCCGAGCGCTGAGATCTGCTGGCCGATCCCGGAGATGTTCGACACGGTCAGGAACGAGCTGTTCACGAACGTGCCGATGACGATCAGCAGGCCGAGCGCCGGGAGCAGGGCGGCCTCGCGGACCAGCGAGATGGCCACCGCGCTGCGGCTGCGGCCCTGCAGCACTGCCTCCACCTCGGCCCGGCCGCGCTCGGCGACCGCGGTGCCCGCGGTGGCCGGGCCCGTGCTGACGGAGCTGGCCGCGCCCGGGCTAGCGGTGCCGGGGTTATCTGGGCTGTCCGCGGCGTCCGCGGCCGCGGGCGTCCGGAGTCTCGCTCATCGGGTCATCCCCTCACTCGCGGCGATCAGCGCTTCCCGGTCGAAGGGCGGCTCGCGGAATTCGGCGAACCGCTCGCCGCGGACCAGGACGATCACCCGGTCACAGATCTCCAGGTCGTCGAGCTCGTCGCTGGCCAGCAGCAGGCCGGCGCCGGTCTCCTCGGTCACCTGGGCCAGCTCCGCCAGCAGCAGCGACTTCGACGCCACGTCCACGCCACGGGTCGGCGTGATCGCGACGATCAGCCGTGGCCGCCGGGCCAGCGCCCGGGCCACGGTGACCTTCTGCTGGTTCCCGCCGGACAGTTCGCCGACCGGCTGGCCGAGCCCGGCGGAGACGATCGACAGCCGCCGGGCCAGCGGCTCCGCGGCGGCTGCCCGGGCCCGGGGCCGCAGCAGCCCGGCCGCCCGGGCCAGCCAGTCGGTGATGGTCATGGTGGCGTTCTCGGCCACGCCGAGCAGCGCCACGTAGCCGTTCGCCTGGCGGTCTTCCGGAATGTAGCCGACCCCCGCGCGCAGGGCGAGATCGCGCCGCGCCGGGCGGAGCGGGCGGCCCGCCACCAGGACCCGGCCCGCGTCGCAGGGTGCGGCGCCCGCGACGATCCGGGCCAGCGTGCCGACGCCCGCGCTGAGCAGGCCGGTGACACCCACCCGCTCGCCGGGCAGCACCTCCAGGGACAGGTCGCGGACATTACCGCCGGCCGCCTGCGCGGACAGGTGCTCGACGACCAGGCAGGGCCCGGTGGCCGGCTGAGGGCGGCCTGCGGTCCGGCGCCACCGGGCCGCGCCCGGCGGCGGTCCGCGGTCAGGCCCGCCTGGGCACGGCCTGGGGCCGGCCGCGGCCGGCCGGCCCCAGCACCGGGGCGGGCCACCTGCGGCCCGACCATCGCCGCCACCAGCCGGTCCTTGGTCAGCTCGGCGGCGGGGCCGGTGAGTACCATCTCGCCGTCCCGGATGACCGCGACGTCCTGGCAGATCTCGAAGACCTCCTCCAGGTGGTGGGAGATGTACAGGATCGCGACCCCGCTCGCGGCGAGCTGCCGGACCCGCGCGAACAGCCGCTCGATGCCGCCGCGCTCCAGCGCGGCGGTGGGCTCGTCGAGCAGCAGGCAGCGGGTGCCGGCCGCCAGCGCCCGGGCGATCTCGACGATCTGCCGCTGCTCCACGGTCAGGTCCGCACAGGGCAGCCGGACGTCGATGGGAAACCCCCACTCGGTCATGACCTGCCGGGCCTGCTCCCGCATTTGCCGCCAGTCCACCAGGCCGCCCCGCCGTGGCTGGCGGCCCAGGAACACGTTCTCCGCGACGGTCAGCCCTGGCACCACCATCGAGTGCTGGAACACGGTGGCGATCCGGCTGCGCCAGGCGCCGACGGCACCCAGCGCGGGCGCCGCGGCACCGTCGAAGCGGACCTGGCCGCTATCGGCCGGGTAGATGCCGCTCAGGATGGAGACCAGGGTGGACTTCCCCGCCCCGTTCCGGCCCACCAGGCCGAGGCAGCGCCCCGGCCACAGCGTCAGGTCCACCCCGCGCAGCGCCTGGGTGCTGCCGAACTGCTTGTGGATGCCTGCTGCCTCGGCCGCCGGGACGGCGGCCGAGGCAGCAGGCGGCAGGGGCTCGGTCATCCAACCGAGGCGGCTGCGTTGCACACCCCGCCGTGGGCGTTGCCGTACACGTTGCCCCACAGCTGCGTGTTGCTGACCGGGGTGGTCGTCACCGTGCTCGGCAGGCCGTCGACCGGCTTGATCGTGAAGGTCGTGGCCGTCTTGGTCACGAACGGGGCCACGATCGGGTCGGCGAGGTTGGTGTCACCCTGGTAGCTGACGGTCTGCAGGGCTGGCGCACCGCCGCCCGGCTGGCCGGCCTTCAGCGCGACATTGCTCGCGGCGTCCGTCGCGTACTTGAGGGCCCAGTAGGCGTACAGGTTGGCCGGCTGGGACTGGGAGGCGTTGGTCAGGCCCTTGGAGATGTCACACATCTCGAACGGCACCCCGTCGTCACTGACCACAGCGACCTTGCCGGTCAGCCCCTTGGACTTGAGCAGCGGGATGATGCCCGTGTCCGGGCTGCTCCACGCCGAGTAGATGGCCTTGAGGTTGCTGCCGTAAGCGTTCACCGCGTTCTGCGCGTCGGTGACCGCGGTCGCGTCGGTCCACACGGTGGGATCCTTGAGGATCTTCACGCCCGGGTCGTTGGCGGCCATGCAGGCGTTGAAGGCGTTGGCCCGGTCCGCGCCGTTCGACGAGGTCAGGTCACCCTCCAGCTCGAGGACGTAGCCGGACTTCGCGAACGAGCTGATGTAGGCGCACGCGTCCTGGCCGTAGAGCAGGTTGGACGCCCGGACGACCATGTACACCTTGCCGACGCCCACGATCGTGTCGACCGAGATGAGCTTCACATGGTGGGCGCTCGCGTAGTTGATGGCGGGGCCGAGGCTGGTGGCCGTCTCGGGGTTCACGATGACCGCCTTGGCCCCCTCGTTGACGAGCTCCTCGACCTGCTGGTTCTGCAGGCTGGCGCTGGCCGCGGAGAGAAGTGGACCGAGCAGCGTGATGTGCAGCTGCTTGGCGTACTGGCTCTGGTAGTTGATGTACGCGGACCAGAACGCGGTGTTGTTGTAGGTGAGGTCCACGCCGATCTTGACCGGCCCGGAACTCGACGATGCGCTCGTAGCGCTGCTGGAGCTGCTCCCACTGCTGGAGCTGCATCCGGCGAGCAGGGCCACCACCGCTATAGCGGCCGAGGCGGACATGCCGAAACGTTTGCGAAGTGCCATCGCTGCCTCCTGTCCACTCCCTCGGGCCTGCGGTGCGCGCCCTCGCGCCCGCCAGAGAACGGCGCCGCTGGTCGTGTGCCAGGAAAATAGATCGGATGTATCCGGCCTGTCAACGCTTGTGGTGTGACATCGGCCAGACCGTCACCGAACCGAGACAGAACGAGATGGCTGGTCTTTTCCTGATCCCGGGCCGGACCTAGGGTGGCGCGGCCGCGTCGAGATCCATCTGATCTTTACCGGCCTGGATGGCGCTAGCGAAGCTGCTGCCCAGGTGGCCGCAACCGCAGTCCGGACATGCCGCCGTCCACCGCGAGCACGGTCCCGGTCACCGCGCCCGCGGCCGGGCTGGCCAGGTAGCCGATGGCCGCGGCGACCTCGTCCGCCGACACGAGCCGGCCCATCGGCTGGCGGGCCGCCAGCGCGGCGCGCTCCGCGGCCGGGTCGGCGGAGGCGTCCAGCAGCCGGGCGATCCACGGGGTGTCCGCGGTGCCCGGGGCGACGCAGTTGACCCGGATCCGGTTGGCGACGTGATCCGCGGCCATGGCCAGGGTGAGCGCGTACACGGCCCCCTTGGTCGCGGAGTACAGCGCCCGCTGGGGCAGGCCGGCCAGGGCCGCGACCGAGCAGGTGTTCACGATGGCGGCCTGGCCGCGCCGTTGCGCCGCGGCGCGCAGGTGCGGGAGGGCGGCCCGGCTGGTGCGGACCATGCCCAGCACGTTGACGTCCAGCACGTGCCGCCACTCGTCGTCGGAGTTGTCCTCGACCGTGCCGATCGCGCCGATTCCCGCGTTGTTGACCAGGATGTCCAGGCCGCCGAGCTCGGTCGCTGCCTCGGCGACCGCGGCCCGCACCGCGGCGTCGTCGGTGACATCGGCGATAACCGGGAGCAGCGCGACCTGCCCCGGCCGGGGCAGGATCCCGGTCCAGCACCGCGACCCGGGCGCCGCCGTCCGCGAAGTGACGGGCGGTGGCCAGGCCGATCCCGGAGGCGCCCCCGGTGACCAGGGCCGTCAGGCCAGTGAACGCTGCTGCCGCCATGGGCTCGCCTCCTGCGGATCGGGTGACCTCAGAAATCCGATGTATAACCCACCGCGGCAGGGGAGTCCAGCCGACGGCCCCCTGCCGGGCCGGGCCAGCCCGGCGCGCATGTGGCCGGGGATACCTAGCCGGGCAGAGATCAGACCTGGCCGGCGCCGGGCACGCCGTGGCGCGCGCAGCCACGCCGGCCTACGTCACTACGCGGTGGGTAATGCATCGTATTTGTGCACTATCCACCACGTAGTGCAATTCCCATGGGTGGGCGCCGACGGGGTAGGTGGGGCAGCCGGCCGTCGATGGGTGGGTGTTGGCTGTGGTGGGATGGTTGAGAGCATGGGACGGCGCGGCCGGGCACACGTGCCTGGAACGGCAGGGCCGGGCACGACGTGGAAGGCGGCGATCGGGTGAGCACGCTGGCGGACTCGAGTATGCCCACCTACCTGGGCATGCCTCCGTTCCCGCAGGCGGCCGCGGCCGCTCTGGGGGATTCCCAGCTGCGCAACAACCTGGCCCGCGCCACCAGCGCCATCCGGGCCAAGCGGGCCGCGGCCGTGGGGGAGCTGTCCGACTGGCCGGAACTCCGCGCGGCCGCTAAGGCGATCAAGGACCACACCCTGGCCTACCTGGATGTCTACCTGACCCGGCTGGAAGAGCGGGTGGTCAGCGCGGGCGGCCAGGTGCACTGGGCCGCGAACGCGGCCGAGGCGAACCAGATCGTCGTCTCGCTGGTCCGCGCCGCGGGCGCGGACCAGGTGGTCAAGGTCAAGTCGATTACCACCCAGGAGACCGGGCTGAACGAGGCCCTGGCCGCAGAGCACATCAGCGCGCTCGAGACCGACCTGGCCGAGCTCATCGTGCAGCTGGACCACGATCGGCCGAGCCACTTCCTGGTCCCGGCCATTCACCGCAACCGGGCTGAGATCAGGGACATCTTCGAGCGCGAGATGGCGGACGCGCCGCCCGGCCTGACCGACTCACCCTCGGCCCTGGCCGGCGCCGCCCGGGCGCACCTACGGCGCCAGTTCCTCCGGGCCACCGTGGGTATCTCCGGGGCCAACTTCGCCATCGCGGACACCGGCACCCTGGTGGTGGTGGAATCCGAGGGCAATGGGCGGATGTGCCTGACCCTGCCCGAGACGCTCATCTCCGTGGTGGGCATCGAGAAGATCCTGCCGTCCTGGCGGGACCTGGAGGTCTTCCTGGCGTTGCTGCCCCGGTCGTCCACGGCGGAGCGGATGAACCCGTATACCTCGACCTGGACCGGGGTGACCCCGGGTGACGGCCCGCGGGCGTTCCACCTGGTGCTGCTGGACAACGGGCGGACCCACGCGCTGGCCGATCACACTGGGCGGCAGGCGCTTCGTTGCATCCGGTGCTCAGCCTGCCTGAACGTGTGCCCGGTCTACGAGCGGGTAGGAGGGCATGCCTACGGTTCCCCCTATCCAGGCCCGATCGGCGCCATCCTGACCCCGCAGCTGCGCGGGGTCAGCTCGCCGGTGGATGCCTCGCTGCCGTACGCGTCCACGCTGTGCGGCGCCTGCTACGACGTGTGCCCCGTGGCGATCAACATCCCGGAAGCCCTGGTGCACCTGCGGGCCGCGGTGGTGGACAGCAAGCGGCACGGCCTGCCCGGCCCGGAGCAGGCGGCCATGGAAGCCGCGGCGTGGACGTTCCGCTCGCCGCGGCGGTTCGCCCTGGCCCAGCGCGCCGCCTCGGCCAGCCGCCGGGTGGTCGGCCGCCGGGGCCGGATCCGGGCCCTCCCGCCGCCGCTGAGCGGCTGGACCCGGACCCGGGACGCCCCGGTGCCGCCCGCCGAATCGTTCCGGTCCTGGTGGTCGCGGACGCGGGGGAGCCGGCGGTGACCGGGCCAGGGAACGGGCCAGCGAATGGGCCAGTGCCACCGGCCAGCTCCCGGGGGCGCATGCTCAGCCGGGTCCGGGCCGCGCTGGCAGCGGGCAGCGCCCCCACGGGGGTGACCAGCGGTTCTGCCGGGGTGGCCAGTGGTTCCGCCGGGGTGGCCAGTGGCGCCGCAGCGGAACGCGAGCGGCTCGCCGACGCCGGGTACGCCGCGCTGCCCCGGAACTACCTGGCCGCGCACCACGATCCGGTCGGCTGCGACCTGGTCGCCTTGTTCGCTGAGCGCACTGCGGACTACCGTGCCGTGGTGCAGCGGGTGCCAGCCAGCGGCCTGGCCGCGGCCGTGGCCCAGGTGCTCGGCGCGCGGGCCACCGCGTTCCGCGAGGTCTCCCCGGGGAGCGCCCGCTTCCTGGTGCCGGCCGGCCTGCCCGCGGAATGGCTGGCCGGGTGCGCGCCCGGGCCTGACCCGGCTGATCGCGATGGTGTGGCTGGCGGGGAGTTCACGCTGGTCACCGATGACCCGCCGGTGGACACCGCAACGCTGGACGCGGTCGCCGGGGTGCTGACCGGCTGTGCGGTGGCTATCGCGGAAACCGGCACGATCATCCTCGATCACGGGGCGGCGCAGGGGCGGCGGGCGCTTACCCTGGTCCCAGACTTCCACCTGGTGATCGTCACCCCGGACCAGGTGGCCGCGGACCTGCCGGACGCGTTCGCCCGGCTGGACCCGGCCCGGCCGCACACGCTCATCTCCGGTCCCTCGGCCACCAGCGACATCGAGCTGGTCCGGGTCGAGGGCGTGCATGGGCCGCGCAACCTGCACGTCCTCATCCCCGGCCCAGGGCCGGACCCGGGTCCGGCCTCAGGCTAGAGCGGGCGCTCGAAGGCGACCAGGGGCCGGCCGGGGCCGTTGTAGTCGGGGATCGGCCCGGTGACCGTGAAGCCCATCGACTCGTGGAACGCGATCGAGCCGGTGTTGTCCGGGATGGTGACCGCGCGCGCCACCCGGCGGCCGTCCGCACGGGCCACGGCGAAGAAGTCGTCGTACAGCATGCGGGCCAGGCCCGCGTTGCGGGCCTCCGGGGCGACCGCGGCGAAGTGGATGTAGGCGCAGTCAGGGTCGGACGGCGACAGGATGCCGATCAAGAAGGCCAGCGGGCCACGCGGCCCGTCCACCACCAGGCTGCTGCGGTAGAAGTGATCGAGGAACAGCCGGGGCAAGGCGGCCAGGACCGGGCGGCCCCACCAGTCCTCGACGACAGCGGCGATGGCGTCGTAGTCGGTCGGCACTGCCGTCCGCGCCTCGTACCCGTCCGCTGTATCCACCTCACCTATTCTGACGCGCCCCAGAGGATAGTCACTGCTCATTCCGGCGTGTTGGGAGGGGTATTGACCGGATTGATCCCCCAGCGCGCCAGATTATCCGGCGGGCCGGATGTAGCCGATGGTGAGCAGCACGTTGGCGTAGAGGCGGTCGTCGCCGGTGGCGACGCACACCGCGAGATCAGGCTCCCGGCAGGTGGCGTAGAAGTCGAGGCGGCCGAGTGGCTGCAGCGGCAGCCCGGGGCCGAGCAGTTCCTGGTACCGGCTGAACACAGCGGGCGTGCCGCCGTCGTCCGGGCGCATCACCGCGACCGCCTCGACCGGCACCGCGGCCAGCACGGGCTCGAGGACCTGGTCGACCGTGACCAGCCCGGGACGGAGGTTGAGATGAATCAGGGCCGCCCGCGGGCTGACGTTGGTGCTGTGGGCGTAGTTCGCGTCGGCGATGAGGACCCGGGAACCGTGCCCGGCGCCCCCCAGCGCGGCGAGCAGCGGGGGATGGATCAGCGGGAAACGCAGCATGGCGGGTCAGCGGGGTCCGCAGTTCGGGCACAGGCCGAACAGTTCGACGGTGTGATCGACCGCGGTGAAGCCCGCCGCCGCGGCGACCTGCTCCGCCCAGCGCTCGACCGCCCGCCCCTCCACCTCGACGCTGGTCCCGCACACACGGCAGGTCAGGTGGTGATGGTGGGCGCTGCTCTCGCACTTGCGGTACAGCGTCTCGCCGCTGGCGTCACGGATCGTGTCGACCCTGCCGTCTTCGCTCAGCACCTGCAGATGCCGGTAGACGGTGGTGAGGCCGATGTGCTCGCCCTGCTGCCGCAGTTCGGCGTGAATCTGCTGCGCGCTGCAGAACCCGGGTAGCCCGTCCAGGGCGGCGGCCAGCGCTTCAGCCTGCCGGGTGCCCCGCACCCGGGTACCGCCTCGCGGCGGCCTCGCGGCTCCCGGCGTCATCACAACCGCACATTAGCAGCCGTGGCCGGTGCTCCCGCCGTCCCGCTGCGGGCCATTCCGGTCCGCCCGGCCTGCCCGGACCTGCTCCGGTGCCAGGCGGCCCAGCCGCGCCCGGCCGCGTAGCAGGCCGCCCCGATGGCGCCGACGAAGAAGCCGATGGGCCAGTTCGTGTCGTAGGCGGCGGCGATGGACAGCCATACCGTGCCCAGCGCGATGACCACCGACAGCCCGAGGGCCAGCAACGGCCTGGCCGTCAGTGACCGCGCGGCGGCCGGCGGCCCGATCATCAGGCTGAAGATCAGCAGTGCCCCGACCACCGGCAGCGTCATGCTGGTGGCCAGCGCGACGATCACCAGGAACAGCAGCTCCATCCGGGCCGCCCGGGTGCCGCGGGCCTCGGCGAGTTCCGGCATTACCGAGGACAGCAGCAGTGGCCGGAAGGTGATCAGCACCGCGGCGACGCACGCCGCGCCCAGGACCGCGACCGGCACGATCTCGGTGGTGGAGACCCCAAGCACCTCGCCGAACAGCAGCGAGTAGATCTCCGGCGCGTAAGCCGTGCTGAAACTGAGGAACAGCGAGCCCAGGCCCAGCATCACCACCAGGGCCAGGGCCGTCGCCACGTCGCTGCGGCCACGGCGGCTGAGCCAGCCGATGCCGAGCGCGCCGATGAGCGAGGCCACCGCCAGGCCGATCAGGGTGTTGACCCCGATCAGGCTGGCGCCTGCCGCCCCGGTGAAGGCGCCCTGCGGCACCGCGTCCGCGACAAACGCCGCGCCGCGCAGCACGACGAAGAAGCCCACTACCCCGGCCACCACCGCCACGATGCTGGCGACTGCCCAGGTGTTCGTCATGAACCCGGAGAACATGCCCATTACCCCCGCCCTGACCCAGGCGCCGGGGCGGTCAGGCCCGCGGCCCGGCGGGCCACGGGTTCCGCCGGGCCGGCCCCGGCCCGGCGGGCACCACGCCGGGAGGCGGGCTGGGCCAGCAGGTAGCCGAGGAAGACCAGGGTCACGACAAAGAAGCTGACCGGCCAGCCGTGCCGCGCCGGGGGCCAGTAGAAGCTGTCGTAGGCGAGCAGGACACCGAGCCAGGTGGCGGCCAGGCCGATCACAGCCGCCCAGATCATCGCCAGGCCTGGCCTCCTGGTCAGCCGCAGCCCGGTCGCAGCAGGCCCGATCAGCAGCGCGGTGCTGAGGATCGTGCCGATGGTCATGGCCGACAGCGACACCGCGATGGCGATGGCCACGAGGCACAGGGCCCCGACCGCGCGCACGCTGATCCCGCGGGCCCGGGCCAGATCCGAGCTGACCGAGCTGAGCAGCAGCGGGCGGTACAGGATCGCCACGATGCCCAGGCCCACCACGCTGAGCAGGGCGATCACCGGGACGATGGAGCTCGCGATGGTGAACATGGACCCGAACAGGATGGTGATCGTGGCGCCGGTGATGCCGGTATGCGTGGTGTCCCAGTAGAGGAAGAGCGCGGCCAGGCCCAGGCCCGCACCGCGCACGATGCCGGTGGCCAGATCGCGGCCGCGCGGCCGCCGCACCCCGATGATGTCCATGACCGCCGCGGCCAGCACCCCGACGCCGATGAATCCCCACAGCGGGCTGACCCCGGCCAGGAACGACGCGGACCCGCCGGTCACGCTGATGTCCGCGAGCGCATGCCCGGCGTAGGACTGGCCGCGGATGACCGCGAACGACCCGATCACGCCGGAGACCACCGCCACCACCCCGCCCACCAGCAGCGCCACGTGAACCGGGGTGCTGGCGAAGAACCCAGGCGCGATGATCATCCGCAGGACGTGACTCACCGCCTGCTCACTTGTTCTCGCCGAGGCCGCTGATGACCGGCTCACCGGGGTGGTCAGCCGGGTCGCGGAGGTGCGCGGCGGGCTCGCCCGGGTGCGCGGCCGGGCCGCCCGCGCGGACGCCGGGGTCCGGCTCCGGTGCGGCCAGCCCGTCCCCGCGGCCCGCGACGACCAGGATCCGGTCGTGTACCTGGATCACATCCACGTGCTGGCCGTAGAGCGCGCTGAGCACGTCGGTGCGGACGACCTCATCCACGGTGCCGCTGGCGGCCCGCCCGGCGGCCAGGTACACGACCCGGTCCATGACCGGGAGCAGCGGGTTCATCTCGTGCGCCGAGAGCAGCACGGCGATCTGCTGGTCCCGGGCCACCCGGGCGAGCAGGGTGACCACATCCTGCTCACTGGCGATGTCCAGGTTGGCCAGCGGCTCGTCCAGGAGCAGCAGCGCGGGCCGGCTGATCAGGGCATGGGCGATCAGCACCCGCTGCTGCTCGCCGCCGGACAGGGCGCCGACCCGGGCATCGGCGAAGCGCTCCGCGCCGACCGCCGCGAGCATCTCGTCCACGAGCTTGCGGCGGCCCAGCGACGGCAGCGGGAGGCCGAGCCGCTGCCCATCCAGGCCCAGCCCGACCAGGTCCCGGGCCCGTAGCGGCAGGTCCGGGTCGAGCTGGATCTTCTGCGGCACGTAGCCGATCATCGGGCCGCGCCGGGAGCGCGGCTGGCCCCCGACCCGCACTGTGCCCTCGGTGGGCGCCTGGAGTCCCAGGATGACCTTGAGTAGCGTGGTCTTTCCCGCGCCGTTCGAGCCGATCAGCCCGGCGAACTCGCCGCGGCGCAAGGTGAACCGGACATCGTGCAGGACCTCGCGCCCGGACAGCCAGACCGTGACCCCATCGACCGTGAGCACCTCATCCGTGCTGCTGGGGCCCGTGCTGCTGGAACTCGTACCGATAGCGCCCGGGCTGTGCTCCGTCTGGCGGCCTGTCCCCACGTAAGTCCTCACTTCAGCGTCTGCGTGGAGACCTTGCTGGCCACCGCCTGCTGCAGCGCGTGCATCTCGGCGAGCATCCAGGACTGGTAGTCGTAACCCGGCGTCGGCATGGTCTCGTACACGCCCACCACCGGGATGCCGTCGCGATGCGCCTCGGCCAGGAACGTCTCGGTCAGCGAGTCGGTCACCTGCTGGTTGTACAGGAACACCTTTACCTTGTGGCCGGAGAACAGGCTGTTCTGCAGGGACACGTACTGGGGCGCGGGATCGACGCCGTTCATGACGTCCGCCTGGAACGAGAACGGGGTGAGGTTGCGAGTGCCAGCGGCCTGGAGCAGGTAGTCGCCGACCGGCTCCGTGACGGCCACCGGGGTGCCCGGGTAGGCGGCCTTGAACTGCGCGATCGCCTGGTACCAGGGCTGCAGCGAACGGTCGAACGCGGTCAGGTGCGCGGTGAAGTACCCGGCATGGGCGGGCAGCAGGGCAGCGAGGTCCTTGGCTATCTGCTTGGCCACGGCCGGCATCGTGGACGGCTGGTACCACAGGTGCGGGTTGGGCGTGCTGTCCGGCAGGCCGAGCAACTGCTGCACGTCGATGACCTTGCGCTTGGAGTTCGGCGCCGCGGCCTCGATCTTGTTCATGTAACTGTCGTAACCGAGGCCGTTCTGCACCACGAGGCCAGCCGCGCTGACCACCTGGGCCACGCTGGCGCTGGCCTCGAACGTGTGCGGATCGGTGTTGGGGTTGCTCTCGATCGCGGTGACCCGCACGTACTTGCCACCGATCTGGCCGATCACGTTGGCGTACTCGTTCTCGGCCCCGACCGCCGTGATGGTGGTGTTCGAATCAGCCGTAGCGGTCGCAGCGGTGCCGGAGGAGCACCCTGCGGCCAGGGCCGTCGCGACGATGGCGAGCGCGGCGGCCATCGCTGGCTGGCGAAGGGACATCTGATTTCCGTCTCCGGTAGGCGCCGTGGCCGGCCCAGCCTACCTGCTAGATGAAAGTGATAACGGTTCTCTTCCCCACAACCCGGGTAACTGGCTGACCTGTCCCGGTGCTTGACAACCGGCTAGGCCCGGGAACACTCCGTGGTCGTATTGGAAACGAAAACCATGTTCAAATTCTAGCGCCCGGTCACTGGGCCTGGGAAGCGGGATACCGGATCCCCGGTAAATCGGACCCGGAGCGGGCGACCACCTCCCGTGCCCGGGCCGGGAAGCGGGAACCGCGCTGCGCAACTGCTGACTGGCGGCAGGACTTCCGGCTGCCTATTACGTGGGTCAGCGGAGGTCGCACGGGCGGGCGCACACCTTCCGGTGCGCCCGTCCGTGCCCGCCGTGTGGCTGCCTCCAGCGGCAGGTGAAGATGGAGGTATGGCCGAGCGACTGAAGGACGCCACCAGCCCGTATCTGCTGCAGCACGCGGACAACCCGGTCGACTGGTGGCCGTGGTGCGACGAGGCCTTTGCCGAGGCGAAAGCCCGGGACGTGCCCGTGATGCTGTCCGTCGGCTACTCGGCCTGCCACTGGTGCCATGTGATGGCGCACGAGTCGTTCGAGGACCCGGCCACCGCCGCCCTGGTCAACGACAACCTGGTCGCGATCAAGGTCGACCGCGAGGAGCGGCCGGATGTGGACGCGGTCTACATGACCGCGACCCAGGCCATGACCCGCCAGGGTGGCTGGCCGATGACCGTGTTCATGACCGCGGACCGGGAGCCGTTCTTTTGCGGTACCTACTTCCCCCGCGCTCAGTTCCAGCGTCTGGTGCTGGGCGTGGCCAAGGCCTGGCGGGAGGACCGGGCCAACGTCACCGGCCAGGCCAGGAGCATCGCGGCGGCCCTGGCCGAGCGGGCTGGGCCGCTGTCCGGGTTGCGCCTGGACACCGACGGCAGCCCCGGCGGCACCGCGGCCGCGCTGGCGCACATCTGCGACCAGGCCGTGGCCAGCCTGGCGGAGGACTACGACGATGCCGCGGGCGGGTTCGGCGGCGCGCCCAAGTTCCCGCCGTCGATGGTCCTCGAGTTCCTGCTCCGGCACGCCGAACGGGCCGGGAAGGAGGATGAGCAGTCCGCCGGGCAGGCGTTGCGGATGGCCGAAGGAACGGCGGGCGCGATGGCTCGCGGCGGCATGTATGACCAGCTCGGCGGTGGGTTCGCGCGGTACTCGGTGGACGCGGACTGGGTGGTGCCGCACTTCGAGAAGATGGTCTACGACAACGCCCTGCTCGCCCGGGTGTACGCGCACCTGTGGCGGCGCACCGGGTCGGCGCTGGCCGGCCGAGTGGCCCGCGGAGACCTGCGCCTGGATGATCCAGGAGCTGGGCACCGCCGAGGGCGGCCTGGCTTCGGCGCTCGACGCGGACAGCGACGGGGCGGAAGGCCTGTTCTACACCTGGACCCCCGATGAGCTGGCCACGGCTCTCGGCCCGGCGGACGGCGAGCACGCGGCGGCGATCTTCGGGGTGACCGTGCCCGGCACGTTCGAGCATGGCCGCTCGGTGCTGCAACTCCGGGCCGACCCGGCCCCGGATGAGTCCGGCCGGTTCCGGCACATCCGGGACACTCTGTTGGCTGCAACGGAACCGCCGCGTCCGCCCCGGCCGTGACGACAAGGTGGTGGCGGCATGGAATGGCCTGGCCATTGCCGCCCTCGCCGAGACCGGCCTGCTGCTCGGTGAGCCGGTCTTCATCGAGGCCGCGCGAGGCGCGGCGGAGCTGCTGGCCCGGGTGCACCTGCGGGCGGGTCGGCTGGCCCGGACGTCCCGGGACGGAGTGGCCGGGACCGGCGCCGGGGTGCTGGAGGACTACGCTTGCGTGGCCGAGGGGTACCTGGCCCTGTCCGGGGTGACCGGGGAGTCCCGCTGGGTGGCCCTGGCCGGGGAGCTGCTCGGACACCGCGCTGGACCGGTTCGGTGACGGCGCGGGCGGCTTCTACGACACCGCCGACGACGGCGAGGCCCTGGTCTACCGGCCCGCTGATCCGGCTGACGGGCCCACGCCGTCGGGTGCTTTCGCGGTGGCCGGCGCGCTGCTCAGTTACGCGGCGCTGACCGGGTCGCAGCGGCACCGGGACGCGGCTACCGCCGCGCTCGGCGTGCTCGGGCCGCTCGCCGCCCGGTTCCCGCGGGCGGCGGGCTGGGGCCTGGCCGTTGCGGAAGCCATGGTGTCCGGACCCGCGGAGATCGCGATCGTCGGGCCGCCCGGCGACCCGGGCACCGCCGAACTGCAGCTGACCGCGCTGCAGGCCGCGCCGCCCGGGGCGGTCATCGCCCTCGGTGACGGGAGCGCGGCCCTGTCCGGCCCGGCTGATGAGGCCCTGCCCGGCCTGGCTAATGGGGCTCTGGGCTCGGCTGATGGGACCACGGGTGGCCCGGCTGATGGGGTTCGGGGCGGCGTCGTGCCGCTGCTCGCCGGGCGCGGCCTGGTGGACGGCGCGCCCGCCGCCTATGTGTGCCGGAACTTCACCTGCCAGCTGCCGGTGACGGACCCCGCGGCGCTGCGCGCCGCGCTCGGGGACCGCCCGCCCTGGCCGTCGTGACAACGGCCGCGCGAGAGGCGGCCCGACCGGTGTTCAGCAACTGTCCAGACCCGCATTCAGCCAGGTCCGGGTGGGGTTCTGATCGGATAGGGAAGTCCGGTAGAAGCCCTGGCGCGTGGGTATGGAGGCACTCGTGACCCCCGCTGCGCCGCCGCCGCGTCCATGGACGCGCCGGGCCGGCCGCCGGGTTCCGGTGCCGCGCTGGCCGGGCCAGCCGACCCGGATGGTGCGCTGGGCCGTGCAGCCAGCCCAGATGGTGCGCTGGGCCTGCCGGTCGGCCGGGATGGTGCGCTGGGCCTGCCGGTCGGCCGGGATGGTGCGCTGGGCCGTCCGCCCGGCCGGGATGGTGCGCTGCGCCGGCCAGCCAGCCGGAATGGTGCGCTGCGCCGGCCAGCCGTCCCGGGCCTTGCGCCGGGCGGGTCCGTTCGCCCGGATAACGCGCTGGGGCGCTCCGGCGGTGCTCGCGGCGGCGATCCTGTCCACCACGGGAGCGGCCGCGGCGAACGCGTCCACCGGCCTGGCCCTGGCTGGACCTGCTGGGACTGTGCCGGGGCAGGGCCCGGCCAGCGCCGGTCTGGCCGAGTTGCCGGTCAGTCAGGCGCCGATGGTGCTGCCCGGCCCGCGCCAGGGCACGGCGGCCGCCAGCCATGACGTCGCGCCGGTGGGCAAGCTGCTGACCGCGGACGTCCTCGTGGTGTCGAACTCGGCATTGCCTGCGGGCACGGCCGCGGCCGTAGCCAAGGTGCGCGGGGTGCAGGCGGCCCGGGCGGTGGACGCCGCGCAGATCCGGCTGAACGGCAAGTTCGTGCCTGTGCTCGGGGTGGACCCGTCCACGTTCCGGGATTTCGCCCCGGCTCCGACCGCCACGGCTACCGCGTTGTGGCGCAGCGTCGCGGGCGGTGCGATCGCCGTCTCCTACACCATGGGCCAGCAGGACAACCTGCCGGTCGGCAGCACGGTCCAGGTCACCGGCCGGACGGTGCTCGCGCTCCACGTCGGCGGTTACGGCACGGTCGGCATCGGCGGGGTGGACGCGGTCGTCTCGGATACGGTCGCCCGCTCCCTCGGTTTCCCCGCGGGCAACGCCATCGTGGTCAGCGCGCCGCACGCCCAGATCGCCACGGTGATCAGCGCGATCAAAGCCCGGGTACCCCGTGGTGCGCTGGTCGAGCCGCTGGTCACCACGACGGCGAGCGGCCGCCCGGCCGCGGCGGGCGCGGTCGGGTCAGCCGCGGTCCCGGCCTCGTCCGGCACCCCGGTCAGTTCCGGGACAGCCAGCGCAGGACTCAGCGTCGCGCAGATCTACATCATGGTGAAGGCGGCGGAGAGCCGTCTCGGCACGCCCTACGTGTGGGGCGCGGCCGGGCCGGCCTCGTTCGACTGCTCCGGGCTGGTGCAATGGTCCTTTGCCCAGGCCGGAGTGGTGATGCCGCGGGTGGCTGCCGACCAGGCACGGACCGGCCCGGCCGTCCCGTTCAGCCAGGCGCAGCCAGGCGACCTGCTCTTCTACCGCACCGACCCCACGGCACCCGACTACATCTCGCACGTGGCGATCTACCTGGGCGGCGGCTGGATGATCCAGGCCCCCGAGCCCGGCGAGGACGTGCAGGTCGTCCGGGTGGACCTGGGCAGTGAGTTCGCGGGCGTGGTCCGGGTGGACCGGGCTATCGCCGCCCAGGTCGCTGTATCCCCCGTCAGCTGACCCACCGCCGCCCGCCGCCCTGGCCCGGCCCCGCCATCCCTGGCCGGGCCCCCGCCGCCCTGGCCCGGCCCCGCCGTCAGCCAGCCGTTTGCCATATCAGCCAGCCCCAAAAGACTCACTCAGGCACACGGTCCCCACTAGTTCGCGGCGCGCTCGAGGCGTCGGCGGGCTGTTACTTAGCGCGGTACATCGTGGGTCCCCCGCAGGCTGTTGCAGGATCGAGGTTGGCGTCTCAGTAAATGAGACAGTCCGGGGCGCCGGACATCAGTAGTTCGAATTTTTGCCCGCGGAGGGGCAAAAATTCGAACTGTTATTCAGATCACGACCAAGGGTGCTCGAGCGCATCCCGCACTCTTAAGCGGACTCGGAGATTCCGCAACGACCCGCCCGCGGCCGAAAATGTACCGCACTGATGTCGGGACGTAACGGGTGTGGTTGGGGGGATAGGAGGGACTGGGCTGGGGAGGCGAAGGCTGAGGCGCGGGTGGTGGCGGGGTCGGCCGAAAGAACGGGGGCGGTGGTGTGGGCCGGAGCCGGGTGGTGGCCGAACCGATGAGGGCCGGGACGGCGGGGCCAAGCCGACGAGGGCGGGCTGGCGGGGGGCCGGGCCGACGAGGGCGGGCCTGGCGGGGCCGGGCCGACGAGAATCTGCCGGTGGCGAACTACCTCACGAAGAGTTGCCGGGCCGGGATCGGCATGATTACATGATTACATGAGTACTGAGAAAGAAAGTACGGCAGCGTCGGAACTGGGCGAGAAGCTCCTGGGCTGGTTCACCGGGCGCCTGCCCGATAGCTGGTTCACCGCGGCACCCGCCGTGGTCGTGGACCGGGAAGAGGTCACTGTGGTCGGCCAGCTCGGGGAGCTGGACGTACCGGAGGGATCGTCGCAGGCGGCCTTGACGGCGGCGGCCGAGGGGCGGGCCCGCCGGTTCCGGGAGGAGACCCGGGAGCAGCGCATCGAGATCGCCCGCGAGGCCGAGCTGAAGTTTGGCCGGAAGGTCTCCTGGGGCGTGCTCTGCGGTGATCAGAAGGTGATGTTCACCACGTTGTCGGTGCCGGTGATGACCCGGCTGCGCCAGGCGGAGCGCCGGGTGCTGGACACACTGGTGGACGCCGGGGTGGCCCGCAGCCGCAGTGACGCGCTGGCCTGGTGCGTCCGGCTGGTCGGCGAGCACGAGGAATCCTGGCTCGGCCAGCTCCGGGAAGCGCTGCGCCGGGTCGAGCAGGTACGGGCCGAAGGCCCCCAGAGCTGACAGGCCTCGCAGGTGACGAGCCCGCGGCCGCCCGGGCGGGGCGCGGTCTCGCTGGGCTGGTCCCAGCAGGTAACGGGCTAAGAGCCCGCGGGCACGACGAGCTCAAGGCCCCGGACGTGACGGGGCGGGCCCAGCGTCGGACGGGGCAACTAGCCTCCGCGATTCAGCGACAGGGGCGGTATGAGGCGGCAGGATTCGATTAATCGCTGTGAGCTGTAAGTTTGTTCTGCTGCCGACTGTGGAAGCGCGCACCTTATGGGTGCGGGGCGATGGACCGCCGGGAAGACGTGAAAGAGGGGACGGCCGCGCAGCGGCCGTCCCCTCTTTCAGTTGTTTGAAGGCGAAGAGCGCCCGGGTTCTGGGAGATTGCGGGTTACCACACCAAGCAAGACCAGGACCGGAGCGCTCTTCGCCATGCAGCATAACGGGTGGGACCATGCCCTGAAGGTCACCGCGGACGGAAAGGGCCTGGTCGGCCATGCCGGCGCGGTCCTGCTCCGCAAGGCCGCCGGCCAGGCCGGCCTCACCGGCCTGCTGTCCGCCGCGCTTAAGGAAAAGCGCACGTCGCCGCTGATCGACCGCGGCATCGCGCTCGTCTCGATGGCGGCTGCGATCGCGCTGGGCGCCACGAGCATGAGCGACATCGCCCTGCTCGCCCACCTCGCCCCGCTGCTGGGCGCCGCCCCGAGCGGGCCAACCGTCCGGCGCGTCCTGGACCTGGCCGGGTCCCCGCGGATGCTGGACCGGATCGCCCGCGCCCGCGCGAAGGCCCGCGCGTACGCGTGGGAACTGATCGCCGCGACCGGGCCGGCTTCCCGTGGCTGGCCGTCGCCGGCAAGACCCTCGACGGCTGGGTCGTCATCGACATGGACGCCACCTTGGTCACCGCCAGCTCAGACAAGGAAGGAGCCGCCCCCACCTGGAAAAAGGGCTACGGCTTCCACCCGCTGGGCGCCTGGTGCCGCAACACCCGCGAATGCCTGGCCATGCTGCTCCGGCCGGGGAACGCGGGGTCGAACACGTTCACCGACCACAAGGAAGTCCTCGCCGCCGCGCTGAAGCAGGTCCCGGGCCGGTTCAGGGGCAAGGTCATGGTCCGGGTCGACGGGCCGGCGCCAGCCACGACCTCGTGGAGCACCTGCTCTCCCTGAACTCCCGGCGCAGGAAAGCCCTGTTCACGACAGGGTGGATGATCACCGCCGCCGATGAGGACGCCATCGCGCTGATCCCCGCCGGGGCATGGAAACCCGGGACCAGCCAGGACGGCGCTGCCGAACAGGACAAGGACGTCGCGGAGATCACGCACCTGCTGGCCAGGGCGGAGAACTGGCCCGACGGCCTGCGGTTCATCGTCCGCCGGGTGAAGCCGTCCGCCGGCAGGCCGGGAACCTGACGGCCTTCGAGAAGAAAACCGGGTGGCGCTACTCCATCATCTGCACCAATATCCCCGACGCGGGGATCCCCGCAGTGCCGGGCAGCCACCACCCGCAGTTCATCGACGTGCTCCACCGCGAGCACGCCTGCGTGGAAACCGCCGGGGTCCGGACCGCCAAGGCCATGGGACTGCGCAACCTGCCGTCGAAAACCTGGCAGGTCAACGCCGGGTGGGTCCTCGCGGCGAACATCGCCGCTGACCTCGCCGCCTGGACCCGGCTCCTCGGCCACGGCGACGACCCCGAACTCCGCGACGCCAACCCGGACACGCTCCGCTACCGGGTCTGGCACCTGCCCGCCAGGCTCGCCCGCCACGCCCGGCAACGCGCCCTGTCCATCAGCGCCGACTGGCCGTGGGCCCAGGCCTTCCTGGACTGCTGGCAGCGGCTCTGCGCCCTGCCCGCACCGACCTGACCAGCACGAACAATCCCAGCGACACGGAAGGAGGCCACCCCGGTGCGGTCGGAGCCGGTGCGCACCCGGGCACACCGGGCACCCAACGCACACCGCAGCCGGAACCGAAACAGACACGAGGACCAAAATCGGAAACCAGCACAATCAGTAACCGGCCCCTGGGGTGCCTGAACGATTGAGGCTAGCCCCGCTGACCGGGGCGTAATTAACGAGATGCAAATAGTTTATACCAATGGTCTAGACCCATTTACGGAAGGCCGCGGAAGCCCACGCCATGTCCGCATCAACACGCGTCCAGTAACTCGGGCACCTCGCACCCAGCCACGCCCGGACGCCCTTTGCCTCAGCTTTGCGCAGATTTTAGCCGGGCTGGCCAGCAGTGCAAATTAACGGCCGTCTCTGCACAGAGCGTTATTCAAAACCGGCTAGCGAGGGCAGGCCCGGAGGACCTGCCCGAGCGGTCGGTGCAGGTCAGGGCGATGCCAACCGTTCATGATCATTTGAATAACGCGACTTTTGAATAAGACACACAGCAGACCTGAGTTCCGTAGCGGCTCGCACGATCATTTACGTGATCCAGTAGCGGAACTTGAGATCGCCAGCGCCGTCCCGGGGTGGATGACACCCGAGATTCTCTCGCGGCGGCTGTATGAGCGCCAGGGGCGGATCGCCGAGTACGACGCCATGGTGGCCCTGATGAAGCGGGAGCGCCGCGAGTACCTCGGCTGGTTCGCCGGGCTGGACGAGGCCGTCGTCAAGTCGATCGGCTGAGTGGCAGTGGCCAGGAGCCGGTGGCGGGCCCCGCCCAGCCGGGACCCGCATTATCCAGCCGGGACCCGCATTATTAGGGCCTGATCCGGCAGGTCTTAGGTCCTGATCCGGCAGGTTATGGTCAACACTGGGTAACGAATCGTCGTTTTGTAACTACGCTCTGTTTAAATAGGCTGAGGCGCATCGTGGCCGGTGTGGCGCGAGCGGGGGCTTATTGGTGACATCCTTGGTACGGGCGGGCTATACCCGGGCAGTTGGCAGCGAGCGGCGGAAGTGGGTTCAGATGGGATTTCGGGATCTCGTCTACCGGGTCTACGAGCGCAGGCTGGAAGCATCCCTGGCTGGGCATCCTGTCCCGCGGCACGTAGGCGTGATCCTGGACGGCAACCGCCGGTGGGCCCGGCTGGCCGGGTTCACCGACGTCAGCAACGGCCACCAGAAGGGCGCCGACCACATCTTCGAGCTGCTCGGCTGGTGCAGCCAGGCGCGGGTCGAGGTGGTCACCCTCTGGCTGCTGGCCACCGACAACCTGTCCCGGCCCACCGCGGAACTGGAACCGTTGCTGAAAATCATCGAAATTGAGATACATATCGCGGGTGGCTTTGGCGGGTGCGGTTTCGCGGTAATCGAAGAAGGAGGTTTTGCCATTGGCCAGGCGCACGAGCATGAATCCGCCGCCACCGATGTTTCCAGCAGCGGGCTCGACCACGGCGAGAACGAACGCCGTAGCGACAGCGGCATCCACGGCGTTGCCGCCACGTTTCAGGATATCCACGCCGGCTTGCGAAGCGAGCGGCTCATCCGTGGCTACCATGCCGTGTGAACTGCGGACGGCTTCGCGCGGCCAGTCTGTGGGGATATCGAATTGATCGCGAAATTCAGCGGGAGATTGCGCGGGGGAACGCGTTGTGGCGAAGGTGATCGAAAGAAGTGCGCTGGGCAGCAAGAAGAGGAGGCGTCGCATGATGAAGGAGAACACTAAGGGATTCTGTGGGGGAGCGTCAAGGCGCGGGGGCTGGCACGGCGGGGGACCCGATCCGGAAAAGAGGGACGCTAACACAGAGGTCACAGAGAACGGAACACAGAGAGCACAGAGAAGAGAAAAACGGGAGTGAAACAAAGGTTGTAACGATCGAGCCGAAGAGGGTATGCGGGGAACGGCAATCTCTCAATTAGAGAGTGGACGGGTTGCAAAGACGCCATTCTGGAGAATGGCGTTCGCGGGGAACCCAAGATGGCCACCTGAAGGTGGCCGCTACAGAAGATTACGGCGGAGCGGCTACTCGGCGAGGAATTCGATATGGGGAGGGCCCGGGAGGAGGCCGGCGGCAGTGCCGCGCTCGATCAAGGCGCGCACGGCTTTTTTGCCTTTTTCGCCGTAGCCGAGGGTCCACTTGTTGACGTACATGCCGACAAACTTGTCGGCGAGCTCAGGATCCATATCGCGAGCAAATTGCATGGCGTAGTTCAGCGCTTCCTCGCGATCCTCGAGGCCATAGGTCACGCTGTCGCGGATGGTCTTGGCGATCAAGCGTCCCAATTCGGGGCCAAGCGCCCGGCGCACGGCGTTTCCACCGAGGGGGAGGGGGAGGCCGGTGAGTTCCTGCCACCAGATACCCAAGTCAACGACGCGATGCAGGCCAAGTTGCGGGAAGAAAAGTTGTCCTTCATGAATGAGCAGGCCGGCTTCGACAACGTCGTTTTTCACCGCTTCGATAATTTTGTCGAAGGGCATGACTACGGCTTCAAAATCCGGCTCAAAGAGTTTAAGCGTGAGATAAGCGGAAGTTTTCAGACCGGGCACGGCAATGCGCAGGCCCTTGAGTTCCTGCGGCTTCAGAGCTTTTGTGGAGACAACGATGGGGCCGTAGCCTTCGCCGAAGCTGGCGCCCGTGTCGAGGAGGATGTAGGTGTCGCGCAGAGAAGGATAGGCGGCGAAGCTTAGGGCAGTGACGTCGTAGGTTTCCGTGAGCGCGGCTTCATTCAGCGCCTGGATATCGGAAAGAACGTGGATGTACTTGTACCCGGGCGTGGTCAGTTTGTGGGTGGCCAGGGCATAAAACATAAAGGCGTCGTCCGAATCCGGAGAGTGGGCCAGCTTGATCTCGCGGGGTTCCTTTTCGGCTTTCGATGCCGTTTGTCTTCCAGTCATAGGGGTAAAGTTTCCTGTGCCCCGGAAGAAGGCCCGCGGAGTTGGCTCGACACCCGTTCGGCGCTCCAGTGAGGAAGAAAGGTGGGTCGAGCGACGTTGGGACGTGCGTGGCTTTCGGCCGGGCTTACTGTTGCCGAAGAGAGACTAACATAAGACGTGTGCGGGGGACAAACACCCAGCCAAGAGTTCCAAGGTGCGGATTGAAGGAGGCAAATGAAGTAAAGGACGTGAAGGATATAAAGGAGAAGGGGGATTCATCGCACAAAAAGCGTGCGATGGAGAACCGTACATCGCACAAAAGGCGCGCGATGGAAAAGCGTGCCTCGCCCCGACGAAGCCTACGGGGCGCAAAACCTGCGATGCGCAGACTCCGTTCGAAATGACAAGGGCTCTTATGATTTGCTGCGCGGACTATGCTCGGAAGCAGTGGATTTTTCGGTTCGCAGCCGGGAAGCTGCGCCCTCGGGGGGGCCAATTAGGAGTGGCTACTAAACGGCGGAGACGAGATGCGCGATGGCATCCTCGAAAGTGACTTTGCCGTCCAGGTAGGGCTGCCAGTAGACGGAGAGCAGGCGTGAATACTCTTCCCAGCCGCGCTGGGAGAGTTTCTCGCGAAGGAGTGCGGCAGGTCGAAGCACCTGAGAACGCTATTCTTTCAGGATTGCAAAGCAGTTAGTTGATACCTGGCGCGCCCGAAGGGATTCGAACCCCTGACCTCTGCCTTCGGAGGGCAGCTTCCAGGCTTTGATGCGATTTGCGCAGGTTCGACGACCTAGAATAGTGCCATAATTCACAGGCATTTCTCTGTGTTGACGTTTGCGGCATTTTGCTACACCTTGTTTCTGTCCGCTAGCTATTTGCTAGCTATTTTTGTGGACCCATGGTCGCCGGACGTCGGATCAACAAGCGGAACATCGTGATTCTCAAGCCTGGACGAGTCATCTGGGATGACGCCGTTTCGAATTGGTGCACGCAGGCAGATCGACGCTGTAGCCTATGTGCTGATCTATCGGACAGCAGAGGGTCGCCAGCGGTGGCATACGATAGGCCGCCACGGGTCGCCTTGGACCCCAGATGAGGCCCGTAGGGAAGCGAAGCGGCTGTTAGGGAGCGTAGCAGGCGGCCTCGATCCCGCCGCTCTGAAACGCGCCAAGCGCGCCGCAAACTCAGTCGCAGAGTTGTGCGACCTGTACCTAACCGACGCCGAAGCCGGACGCATCCTGACGCGGCGGAGGGACGCCAAGAAGCGAAGTACGCTCCTGACGGATCGCGGCCGCATCGAGCGGCATATCAAGCCTCTACTCGGCACCATGTCGGTGCCTTCGGTTACGCGCAATGATGTCGAAAGCTTTATGCACGACGTCGCCGATGGCCGGACGGCGACGCGCTCCAAAACCAAAAAGCTTCGTGGGTTTGCCAACGTCCGGGGCGGAAAGGAACTGCCACCCGAACTCGTGGGCCTCCTTGGCTCGATCTTTACCTATGCCGTTCGCCACCACATGAGGCCCGACAACCCGGTGCGCGGGGTAGAGCGCTTTGCTGATCGGCAACGGCTGCGCCGATTGAGCGATGACGAATACGCCGCCATCGGGGACGCCCTGCGGACGGCCGCGCGGGGTAGGGAGATTTGGGCCTCGGCAGTAAGCCTCACTCGTTTCCTTCTGCTCACCGGCTGGCGGCGGGGTGAAGGTATTGGTCTCCGATCATCGGAGATTGATTTGGGGCGACGTACGGCAACACTGGGCGATTTTCCAAGACGGGCCGATCAATCCGGCCTTTATCGAGGGCTGCGGTCGAATTGCTACAGAAGATCATTCAGCGCGACGGCCTCGTTTTCCCTGGTTCGCGCGGAGACGGAATTATGACTGGCTATCCGAAATTTTGGCGACGAATTGCCACGGTCGGCGAATTGCCCAGCGACGTGACCCCCCACGTCTTTCGACATTCTTTTGCGTCGCTCGCGGCCGACCTCGGATATTCAGAACCAACGATTGCTGCACTGATCGGGCACAAAGGCCGCTCGATCACGAGCCGTTACATCCATTCTGCCGACGCAGTGCTCCTGGCGGCCGCCGATGCGGTAGCGGAACGCACCCTTGAGCTAATGGGAGAGCACAGAAACCAATCCAAAGTGGTGGACCTCAGGCTGGCGACCGGCAAAATGTAGTCTGGTTCGGTGATTATGTTTCCCATTCCGTCACACCAACAGTTGTCGTTCGCACAAGTCGCGAAATTTCGTCGCGGGAAATGACACCTTGGGCAAGCCTGAGGGAACTACTCAATGAGCTCACAACTGGTTGGTGGCGAGGCGAGCTTGTAGCGACAGGTGCGCATCGCGCTGACGTCCTGCGCGCCCTTTACCACGTTCCTCCAAAAGGCGTTGCCTTTGTTTTAGCCGATTAATCCTGATCCGCCTCAAATCGAAGAACTGCCGAATAGAACTGTCGACGTACTTTGGTTCTGGCAAATAACGCTGCCGAATTTACAACCTGAGACCTGGGACGATAATACGTGCGCCGAAGCATTCAAAGCTGTGCGGCCGATGCCTGGGGTGACATGCCTCATCTTTTCGAGATCTATGTTCCAGTTGTCCGAGGACTTAGATTAACTTCGAATCTCGAATTTTCGAAATGGAACAAAGCAAAGGATAGGCCTCCTTCGACTTTCTGGAAAAATAGCGAAAAAGCTGAGATTGGAAAGCCTTCCAAAAGCATATCAGACGGGCGCGCGATCGAGCTTGTGCATGAATATTTTGAGAGTTCGAAAAAAGCAGGATTACAACCGAGCCAATCGGGATTCGAGCAATTGATCAAAGATAAGGGACTCAAGGGTAATCGCGATACTGTTCGCGGAGCATTTAAACGAGTTGTAGGGCGGCCCCTGAAGCGTGGACCCCCCCGCCGGACCAATCCGGAATTTGCGGAGAATTAATTCGCGGCAAATTGCAAAACTAGCCTAGGTCGAAGCCATGTGAAGAATGGCTAACCATCGCAATTGAGCGGGACTGCCCGCAAACGATGGTGCTAATCCATGGATTCCATTCCAGATGACCCCGAGGCGTTACTCACGCGCGATCGGACCGCCGCCGCGTTAACGGAGAGAGGCTACCCGACCAGCCCTAAAACGCTAGCCACAATGGCAAGCCGAGGCGGCGGTCCAGTCTTTCACCGGTTTGGTCCTCGGGTCCTTTACCGCTGGCGGGACGCGCTCAAATGGGCCGAACAGCGCCTTGGCCCGGCGATGCGCAATACATCGGAAGGGGCAGCCAGATGAACCGTTCCGCGCCCGCTGTATGGCAGCGGGCCGGGCTCAGAATCAAAATTGAGAGTTGCTAGGGAGCATCTCTCATAAGCGATCTGAGGCTGGCCTCGCAAGCTCACCATCTCCATCAAACACGTCAGCGCAGCATGCAGCCGCGCCATTACGGATCTTGATCGTACCGACAGCGAGCAGAAAAAAATGGACCGCGTGTCTCGCCGACCGTGTGCTGTGCGTAAGTGCATGGCCCTTTGTTATTTCAGCACGGTTGCTGCTGGCTGAAGGTTACCCCGCCGACACCATGGTCGAGGTGTGGCGCCCCAACACCGACGAATGGGCATTGCGAGGTCGCCTTGGCGCAGTTGCCGCTACCGTGATGGACGGCGAGACGGCCAAGCGCGCCGCCAAGAACAGGGTGCCCACTCGTTTTCCGGGGATAGCCGTCCCTCTGCCGGGGATGCGTCATGACCAGCCCCGCGGCGCTGCCCCCCATAAACCAAACCCTGCGCGCACGACACCGTCTGAAAGCGGGAGACGTTCCAGACTTCCCGCTTGCTCGACTTTTGCTCGGAGCGCGAGTTGGTCAAGCAGATCGGGCATCCCGTTGATCAGTGGCCGCTCGTCATTCTCAAGGAACTGTTGGACAACGCCATCGACGCTGCGGAGGAAGTCGGCACAGCGCCGGTAATCCGAGTCGAGGTCACCGACAAGGCGATCGTCATTTTCGACAATGGCCCCGGCATCCCGGCCGAGACGATCTCCGGCATCTTGGATTTCTCGGTCCGCATCTCATCGCGGGAGGCTTATTGCTCGCCGACCCGAGGGGCGCAGGGCAACGCCTTGAAGACGGTTGTCGCCATGCCTTTCGCGCTGGACGGCACGGAGGGCGAGACGTTGATCGAGAGCCGGGGCACGGCGCACCGCATCAGCTTCAAGGTCGACCAGGTTCGCCAGGAGCCGAAGATCACGCATATCCGCGACGTTTCCACCGTAGGGAAAGGCACCCGGATCACAGTGCGCTGGCCCCTTTATGCTTGCTCAAAGCTCGATCAGGCGAAGGCGCATTTTTTACAAATGGCGGAGGACTTCGGCTGGCTCAATCCGCATCTCTCGCTCTCGGTCAGTTGGAGGGGTAAACGCTGCATCGACTACAAGGCCTCTAATCTGACCTGGTCAAAATGGTGCCCATCTGATCCGACCTCGCCGCATTGGTACGACGAGGCGCGGCTCCGGCGATTGATGGGAGCCTATATCGCCCGCGACCAGGATCATGGTCGCGACCCGCGCACCGTGCGGGAGTTCATCAGCGAATTTCGCGGACTTTCGGGGAGCGCCAAGCAGAAGCTCGTGCTGGAAGAGGTCGGCGCGGCGCGTCTATTGCTGCCAGAGTTCTTCGGCAATGGCGATCGCGTCAACAATGATCGGATAGCCACGCTGCTTGCCGCCATGCAGCGCCAGAGTGGGCGGTCAAGCCCGAGGACCTTGGCTTGATCGGCAAGGATCATCTCGCCGCGCGGTTCAAAGCCGCCGTTGCTGATCTTCAGACGTTCAGATACCGACGCAATTTCGGCGAGACGGACGGCGTGCCGGACGTGATCGAGACGGCGTTCGGCTGGTGCCCTGATGGCGCGAACGAGCGCCGCATCATAACCGGCGTGAACTGGTCGCCCGCCATCGGCAGCCCGTTCCGCTCATTGGGTGCCTACGGCCAAAGCCTCGACAGCATTCTGACCGAACAACGCTCGGGCCCTGATGAGCCGATCGTCTTCGTCCTGCACCTAGCCCGCCCGCGGATCGAGTTCACCGATCACGGCAAGACGGCGGTCGTCATCCCCGGGAGCCGCGAAGAGGAGGACGCGGATTACGACGACGGAGGGGACGATGAGTGATCGCACCGTGGCCGAACGCCTCAAGGACTCGGTGCTCAACGTTACCAAGGATTGGGCGAAGCAGCGCAAGGCTGAGGAACGTCATGCATCGGCGGCGGCGAACCGCCGAGCCCGCCTGATTCGCGCGAGTGACTATTACAATTTCAGGTCAGCTGCCTCCGAGGTAATGGAGCAGGCGTACATGGCCGCCAGCGCCAACGGAACGCTGCCAGCATCGGCTAGGCAAGTCATGTATCAAGCCCGTCCGTTCATCCAGGAGAAAATGGGTGGTCACCAACTCAACGACCAATACTTTTGCCAGCAATTGCTGCCCGATTACATGGTGGAACATGGCGTTGACTGGGACATCACATACGACGATCGCGGCCACTTAATCGAGCCTCATACGGCGCACTCGATCGGGCTCGGCACCGTCAGCGTTCGCAACTACCTCGCAGAGAACGGCTCGCCAAAACTTAAAGAGCCGGGCTTCGCCGCGGGGAGCGTCGACACGCACGGGCCGAACGGCTGCTTCGGCGCGGTGCTGTTCATTGAGAAGGAAGGCTTCTTGCCGCTGCTAGAGGCGGTTCACATCCCTGAGCGCTACGACCTTGCGATCATGTCGACAAAGGGCATGGCGAGCACGGCGGCCCGGACGCTGATCGACAACCTGTGTCAACGTCAGGTGCCACTGCTCGTGCTGCACGATCTCGATAAGGCCGGGCTCTCGATCCTCGGCACATTGAAGCGCAATACCAGGCGCTTCACGTTCAACAACCAGGCCAAGGTTATCGATCTCGGTCTGCGGCTTGCTGACGTTCGTAAGCTTGGCCTCGGAGCAAGCGCCGAAGCTACCTTTGATCGAGGCCGCGATTCCTCGAAGTTGGAGAACTTGCGGCTGAACGGAGCGACCCGTGCAGAAGCGGAATTCCTGCTGACCCAGCGTATCGAGTTGAACGCGCTGACCTCAGATCAGCTCGTTGCCTTCATCGAACGCAAACTCAACGAACACGGAATCAAGAAGCTGATCCCCAAGGCTGATCTGCTTCGTGATGCCTATCGACTTTTCATGAACAGCAAGCGCCTGCAAAAAGTCGTCGAGGAAAGGATCGAAGAGATCGAGAACGAACACATTTCCACGCCTGCGAACCTGACTTATCGTATGACTGCATATCTCCAGCAATATCGCGAAAAGCGAGGGATGAGGCGATCGCTGCGATGAGGAGGACGAAGAATGACCGCCGTCCGCGAGAGGTCGCCA
>CAWDRD010000109.1:0-35490 GCA_963804455.1 uncultured Actinomycetes bacterium
TGCCGGTACGCCTCCTTAAACCCGGGCGGGGTGGTGACCTCGCCATCGCTGCCAAGAGAGCAGCCGACGACGTTACCGACCCGGTTGAGCGGGCCCAGGACGCCGGCCGCGGACCGGCCGCTCTCCTCGATCACCCCGAACACGGTGCCAGGGTCGGCGTGCTCGAAGGCCTCCAGCTTCGACAAGCCGGGAAGATCAACGAGCTGCTCGAGAACAAACCGGATGTCACCAAGCGGCGGAACATAGTCAGCCATGGGCCTAGCGTAAGCCCGGCAAGGGATGCGCGGCCCGCGCCCCTCCAACGGCAATGCGTGGCGCCGCGGCGAGGCAGGCTGCATCGGCTGCACTGCGACTCTGTGGGCCAACGACCGCGAGGCCGGCCACGGCGGCCGGGTGAGCGCGAGTGGCCCGCGCGCCGACCTGTCGGCCCGGTTGCCGCTGCTCGGTGGCACATCAGCGCGTTCGCGTCATTAGACTGACTGCGTGGTCAAGCCCGACGGACAACTGCCGGACGACACAGCTTCCAACGACCCAGATCCCTTCGACGTAGATCCGTTCGATGCGGTGAGCCGGGACCAGCCGCCGCGGGACGCATGCGGCGTGTTCGGCGTCTGGTCGCCTGGTGAGGACGTGGCGACGCTCGCCTACTTCGGCCTCTACGCGCTGCAGCACCGCGGCCAGGAGTCGGCCGGGCATCGCGGTCAGCGACGGCGAGCGCATCGTGGTCTACAAGGACATGGGCCTGGTCGCGCAGGTCTTCAACGAGGCGGCGCTGTCCACGCTGCGCGGCCACATCGCGGTCGGGCACTGCCGGTACTCCACCAGCGGGCTCGTCGGTGTGGGAGAACGCCCAGCCGACGTTCCGGTCCACGCCGTGGCCAGCCTGGCCCTCGGCCACAACGGGAACCTGATCAACACGCTGGAACTGGCGCCATCGCCAGCGGGCCGAGCGGGCGGCGGACAGCCTGGGGGCGCCGGCGGGCTGACCGGCGGCGCGACGTCCGACACCGACGTGCTGACCACGCTGTTCGCCGACCCGCGGATGGCCGAGCGTGGAGGACAGCGCGCTCGCCGCGCTGCCGCTGGTGCGCGGCGCCTACTCGCTGGTCTTCATGGACGAGCGCACCCTGTACGCGGCGCGGGATCCGCAGGGCTTCCGCCCGCTGGTGCTCGGCCGGCTGGCCCGGGCTGGGTGGTGGCCAGCGAGACCGCGGCGCTGGACATCGTCGGCGCCTCGTTCGTCCGGGAGATCGAGCCCGGTGAGCTGGTCACGCATCGACGAGCGCGGGGTGCGGTCCCGCCGTTTCGCCCGCCCGGAGCCCCGGGGCTGCCTGTTCGAGTACGTCTACCTGGCCCGCCCGGACACCGCCATCGCCGGCCGCAGCGTGCAGGCCACCCGGGTCCAGGTCGGCCGGATGCTGGCCGCCGAGCACCCGGTCGAGGCCGACCTGGTGATCCCGGTGCCGGAGTCCGGCACGCCGGCCGCCATCGGCTACGCGCAGGCCAGCGGCATCCCGTACGGCCAGGGCCTGGTCAAGAACTCCTACGTGGGCCGGACGTTCATCCAGCCGAGCCAGACGATCCGGCAGCGCGGCATCCGGCTCAAGCTGAACCCGCTGCGGGATGTCATCGCCGGCCAGCGGGTGGTGGTCGTGGACGACTCGATCGTCCGCGGCAACACCCAGCGCGCCATCGTTGCGATGCTCCGCGAGGCGGGCGCCGCCGAGGTGCACGTGCGCATCTCCAGCCCGCCGGTGGCCTGGCCGTGCTTCTACGGGATCGACTTCGCCACCCGGGCCGAGCTGATCGCGGGCAGCCTGTCGGTCGAGGAGATCAGGGACTCGATCGGGGCCGACTCGCTCGGCTTCATCTCGCTGGACGGGCTGACCGCGGCGACCACGCTGCCCGCGGGCGAGCTGTGCCGGGCCTGCTTCGACGGCGACTACCCGATTCCGGTTGCCGCCGCCGACCAGGGCAAGCACCTGCTGGAGGTGGCGGCCATCCCGCCGGTCCCGTCATGACGGCAGCCCGGGCCGATCCAGCCAGCAACAGCCCAGCCAGCAACAGCCCAGCTACCAGCAGGCCGGGGTGGACATCGCGGCCGGGCGAGCGTGCCGTGGACCTGATGCGGGCGTCGATCGCCCGGACCAGCGGGCCCGGAGGTGGTCGGCGGGGTCGGCGGCTTCGCCGGGCTGTTCGACGCCGCCCGGCTGACCACGATGCGCCGGCCGCTGCTGGCCACCTCGACCGACGGCGTGGGCACCAAGGTGGTCATCGCCAGCAGGCTGGGCCGTTACGACACGATCGGCATCGACCTGGTCGGCATGGTGGTGGACGATCTGGTGGTCTGCGGGGCGGAACCGCTGTTCATGACCGACTACATGGTGTTCGGCGTGCTCCGGCCGGAGCGGGCCGCCAGCGATCCTGGCCGGGGTCGCCGAGGGCTGCGTCCAGGCCGGCTGCGCCCTGATCGGCGGCGAGACGGCTGAGCACCCCGGCCACTTCGGGCCCGGACGACTTCGACCTGGCCGGGCGCGGCCACCGGGGTGGTCGACGCAGGCCGACCTGCTCGGCCCGCACCGGGTCGACACCGGGGACGTGGTGCTCGCGCATGGCCTCGTCGGGGCTGCACTCGAACGGCTTCTCGCTGGTCCGGCAGGTACTGGACCGGGCCCGGCTGGACCTGGACGCCGAGCGACGTCCCGGAGCTCGGCCGGCCGCTCGGCGAGGAACTGCTGACGCCCGACCCGGATCTACGCCCGGGACTGCCTGGCCCTGGCCGGCGCACTGTGACGTGCACGCCTACGCGCACGTCACCGGGGGCGGGCTGGCCGCCAACCTGGCCCGGGTGCTGCCCGCCGGACGCGGACGCCGTGCTGGACCGGGCCACCTGGTCGCCCGCCGCCGGTGTTCGGCCTGCTGGCCGCGCGCGGCGGGGTGCCGCCGGAGGAGATGGAGCGGGTCTTCAACATGGGCGTCGGCATGGTCGCCGTGGTCGGCCGCGCCGACGCCGACCGGGCCCTGGGCGTGCTGTCCAGCCGCGGTGTCCCGGCCTGGGCGCTCGGCGAGGTCGTGCCCGGGACCGGCAACGCCCGGCTGACCGGGCCAGCACACGCACTGAGCCCGCGCGCGTCCATCCGCTGGCCCGGCCGCCCGGGCTAGCGCGGGCTCACGGCGTCAGCTGACTCGGCTTGCGACCTGCCGATTTGACCCGTTGCTACGGCCGAGGTCGTCCTCGTCGGGTCGTCGTCGTCGTCCTCGTCCTCGTCGGCATCACCGTAGGCGGTCGTCCGCGTACCGCCCGCGAGGTCTGCGTAGGGGTCGTCGCCGTCCGCTTCCTCGTCGTCTCTGCCGACACCCAGCTCAGTCCGCAGCCGGTCAAGGTCCGTGCCGCCGCTGTTGTACTTCAGCTGGCGTGCCACCTTTACCTGCTTGGCCTTGGCTCGGCCGCGCCCCATTGGCTCGACCCCCTCGAACATGCGGAGCCATCTGCCGGGCCCCTGCTCCCTGCGCTGATGACCTGCGGGTTCTACGCATGCGATACTGCCCGTCGCCGCTCCACCGCTTGGAGCACGACGTGTCTCCCAGCTCGCGTACACCTATAACCGTACCTGCTTTGCGGCGTACGCGCCTCTGCAGGTGGCCAGGCAGTGCCGTTAAAGGCGGCGATTTCGTCCCAGATGGGCCGTCCAGGGCGAGCATCAGCTGGTCGCAGCCAGATGCCCCGCAGCCGGCCCACCTCGGACATCCGATGCTCCGCCAGCCGGTCAGCGGCCACCGCGGGCGGCACGCCCTCCTCGTCGGCGAGCGCGAAGATCTGCGTGGTCGTGCTGAAGATCTGCTCGGCCCGGGCCCTGGCCCGGTCGAAATTGAACCCGCGCAGCTCGTCGGCCACCTGGATCACCCCGCCCGCGTTGACCACGTAGTCGGGCGCGTAGAGGATGCCGCGGTCGGCGAGGACCTTCTCGATCCCGGGGTGCGCCAGCTGGTTGTTGGCGCCGCCGCAGACGATCCGGGCGTGCAGCGCCGCCACGGTGTCGTCGTCGAGCGCCCCGCCCAGCGCGCACGGCGCGTAGATGTCGAGCTGGCTGGGCGAGGAGTTCGGCCCGGCTGCGGCCACCCGCACGCGCCGGGTGCGCGCTCGGCGACCCGCTGCACCGCCGCGGGGTTCACGTCGCAGATGACGACGGACGCGCCCGCCTCGGCCAGGTGGCCGACCAGCCGGTGGCCGACCTTGCCCACGCCCTTCCACGCCGACCAGCGCGGCCCTCCAGGCTGGTGCCGAGCCCCACAGGTGCTCGGCGGCGGCCCGCATGCCCTGGAACACGCCGAACGCGGTCAGCACGGACGAGTCGCCCGCGCCGCCGTTCGGCACCGTCCGGCCCGTGACGTGACTGGCACTCGCGGGCGATGATGTCCATGTCCTCGCTGTACGTGCCGATGTCGCAGGCGGTGATGTACCGCCCGCCCAGTGACTCGACGAACCGGCCGTAGGCGCGGAGCAGGGCCTCGGACTTGCCCGTCGCCGGGTCACCGATGATGACCGCCTTGCCGCCGCCGTGGTCCAGGCCGGCCAGGGCGTTCTTGTAGGCCATGGCGCGGGACAGGTTGAGCACGTCGGCCAGGGCGGCGTCCTCGTCCGGGTACGGGTAGAACCGGGTGCCGCCCAGGCCTGGGCCGAGGACGGTGGAGTAGATGGCGATGATCGCCCGCAGCCCGCTCTGCGGTGTCCTGGCAGAACACGACCTGCTCGTGTCCGGGGTGCTGCGGCGGATGTGCGAACACGCTGGTCATGGCAGAGCAAACCTCTCCGGCCCTGTTTGGGCCTGTGAGCTGGTAGAAGCGCCGGGCAGGTGTGCCTGACGGCCAGGGGCTCGGCCCCGCCACTGAGACTATCCGCCGGCCGGCAGTGACGATCTCGTTATGCACCGGACATCGTTCGCGTACTCCCTCGTGCCACGATGCCAAGGTGCGCCGCCCTACTGCTGTCCTGCGTCCTTACGCGGCGTATCTGCGTATCTACGAACCGCTGTCCGCGTTCGGCCGGGCCGAGGGCCGGTACTGGGCCCAGTACGCGGCGTCCATGCAGCGGTCGCGCCGGACCGCCCTCGCCACGCTCAGGGCCGAGCAGGAAGAAGCGGTCAGCAGGCTGGTCGCCACGCCGCCCATCCCCGCCCCCGGCCAGGAGAGCCGGGAAGCCTACGTCCGCTGGGCGGACGGCGTCGCCTACATCTGCCCCTGGCAGACGCGGCTGCGCTGCTGGCTCGCGCTGACCCGGCTGCGCGCGGTGGGCCGTCCGGTGCTGTCCGCCGCGTTCACCGGCGAGCAGGTTGACCGGACCATCCGGGACTTCGGCCGCTGGCAGGGCCAGGGGCAGCCGTCCTCACTGCGGGTGTTCATCCAGGCCTGCACCTGGTCGGTACCGGCCGCCTGGTTCGTGCCGTTCGCGCCCGAGGAACGATCGCTGCTGGCCGGGACCACCCGTGACGCGTCGACGCTACTCGACCGCCATGGCCCAGGCCAGGCGCCGGGTTGACGGCGCGCTGAGCGCGCTGGAGCCTGGCCGCAGCCCCGCGTTAGCTGGTCCGTGGCAGGCCAGCATGCAGATCACCGAGATCAGCCGCTGGCTGGCGGAATTCCACCCGCTCTCGATCGTGGAACTCGATTACGGGGGCCTGGTGAACTTGCTGGACGATGACGCGCTGCGCGCTGACCAGTCGGTCGCGGAGGTCACCGCGGCCATCAGCGCCTGCCGGGATGGCCAGCCGGAACTCGCTGGCGCGCGGTACGAACGGCTACACAGCAGGTGGCAGGCACTAGAAGCACTCGAAGCGGCTAACTGACGGCCCAGGACGACTTTCCAGATTCCGCCCGTTGCGACGATGCGTATCGCTAGACTTACGCAGCGTGACCCATAGAGGGGGCATCGGGGGTGACCTGACCCAGAATCTTTGCTCCTGGTGGTCGACTTGTCACCGCTGGTGATGGCAATATGGTCTCAGTGGGCCATATAGGACATCCACGGCAGGCTCCGCCCGGAGCCAGGCAAAGAGCAACGCAGGATCGCGGGACTGGTCCAAGAGGAGAGGCCGTAGACATGTCTGCACGCACACCTGAGGCTGAGCCGCTGTTGACACCGGCTGAAGTCGCAACGATGTTCCGGGTTGACCCGAAGACGGTGACCCGGTGGGCAAAAGCCGGGAAGCTGACGTCCATCCGAACCCTGGGGGGGCACCGCCGGTACCGGGAGACTGAGGTCCGCGCTCTGCTCGCGGGCATCCCGCAGCAGCGCTCCGAGTAAGGCTGCCCACGCAGCGCACGAGCAGTACTGAGGGGGGTCGGCCCCGGCGGCATGTCGGGCCGGACCGAACGGAGCCGCGCAGGCCGTTCGGGAGGGTCTTGCCAGCACTGCCGGGGTCGATCCGGTAGTCAGCACAGCAGTAGTCAGCACAGCGGTAATCAGCACAGCGGTAATCAGCACAGCGGTCGGGCACGTTCCCGCGGTCGGCAGGTAGCCGCATCCGCTTCCCGCTGGCCCGGCCGGGCCAGCTTTCCGGGCTGGCGTAAGGCTCAACCGCCGCCCGGGTGCAGCTGAAGCGGAGCCGGTGTACTTCAGGATCCTTAAGCCCGCTCACAGCGGTCGCTAAGGTTCGCGCGCTTGACTGAATCTCGATCGCACAGAGCCCGAGACGCCCGGGCCTGACAGCTTCCCGCCGCGGCTGACGGGGGTGGGAAAAGACGTCTGGGCCCGGCCCGGCCTGCCCAGGGACCGGGCCGAGCCCAGACACCAGGGCTTATCCTCCGGATGGTGCGGGTTGCTGTCACGGCTGGGCCAGGGCGCACCGCCCTACTCCGGGAGCTGGCCGAGGACGGCACCGGTCGGGCGGCTCCCGTGCTGGTATCCGACTTCCCGGCCGCTGTGGCTGAGTACGAGCGGGTCGGCACGGCGTCAGCTACAGCGGTGCGCTGGGTCTGGGCCGACACGGCGGAAAGCTACCCGCCGCTGCTGCAGGCCGGGGTCCGGGTGGACCGCTGCCACGACGTGGCGCTCACCGGGGCCCTGCTGCTGGCCCGCGGGGGACAGCCAGCCACGCCGGCGGGGCAGCAAACCGCGGGGCAGCAAACGGCGGTGCAGCAAACGGCGGTGCAGCAAACGGCGGTGCAGCAAACGGCGGTGCGGCAAACGGCGAGGCAGCAAACGGCGAGGCAGCAAACGGCCGGGCAGCAGGAGAGCCTGTTCGGAGCGGCTGAGCCGGGCTTCCCGGAGACCCGGGCCCGGCTGGACGCCCTGATTGCGGCGCACGCCGACCAGTTGCGCCGGATCGCGCGCCGACCCGTATCCAGGCCGGTTCGGCCTGCTCGCCGCGGTGGAGTCCGCGGGCGGCCTGGCCGCGGCCGAGATGCGGGCCCGGGGCATGCCCTGGCGGGCCGACGTGCACGACGACGCTGCTGGTCAGCCTGCTCGGCCCGCCGTCCCGTCACTGGCCTGCGCCCGGCCCGGCTGGCCGCCCTGACCAGCCAGATCTCCGCGGCGCTTCGGCGGCCGCCCGGTCAACCCCGACTCGCCCAGCGCAGTTGATCAAGGCGCTTCGCCGTTGACGGGGTTCGAGTCCCCTCCACCCGGTCCGGGGTGCTGCGCGACATCGACCATCCGGCGGTTCCGCTGCTGCTGGAGTACAAGGAGCTGGCCCGGCTGCACGCGGCGCACGGCTGGGCCTGGCTGGACGAGTGGGTGTCCGCGGGCCGGTTCCGCCCGGAGTACGTGGTCGGCGGGGTGGTCTCCGGGCGGTGGGCCACGCGCGGCGGCGGCGCGCTGCAGATTCCCCGGGTGCTGCGCCGTGCTGTGGTCGCCGACCCCGGCTGGGTGCTGGTGGTGGCCGACGCGGCGCAACTCGAGCCCCGGGTGCTCGCCGCGCTGGCCGGGGATCACGCGTTCGCCGAGGCGGCCGGCAGCGGCGATCTGTACCAGGCGCTGGCCGGCGCGTTCGGCGGGGACCGGGCCAAGGCCAAGGTCGCACTGCTGTCCGCCATGTACGGCGGGGCGGGCGGCGAGGCGTCGCCAGCTGCTGGCCGTGCTCCGGCGGCGGTTCCCGCTCGCCGACCGGTACGTGGAGGCGGCGGCGCGGGCCGGGGAGGAGGGCCGGGTGGTCCGGTCCCGGCTCGGCCGGACCTGCCCGCCGCCGTCGGCCGAGTGGCGCGGGCTCACCGCAGTCCGCCGGACGAGCCGGGCTCGCCGACCAGCGGGCCCGGCGCTCCCTGCGCGCCCGCGGCCGGTTTACCCGCAACTTCGTCGTGCAGGCCAGCGCGGCCGACTGGGCGCTGGTCTGCTGGCCGGGCTGCGCCGCCGGCTCGCGCGTCGCCATGTCCATCCGGCAACGGAAGCCGCAGGCCCCGGGCTGGTGTTCTTCCAGCACGACGAGGTCATCGTGCACTGCCCGCAGCAAATGGCCGGGGCCGCTGTGGCCGCCATCGGCGAGGCCGCGCCGGAGGCCGGGCGGCTGGTGTTCGGCGATACCCCGGTGCGCTTCCCGGTGACGACCGCCGTGGTGGCTGCTACGCCGACGCGAAGTGAGCCGACGCGAAGTAGCGGCCAGCCCGCAGGCCTGGCGTTCCGGCCCGCGGGCGTGCAGCTGGCTGGCGGCTGGCTGGCAGGAGCGCGGCTGGCCTGCCTCAGACGGTGGTCGCTGGCTGCTCGGTGCCGCAGTACTTGCACTTGGACGCGGCGGCGGGCAGGTCGCTGGACAGGCACGCCGGGCAGGTCTTGACCGGCGTGGGGTCGCCGAACACCGTTTGCCCGCGGCGGGCCTGGACGTGCTTGTAGGGCACCACGATCAGGAAGTAGACGACGGCGATGAAGATGATGAAGTAGATGATCGAGGAGATGAAGGCGCCGAGGTCAATGAAGGTCGTAGGGTTGCCAGCGGTGCCGAGCTGGATGCCGAGGCCGATGCGAATGGCCACCCTGGAACCGGGCGATGATCGGCTTGATGACGTCGGTGGTGAAGGCGGCGATCAGGGCGCTGAACGCCAGCGCGACCACCAGCCCGACCGCCACGACGATCACGTCGCCGCGCATCAGGAAGTTCTTGAAGCCCCTCATGGTGTTTTCCTCCGGTTCGGCTGGTTCAGCACGAACGAGCCGGTGAGTACTGTGCCAGCGGGCCGGTCAGCAGAGCGGCAGTGCCAGGCACCGGCGGGATGATGGCTCTCGCACACCAGGCCCTGATCAGGATTCCTTCCGCCATGTCACGCCTGTCGTTGCGGTGATCGGACATGCCGTAGGATTCCCGCCCGCATCATTGGGCGCAAGTGTTTCGGCGACGTGTTGCGCAAGTCACGCGTCGATTTTGTCGGCCCAAACCTGGCCTGGCCCCGCGGAGGTGCGGTCCGGGCCTGGTCAGTTTCCGTTGCGCCGACATCCGTGTGCGGTGCGTGAGAATTCCCTCCTTGGAGGTTCATTCAGCTGGGATATGGAACACCTGGGCGATGGATTCGCGGAAATGTCAGAGGTGGTCGCTACTGTGTTCGTATGCCAGCTGGTGCAGGGCGCGGCTGGTGATCGCTCAGGAAGCCAGTGATCGCCTGGAAGGCCAGTGAAAGCCGGGGAGGAGGTGAGCCCGTGATGGCAGACGATTCCGGCGATGTGCATCCCGGCGCCGATCCCAGCGGGCTGACCGTGTCCTGGGCCGGCGATGTGGATCTGGCTGAGGTGCTGGTCGCGGCGAACCGGCATGCCTGGATCATCGCCCACCAGGACCTGGCCGCCTGGGGCCAGCCCGAACCGCCGCCAGCACCAGCGCCGCCGGGCGCCGGGCCGCCAGCCGCAGCGCCGTCAGCCGCGGCGCCGGCGACCGCAGCGCCGGCGACCGCAGCGCCGCACCCCGGTGCCGAGGGCCTCCCCGCCGAGCAGGGCCTCCTCGGTGCTCAGAGCCTGGCCAGCACCGGGCCGGACGAGGATCCGCTGGCTGAGGAGGAGTGGCAAGCCGTAGCCGCGGGCGGCTGCCCGGTGCCCGTGGAGTCGCTGGCCGGGCACGCGCGGCTGATCCCCGGCGCCGGGCTCGCTGGCTGGCTGAGCTGCGCCGCAGCAGATGGGCTGGACGAAGCCGGGCTGGCCAACTCGATCACCGGGTGGCGGAAGCTGACCTCGTGGGCGCAGGCCCAGGAACTGACCGCCGTCGCGGAACTGGCCCGGCGCCGCGGTGTCACCACCGACCCGCAGCCGGATCGCGATCCGGCGACGGAATTGGCCGCGGAGTTCGCGCCGAACGAGGTGGCGCTGGCGCTGACCATGACCCTGAACTCGGCGGAGTACTGGACGGACCTGGCGGTCAGCCTGGCGGAGCGGCTCCCGGCCACACTCGCGGCGCTGCGGGCCGGCTCGATCGACCTGGCCCGGGCCAGGCTGATCGAGCAGTACACCGCGCTGCTGCCCAAGAACCTGGCACGGAAGGTAGAGAGCGCTGTCCTGGCCAAAGCGGAGTGGCAGACCACCGGCCAGCTCCGGGCGGCCCTGCGCCGGGCCGTGATCTCGGCGGATCCCGCAGCAGCCGAGCGGCGGCGGCAGGAGGCGGAGAAGAACGCCCGGGTCGAGCTGACCGGCGACGATGAAGGCACGGCCTCGCTGGCTGGCCGCTGGCTGCCTGCCGGGCAGGCCGCGGCGGCCTGGTCCCGGCTCACCGTCATGGCCAAGGCGTTGCAGGATTCCGGCGCCGCCGGAGGCATGGACCTGCTGCGGGCCCAGGCGTTCATCGGCCTGCTGCTCGGCACAATCCAGCCACCGGGACCGCCCAGGCCACCGGAACCGCCAGGGTCGCCGGGCCCGGTCAGCCCCAGCGATGGAGCCCCGGGCCCCAGCGCCGGTTCCGCCTCCGGCGGTGGTCCTGCCCCCGGCGCCGGTTCCGCCTCCGGCGGTGGTCCTGCCCCCGGCGATGAGCCTGACGCCCACCGGCCGCAAGGCCCGCCGAGCCCTGGCCACCCGCCAGGTGACCAGCCCGGCTCCGCCGGTCCCGCTCCCGGAGGTCCTGGTCCCGCGGTCCGCCGGCGCCCGGCCCGCCGGTCCCGCTCCGGGAGGTCCTGGTCCCGGCAGCCCCGGCTCCGCCGGTCCCGCTCCGGGAGGTCCTGGTCCCGGCAGCCCCGGCTCCGCCGGTCCCGCTCCGGGAGGTCCTGGTCCCGGCAGCCCCGCCCCCGCCGGAGGCACGGCGGCCAGCAGGCCCGGGCTCACTGTGCCGTGGCGGACACTCGCGGGCCTGTGCGGCGAGCCAGGGCAGCTGACCCGGATCGGCCCGGTCACCGCGGGTGTGGCCGTGGAGCTCGCCGAGGCCGCTGTGGGCGATCCGACTTGCCAATGGCGGGTCATCGTGGTTGATGCCCGGGGCCAGCCGGTGGCGGTGACCCGGGTCCGATCACCGGGCCGGCCGCGTGCCTCACCACCGGACAGGTCCGTGCCATCCCCACCCGGCCCACTGGGCCGGATCACTCTCACCGTGCCCCTCGGTTTGCTCGGCGAGCCGGTCCCGCTAGGGCGGGAAAGGCCTGGATCCGCACCTGGAGACGGACTGCGTCAGGCGCTGCTCGCAGTGTTGCGGGCCGCCACGGCCGCTGCCAGCGAGATCAGCCAGACCGGCCTGGCCGGACCGGACGTCACCGGCAACCCCGCTGCGTGCACCCACGAGCACGTGGCGGCTGGGTACCGGATCCCGGCTCGCCTGCGGGCCCTGGTCGAGGCCCGGGATCAGGATTGCGGGTTTCCGGTCTGCCGCCGCCCGGCGTCAGAATGCGACCTGGATCACACCGTTCCCTATCACCTGGGCGGTCTTACCTGTTCCTGCGACCTTTCCGCCGGAATGCCGGCACCACCACCGGATGAAGACTCTCACCAGCTGGCGGCTCCGCCAGCCCCAGCCAGGTGTCCTGATCTGGGTCACGCCCGCCCGGCTCGCCTACACCTGTCGGCCGGAACCTCGCCCCGCATGACTTCCTGGTCCTGGGTGACCGCCCTGACCCTGCATGATCGCCCGCTCGACCGGGGGCAGCGTGCCGCCCGGCTCAGGCGCCACGAGCCGATACGGGGTGAGCAGGGTAACTCCGGGCTGGGCCAGCATGCGGGGAAATGCTCCCCGGTGTGGCCATGTGGCGGCGTGCACGAGGAACGGATGGCAGAGAAAGACATCGCCAGCGCAGCCGGTGACGAGCACAGTGTCCCGGCCGGCGCTGACCTGCGCCGCCCGGTGCGAGGCCTCGGCCCAGTCGAGCCCTGCCTCACCCGATGGCGCCAGGATGGGCGGGACATCGAGATGTGATCCAGGCCGGACACGGGTCGGCGCGCCATCCGCGGGCACGTCGCTGATCAGGAACAGGGCCAGCAGGCCGCGCTCCCGGGTATGCACGTTGACCCGCCACTGGTCACCGGTGCGATAACTGGCCTCGATGTGCCAGCCCGCATCCCCCGGATCCTGCTCACTGGGGAAGCGCACCGGGACGGTTCCGCCGATACCGTGCCGTCGCTGCCAGCGCCCGATGCCGATCAGCTGGTCGCAGGCATCCTGCACCGCCGGTGACATTCCTGCCTGGGCGAACGGACCGCCTTCTGGGCACGGAATGCGGACGACAGGCTCCGTCCAGGTCGCCGGGTCGGCTTCAGCGATCCCGCGCTGGCCGAGCTCGGACCAGATCACCGACTGGCAATCCACAGCGATGCCGGGTGGCACAGCGCCACGAATCGCCGCGTAACCGCTCTCGATGAAACGGGCGATTTCCATGTCGCTCAGCACAGGTGCAGAATCCCATAGAGCGCTGGTCTTGCCGATCCCGCGGCGGGCGGGCGTTCCCTGGAGGGTCGAGTGCCATGTGGCGGATCCTGCTCGTCATCGTGGGTGTGCTGATCACCATTGCTGGAGCCGTCTGGACCTTGCAAGGGCTCGGCTATGTCCACGGCAGCGTGATGACCGGGGTGACCTTGTGGGCTGTGGTCGGGCCCATAGTCGTGCTGGCCGGCCTCGCCATGGCCGCGACCGGCCTGCGGCGCCGCTGACATGCGGCGCCGCTGACCTGCGGCGCGACGGACTGCGGCGCCACTGACCTGCGGCGCCACTGACCGGTGAAGCGCGCTGACTGGCGAAGCCGCTGACCCGCGGGTAACCGTCAGTCGTCGGTCGAGCGGCGGAGCCGCTTGGTCTGGGAGCGCCGTTGCTTGCTGGCCAGCCTCCGCTCTTGTGATCCCCGGGTCGGCTTGGTCGGCCGCCGGGCAGGCGCGGGCGGGGCGGTTGCCTCGGTCAGCAGGGTGGTCAGGCGGCGCGCTGCCGCCTCCCGGTTCCGCAGCTGGGACCGGTGCTCAGAGGCAGTGATCGTGATGACCCCGCGCACCAGCCTGCTGGCCAGCGCGCGCAAGGCCCGCTCTTTGAGCACTGGGCCGAGGGCCGATGAAGCGGCGAGATCGTAGGAGAGTTCCACCCGGCTGTCGGTCGTGTTGACGTGCTGGCCGCCCGGCCCGGATGACCGGGAGAACCGCCACGACAGTTCCTCAGCCGGGATCACCCTGCCCCGCACCTCGATTGGATCCGCCACACTCCCATGATCGGCCGTCCGGTCAGAGCGGGCTAATCCAGGAGTGACCCGGGTGATTCTTGAGCGGGCCAAGTGTGGCACCTGAGCCGGCGCCAGCTGGCCGGGCATAGGCTGCCGCCCAAGGCTGATCGTGGAGGCGAGGGTGGCGGATGACCGGGCATGACGTCGGCTGGATCCGCGAGCTGATCAAGCCGCTGCGGGTGAAGCCGGGTTCTGCGGTGCACCTGCCTGCGGACTACGACCCCCGGGCCCGGTTCGGCCTGCGCAAGAAGAAAGATGGCCCAGGCCTGCTCCGGCAAGGTGTGGAGTTGCTCGCGGACTACCAGGACCGGCTGGCGGCGCAGGAAACCTACGGTGTCCTAGTGATGCTGCAGGCCATGGATGCGGCGGGCAAGGACAGCACGATCCGGCATGTGATGAGCGGGGTCAACCCGCAGGGCGTCAAGGTGTCCAGCTTCAAGACCCCGACTGCGGAAGAGCACCGGCACGACTACCTGTGGCGGCACGCGCGTCAACTGCCCGCCAAAGGCGAGATCGGCATCTTCAACCGGTCGCACTACGAGGAGATACTCGCCGTCCGGGTTCACCCGGAGTACCTCAAGCTAGAAAAGCTGCCCCCAGACACTACGGGTGATGACCTCTGGAAGCGCCGCTACCGGGAGATCAACGACTGGGAGTGGTATCTGGTGGATAACGGCATCCGGGTGGTCAAGCTATTCCTCAACGTGTCCAAGGAAGAGCAGCGGCGCCGCTTCCTCCGGCGGATCGACCTGCCTGAGAAGAACTGGAAGTTCTCCGCCAGCGACGTCCGGGACCGCCGGTACTGGGATGACTACCAGCGGGCTTACTCCCAGCTGCTCAGCCACACCAGTACGGACTGGGCTCCCTGGTACGTCCTGCCCGCCGATCACAAGTGGCTGACCCGGGTCTGCGCGGCAGCGGTCATCGCGCAGGCGCTTATCGACATCGACCCGCAGTACCCGGTGCCAGACGAGCCGGTCCGGCAGGAACTCTTGCAGGCCAGGGCGGAACTCGAGGCAGAAGCCCCGGCTGGGGCGCCCGCCGACCCGACCGACCCCAGCTCACCTGACCCGACTCCAACTGCCGCAGCCGACCCCAGCTCACCTGACCCGACTCCAACTGCCGGGCGCGGCCGACCCCAGCTCACCTGACCCGACTCCAACTGCCGCGGCCGACCCCAGCTCACCTGACCCGACTCCAACTGCCGCGGCCGACCCCAGCTCACCTGACCCGACTCCAACTGCCGCGGCCGACCCCAGCTGACCGACCCTGAACCCCGCTCCGGCCCTGATCCCGGCTCCGGCCCTGATCCCGGCCAGCCAGGCCATCACCGTGCCCCCTCCAGTACCTCCGGGCGGGGATGCACCGACCGCGGCGACGGCCTCCGGTACGCGACCGCGAAGGTGAGCACGCCGAGGCCAGCGGCCAGTACCGCGCTCGCCCCGAACAGCGTGGGCAGGCCCAGGCCCGTGCTGCGCAACGGCCCCACGCCGAACGCCGCGATACCGTAACCGAGCTGGTAGCAGGCGATGATCCGGCCCGCCACCGCCCCGGACATTGCGGTCAGCTTTTCCTGGCCGAAGCTGATCGTCAGCGGGAGCAGTGCCGAGCAGCCGAACCCGGCCAGCCCGAAGGCCAGCAGGCTGGCCACGTCTGCGTGCCTCCCGCCACTCACCCGGGGCAGCGCGGCGATCAGCAGGAAGGCGCCCGCGAGCACGAACGGCAGTACGTGATAGGGGATCCGGCTGGGCAGCCAGCGCTGGATGACAGCGAACAGGACCCGCCCCACGGTCACCATGGCCCAGAACGTGGTGAGCGCGAACGTGGCCACGGTCGTGGACACCTTGACGTATGTGGTCAGGTCGAGCTGGGACCAGTTGCCGTTCATCGTCTCGCAGAACCCGTACAGCACCGCGACGGCCGCGAACACCCAGAATTGAGCCGGTATTGCAGCACGGCGGCGATCTGTAGCCCGGCCCCCGAGCCCCCGGCCCCCGAGCCCGGCCCGCAACGGCAGCCGCAGGCTCACCCCGAACAGCACCGCCACCGCGGCGGCCGCCAGCACCGGCAGGCCGACCCAGGCACCCAGGCCAACGAAGACGGCCACGAACACCGGGGCGAGCGTGGTACCCAGGCCCAGCAGGGAGTTCAGCACCAGCACGGACCGGTCAACAGCACCGGGGTGGAAAGCGGCGGTGAACGTGTTGAGCGACGGCACGGTAAGCCCGAACCCGGCACCGAGGAATCCCGTGGCCGCCAGCAGCAACGGGTAGGCCGCCGCGTGATCAGCCTCCACCAGCCAGCTGGCGATCAGCAGCAGCATGGACCCGAGGTCAGCGGCCAGGCCGGTCAGGTATACCTGCTTGGCCCCGAACCGCGCGGCGAGGGTGCCCTGCAGCAACGAGGCGGTCAGCGCGGTGATCGCCTGGGGCAGGAACATCGCGCCGTACTGGCCGCTGGACAACCCGTAGCCGCTGGCTGCGGTGAAGATGGCGCTGGCCGCCGGGAAGGTGACCAGGACGACGCCCTGCACCAGCCCGGCCGCGTACACGGTCCGGCTCTCCGCCGCGCTGCTCATCCAGTCATCCGGGCGTCCTCGTGATCAGGTGCCGCAGCGGGCCGCGAGCGGCGTGGTCTGGGGTAGCCGCCATGCCGCGGCCGCCGCGGCCACGATCTCCGCAGTCGTCCGGTACTGGGTGGGCGAGGACACCGACCGGTCCGCGAGGAAGCCGCGTACCAGCTGCCTGACCGCAGGGTCGCCGAGCAGATCGCCGTGCAGCGCCGGGACCACCACGACATCCGGCGGCAGCTGGCACACCGGCAGCGTGACCGCATCCGCCAGGGGCACGATCATGATCCACCGCACTGGGTGGTGGTGGGCGGCGGCTGCCGCGAACTTCGCGCCCGTAGCCGCGACCGAGCTGATCAGCGTCTGCACCCCGGTCGAGCCGAACGGGGACAGGCCACCGACGAACGAGACCACCGCGCGCAGTTCCACCCCTGGTACCAGTTCGTCCCCGCCGGACGCGGGCTTGGCCGACCGGATCCGGCGCGACGATCGGGCTCATCATCACCACCGCGCCGAGCGGCAGCCCGGGATGCTGGGCCAGCATCGCGTCCACGCCAAGGGTGCCCTCGCTCTCCGCGATGATGTCCACCGGGCGGCCGGTTTCCCGGTGCAACTGCGCCACCTGGGCCGCGATCCGGTCACCGAGCTCGGGCAGCGGCAGGCCGCTCGCGGCCGCGCCCTGCGGCAGCGGCCGGCCCGTGGCGCTGATCCCGCGGTAGGAGAACTGCTGGACCAAGGCACCCGGCGCGATCGACCGCATGCTCCACACCGAGCGGCAGCAGGTCGCCCCGAAGCCGCGGATCTCCAGGACCGGGTCGGCCCGGCTCCGGGTCTCCCGCGCCGGGGTACCCGGGTCGTGCGTGGCCGCGCCCGAGCCAGCCTTCCGGTGCCCGGCCCCGGCCAGGTGACCAGCAGAGTGACCAGCAGAGTGACCGGCCGGGTGGCCCACCGAGAACACCGCGGCGGCCGGGGGAGCGACCCTGGACGGCGTGCCCACCACGAACGCGAGCCGGGTCATCCCGACCACCGCCGCGACGGCCAGGACGGCGGCGGCCGGGGCCAGCGGGATCGGCGTGTCCCGGTGCGGCACCGCCGGGACCAGGGACTCGGTGAATGGCATCTGCCGGGCGACCGCGCTGGTCAGGCCGTACCAGCCGCGCGCGTTGCCCAGCCCGGCCAGCCCGGCCACCGGCACCGCGGCCAGCCAGGGCATCCGCCCGATCACGGCGGCGGCCACGGACAGCAGCGCGAAGTCGGCCAGCAGCCAGCCGGCCGCGCGGGCCGGGGGCAGCGTGCGCCACCACGACCCGAGGATCCCGCCGTGGCTCAGCGGCAGCGTGATGAGCAGCATCACCGGCAGCGTGGCCAGGAATGGCCAGGAAAACGGCAGGATCGCCACGCCGAACGCCAGGCTCACCACGGGTGACAGCAACAAGCTGGTCGCCGCGGTGAACGTTACGGCGGCGCGGAGCGCCTCACCCGGCCGGGGCGGGGTTATCCCGGCGGGCCAGGCCAGCCGGATCAGCGCGGCGTTCAGCGCGGGCCGGACAGTGAGCATGCCTGCCAGCAGCAGGCCGAACCCGGTCCAGGACGGGTCGTAGCCGTAGAGCCAGCGCAGGTCGTGGAAGACCGCGAGCGGCGGCAGCGCGGTGAGCTGGGGGGCCAGCCCGCGGGCCGCGGGCACGAGTGCGCCGAGCAGGGCTGCCTCGGCCATGGCGCATCCGGCGGATAGGCCGATCAGGCCGCGGTGGGCCAGGAATCCCCTGGCAGGGCGCGGGCGCACGGTCGGGTTCACGACTCCAGCGGGACGCGGCGGAATACGGTGATCTCAATCCTAAGGACCCACCACTCGGGAGGAGAGCGCGGATGCGTTTTGCGGGAAAGACCGTCATCATCACCGGCGCGGCGGGCGGCCTCGGCTCCGAGATGGCCGCCGCGTTCGCCGGTGCGGGTGCCACTGTCGCCGTGGTGGACCTGCCCGGCAGCGCAGGTGCCGAGGTGGCTGAGCGCATCAACGCCTCGAAACCGGCGGGGCAGGCTTTCTTCGCGGCCTGCGACCTCGCGGACCTGCCCGCCACGCGACAGCTCATGGAGGACCTCGTGGCCCGCCAGAGCGGGGCCGACGTCCTGGTCAACAACGCCGCCATCTTCCCGCGGAAGAAGGTGGAGGAGTATTCGCTGGACGACTGGCAGGCGGTGCAGCGAGTCAACGTGGACGCCGCCTTCGTCTGCGCGCAGGCGGTGCTGCCCGCGATGCGCGCGGCCGGATCGGGCCGCATCGTCAACATCTCCAGCATCACGTTCTTCGGCCAGACGCCATTCCTGGTGCCCTACGTCACCTCGAAGGGCGCGCTGGTCGGGCTGACCCGGGCGCTGGCCCGGGAGTGCGGCGAGTACGGGATCACCGTGAACGCGATCGCCCCCGGCGCGTTCCCCACCGCGGCTGAGGCGATCCATCCCAACCTGGAGCAGTACAGCCAGTTCGTGCTGGACCAGCAGTCAGTCAAGCGCCGCGGGGTGCCCGCCGACATCGCGAACGCGGTGCTGTTCTTCAGCGCACCGGAGACCTCGTTCGTCACCGGCCAGCTGCTCTGCGTGGACGGCGGCTGGGAGATGCACTAGCGGCATGTCCTGGGGCGTCCATGCCTATCTGCAACGAAGACCCGCTGCGCAGGCAGCCGGACCAGAGGAGAGCTCATGCCCGCGTGGATCTGCCAGACGTGCGGAGTTCAGTACCCCGACGCCGGGCAGCCGCCCGGTTCCTGCCCGATCTGCCTGGACGAACGGCAGTACGTCGGCTGGGGTGGCCAGCGCTGGACCACCATGGCCGACCTCGCTCGCGACCATGCCGTGGTGCTGCGCGAGGAGGAGCCGGGTCTGATCGGCGTCGGGGTGGAACCGGCGTTCGCGATCGGGCAGCGGGCCCTGCTGGTGTGCACCCCGCACGGCAACGTGCTGTGGGACTGCGTCTCGCTGCTGGACGAGGCGGCCCGGGCCCGGATCACCGAGCTGGGCGGCATCGACGCCATCTGCATGTCGCACCCGCATTTCTACGGTGCGCACGTGGATTTCGCGGACGCCTTCGGGGCCCGGGTCTTCATCCCCCACGCGGACCAGCACTGGATTCAGCGTCCCTCGCCCCGGATCGAGCTGTTCGAGGATGAGGCCGAGCCGGTGCCGGGGCTGACGCTGGCCCGGATCGGCGGGCACTTCGACGGCGCGGCCGTGCTGCACTGGCCCGCCGGGTCGGCGGGCCGCGGCGCGCTGCTCACCGGGGACACCATCACGGTGGTGCCGGACCGTGACTGGGTGAGCTTCATGTGGAGTTACCCGAACCTCGTCCCGCTGGACGCGGCCACTGTGCTGGACATTGCCCGCCGGGCGGAGCGGTTTGCCTTTGACCGGGTCTACGGCGGCTGGTGGGGACGGGTCGTGGTCGGCGATGGCGCTGCCGCGGTCCGCCGGTCGGCCGACCGTTATGTCGCCCGGTTGCGCGGCGAACGCCCCGCCTCCGGATAACCGGCCGGCGCCATTCCCCGCGCGTGGCCAGGCAGATGTTGCATGTGGACAACTCTGCCCGCCGGAGACCTCTACTACGTAACGCCGTAATTGCGCCGCAGTCGGCCCGATTAGCCAGCTGTACGGCGCTGACCTGGGAAGATGCGCGGATCTAAGGCGGCTATTCGCCGTTTCCCGCCCATCACCGCAGGGAGCCGGACAGCCGATCCGGGGTACCTCCGCTGGCCTGTCCACAGATTATGCACAGGCCAGACCAGCCGGAGAAATGCTGGCATAGCCGGCCCACATTCAGATCTCCCGGCCTCGCTGGGGTGAATGACAGGTAACCGGCCGCCGTCGGGTGCCCTGCCTGCACCCTAGGGCGGGGTCTCCTGGTATACCCGGCAGATGAGCTCAATGGGCGGCCACCGGAGCTGGGACCTGGTCGGCGAGGCCGAGCGGGCCCGGGAGCTGTGCGAGCGGCGCGGTCATCCATGTGATCCACGCGCAGCGCATAGGCGGGGTCTGAAAAGGAGTGGGCCGGGAACAAAGCTTCCATGGCCTATGCCGTCGTACGTGCTTTCCCTGGTCGTCCCGATAAGAGAAGGAGCCTTCCATGGCCGAGATCATCAGGGCCGGGTTGGTCCAGCAGCGGTGGACGGGTGACAAGGAGTCGATGATCAAGGCGTCCACGGACGCCATCGCCCGGGCCGCGTCCGCGGGCGCGCAGGTGGTCTGCTTGCAGGAGCTGTTCTACGGGCCGTACTTCTGCCAGGTCCAGGACGCGGACTACTACTCCTACACCGAGGGCATCCCGGACGGCCCGACCACCGAGCTCATGCAGGAAGTGGCCCGGCAGCACTCCGTGGTCCTGGTGGTGCCCATGTACGAGGTGGAGCACCCTGGCCTGTACTACAACACCGCGGCGGTGATCGACGCCGACGGCAGCTACCTGGGCAAGTACCGCAAGACCCACCTGCCCCAGGTCAAGGGCTTCTGGGAGAAGTTCTACTTCCGGCCGGGCAACCTGGGTTACCCGGTCTTCGACACCGCGGTCGGCCGGATCGGCGTGTACATCTGCTACGACCGGCATTTCCCGGAGGGCTGGCGCGCGCTCGGCCTGGCCGGCGCCCGGATCGTGTTCAACCCGTCGGCCACCAGCCGCGGCCTGTCCGCCTACCTGTGGCGGCTGGAGCAGCCCGCTTCGGCCGTGGCCAACGAGTACTTCGTCGGGGCGATCAACCGGGTGGGCGTGGAGCCGCTGGGCGACAACGACTTCTACGGGCAGACCTACTTCGCCGACCCCCGCGGCCAGCTGATCGGCGCGGCGGCGTCCGACACCGAGGACGAGGTGGTGGTGCGCGACCTGGACATGGACGTGCTCGCCGAAGTGCGGGACCTGTGGCAGTTCTACCGCGACCGGCGCCCGGACCAGTACGGGCCGCTGGTGCAGCCATGAGCCGGCTTCTTATCCCTGGCGGGCAGGTGCTGTCGCCGAGCGGCGCGGTCGCCGCGGACGTGCTGGTCGAGGGGGAGCGGATCAGCGCCCTGGCCACCCCGGGCAGCGAGCTGGCCCAGTCCTGGGCCGCGTCCGCCGACCGGGTGCTGGACGCCACCGGGCGCTACCTGCTGCCCGGCGGCATCGACGTGCACACGCACATGGAGATGCCGTTCGGCGGCACGTTCTCGGCGGACACCTTCGAGACCGGGACCCAGGCCGCGGCCTGGGGCGGCACGACCACGATCATCGACTTCGCGGTACAGGCCAAGGGCACGTCGCTGCTGGCCACGCTGGACAAGTGGCACGCCAAGGCGGACGGCAACTGCGCGGTCGACTACGGCTTCCACATGATCGTCTCCGACGTCAACGACACCACGCTCAAGGAGATGGAGTCCTGTATCGGGGCGGGCGTGAACAGCTTCAAGATGTTCATGGCCTACCCCGGCGTGTTCTACGCCACCGACGGGGAGATCGTCCGGGCCATGCTCAAGGCGGCGGACACCGGCGCGGTGATCATGATGCACGCCGAGAACGGCATCGCCATCGACCAGCTGGTGGCCCAGGCCCTGGCCGAGGGCAGGACCGACCCGGTGCAGCACGGCCTGACCCGGCCGCCCGAGCTGGAGGCGGAAGCCACCCACCGGGCGATCACGCTGGCCAAGGTCACCAGCGCGCCGCTGTACATCGTCCACCTGTCCGCCGCGCAGGCGCTGCAGGCCGTCACCGAGGCGCGGGACACCGGCCAGAACGTGTTCGCGGAAACCTGCCCGCAGTACCTGTACCTGTCCCTGGACGACCTGGCCCGGCCGGACTTCGAGGGCGCCAAGTACGTGGCCTCACCGCCGCTGCGGCCGCGGGAGCACCAGGGATCGCTGTGGCGGGGGCTGCGCACCAACGACCTGTCCGTGGTGTCCACCGACCATTGCCCGTTCTGCTTCAAGGAGCAGAAGGAGCTGGGCCGGGCCGACTTCTCCAAGATCCCCAACGGTATGCCGGGGGTGGAGCACCGGATGGACCTGCTGCACCAGGGCGTGGCGTCCGGGGAGCTGTCGCTGGCCCGGTGGGTGGAGGTGGCCTGTACCACGCCCGCCCGGATGTTCGGGCTGTACCCGCGTAAGGGCGTCATCGCGCCTGGCTCGGACGCGGACATCGTGATCTACGACCCGCAGGCCCGGCAGACGCTGTCCGCCCGGACCCACCATATGAACGTGGACTACTCGGCCTACGAGGGATTCGTCCTGACCGGCCAGGTGCAGACCGTGCTGTCCCGGGGCGAGGTAGTGATCGACGGCGGGGAGTTCCACGGCCGGGCTGGGCACGGGCAGTTCCTGGCGCGCGGGTTGTCCGAATACCTGGTCTAACCCAGTGCCCATCAACCCAGGGGGGACAGTGATGGATTTCGGTGTCGTGCTGCAGACGGACCCGCCTGCCGCCGCGGTCGTGCAGGCCATGTGCCAGGCCGAGGACCAGGGGTTCCGCTACGGCTGGACCTTTGACTCGCACGTGCTGTGGCAGGAGCCGTTCGTCATCTACGCACAGATCCTGGCGGCCACGTCCCGGATGACCGTCGGCCCCATGGTGACCAACCCGGGCACCAGGGACTGGTCGGTGACCGCGTCCTTGTTCGCCACGCTCAACGACATGTTCGGCAACCGCACCGTGTGCGGGATCGGCCGCGGGGACTCCGCCCGCCGGGTGATCGGCCAGCGGCCGGTGAACCTGGCCACCATGGCCGAGGCGATGCACGTGATCAAGGAGCTGGCCGAGGGGCGTGAGGTGATGCTGCACGGCGCGCCGATCCGCATCCCGTGGGTGCGCAACGGCAAGCTGGAGATCTGGATGGCCGCGTACGGGCCGAAGGCACTGGCCCTGGTGGGCGAGCAGGCGGACGGCTTCATCCTGCAGACCGCGGACCCGGACATCGCCCGCTGGACGGTCGGCGCGGTACGCGCCGCGGCGCGTACCGCGGGCCGGGACCCGGACGCCATCACGATCTGCGTGGCCGCCCCCGCCTACGTCGGCACCGACCTGGCTCATCAGCGGGACCAGCTGCGCTGGTTCGGCGGCATGGTCGGCAACCACGTCGCCGACCTGGTCGCGCGGTACGGCGAGGACGGGCCGGTGCCGCACGCGCTGACCGACTACATCAAGGGCCGGGAGGGCTACGACTACGCCCATCATGGCCGGGCCGGGAACCCCTCCACCGACTTCGTGCCCGACGCCATCGTGGACCGGTTCTGCCTGCTCGGCCCGGCCAGCGCGCACCTGGACCGGCTGCGTGAGCTGGCGGAGATCGGCGCTGACCAGTTCGCCGTGTACCTGATGCATGACCAGCCGGGCCAGACCCTGGCCGCCTACGGCCGCGACATCATCCCGGAACTGGTGTGACATAAGCCATAGTGCGGTTTGCCCGATTTTGGGCCCCAGCAGCTGGCGCGTTAGGCATTGTTAACGGAGCGGTAACAAAGCTGTCTACCGCGCTGTCGTCACCCCGCATGCGTGATGGCCGCCTGTGAGCGGCCCGGCGCCCTGCCCCCGCGCCACATCCGCACGCCGCTGCCCAGCCGCCAATGCTGCGGGCTGGCCCGTGTTCCCGGGTGGAAGCCGAGCGCGCATCCGCGCGCCCAAGCAGAGGTTCATCTTGTCGTTCCCCAGAAGGACTCATCCCCGCACGCCCTCAAAGATCACTCTCGTGGCCGCTGGGTCAGTACTCGCCCTCGCGGGCGTGGCCGCCGCCACCACAGCCGCCTGGCCGGCTGGTGCGCAGGTTCCCGCGGCCGCCATGGCTGACTCGTCCTCCCTCGCTGGCTCGCACTCGCTGGCCAGCAGCCGCGGCGCCGCCGGGGCAGATCCGGTCCTCGGCACCTCGCTGCACCAGGTCAAGGCCGGCCAGGCCGCGCAGCGGCTAGCGGACGTGAAGCAGGCCATCACCCAGCAGCAGGCGGCGCAGGCCCGCGCCGCCGCAGCCAAGGCCGCCGCCCGCGCGGCGGCCGCCCAGGCGGCAACCGCCAGCTCAGCCCAGATTGCGGCCGCGCCGCAGGGCAACCCGCAGCAGATCGCCGAAAGCATGCTCAGTTCCTTCGGCTGGTCGTCGTCGCAGTTCAGCTGCTTGCAGCCGCTGTGGAACGCGGAGAGCGGGTGGAACATCTCGGCGAGCAACCCGTCCTCCGGCGCCTACGGGATCCCGCAGGCGCTGCCCGGCGGGAAGATGGCCAGCGCCGGCTCGGACTGGCAGACGGACGCGGCGACCCAGATCCGCTGGGGCCTGGGCTATATCCAGTCGGTCTACGGCTCGCCCTGCGGCGCCTGGTCGCACGAGCAGGCGTACGGCTGGTACTAGGACTTACCAGGGCGACGTCTGTGACGTACTTCATATCGATACTGCCTCGATTCGGTCACGAATTAATTTCGTTTCCGGCATGGTTGATTCGTCAAGCACCCCGCCTGCGTGATGGCCGCCACTGAGCGGCCCGGCGCCCTGTCCCCGCGCCACGTCCGCATGCCGCTGCCTGCCCGCCGTCCGTGCGTGATGGCCAGCGTTCCTGGGTGAAGCCGAGCGCGCCTACTGCGCGCCCGACCGGAAGTTCACTGTGTTCAGCACGTTCACTCCTGCGCTCATGTCCTCCATCCGGCACAGGTCCGCCAGGGCGGCCCTCGTTCTCGCGGCGGCCGGCTCGGCCGTAACGGCCGCGGCGGTCCTGCCCGCCGGACCCGCCCAGGCGGTCACCGCGACCAGCTCAGCCGCTGCGACGGCGCAGGCGATCGCCCAGGGAATGCTGCCCAGCTACGGCTGGGGGTCCGGCCAGTTCCCATCCCTGAACAGCCTGTGGGCCAGGGAAAGCAGCTGGAACAAGTACGCCGAGAACCCCTACTCCGGCGCCTACGGGATTCCCCAGGCCCTTCCCGCCAGCAAGATGGCGAGCGCCGGCCCGGACTGGCAATCCAACGCCACCACGCAGATCCGCTGGGGCCTGGGCTACATCAGGTCGGTTTACGGCACCCCCGCCCGCGCCTGGGGCCACGAGCTCGTCTACGGCTGGTACTAGGTCCCGGCCCGCCGATCATGGGCTCCGCGGCGGCCGAGCTCAGAACCGGCCGCCGCGGATGCGGCGCTCCCGCTGGGTCTGCATGCCCTCATCGGCGTTGTCACCCTGCCCGGTTGTTATGTGCACATTACGGATGGCCAGCACCGGTGCGTCCGGTCCTGCGGACGACGTACCGTAGTTTCCGTGGCAGCAGCGGCGGGGCACGCGGGCGCGTGAGCGTGCTCAGTCGGCACCCGTGGCGGCCCCGGTCCTGGCGCCGGTGGTCCATGGTCGCCGGCGCGACCGCGGTGCTGTGCGCGGCTCCCGCGGTGATCGCGGCCCTGCCGGTTCAGGGGTCGACGCTGACCGCGGCGGCCCTGCAGGCGCGCATCATGGCCTCCGCCCGGGTGCCATATCAGGGCTACGCGGAAAGCTCAGTTCGACCTGGGCCTGCCGCAGCTGCCGGACCTGGGCGATGTCAGCAACCTGCTGGACGGCGTGACCGATCAGTATGTGTGGTACCGGTCACCAGCCAACTGGCGCGCGGACGAGGTGACCGGGACCGGGGAGAGCGACGTCTACACCGACGGCGGAGTGACCTACCTGTGGAACTACGGCAACAACCTGTTCACTCAGGTGACCGGTGCGGAGCCGGTCCGGCTGCCGCGAGCCCCGGACCTGCTGCCGCCCGCGCTCGCGCTGCGGCTGCTGCACATCGCCGGGACAGCGGAGCGCATCACCCGGCTGCCCTCGCAGCGGGTGGCCGGGGTGGACGCGGCCGGCCTGCGGCTGGTTCCGGCCAGCCCGGGCACCACGATCAGCGCGATCGACATCTGGGCTGACCCGGCCACCGGGCTGCCGGTCAAGGTGGCGATCTTCACCCAGGGGACGGCCGCCGCCGTGCTCACCGCGAGCTTCCTGGAGCTGAGCACCAGCGCTCCGGCGCTGTCCACCGTGATCCCCCAGCCCGCCCCGGGCGTCGGGTTCACCACCACCGCGCTGCCCAACGTGGACCACATCCTCAACGGTGACGCCGACGGGGACGGCGACGGCACCCCGTTCCCGGACACGCTCGGCGGCGCCGGGAAGGTCAGCATCCCCGGCAGCCCGTCCGGAGTCGCCGTGTACGGCAGCGGGCTGTCCCGGTTCGTGCTGCTGCCGCTGCCCAAGGACGTGGGCCCGGACGCGTACAACGCGGCCATCCAGGCGGGCGGCGACACCGTCGCGGTCGCCGGGCAGATCGCGGTGGTGATCCGGACGCCGCTGCTCACCGTTCTGATGGTCATGGCAGGCTTCCGTCACACCACCTTCTTGTTCAGCGGCGCGGTGACCCCCGCGGTGCTGGAGAACGCCGCGGTGAGCATGGTGAACTTCCGGCCGCACTTCGGGCCCGGCCGATGATCCAGACCAAGGCGCTCACCAAGCGGTACGGGCCGCTGCTCGTCGTGGACCGGGTCGACCTGGACGTGCGCGAGGGCGACCGGTACGGCTTCCTCGGGCCGAACGGTTCCGGCAAGACGACCGTCGTGCGCATGCTGCTGGGCCTGGTCTACGCCACCAGCGGCGAGATCGCGGTCATGGGCCAGGCCATGCCAGCCAAGGCCGCGCAGGTGCTGCCGTCCATCGGCGCCCTGGTGGAAGGGCCGTCCAGTTACGGGCACCTGTCTGGCCGGGCGAACCTGGCCCTGATCGACGCGGCGGGCAAGGCGGGGAGCAGGCGGACCCGGCGGCAGCGGATCGCCACCACCCTGGACCGGGTCGGCCTGGCGGGCATCGACAACCGCCCGGTCAAGCGGTATTCCCTCGGCATGCGGCAGCGGCTGGGGCTGGCCGCGGCGCTGCTCCGCCAGCCCCGGCTGCTCATTCTGGATGAGCCCACCAACGGCCTGGACCCGCGCGGCATCCGGGAGATCCGCGACCTGCTCACCGAGCTGAACGCGAACGGCACCACGGTCTTCCTGTCCAGCCACCAGCTCAACGAGGTGGAACAGCTGTGCACCCGGGTCGGCATCGTGGACAGCGGGCGGCTGGTCCTGCAGGAGGAACTGGCGGCCTTGCAGGCGCCAACCGGCCGGGCGGTGGTGCACACCCCGGACGCCAGCCGCGCCGTGGCGGTGCTGGACGGCCGGGTCGAGCGCCGTGACGCGGACCGGTTGCTGGTGACCGGGACCGACATCGCCGCGCTCAACTCCCGCCTGGTAGCCGAGGGGATCCGGGTCACCGAGATCACCGCGGAGCGCAGGTCGCTGGAGGAAGTGGTCCTGGCCGTCACCGGCTCTGGGTCCGACCGGGTCAACCGCGTCCCGCCACCCCCGGTTGCCGCCCAGCCCGGAGCTGCCGCCACCTCTGGAGATGAGATCTCACAGTGATCAGGGTCGAGCTGGTGAAGCTGGTCCGCAGGCCGCGCAGCTGGGTCAGCGTGGCGCTGCTGTGCGGGCTGCCGGTGCTGGTCGCGGTGTTCGTCGCGGTCACCCACATTGCGCCGCCCCCCGGCCAGGGACCGGCCCTGCTGTCCGCGGTGCTGTCCAGCGGGCAGCTGTTCCCGGCTGCGGCGCTGGCGATCGTGCTGCCGATCTTCCTGCCGGTGGCGGTCGCGGTGGTGGCCGGCGACGCCATCGCGGGTGAGGCGGGCGCGGGAACCCTGCGGTACCTGCTGGCCCGGCCGGTGGGCCGGACCCGGCTGCTCACCGCGAAGCTCGTCTCGCTGGTGGCCTACACCCTGGTCGCGGTGCTCCTCGTCGCGGGCACCGCCTATATCGCCGGCGTCCTGCTGTTCGGGGCGAAGCCGATCGCGGCGACCAGCGGCGGCCCGACCACCTCCAACATCGCCGCGGGCGCCGCGGCCACCACGCTGTCCGGCACCGCGATGACCCCCGCCGACATCCTGATCCGCACCATCGGAGCGATCAGCTTCATCGCGGTGTCCATGCTCGGCGTGGGCGCGATCGCGCTGTTCCTGTCCACCATCACCGACTCCGCGCTCGGCGCGGCGCTCGGCGCGCTCGCTGCGCTGATCACCAGCGAGGTGCTGGTCACCCTGAACGCCGCCTCCTCGGTCACGCCGTACCTGCCCACCCGGTACTGGCTGGCCTGGATCGACTTCTTCCGGCAGCCGATCGTGTGGCGGAACATCGAGCGCGGCTTCGCCGTGCAGGCCGTCTACGTGATCGTCTTCCTCGGTGCCGCCTGGGCCCACTTCGCCACCAAGGACATCACCAGCTGAGCAACGCCGGGCCGCCGGTCAGCCGCGCCGGTCAGCCGCGGCAATCGGCGGCGGTGGGCGAGCGGACCGGGCCGGCTCCGATGGCCTGCAGCACGATCGCGGTGACCACCCGGTTGGTGGGCAGCTGCGAGTGGCTGATCTGCTGCGCGGGGCAGACCGACTGGATGGGCACGTTGATCGCGCCGCTCAGCCGGGCCGAGTCCGGCGGGGTGACGGTCTGGTCGTCGGTGGTCCACAGCGACACCCAGCGCGGCCCGGCCACCGCGCTGGCGCCGAGCTGGTTGAGCAGGCTGCTGCCCGGGACCAGCTGCTGGCAGGCGGCCGGGCAGGCACCGGGCACGAACGCGGTGCCCGCGGCGGCGATCTGCGCGCCGTGGAACGGGGAGCCCAGAGTGATCACCCGGCGAGCCTTGTGCGTACCGCCGTCCTCGTGCGCCCAGAGCAGCGTGGTCACCCCGCCCGCCGAGTAGCCGATCACGTCCACCGACGGGGCACCGCCCGCCAGCGCCCGGCTGACCGCGCTGTTCAGCACGGCCGCGTCGGCGATCAGGCTGCCGGTGCCGTTGCCGGGCAGCTGCACCACGGTGGCAGCCCGCCCAGTCGCCCGGATCCGGCCCGCCAGGATGGTCAGCGAGTGGGTGTTCCCGCCGTAACCGGGCACCAGGATGACGGGCCCGGGCCGGTCCTGCGCCGGCCACCCGGCCGCCCCGCCCGGCCCCCCGCCCCGCACCCCGAGCAGCACCGCCACCACAGCGACCGCAGCCACCACCGCGGCTACCCCAGCCACGAACACGCGGCGCCGCGGCGAGAGCCGTCCGCCCCACCCCGCCTAGCACTCATGATCGTGGCCGGTCGGGTTTACATGATCATGGGCAATTGGGGGTGATATGTAGCACGAATTGCCCACGATCATTGTCCTCCGCCGGCGTTGACCCCTGTCGTCGAGGTGGAAACGGACGCGGGGATCCCGTGAGTGCCAGGCGCCGCGGTCTACCGCGGCCAGGAACCGGTCGGCCGCCGCGTTGAACACGTCCGGCTCCTCCAGGTTGGCGGTGTGCCCGGTGCGCGGCAGGACCACCAGCCCGGCGGCCGGGATGGTCCGCTTCAGCATCAGCGCGGTCTCCAGGCAACCCTCGTCCTCGTCGCCCACCATGACCAGCACCGGGGCGGTGATCCCGGCCAGCTCGGGCCGCAGCGAGTACAGCGACGGCCGGGCCGCCTGCACCCCGCGCATGGTCAGCGCGGAGCCCACCGCGGAGTGCCCGGCCAGCGCCGCGGCGAACTCCGCCCAGCCCCGCGGGTTCTTGTTCTGGAACTGCACCCGGGCCGGGCCCACCGCGTACCACGAGGCAACCTGGGCCGCCCCGTCCGCCTCGAACGCCGCCGCGATCGCCGCCGACTCGGCCCGGAACGCCTCCTGCCGCTCCAGCGGCGCCCCGTAACCCACCCCGGCCACCACCGCGGACGCCGTGCGGTCCGGCTGCTGCATGGCCAGGTGCAGCGCGGTGAACCCGCCCATGGACAGGCCGATCACGTGCGCGGCGTCGATGCCGGTCCCGTCCAGCACGGCGATCGCGTCGGCCACGGCCCGCTGCTGGGAGTACGCCGCCGGGTCGATCGGCACACCGGACGGAGGGTAGCCGCGGGCCGCGTAGGTCACGCACCGGTAGCTCCCGGAGAAGTACCGCACCTGCGGCTCCCAGCTGCGGTGATCCCCGGCGAACTCGTGCAGGAACAGGATGGGCGCACCCTCGCCGGTGCTCTCGGTGTGCAGCGCGACCCCGTCGTCGGTGGTTATCGTCAGCATCAATGCCCAGGTCTTCCCATGATGTGCTGGTACGTGCCTGCGTACGCCGCCGCGGCATCCCCGGCGCGCAGCGCGGCCAGGATCGCGTCGTGCTGGCGGGCGGACTCGGCGTGCGTGCGGGCGACCTTCGGGCCGCCGTGCAGCGACGCCCAGAGCAGCCGCATCAGGGACAGCAGCAGCGGGCTGCCCGCGTAGGAGTACACGGTGAAATGGAACTCCCGGTTCAGGTCGGCGTACCGCGGGTCGGCGTCGCCCAGCGCGCGCATCCGCTCGTTCAGCTCCACCAGCCGGCTGATCCCGGCCGCGTCGATCTTGCGGTGCGGCCAGCGACGCGCCCAGCGACTCCAGCGCCGCGCGGATCTGGAAGTTCTCCTCGATCCGGCCGTCGGCCGGCTCCACCACGGTGAATCCGCGGTGGGTGTCCCCGAGCACCAGGCCCTCGGATTCCAGCCGCCGCATCGCCTCCCGCACCGGGGTCTGGCTGACCTGGAACCGCTGGGCCAGGTCCCGCTGCCGCAACTGCTCACCCGCGGCCAGCTCACCGGTGATGATCAGCTCCCGGATCAGCGCTGCCACCATGTCCGTCTTGCTCACGTAGCCGGGCCCGCCGCTGAGCGGGACGGCGGCGCTGCCGACTGGGGCTGTGCTCATCTGGCGCCTCCACTGGTTTCTGGTCGAGGACGCTGGTTTCGAGGAGATCAGTGACCCGGGCGGCGGTCAGCGGCAGCCGGCCGACCCCGCCGGCCAGGCCGAGCGCATCACGCACCGCGCTGGCCAGGACCGCGCCCGCCGCCGACACCCCGCCTTCGCCCGCGCCGCGCACGCCCAGCGGGTTGCCCGGGGCGGGGGAGTCCTGCCGCACCAGCACGTCGATCGGCGGCACCTCGGCCGCGGTCGGCAGCCGGTAGTCCAGGAAGCTGGCGGACTGCGGCTGGGCCGCCTCGTCGTAGCAGAACTCCTCCAGCAGCGCGCCGCCGAGGCCCTGCGCCGCACCGCCGCGCAGCTGCCCTTCGACCAGCATCGGGTTGATCGCCCGGCCCACCTCATAGGCCACCAGGTAACGCAGCACGGTGACGCCGCCGGTGCCGGGGTCCACGTCCACCACGGCCAGGTGCACCCCGTAGGGGTAGGTCATGTGCGCCACCTCGAACCGGCGCCGCGCGGACAGCCCGGCGGGCTCCCCGGGCCGCAGGTACGTGCTGGCCGGCGCCGTGGCCCGGGCTACCTCACCCAGGCTGACCGCGGTGGCCGGGTCGCCCCGCACGCTGATCATGCCGCTCTCGCTCACCAGGTCCGCGGGTGAGGCCTCCAGCATCCGGGCGGCGACCTCCCGCGCCCGGTCGCGGACCGCGCGGGCGGCCGCGTGCACCGCGCTGCCGCCGACCACCGTGGACCGGGACGCCCACGACCCGCCGCCGAACGGCTGCCGGTCGGTGTCCCCGCAGGTTACGCTCACCTGGGCCGGGTCGATGCCCAGGGCGTCCGCGGCGATCTGGGCCAGCACGGTCTCGATGCCCTGGCCCAGCGAGGTGCCACCGGAGTACACGTGCACCGCCCCCGTCGCGGAGACCATGACGTCCGCGGTCTCCTGCGGGCCCAGCCCACTCTTCTCCAGGAACGCGGCCAGGCCGAGGCCGCGCAGCCGTCCCGCCCGCCGGCCCCGGGCCACCTCGGCCGGGTATCCCAGCCGGTCCGCCTCGGCTGTTGCCGCGGCCAGCAGCCCCGGGTAGTCGCCGGCGTCCAGCACCACATCCGTGCCCAGCGTCCTCATCGCCCGCTCACACGGCAGTTCGCCGGGGCTAAGCAGGTTACGCACGCGAAGTTCGTTGCGGCTGAGGCTGAGCTCGGCGGCCGCGACGTCCAGCAGTTGCTCACGGGCGGTGGTCCCTTCGAAGCGTCCGGGTGCGCGGTAGGTCCCGCACGGCGTGGTGGTGGTGAGCACGACCTGGACCCGGCCGCGGTACGCGGGCACCCGGTACGGGCCGGGCAGCATGGTCACGGTCAGCTCCGGCACGATGATGCCGTGGGTCCGGCAGTACGCGCCGTTGTCGTGCAGTATGTCGGCGCGCAGTCCGAGAATGTGCCCATCCGCGTCGAACGCCGCCGCGATCTGGTGCGACTGCTGCCGGGACTGGTTCACCGCGACCAGGTGCTCGGCGCGGTCCTCGGTCCACTTGACCGGCCGCCGCAGGGTCCGGGCCAGCCACGGGACCAGGAAATCCTCGGGGTAGAACTCGCCGCGCGCGCCGAACCCGCCGCCCGCGTCGACCGCGTGCACGTGGATCAGGGTCTCGTCCAGGCCGAGCAGCGAGGCGAGCAGGTCCCGGTTCCACACCGGGACCTTGGTCATGCCGTAGACCGCCAGCGCGCCGGTGACCGGGTCCGGCACGGCGAGCAGCGTGCGCGGCTCCAGCGGCACCGCCCCGTGCCGCCCGATACCGGTCGTGACCTCAACGATCCGGGCGGCCCGCCGGAACGCGGCGTCCATGTCGCCGTAGCCCAGCGTGAAATCGGCCGCGACATTGCCGCCTGCGAACAGCCGGGGGGCTCCGGGTACGGTCGCCGCAACAGCGTCGGGTACCGCGGGTTGCTCCTCGATCCCGATGCCGATCAGCTCGGCCGCGTCCTCCGCGGTGTACGGGTCCCCGGCCACCACCACGGCCAGCGGCTCGCCCACGTAGCGGACGGTGTCGCAGGCGAGGACCGGTTGCAGGAACCCGCTGAGGTCGATGCCCTGGACCGGGAGGCGGACCGGGATGACCAGGCCCTTGGGCAGGTCAGCCGCGGTGATCACGGCGTGCACGCCGTCGGCCTGCCGGGCCGGGCGGACGTCCACCGCGGCCAGGCGGCCGTGCGCCACCGGAGAGCGGACGATCCGCGCGTGCAGCTGGCCAGGCGCGGACAGGTCGTCGCCGAACCTCCCGGCGCCGCGGAGCAGCCGCGGGTCTTCTTTCCGGGGCAGGCGCGCGCCGATGGCGGTCATCGGCGGTCCCGCCGTGCTCTGGCGGTGTCCAGGATCGCCTCGATGATGCCCTGGTAGCCGGTGCAGCGGCAGAGGTTGGCGGCGACCAGGTCACGGACGTCGGCCTCGGCCGGCTCGCCGCCGTTCCAGGCGTTCTGGTCGGCAAGGTAGGCCTCGGCCAGCATGAGGAATCCTGGGGTGCAGAAGCCGCACTGCAGCCCGTGCCGGTCGCTGAACGCCTGCTGCAGGTCGGACAGGTCGTCGCCGTCGGCCAGGCCCTCCACGGTGGCGATGTCGCGGCCATCGGCCTGGACCCCGAACATCAGGCAGGCCCGGGCGGGCTCGCCGTCCACCAGCACCGTGCACGCCCCGCAGATGCCGTGCTCGCAGCCCAGGTGGGTGCCGGTGTAGCCGAGATCGTGCCGGAGCATGTCCGCGAGCGTGCGGCGGGACTCCACCGCCAGCTCGTGCTCCTGGCCGTTGACCCGGACCCGGATCAGGTGTGTGTCCTTCATCCCCGGCTCCGTTCGAGTGCGGCGTGTACATCCGACGGCAGCACCGGGATGTGGTCGAAGCTCACCCCGGCGGGCGCCAGTGCGTCGTTGACCGCGTTGAGCACGGCGGCGGGCGCGCCGATCGTGCCGCCCTCGCCCATCCCCTTGGCCCCCGTCTCGCTGAACGCCGACGGTGTCTCCAGGTGGATGATCTCGACCGGGCAGAGCTCTGCCGCGGTCGGCGCCAGGTAGTCCATGAGCGTGGCACTGCCCGGCTGGCCCTCACTGTCGTAGCGGACCTGTTCCAGCAACGCCGCCGCCACGCCCTGCGCCACCCCGCCGCGGACCTGCCCGTCCACGATCATCGGGTTGATCACCACGCCGCAGTCCTCCACCACCAGGTACCGGCGCAGCTGGATCGCACACGTCCCCGAGTCGATGCTGACCAGCGCGGCGTGGCAGGCGTTAGAGAAGGTGCCCGGTGGGTCAAAGGACTGGCGGCCCTCCAGCCCGTACCGCAGTTCCTCCGGCAGCCGGTGCGCCTGGAAATGCACGATCCGGGCCAGCTCGCTGATCTCGATGCGGGCGCCCGCGTCCCCGCGGACCTGGGCCGCGCCGCTGGTGAGCTCGATATCGGCGGGGCTGGCTTCGAGCAGGTGCGCGGCGGCCCGGCGCAGCTTGCCCGGCGACCTGCCCGGCGGCCCGGCTGGCCGCGCCGCCGCCGATCACGATGGACCGGCTGCCCCAGGTGCCCCAGCCGTAGGAGGCCAGGTCGGTGTCACCCTGGCGGAGCCTGATCTGGCGGGGATGGACCCCCAGCTGGTCGGCGACGATCTGCGCGAACGTGGTCTCGTGGCCCTGGCCGTGGCCGCAGGTGCCGGTGGTCACGGTGACCTCGCCGGACGGGTCCATCCGGACCGTGGCGGTGTCGTAGCCCGGGGTCATCCGCATCCGCCGCTGCGACATGGCCGGGGTGCCGTAGGCGGTGCGCTCGGAAAAGCAGGAGTAGCCGATCCCGGCGTGCAGCCCGTTGCCGCGCAGCCGGTCCCGCTCGGCGGCCCAGCCCGCCTCGGTGACCCGTTTCTCGGCCAGGTCCAGCGACTCGGCGTAGCTGCCCTCGTCGTAGGTGATCCCGTTCACCCCGGTGTACGGGAACTCGCCGGGGCTGATCATGTTCCGGCGGCGGACGGTGAGCGGGTCCAGGTCCAGTTCCCGGGCGGCCTTCTCCATCAGCCGCTCCATCACCAGCACGAGCTGCGGCCGGGACACCCCGCGGTACGGGGCGGACGGGGCCTGGTTGCTGACCACGGCGCGGCCGGTGGCCCGGTAGGCGGGCACCTTGTAGATGCCGGGCAGCTCGGTGGCCGCCATCAGCGGCTCGACCCCGCTGGTGAACGGGAACACCGAGTAGGCGCCCACGTTGCAGTCGATCTCGGCGGCCAGGCCCAGGATCTGGCCGTCGTGGCCGAACCCGGCCCGGATCGTGTACCGCTGCTCGTGGCCGTGGCAGGAGGCGGTCAGGTTCTCCTGCCGGTCCTCGGTCCAGCGCACCGGGCGGCGCAGCCGCAGGGCGATCCCGGCCAGCGTGACTTCCTCGCGGCCCACCACGCACTTCAGCCCGAAGCCGCCGCCGACGTCCGGGGCGATCACCCTGATGCTGCGCTCGGCGACGCCGAAGGCCTGCGCGACCGCGGACCGGACCTGGTGCGGGACCTGGGTGGACACGTGCAGGACGACCTGCTGGTCCCGCTCGTCCCAGTCGGCCAGGCAGGCCCGGCCCTCCAGCGGCAGCGCGGCCAGCCGGCCGCTGCTGAACTCCGCGCTGAT
>CAWDRD010000110.1:0-44595 GCA_963804455.1 uncultured Actinomycetes bacterium
ACCTCGGGCTGCGCGCTGACTTTTACAATGGACTCGCCAGCGCCAAGCAACTGGAACCACGCCTGGGAATCGCCTACAACATCAAGCGTACCAATACGGTCCTGCGCGTCTCTTATGCCCGCACGATGGAGTCGCCATTCAACGAGAACTTGATTATTGCCAGTACCGGCTGCAATAACCCAGTGATTTTCGACTTCCAAATCGATGTTGGCGGCGCTTCGTGCTCCGCGTCATCCACACCGCCGCTACGCCAAGCCCAGGCAAGCGCAATGAGTTTCACGCCGGCCTGGAGCAAGCGTTTGGAAAGTTTCTGGTCATCGACGGGGAATACATCTGGAAGTACACGACCCGGGCGTTCGACTTCAGCGTGCTGGACAACACCCCGGTCACGTATCCCATTGAATGGGCCAATTCGAAAATCCCGGGATTTATGGTCCGCGCGAGTGTTCCGAACTTCCACGGCTTGACGGCCTTCGTTGTCATGTCCAGCGTGGCCGCGCGTTTCTTTGGTCCGCAGATTAGCGGAGTCGGGGCTACGCCAGGACTACCAGGAGGCGTGTTCCGCATCGATCATGACGAACATTTCAACCAGACGACTCACATTCAATACCAGCCGTTCAAAAAGTTACCTTGGGTAGCACTGAACTGGCGGTACGACAGCGGGCTCGTCGCGGGGGCAACGCCGTACGCGGGGGGCGAAAGCATCACGAACGGGCCTAACGGAATCAACGGAATGGGGTCCGCGGACGTGGTGGACACTTCCGGCATCACTCCGGATCAGCAGTTCCAGGCGGGGCTTTTCTGCGGGAGTGTGTTTGCAACCCCAACGACTCCTATCAGTTCGCTACTCGGCCTGAATCTATGCCCGGTGACAAGTTATGGCTCCAAGTATTTGAAAATTCCAGCGCCGGACACCGAGGATGACGACAAAAACCCGCCTGGCGTCGCGCCCGAAATTTATTTGACGTTTCGGTGGGCGACGACAATATTTTCAACGCAGACCGCTACAAATGGAGCCTGCGGCTTACAGCCATCAATGTGACCAACAAGGAGGCGCTCTATAACTTCCTTTCCACCTTCAGCGGGACGCACTACGTGACCCCGCGTGCCTTCACGGCGGAACTCGGATTCCACTTCTAAGACGGGCCAGTGCGGGCTGTTGAGCGATTCGTTCACTCACCGGCCCGTACCGGTTTTTCTCCGGTTGCCGGAGAGGCCCGTGCCGGGAGAGGAAGATGCCGAGACACCTGGGCTACAGCCGCCGCGATGCTAAAAAACTCGAAGCGCGCCGTTTTGCCGCCGTGGTCAGATTGCAAAACGGCGAATCCACCGCGGCGGTCGCCCGCTTCTTCGGCGTGTCCATTCAATCTGTGCAGCGTTGGTCGCGGTTGTATCGTTCGCGTGGGGACAACGGGCTGCGCCGCCGGCCAAAGTCCGGAGGTCCGGCGCCGAAACTTTCTCGCGAAAAGCTCGCGTGGCTCGGCAAGCTGCTGGAGCAAGGACCTGCGGCGCATGGATTCGACACGCCGGTCTGGACCACGGAGCGCGTCACGCAGCTGATCTGGCGGCGCTTCCGGGTGCGCTCCAGGCCGAGGTCGAGGCCCGGCTGCTGGCGCATCCGGCCGTGGCCCAGGCCGTGGTGGTCGGCGCGGCTGATCCCGAGGGGCTGGAGAAGCCGGTCGCGTTCGTGGTGGTCGAGGCCGGCCACGCGGCCACCGAGGACGAGCTGACGCAGTTCTGCCGCGCGGCGCTGCCGTCGTTCAAGCGGCCGCGCCGGGTGGTGTTCGTGCCCGGCTACCCGACCACCGCCACCGGGAAGATCCGCCGGGTCGAGCTGCGCACGATGGCCGCGAACGTGTTGCTGGGCTGAGCGGTTGGGGCTGAGCGGTTCGGGCTGCAGCGGTTGGGGCTGGGCCGGGACCGAGCTGAGGAGGAGCGATGACGCTGCACTGGACCAAAGAGGACAGCCCTCGCTGGGACGCTGACAAGCAGCGGCTGCTGGGCCCGGCGGAACTGGCCTCGGTCGGCCTGGACCAGCCTGCTCCCGGGGCGCCGGTCGCGGACGAGTGGTGGCGGGTCACCGACGACGACGGGAACGTGGTCGGTTACGGCAGGCTGGACAGCGAGTGGAGTAGTAGCCATCGCCTTCGCCCGCCAACGGGAGGCCGAGGGCATCAATGAACAGCTTGCGGCTCTGCGGCGGGTCAGCGACGACAACCGCCACGCTCGCGATGAAGCAAACGTTCATGTGGCTCAGTCCTTGTTATGGATCCTGATGATGGCGGCGGTGGTGGCCCCGACGGTCAGGGTGATCCCCCCGCGCGGGTCGGCGGGCAGGGCGCGCCATTGCCGGTCCCACGGGGCGTCGCCGGTGATCGCGGCGCCGCCGAGGGTGACCTGGTCCCCGTGGCGTCCCCCCGCTCCCGCCGGCGAGACGTCATGATCTCCGCACCCTGCCCTCCCGGGTCCGGCGGGACGATCGTGACGGCCGCGTCCGCGGCCCCCGCCCCCTGTGTCTTGTTGATGATCGTGACGTAATCCTCGTCTGTTCCGCCGATGCAGTAGGCGGTCACGTTGATGCCGTCAGCGTTCTCGGTCGCCAGCGGGCTTGACCCGCCCCGCCGAGCCCAGCGTGAACGCCTTGATGCCGTATCCCTTCGGGGTGACCGCATAGCTCCCGCCGGCTGCGGGATCCGGCACGATCGTGTCGGTGTAGAGCCACTGCTTGTTGTGGAAATTCACGCCCGCGGCCGCGTGAGCTGCCCACCAGTGCAGGTAATCCAGCGCCCACAGCGCCGAGGCGAACGCATTGCTCGCTCCCGGGACGCCGGTGAGGTAGTCATTCGATTCGGTGAGCCGGTAACGAAGGCCAGCGGCGGCCACCGGGGCGAGATGGTTTGTGTAGAGCCAGGGATAGGGGGCGTAAGTGGTGCGCGCCGGCTGAGTCCCGATCGCGGTGCCGTTCACCCATTCGGGGGACAGCATGTTGCTGATCGCCTGCTGAGCGGTTGTCGTCCCCGGATCTCCTCCCACGTAGTAGTGCTGTGTGATGTCTGCTAGCCAGCCAGAGGCCCTTTCATCGCTGGCAAACCGTTCAGTCCACGACACGCCGTCTTCAGGGTCAGGGGTGTAGGTCAGCGTGCTGTAGGCCCCAGTGTCCGGACCAGACAACAGCGCCCCAGGTGCCGCGTCCCCGATCGCGCCGGCAAAGGTCCGCCAGTTGGTCAGGTAGGAGAGGTACGCACTGCCCGGCACCCCCGGGATCTCCTCGTAGATCGCCGGGTCAAACGGATGACCCGGGTAGGTATGAAATGCATGCCAGTCCGGCTCGTTCCCGATGGCGAAGCTGGCTACATGCTCCCGGTAGTGACCCCAGATGTGCCCTGCGACCTGGGCATCGATCGATTTCAGGTCACCGGCTGGCTTTGTCCTGGGGCTAAGCAGGCGGAGCGTGTAGATGACCTGCACCCCGGCCACGCCAGCAAAGGCGAACAGGTTGTCGATTCCGGTGAAGCCATCGCGGCCTGTGCCCGCGGGAATAAAGTCATCCACCGAGCCCCCGCCGATCCGCAGGTTGCGCAAGCCCAGATTGCGGAAGAGGGTGACGAGCGAATTGTTTGCCGGGCTGAACAGATAGCCGGGCACACCGGCGTTGCCGGGATTGAGCGGCCCCCGCTCGAAACTCAGCCCGGCGAAATCGTCCGGGACTACTGGCCCGGGATGCTCAGCGTCAATGGTGATCGTTATGGGATGGGTGCCCGGCCCGGGGTACCGCGGCCCGCCGCCCTGGTAACGCCGGCCGGCCAGCATCCGCCGGGCGGCCCAATGCGGGCGGGAGGGCAGCGGCGCCCTCATCCCGGCCGTGCCGGGCAGGAAGGTGCGCCACAGCACGCCATCAACGGCATGACCAGGTGGTTCCCAGTGGCGGGAACGGCCTAACCGGCCAGCACGAGCATTGAGCCTTTCATCCCGCCAGCGGCATGTATCGTCGCGGGTCAGGCGCTGCCGGTCGCGTGGGCCGTGTCGGCCTGGTCGAGGGTCGCTGCCCAGCTCGCGAGGAGGTTCAGCGCGTCCTGCGAAGCGGAACCGAGCTCGGCGGAGTACGCAGTGATCCGCAACCCGTCCACCGCGATATCCAGCGCCTCGAACGTCAGGCTGGCGTTAGCAAAGATGTCACCTTCGCCGACCCCGGCGACCAGGTCGATGACGATCTTGACGCTGCGTACCGCGCCAAGTACCACCGGTACGCCGCCAGCATCATCGACCACATCGTCGGCCCTCTGGCGCGAGCAGCAACGCTCAAGCTCGTGCCGCGCTCAGCGAGCTCGTAGGTCAGCCCGGCCCGGCCACCCTGAGCGGGTGACCGGGCCTGTGAGCTGCTACTTCAGCAGTAGCCCCGACCAGACTTGACCGGCGCTACCGCCTTAGAGGCTGGCGTAGAGCGCTTTCTCGAAGTCCTGGTAGAGCTGGAGGGCTTCCGGGGTGACGAAGGGCAGGAAGTTGCTGTAGATGGAAGCGCAGATCCCGGTGGTCCGGTCCACCCAGAAGTGCGTGTTGCACAGCCCGGCCCAGGCCCCGGACCCGGCCCGGCGCATGCCCGGCTGGTCGCGGGTGTTGAGCAGCAGCCCGTAGCCCCATTTGTAGCCGGGGCCGAGGTTGAGCGGGCCGCTGGACGCCGGGTCGGCGGTGGGCAGCTCGGCGGGGAAGTCCAGGTCGCCGATCTGGTTGGTGAAGGCCGCGTCCACCGTGGACTGCTGCAGGATCCGCACCCCGTCGAGCTCGCCGCCGCGCAGCAGGGCCCGCTCGAACTTGATGTAGTCACTTGGCGGCCCATACAGCCCGTGCCCGCCCGCGTAGTACTCCGGGGCCTGGCTGAGCACCTCACCGATGGACACCCAGGTGCCGTCCTCGCCCTTGACGTGCACGGGTGAGGCATTCAGCCGCTCGTCGTCGTTCATCAGGAACGTGGTGTGGTCCATCCCGAGCGGCCCGGTGATGCCCTGCTTGATGGCCACGTCCAGGGTGAGCCCGGTCACCGCCTCGATGACCTGGCCGAGCCAGTCGATGTTGATGCCGTAGATGAACGCGGTGCCCGGATCGGTCAGCAGCGGCGCCGTCAGCGAGGACCGGACGCCGGCCACCACATTGGGGACGCCGGTGACCTCTTCCCACTTCACCAGCCGATCGCTCCAGAACCAGTAGCCCAGACCTGAGGTGTGCGTGATCAGCTGCTTCACCGTGGCCTGGCTGGCCGGCGGCCGGTACTGCGGCTGGCCGTCGGCGAGGCCGGTCATCACCTGGAGGTCGGCGAACTCCGGGCAGTAGTCGGCGACCGGCGCGTCCAGGTCGAGGTGGCCCTTTTCCACCTCCTGGAGCGCGGCCACGGTGCACGGCATCTTCGTCATCGACATGATCCGGAAGATCGTGTCCGTGCTCACCGGGTCGCTCTCGCCCGCCACCCGCGGCCCGGCGGCGCCTTCGTAGATCACCCCGTCGCGGTCGGCCGCGATCGCCGCCACGTGCGGGACCGCGCCGGATTCCACCGCCTCCTGCAGGACCTTGCTGATGCCAGCGCCGTCGATGGCCACCATTGTCTCCTCCCCATAGGCTGCTGTGAGTCTCGCACCGGGACCCGCGGCGCGCGAGTCCCAATTAGCGACATCACCGCTGCGCTGGGTAGAACGGGACTCACACGCAGGTACCGGGGCGGGTGGAGCGGATGAGGATAGGAACGATGCTCCGTGGACTGGCCAGCGCGGTCGCGGCCGGGGCCGTGCTGCTGGCGGCCGGCTGTGCCAGTGCGCCCACGGCCCCGCAGGCGCACCGGGTGCATCTGGGCCGCGGGCCGCTCGGGTACTGGACTCGGGCCCGGCTGATCGGCGCCCGGCCGTTCGAGGGACCCGGATACCACCTTGCGCGGCGACGAGCGCATGCACGCGCTGCCCTGGCTGCGCTACGGGTCGGGGCCCTGTTCGTAAAGGAGCCCGGCGGCAACCATTTCTGCACCGCCAGCGTGGTGGGCAGCCCCGGCCAGGACCTGCTGGTCACCGCCGCGCACTGCATCAACGGCGGAAAGGGCGGCGGCTACCGCCAGGACATCGTGTTCATCCCCGGCTACCACGACGGCCAGGCGCCGTTCGGCGTCTGGGAGGTCAAGCGGCTGCTGGTCGCGCCGCAGTGGAGCAGCGACTCCGATCCCGACCTGGACGTCGGCTTCGTGTTGCTGGATTCCCGCGACGGCCGGAACATCGAGCAGGTGCTGGGCGCCAACCAGCTGAACTTCGACCTCGGCTACCGGTACCTGGTCCGCGTCACCGGCTACCCGGCGAGCGAGGACGCCCCGATCACCTGCGCCAACTGGACCACCGAGCAGAGCCCGACGCAGCTGCGGTTCGAGTGCGGCGGGTTCACCGGTGGCACCAGCGGCAGCCCGTGGGTCACCCACTTCGACCCGCACACCCGGACCGGCACCATCGTCGGGGTTCTCGGCGGTTACCAGGAAGGTGGCGACACTCCGGCCATCTCCTACAGCCCCTACCTCGGCGCCGCGGTGCATCAGCTGTATCAGCAGGCCATTGCGGACGAGGGTGCCCCGGCTGGGTAGGCCCGGCGGCGTAGCCCGGCCGGCCGTCAGCAGCCGCCCGCCGGGCCCGGCACACCGGGCCGGCCGCGGGCTGGTCCACGATGCCGTAGCTGCCGCTGCGCAGCACCGCGCCGAAGTGGACCACATACCACTGGCCGCGCCAGGAGATGAGCGAGGCGATCCCGATCGAGCGCACTTGGCCGTGCACCTGATAGACCAGGCGCGCGCCGCCCACATGCCAGTAACCGCCAGAGTTGGCGCACACCCCCGGGCTGATCCAGGCGGCGTCGGCCGCGGGCACGATCACCCGGACCAGGGTGGCCTGGCTGGCCGCGGGGCCGAGGAACTGGTGTGCGGCGGCCACGTCGAGCTCGAAGTCGCCGAACAGCCGGTTGTGCCAGTCGGCCGCCGGGTCATAGATGGCCTTGATCTGCGTGTACGCGGACAGCGGGAAGAACGCCTGGGCGGCCAGGTCCGCGTGGCCGGTCACCACGGCCGCCCACAGGTCGGTCATCTCGGCGCCGAAAGTGGGGGTGCCCGCGCTGGGCGATGCGCTGGTCTGCGGCAGGTTACCGGGCGGCGGCGGCACCGGGATCACGCTCGGCGAGGTCTGCGGCCCGGGGGTGGGGCGGGTGGCGGTGGCGCTGGCCGCGGCCGCGCTGGCCGCCGGGGGGCGGGGAGACGGCCGGGCGGACGGGCGGGTGGAGCGCAGCTGGCGGTGTGGGGCTGCGGCATGGCCGCTGGCTGAGGCCGCGCACCCGCACGCGAGCAGGCTCACGGTTGCGGCCAGCACGCTCAGCCGACCAACCGCCGGGCCGCGGCAACGCCGCAACCACACTGCCATTCCCACTGCTGACCCGCCCGCTCCTGACACCGGACCAGGTCAGCGTACCGGGCGCTAGCCGCCGCCCGGGCAGCCACCATCCCCAGGTCCCCATCCCGGGGAGCCAGGGCCGGCCTATTGGCGGACGGCCCTCACAGGCCCTCGTTGATGAGCCGCCCGGCCTGCTCGTACGTGACTGGCTTGCGCTGCTTGAAGTAGAACGCGGCGCCGACCCCGAGCAGCACGACCACCAGGTCGATCGGGCCGAACCATTTGGCGTAGCTGTAGCCGCTGCCGAGGAAGCTGATGTTGTCGAACAGCAGGTAGACCACGAAGGCCTGGGACACCAGCGCCAGGGCCGGGGCCAGCCGGGTCTTCCACCAGTGCGCCTCGTCCCGGTGGTGGCGCTGGTAGTAGACCAGGATGGCCAGCGAGACCAGCGCCTGGACGGACAGGATGATGATGACGCCCATCACCGCCATCAGCCCGTACAGCTGCAGGTAGGCCTGGGAGTTCGGGTCGTTGCTGCCGGTGAACAGGGCGAACAGGATGATGATGACCGCGGCCACCACCGTCTGGACGATCGAGGCGATGTACGGGCTCTTGAACTTGGGGTGGGTGCGGCCCAGCGGCGCGGGCAGCAGCCCTTCCCGGCCGAGGGAGTACATGTACCGGGCGGTGGTGTTGTGGAACGCCATCCCGCAGGCGAACGAGCCGGTGATGATCAGGTAGCTCATGATCGAGGACACCCAGTGGCCGGCGTACTGCCGGGCCGGGGCGAGGTAGAAGTTCGCCGCGTTGCCCTGGGCCGCGGCGACGGCCGCGTGCGTGGTCGGGTAGCCGAACAGCGGCGCCCAGGACGTCAGCGCGTAGAAGACGCCCAGGCCGATCACCGAGATGTACAGCGCGCGGGGCACGATCCGCTTCGGCTGGCGGGACTCCTCGGCGTAGTTGGGGGCCATCTCGAACCCGACCCAGGACCAGAACGCGAAGAACAGCCCGATGCCGACCGAGCCGGCGGCCAGCTTCCCAGAGGCCGGGAAGCTCTTGAACGCGTTGGCCGGGTTGAGCGCGGCCCAGGGGGCGTGGCCCTTGCTGAACATGAAGATGTCGAAGATGATCAGGATCGCGATCTCGCTCAGCAGCCCGATGGCCAGCAGCGTGGAAGACAGCCGGACATCGAAGAACGTCAGCAGCGAGATCAGCACGACCATGCCCAGGGCCAGCCAGGGCCACCCGATATTGACCCCGAACGCGTTCACCTTGAGGTTCGCGAAGTACGCGAACCCGCCGGCCAGGGACGCCTCGAACACCGAGTAGGCCACGACGGCCCCGTAGCCGGTGCCGATGCCGAGCTCGCGGCCCAGCCCGTGGCTGATATAGGAGTAGAAGCCACCCGCGCTGGTCTTCTTCCGGGCCATGGCCACGTAGCCGACGGAGAACACGACCAGCACGATCGCGGCGAAGATGAACGCGGCGGGCGCGCCGATGCCCTGGCCGTAGCCGACCATGATCGGCGTGTTGAACAGCATGGCCGAGATCGGGGCGGACCCGGTGACGGTCAGGAACAGCACCCCGCCGAGGCCGACCGCTCCCTTGCGGAGCTTGGGGACCTCGGCGCGCTGGGAGACGTCGAAGTCCTCTTCCATCCCTTGGATGCCGCCCACACGCGGAAGCTCCGACCGTGCCATGAGTGCCTCCCCAGAGGGTTACCCGGCGTCGCCGGGGGAGCCGCGCTGCAGTAGCCCGGGGGCGACCCCCGGAACCCCCCGCGGGTCGCCGACTCGGCTGGACACGCCTGTGGCGCGCCCCGCCTCGCCCGCGAGCGATCCGGGGGGCGACCCCCGCATTCCCGTGGTCACGGGGATGTGAGGGTCAAGCTGTGGTCAAACGGTTGAGGGGTGGATTGTGGTACAGGTCACAGCGCGGACAGTATCAGCAGGTATAAATCGTGACAAGAGTTTTGGTTCATGAAATATGGACTTAACTTGGACCTCTTGACAGCAAAAGGTTTAAAAGATACAGCTTTGGTCAGACCAAAGTAGTCCGGGTGGGCTGAGCCCGCGGGTGCCGCCGGAGGTGACATGGCCGATGAGCTGATCGCCTTCCCGTCCAAGGACGAGATGCTCGCCAGGTCCCGGCAGTTCTGGAACCCGGGCAAGACCCAGTTCTGGACCGACTCCGGCGTCCCGCTCGTGATCGACCGGCGGGAGGGCTACTTCATCTACGACGTCGAGGGCAAGCGCCTCATCGACGTGCACCTCAACGGCGGGACCTACAACCTCGGCCACCGCAACCCCGAGGTCACCGCGGCGATCACCGCGGCCATGCAGCGGTTCGACATCGGCAACCACCACTTCCCGTCGCTGGCCCGCACCGCGCTGGCCGAGGGCCTCATCACCACCGCGCCGCCGGGCCTGGCGAAGGTGATCTTCGGCAGTGGCGGCGGCGAGGCCATCGACATTGCGCTGAAGACGGCCCGGCACGCGACGCAGAAGCGCAAGATCGTCTCCGTGGCCAAGGCCTACCACGGGCACACCGGGCTGGCCGTGGCCACCGGCGACGAGCGGTTCGCCACCCTGTTCCTGGCTGACCGGCCGGACGAGTTCAGCCATGTTCCCTTCAACGACTTGCCGGCCATGGAACTGGCGTTGCGCGGCCGGGACGTCGCTGCGGTGATCATGGAGACGATCCCCGCCACCTACGGCTTCCCGCTGCCCGCCCCGGGTTACCTGGAAGGGGTCAAGAAGTTCTGCGAGCACTACGGCGCCCTGTACATCGCGGACGAGGTGCAGACCGGGCTGATGCGTACCGGCGAGCTGTGGGCGATCACCAAGCACGGCATCGCCCCGGACATCCTGGTCACCGGCAAGGGCATCTCCGGCGGCATGTACCCGGTCAGCGCGGTACTGGTGAGCGAGGCCGCGGCCGGCTGGCTGACCGAGGACGGCTTCGCGCACATGTCCACGTTCGGCGGCGCCGAACTCGGCTGCGTGGCCGCGCTGAAGACCCTGGAGATCACCTGCCGGCCGGAGATCAGGTCGATGGTGTTCTACATCGCTGACCTGCTCGGCGGCGGGCTGCGCCGGATCCAGCAGGCCTACCCTGACTGGTTCGTGGGCATCCGCCAGGACGGCCTGGTCATGGGCCTGGAGTTCGCCCACCCGCGGGGCGCCACGTTCGTCATGAAACGGCTCTACGAGAACGGGGTATGGGCGATCTTCTCCACCCTCGACCCACGCGTGCTCCAGTTCAAGCCGGGCCTGCTGATGACCCCCGACCTGTGCGGCGAGCTGCTCGACCGGGTGGACGTGAGCATCGCCGCGGCCCGCGACGACGCGGCCAGCCAGCGGGCCCGGCCATGACCGGGCATTTCGCTGGCGAGGCGGGGCGCGCCGCAGGCGTGTCCCCTCCGGGCCAGGGACGCGCGGGGGTTTCCGGGGGGTCGTCCCCCCGGGCCAGCTCTGCTGGCGAGGGGGGGCGCGCTGCAGGCGTATCCCCTCCGAGTCGGCGATCCCGGGGGTTTCCGGGGGGTCGTCCCCCCGGGCTAGCAGAGCCGATCTCCGTTGATTTGGTCACCGACCCGGCTGGGGTGCCGCGGGCGCAGGCCATGCTGCAGCGGGCCCAGTGGGCGGCCCGGACGTTCGCCCGCTACGACAAGGGAGCGGTGGACCGCGCGGTGCACGCCGCGGCGGCGGCGGGCGCGGCCAAGGCCCGCGAGTACGCGGAATGGGCGGTCCGTGAGACCGGTTTCGGGATCACCGAGCACAAGGTGATCAAGAACCTCGCGAGCAGCACCGGCCTGGTCGCGGCCTACGCGGAGCACGACTACGTGACGCCCCGGGTCGACCCGGCCGCGAAGATCGTCTCGATCCCGCGCCCGGCCGGGGTGGTGCTCGCGCTCAGCCCGTCCACCAACCCGGTGGCCACCGTGTTCGTCAAGTGCCTCCTCGCGCTGATGACCCGCAGCGCGGTGGTGGTCAGCCCGCATCCGCTGGCCCGGGAATGCTCTGCCGACGCAGCCCGCACCCTGGCCAGCGCCGCGGTGGCCGCGGGCGCGCCGGACGGCGTGATCCAGGTGGTGGACGAGCCGTCGGTGCCGCTGATCCGGGCCCTGATGGCGGACGAGCGGACCAACGTCATCGTGGCAACCGGCGGCACCGATGTGGTCCGCGCCGCCTACAGTTCCGGGAACCCCGCGATCGGAGTGGGGCCTGGCAACGTGCCGGTGTTCGTTGATGCCAGTGCTGACCTGCCCAAGGCGGCGAAGCGTATCGCCGACAGCAAGAGCTTCGACAACTCCATCCTGTGCACCAACGAGTCCGTGCTCATCGTGACCGAGCCAGCCGCGGGCACGTTGCTGCGGCAGCTGAAGCGGGAGGGGTGCTACCTGCTGGAGCCGGGGGAGCGGGACAAGGTCCGGGACCTGCTGTTCCCGGGCGGCCGGTTCGACACCCGGTTCGTCGGCCAGGACGCGTCGTGGATCGCGGCGCAGGCCGGGCTGCGGGTGCCCGGCACGACCCGGGTGCTGCTGGCCCCAGTGCGGCTAGTGGTACCAGAGGAGCCACTGGTGCACGAGAAGCTGTGCCCGGTACTCGGGCTGGTCCAGGTGCCAGCCGAGCGGCACGGGATCGACGCGGCGCGGGCGGTGCTGCGGATCGGCGGGAAGGGGCATTCCGCGGCGATCCACTCCTCGTCTCCCGCGACGATCATGGAGTACGGGGCGGCGCTGGACGTGCTCCGGGTCGCGGTCAACGTGGGGTCGAGCCTGGGCAGCGCGGGGCTGGAGACGGGGCTGGCACCGACGATGACGATCGGGACCGGATTCTTCGGGCGCTCGTCCGTGGCGGAGAACCTGCAGCCTCAGCACTTCCTGCAGTGGACGCGGATGGCGTACAACTCCGATCCGGCTGAGGCCTTCGGTAACTTCTCTGGGCTGGTGCCCTGGTCGTCGCCTGCGGGCCCGGTTCCGGCATATCCGGTGGCGTCCAATCTGGTGGATTCCGAGGTTGGGCAGCGGCGGAGCCGTCCTTCGTTCCCGGCCCACCAAACCCCGGGAACGACTGACGGCACCGTCGCTCCGGTGGTGGATCTTGGTGCGCTCCGGGAGGAGATACGGCGGGTTGTCCTGGAGGAGTTGCGGGGGGTGCTCGGGGATGGCTGAGTTGCGGTCGTTCATCTTCCTCGATCGGCTGCAGCCGCAGACGATGTGCTATCTGGGGTCGTGGATCCGGGGGAGCCTGCCGCGGAGCAATGACGCGGCGCAGGTCATTGAGGTGGCGCCGGGTCTCGATATTGAGCCGCTGACTGATGTAGCGCTGAAGTACGCGACTGTGCGGGCCGGGATTCTGGTGGTGGAGCGGCACTTCGGGTACCTGGAGCTGCACGGGAGCACGGACGAGGTGCGGGCTGCTGGGTCGGCCGTGCTGGAGGCGCTAGGGGTCAGTGCGGCTTCCGCCAGCGTCCCTGAGGTGCTCGCCTCGAAGATCGTGACGATGCTGGATCCGCAGCATGCGTTCCTGATCAACCGGAACAAGCTCGGGTCGATGGCGCTGGCCGGGGAGTCCCTGTACGTGCTGGAGATGCAGCCCTCGTCATACGCGATCCTCGCCGCGAACGAGGCGGAAAAGGCCGCTGAGATCAAGGTGGTGGACTACCGCATGATCGGGGCGACCGGGCGGGTGTACCTGTCCGGGTCCGAGGCGGACGTGCGGCAGGCGGCCGAGGCCGCCGAGGACGCACTGCGCAGCCAGTCAGGCCTGGGCGGTCAGTCAGGCCTGGGCGGTCAGTCACGCCTGGGCGGTCAGTCACGCCTGGGCGGTCAGTCAGGCCTGGTCAGCCCGCCGGGCCTGCTCGGCCAGTCAGCCTTGGGAATCAGGTCATGACGTCCGGGATGGACCCCGAAGTGCTGCGGACCCTGGTCCGTGAGGTCCTCGCCGACCTCCTGCCTACCCTGCCCGCCGGGTCAGCCCCCAGCTTGGCCCCACCAGTCGCCACCGTCCCACAATCCCCAGCCCAAGCGCCGTCCGCGCTCACAGAAGCCCTCTTCCTCGCCCCACCAGTCCCCCCCGCCCCACCGGCCCCAGCCACCGCCCCGGACGGAACTTATGTGGTGGGAAATGCCACGTATATGCAACAAAGCCACCACATAGCGGGGAGCCAGTCCGCGCCAGCGCAGGAGGGGACCGCGTTCACCGTGCGGGACGGGGTGGAGGCGGTTGAGGTGGTGAGCGTGCGGACGGACCAGGAACTGGCGGCGTTCGTGGCGCGGCTGCTGCGGCTGTCCGAGAACCCGAAGCACCGGGCGGACCTGCGGACCGGGCGGCTGCGGTTCACCCTCGGGCCGGCCGGGGTGGCGGGGTCGGTCCGGCCCGCGCACCGGATCGAGCGGGGGGCGGTGACCGAGGCGGCGGTGCGGGAGGCGGCGCGCGCTGGGGCGCGGCTGGTGCTGGGGCGGCGGGCGGTGCTCACGCCGCTGGCGCGGGACCGGGCCCGGGCCGCCGGAGTCGAGATCGAGAAGGAGCACTGATGGTCACCGCGACGGTCGTGGGAAATGTCTGGGCCACCCGGCGCCTGGCTGAGCTGCCCAAAGGCGCGTTCCTCGAGGTGGAGGCCGACGGCAGCGGCCAGCGGTTCGTGGCCTTCGACGTGCTGGGCAGCGGCGTCGGGGAACGGGTGCTGATCGTCCAGGGCTCGGTCGCGGCAGCCTGGTTCCCCGGTGAGCCGCCCCCGGTCGACGCGCTGATCATCGGCTCCATCGATCCACCCGCACGAGCTGGCTGAGGTGCGGGCTGGCTGAGACACAGGCTGGCTGAGGTAGGGGCTGGCTGAGACACAGGCTGGCTGAGGTAGGGGCTGGCTGAGACACAGGCTGGCTGAGGTAGGGGCTGGCTGAGACACAGGCGAACTGAAGCAGGGACAACAGGAGGAACCGTGGCGGACAACGCACTCGGAATGATCGAGACCAAGGGCTACGTGGCTGCGCTCGCGGCTGCGGACGCCATGGTCAAAGCGGCGAACGTGGCCATCGTCGGCCGCCAGGAAGTCGGCGACGGCCTGGTGTCGGTAACCATCGTCGGGGACGTCGGTGCGGTGAAGGCCGCCACCGAGGCGGGCGCGGAGACCGCGAGCAGCGTGGGCGAGCTCGTGTCGGTGCATGTGATCCCGCGGCCGCACCCGGAACTCGGCAGGCACTTCACCATCCGCGGTGAGTAGGTGACGCTGCCCGCGCCGCCCACCCCGGAGCTGCGGGTTCATCTCCTGGTCCGGGACCTGCAGCGACAGTTCGCGGCCTACCTGGGTACGCCGACCCGGGCCCGGGGCTACCCGCCGATGGAGGGCGAGCACTCGCTTATCGTCGAGGTGGCGCCCGCCCTGGCCATCGAGCGGGTCACCGACCTGGCGCTGCGGGCGGTGCCGGGGGTGGAGCCGGGCATCCTGTTCGTCGAGCGCCAGTTCGGCGTGCTGGAGGTGCACGGCCCCGATCTTGCCGAGGTAGAGCGGGCTGGGCAGGCCATCCTGGCCGGGCTCCGGGTCAGCCCGGCCGACCAGTTGCGGCCGCGGATCTTGTTCTGTGACGTGATCGAGGACATCACTGACCGGCAGGCGATCATCATCAACCGCAACCGCGGCGGCTCCATGATTATGCCTGGGGACACGTTGCTGGTCTGTGAGGTCGCGCCAGCCCTGTTCGCCACGATCGCGGCGAACGAGGCGGAACGCGCCGCACCGGGGGTGACACTGGTCGACGTGTCCATGATCGGCGTGGCCGGGCGGATCTACCTGAGCGGGCCCGCGGCCGAGATCATCAAAGCGCGCGAGGAGATCGTCGCGGTCCTCGGCGGCCTGGAAGGCCGGGCTCATGACTGAGGCAGGCCGATCGGGCAGGCGGCCGGGCAAGCCGGGCAGACGACCGGGCAAGCCGGGCAGGCGGCGGGAACGGCCAGGCGGGTCGCCGGGCCTGCCGGGCGGGTGGCCGGAACCATGAGCGGCGCCCATGATCTCTCCGTTGGCGGGGACGTGCTGGCCCGGGTCACCCGGTTCGCGGAGCGGGCCGCCCGGGCCTGCGGCTGCGATCCAGCGAGCACCGTGCGGCTGCTCAACGTGTCAGAGAATGCGACGTACCTCGTCGAGGACCCCGGTGCGGGACCGTCCATCCTCCGGGTGCACCGGCTCGGCTACCACACGGAGGCTGAGATCTCCTCCGAGCTGGCCTGGATGGACGCGCTGCGCGCCGAGGCCGGCGTGCGCACCCCGCGGGTCCTGGCCGCCGCGGACGGCCGGCGGATCCTGACCATGACCGACGAGGCGGCCGGCGAGCCGCGGCACTGCGTGCGCTTCGAGTACCTCACCGGCACCGAGCCGGCCGACGATGACGCCGAGCACTTCGCCGAGCTGGGTGAGATCACTGCCCGGATGCATCAGCACGCCCGGCACTGGGACCGGCCGGCCTGGTTCACCCGGTTCCACTGGGACTATGCCGCGGCGTTCGGCGCGCAGGCCCGGTGGGGGCGCTGGCAGGACGGCATCGGCGTGGGCCCGGCCGAACGTGAGGTGCTCGGCCGGCTGGACGAGGTGCTGCGGGCGCGGCTGGCCGCGTTCGGTACCGGGCCGGCCCGGTACGGGCTGGTGCACGCCGACACCCGGCTGGCCAACCTGCTCGTGGACGGCGGGCGGGTCAGCGTCATCGACTTCGATGACTCGGGCTTCAGCTGGTACCTGTACGACGTCGGCACCGCGGTGAGCTTCTTCGAGCACCAGCCGCAGGTACCCGCCCTGGTGGACAGCTGGCTGACCGGGTACCGCCGGGTCCTCAGCCTGCCCGCCGCGGACGAGGCGGAGATCTGGACGTTCATCATGTTCCGGCGGCTGCTGCTGGTCGCGTGGATCGGCTCGCACCAGGGAGCCGAGTTCGCCCAGCAGCTGGGCGCCGGTTATAGCCGGGACAGCTGCGACCTGGCGGAGCGCTATCTCAGCCAGCTGCGCTGACCCGGAACTCCTGAACTCAGAAAGGAAAGAGCGTGTTCACTTCCATCGCTGGGCGGGCCGTGGTCGTCACCGGAGCCACCCGGGGCATCGGCAAGGGCATCGCCCGGGTGTTCGCCAGCAGCGGGGCCCGGGTGCTGATCGTCGGCCGGGACGAAGCTGCCGCCAAGGCCACCACCGCCGAGCTGTCGGCTGACGGGGCCGACGTCTCGTACCTGCTGGCCGACGTGAGCGTCCGGGCGGACTGCCAGCGCCTGGCTGACACCGCAGCCGGCCGGCTCGGCGGCATCGACGTGCTCTGCGCCAACGCCGGGATCTTCCCGGACAAGCGGCTGGCGGACATGACCGACGAGGACCTGGACAGCGTCTTCGGCACCAACCTTCGCGGCTGCATTCTCTCGGTGCAGGCATGCCTGCCCGCGCTGGAGCGCTCCGGGCACGGCCGGGTCATCCTGACCTCCTCCATCACCGGGCCGATCACCGGCTATCCCGGCTGGTCGCACTATGGCGCGAGTAAAGCCGGGCAGCTGGGCTTCATGCGTACCGCCGCCATCGAGCTCGCGCCGAGCGGCATCACGGTCAACGCCGTGCTGCCCGGCAACGTGATCACCGAGGGCCTGTCCGACCTGGGCGAGGAGTACATCCAGCAGATGACGGCGAGCGTGCCGCTGCACCGTCTCGGCACGGTGGACGAGATCGGGCACGCGGCGCTGTTCCTGGCCACCGATGAGGCCGCCTTCATCACCGGGCAGACCATCGTGGTGGACGGCGGCCAGGTGCTGCCCGAGTCGCTGGGTGCCATGGCCTGATGAGCGACGACACTCCCGGCGGGCGGACCCCGGAGGATGTCCGGCAGGTGCTGGCCCAGCGGATCTCCGCCGGGCACCTGCGGCCCGGCCAGCGGCTCGGCGCGGAACGCGCGCTCGCGGCCGACCTGGGCGTCAGCCGGGCCACACTGCGCCAGGCCCTGGCGGTACTGGCGGACAGCGGACTGGTCCGCCGGGTGCCCGGGCGCGGTGGCGGCACGTTCGTGAGCATGGACAAGATCGAGCGCGACCTGTCCCGGGTCGTCGGGGTACCGGCCCTGCTGCGCAGCCAGGGCGTGGTGGCCGGTACCCGGGTGATCAGCGCCGGGCTGGCCGCGGCGGATGAGCCAGCGGCCCGGGCGCTCGGCCTGCGCCGCGGCGACCTGGTCATCGACCTGGTCCGGATCCGGCTCGCTGACGGCAGCCCGATTTCGGTCGAGCACGCCATGCTGCCCGCCGACCGGTTCCCCGGACTGCTGGAGCTCCCGCTGGGCGGCTCGGTCTACGAACTGCTCGACGAGCACTTCGGCACCCGGCCGGGGGAGGCGGTGGAGCGGATCGAGGTGGTCACCGCGTCCCAGGACGAGGCGCTGGTGCTCGACGTGCCGCCGGGGTCGCCGCTGCTTGCCATCTCCCGGACCACGACCGATGCTGACGGCCAGCCGTTCGAGTTCTCCCAGGACCTGTTCCGCGGCGACCGTACCCGCATCGTGGTGCGCACTCCCGGCGAGGGAGCCGCTGACCGCAGTGAGCCAGCAGGTGGCCGGGTCATCGAGCTGCGCTCGCAGACCGCGATCTGAGGAGTCGCTATGACTGTGCCGGAGAGGGCTGGGCTGGAGAGGGCTGGGCTGGAGAGGGCTGGGCCGGAGAGCGCTGGGCCGGAGAGCGCTGGGCCGGAGAGCGCTGGGCCGGGAAACCAGCGGCCGGTGGGCCGGGTCCGCTTCATGGACAAGCAACGGGTCAACCTCGACGGGTTCGCGGTCGAGGACCCGGGCCTCGGCCTGGTGGCGCTGCGCTCGCCCGAAGACCCCGAACCCAGCCTGGTGATCTCGGGCGGCCGGGTCACCGAGATGGACGGCGTGGCCGCAGACGACTTCGACTCCATCGACGCCTACATCGCCCGGCACGGGCTGGACCTGGCCGTCGCTGCGGAGGCGATGAGCCTGCCCGAGGTGGAGTTCGCCCGGCTGGCCATCAGCCCGGAGGTGCCCAGAGCCGAAGTAATCAGGCTGAGCGCCGGTGCCACCCCGGCCAAGCTCGCCCGGGTGCTGGCCCTGTTCCGGCCCGCCGAGCTCGGCCTGGCCATGACCAAGCTGCGCGCCCGCCGCACCCCCAGCAACCAGGCGCACGTCACCAACCGCCTGGATGACCCGCTGCTGCTCGCGGCGGACGCGGCGACCGCTGCCGCGTTCGGCTTCCGGGAGATCGAGACCACCGTCCCGGTCCTCGCCGACGCGCCGAGCAACGCGGTGGCCTGCCTGATCGGCGCGGCCGTGGCGGCCCAGGGTGTGCTCATCCAGTGCTCGGTGGAGGAGGCACTGGAACTGGAGCTCGGCATGCGCGGGCTCACTTCCTACGCGGAGACGATCTCGCTGTATGGCACCGAGCAGGTGTTCACCGACGGGGACGACACACCGTGGTCCAAGGCGTTCCTGACCTCCGCCTACGCGTCCCGGGGAATGAAGATGCGGGTGTCCTCCGGGGCGGGCGCGGAGGTGCTGATGGCCGGAGCCGAGGGCCGGTCCATGCTGTACCTGGAAGCCCGCTGCGTCGCGCTGGCCCGGGCCATCGGCGCCCAGGGAGTGCAGAACGGCGGCATCGACGGGGCGAGCGTGGCCGCGTCCGTGCCCGGCGGGCTGCGCGAGCTGATGGCCGAGAACCTCATGGTGATGATGCGCAACCTGGAGTCGTGCTCGGGCAACGACGCGCTGATGAGCGAATCCGACATGCGCCGGACGTCCCGGACGCTGCCGATCGTGCTGGCCGGATCGGACTTCGTGTTCAGCGGGTTCGGCAGCATCCAGCGCTACGACAACATGTTCGGGCCGAGCAACTTCAACGCTGAGGACATCGACGACTTCCTGGCCATGCAGCGGGACTGGGGCATCGACGGCGGGCTGCGCACCGTGCCCGTGGAACGCATCGCCGAGCTGCGCCGGGACGCCGCGGAGGCCTGCCGGGCGGCCTACCGGCATCTCGGCCTGGCGGACTTCACCGACGAGCACGTCGACCGGGCGGTGGACGCGGCTGGGTCCAAGGACCTGGGGGAGACCGACACGCTGGCCGTGCTCAGCGCCGCGCACGCGATCCGCCAGGGCGGACTGACCGTGCTGGACATCGTCGCGGCCCTGGACGAGACCGGCTACCCCGCCGAGGCAGAAAGGATCATGGAGATGACCCGGGCCCGGCTGTCCGGTGACTACCTGCAGACCGCGGCGATCTTCGACGAGAACCTCCAGGTGCTGTCCCTGGTCACCGACCCGAACGACTACGCCGGCCCGGGCACAGGCTACGAGCCGGCCCCGCCGCGGCAGGCCGAGATCAACGCGATCCGGCAGGCCCGTGGGGTCGCTGACCTGCGCGCCGAGCAGGCGGCCGCCGCGGCGCCGCTGGCCGGGCTGGCGCTGCTGGAGCCCGCCGGGCCGGCCGGGCCGGGCCAGGACCCGCGGGACGTGGTGATCGGCGTCTCGCCCGCGGTCGGCCGGGACGTCTGGCGCTGCCTGTCCGGGCTGACCGTCCCGGAGGTGCTTGCCGAGTTGCTGGCCGGGCTGGAGGAGGAAGGCTGCGCGGGCCGGGTGGTCCGGTTCAGCGACACCGTGGACCTGGGCCGGATCGGGCTGGCCGCCGCCCGGCTGGCCGGGTCGGGGATCGGCATCGGCCTGCAGGGTAAGGGCACCGCCCTGATCCACCGCCGGGACCTCGCCCCGCTGGCCAACCTCGAGCTGTACTCGGTCGCCCCGGCGGTCACCCGGGAGCTGTACCGGCTGCTGGGGGCCAACGCGGCCCGGCACGCCAAGGGCAGCACCCCGGACCCGGCCCGCAACCCGTACACCGACGAGGCCATCGAGGCGCGGTATCACACCACGGTGATCGCGTTGATGGAGCTGGAACGCGCCTGGGTCCGGACCGGCATCCCGGCCGAGGAACTGTCCTTGCGGGGGCTGCGGTGACCGGGGTGCGCGGGCTGTCCGGCCGGCCGGTCGGCCAGCTCACCTTGGATGCGGTCCGCCGCGGCGAGGTCGGCCTGCCGGACCTGCGGATCCACCCGGAGTCGCTGGACCGCCAGGCCGCGGTGGCCCAGGCGCACGGCAACCCGCAGCTGGCCGAGAACCTGCGCCGTGCCGCGGAACTCACCGCGCTGGACGACACTGAGGTGCTGGCCATCTACGAGGCGCTGCGGCCGGGCCGGTCCACCCCGGCGCAGCTGACCACGCTCGCCGCCTCGCTGGCCGAGCGGGGCCTGCCCCGCTGCGCCGCGCTGCTCAGCGAGGCCGCGGACATCTACGCCCGCCGCGGCCTGTCCGCGTGACCTGCCGGTGAGTGTCATCGCCGGGGTGGATATCGGCAATGCCACCACGGAGATCGCGGTGCTGCAGGATGGGCGCCTGCTGGCTGCGGAGCGGATGGCCACCCGCGGCCGCAAGGGCTCGGCCGAATCACTGCGCGGGGCGGCCGCGCTCGTGCACCGGACCGAGCGGCGGCTGGGCCTGACGATCACCGAGGCGCGGATCGCCGCCCCGCTGCGGGCCGTCAGCACCGGAACCGTGACCATCCCGGCGCTGGTCCCGGCCACCGGGCGGCTGCGCGTGCTCGCCGCAGGGGTCGCCACCCCGGGCGGGACCGGTAGCTGCGTCGGGGCGCCCCTGTGGCTAGATCAAAATCCGCAACGGCCCGGCCGGGCGACTGGGACCGCCCCAGCCTGGGTCGCCGTGGTCCCGCCGGGGCTCGGCTACGCGGCAGCGGCGGGGCAGTTGCGGCAGCTGCTGGCGGCCGGGGTGCCGGTCGGGGCGGTCCTCGCGGCCGGCGACGAGGGCGTGCTCATCGCCAACCGGCTGGGGGCAGCGCTGCCCGTGCTGGACCAGGTGGACACCGCGGCCGTGGCGGCCTGCTCGCTGCTGGCCGTGGAGGTCCGCCCGCCCGGGCAGTCGCTCACCCTGCTGGCGGATCCGGTCGCGCTGGGCGCCGCGCTCCGGCTCAGCGACACGGAAGCCACCGACGCGGCCACCCTGGGCCGCGCCCTGCTCGACTGCTCCAACGGGGTGGTCGGGCTGGGCCCGGCCGCGTTCGCGCCGCCGCTCGCGGCCGGGTCGCTCGCGGCGGGGGCAGCTGCGGCCGGGTCGCTCGCGGCGGGGGCAGCTGCGGCCGGGTCGCTCGCGGCGGGGACAGCTGCGGCCGGGTCGCTCGCGGCCGGGCTGCCTGCGGCCGGGCCGCCCGCGGATGGGCCGTGGGTGATCGCGGCCGGTCAGCGCCTCTCGCTTCATGTCGCCAGCAGCGAGCTGGCTGGCCAGCCGGTCGGCTGGGTCAGCGCGCTCGGCGTCCCCGGCAGCCCGGCTCCCCGCTCCCGGGACGGTCAGGCCTTCAGCTGGCCGGAGCTGGTACCCGTGGATGACTTGTTCGCGGTGGACCTCGCCGCCGTGGCGGACACTGCAACCGCGCGCCGGGGCAGCACCGGCCGGGCGGTGCTAGTCGCCTCGCTGCACCAGGCTGGTTCCGGCCTCGACCACGTGGCCACGCTGGCCGAACTACTCGGCCGGCCGGTGCACTGCCCGGTCAGCGAGCCCGCCGCGGCCCGGCTGGGGGCCTGCACCACCCCGGGCGCGCGGCCCGATGCCGTCGTGGTCGACGTGGGCGCGGGCACCATCGACGTGATCGCCCCGGACGGCGACGTGGTCGCGGCTGGGGCTGGTGAGCTGCTCACCGCGGCCGTGGCGGAAACGCTTGGGGTGCCCCGCGCCGCTGCCGACTGGGTTAAGCGGGGGCCGTGCCTGCGGGTGGAGGACAGCCAGCGTTTCGCCGCGGAGGACGGCAGCCGCGGCTTCCTGGACCGGCCCGCTGACCCCGCGGCGGTCGGCATGCTCGCCGCGCCGGGCCCGGCCGGGCTGCTGCCCTTCGACCGCAGGCACAGCCCTGCCGAATGGCGGGCCATCCGGCTGCGCCTGAAAGAGGCGGTGTTCGCGGTCAATCTGCTCCGCGCGGTCCGCACGCTCGGCCGTGACCTGAGCCAGGTACTGATCGTCGGCGGCCCGGCCGGCGACGACGAGCTGCTCGGTGTGCTGCTGCGCGCGCTGCCTGGCAGTGTCACCGCCGGGCGCGGGAACGTGGGCGGCACCCTGCCCGGCCCGTCCGCTGGCCACCGGCACGCCGCCGCCCTCGGCCTCGCCCTCGCCACCCCGCCCACCGCATCCCCCCACTAACCCCAACCTCCCCACCCCAACCTCCCCACCCAGCCAGCGGGCTCCGGCCCACCCGGTACCTCCCCCCACCCAGCCGGCGGGCCTGGCACACCCGGCACTTCCGGCGCCCCAGGTGTCCTCCCTCGGCACCGCCCGCCCAATCAGCCTCACCCGTAACATCCCACCACCCCCATCCGTCCCAGACCGTGGGCCATCGCATTAGCGCAGTACATTCTCGGTGGGCCAGCCCGCCCGCAAACCAGCCCCCCACCCGGCCCAGCCCGCCAGGCCACGCCACCACGCGCCCAGCCACCCAGATCAATTCCGACACAGCCCGCCGGCGACCGACTATGTACCGCACTGATCTAACCCAGCCCCTTGGGCGGCGCAGCCTTGCGGCGGGGTCGCCTACCCTGGGGGCAGCTGAGGCGACGGAGGCTGCCGTGGACGGGGCGGAGCACGACCGTATCGAGCAGGTGATCAACCGGGAGGTCAAGGCGCGGTTCCCAGCTGGCTCGGTGCGGCGGGCCGTGCTGCTGCGCTGCGGCGACGACCCGGTGATCGAGCCGGGTGAGCTGCTGGTCCGGATCTTCATTGAGCCGCCCGGCGGGCCACCAGGTGAGCCCGCGGGTGATCAGGAAGCCGGCGGCCAGGCAGTCGGCGGCCAGGCAGTCGGCGACCAGGAAGCGGGCGATCAGGAAGCGGGCGACCAGGCAGCCGCGGACCAGCGGGCCCTCGACGCGTGGCAGCAAGAGCACCAGGCGAGGATGACCCGGCTCCGGCAGGAGCTGTCCTGGCGGCTGCCCCCAGCCCGGCTGCTCGAGTTCGCCGTCGAGGACGCCACCGGGGCGGCGACCGCGGCCCGGATCACCATGCGCGAGGACCCCGCCCTGGCCGGCGAGCCGATGCCGCCCCGGGAGGCGGTGGTCGCGGTGCTCCGTGTGCTGCGGGAGCGCTACGTGTTCCCCGACCGTGCGGAGCAGGCGGCGGCGGCGATCGAGGCGCGGCTCGCCGCCGGTGAGTACGACGACCTCAGCGACATCACCCTGGCGGACCGGCTCACCCTCCAGCTGCACGAGGTCTGCGCGGACAAGCACCTGGGGGTCCGGGTCCGGCCGCCGCAGGCTCTGCGGTCAGCCGATGCCGTAGGCCAGACCGCCCCATTCGCTCCGGGGACCGCCCGCCAGCCATCGCGGAAAATGGGCCAGCTGGACAACTTCGGCATCCACCGGGTGGAACGACTGGACGGCAACATCGGCTACCTGGACCTGCGCCGGGTGGCGCGGCCGGAGAACGCCGGCCCGGCCATCGCGGCGGCGATGGAACTGGTGTCCGGGACCGAGGCGCTGATCATCGACATGCGGCGCAACGGCGGCGGTTCACCCGACGGAGCCACCTTCTGGTGCAGCTATTTCTTCCGCGGCGCCGACACCCACCTGAACAGCATCTACCATCGGGAAACGGGGCTGACCAGGCAGTTCTGGAGCCTGCCGTACGTGCCGGGATCCCGTTACCTGGACCGGCCGGTGTACCTGCTGACCAGCGCGGACACGTTCTCCGGCGGCGAGGACATCTGTTACGCGCTGCAGGCTCAGGGACGCGCGCAGGTGATCGGCGAGACCACCGGCGGCGGCGCCCATCCGACGTCGATGCACCCGATCGGCCGCACCCTGGCCATCTCGGTGCCGGACGCCCGGTCGGTCAACCCGGTGACCGGCACGAACTGGGAAGGTACCGGGGTGGTGCCTGACGTCGCGGTGCCAGCCGCCGAGGCATTCGACGTGGCCTACGCTGCCGCGCTGCGGCATGTACTCACGACCGATGTGCCCCCGCCCCTCGCCGAAGAGGCGCGCACCGCGCTCGCCGGGCTGCCGGTCACGGGTACGCTGCCGGTCACGGGTACATAGCCTGCCGCACCGCTTCCCGGGACGGCGTCGCGGGCCGGCCCAGCAAGGTGGACAGGTCAGCGGTGGGCTGGCTGGCCCAGCCGCTGCGCACCTCGGCGTACAGGTCGAGCAGGTTGCCGAGCACGGCTTCGGGAAAACCGGTGGCCAGGACCAGCGCCCGAAACTCGTCCTCACTGACAGCGCGGTAACCGATCTCTTTCCCAGCCAGCTCACTCGCCAGAGACGCGAGGTCGTCCCAGGTGATCGTGTCAGGACCGGACAGGTCGTAGGCACGTCCCTCATGGCCGGTCCCGGCCAGGACGTTGGCGGCGGCCTCGGCCAGATCGGAGAGGGCAGCGGCCGACAGGGCAGCGTCGGCCGCGGGCGCGGCGAGTTCACCCGCGGTCATTGCGGTTGTCACGTCCCGGGCCAGGAATGGGGCCACTCCGTAGGTCAGCCGCAGGGTCGTCGCCGGGACACCGGAGTTCCTGACACATTCCTCGGTACCGGGGAAGTCGCTGGCCGCGGCCAGGTGGCAGTGGTCCAGATCCTGCCAGGTGGTGATCACGATCCTGGTCGCGCCGGCCGCCGCGGGGCCGTCATCGAGGACCGGCTGCTCGGCCTGACCGCGTCTGCGACGGAGCTGGCCAGAGCGGCTGATCCGGGGGAGGCGTTCTTCGAGTTCTTCTACCTGCTCGCGGACAGCGCCCACGAGCAGCGGGCGCTGTCCGCCGCTGTGGCCAGCTCCACGGGTGCGGGCGGACCGGTTGCTGAGGCCGGGAGTTCGCTACAGGCGGCGCTCGCGACGCTGCTCATCCGCGCCCAGGCGACGGGGGCTGTCCGGGCCGACATCGGGCCCGCCGACCTGCACGCCATCCTGGCCGGGGCCCTCACTATGGAAGAACGCCTCACCTCGCCGGACGCGAGGGGCCGGGGCTTGGCCGTGGTCGCCGACGGCCTGCGGGGTGATCCCCTGCGGGGTGCTCCCCGGCGCTAACGCAGCATTATGAGCAGGAGGATCCCGGGGGATTCCGGCTCAGTGGCCGTATGGCTCGATGCCAGCCTCGGAGGCGGGCCGGCAGATCGGTCATGAGTTCCTCGGGATCGTCGAAGACATCGGCCCGGACGTCATTGGGCTGAAAGCTGGTGACCTGGATGTCCTCGGTCAGGACGGCTGAGCGGACCCGGCTGGGGTTCAGCAGGCCGCCGCCGGTGGACAGGTGCTGGTCGAGGTCGTCGATCCGCCACCGGGCCTACCTGCACGCCGGGTTCTGGTGTCAACAATTGTTGACGAGTTGGCTTGCTGTCAACTATGTTTGACGGCATGGTGGAGCAACAGGACGGCGCCGAACTCGTCGCCACGGTTAGGGGAGCGGATCCGCGGACCGGCCTGCCCGCCGTGGCCGAACTGCGGCGCATAGTGGAGGAAGCCGAGGCGCTGCAGATCGCGAGCGCGCGCGCCCAGGGCTGGTCCTGGCAAGACATCGGCCAGGCGCTTGGCGTGTCCAGGCAGGCCGCGCACCACAAGCATGGCCGCGGCGGCCGCCGGGAGCGGCGATAGCAGCGTTCTCCCGGGTGGTGTCGGCCACGATCGACATCGACGTCCCGCCTATGCGGGTATGGACGGTCCTCACCGACCTGAGCCGTTACCCGGAATGGAATCCACACATCCGGGCCGGTAGCGGGGACATCGCCGTCGGCTGTCGGCTGACCCTGCGGATGTATCCGCCGGACGGTCGGCCGGTCACGATCCGGCCCATCGTCATCAAGGCTGAGCCCGGTGCCGAACTGCGCCTGCTGGGCCTGGCCACCCGGGATCTTCAGCGGCGAGCACCGTTTCATCCTGACCTCCGCCGGGGCTGGTACCCGGGTGGTGCAGAGCGAGATCTTCCGTGGTCTGATCATCCCGTTCATTGGCACCGCCATCACTGCCGCGCAGGCGAGCTTCGAGCAGCACAATGAGGCCCTCAAACGACGGGCTGAAGCCGGCTGAATCCGGCTGAATCCAGCGCGCAGTCCTCGTGCGCCAGCCGCACTGGCCCCACCGTGGATGCTCCCGGCGCATCTCACACCATCGCCTCAATCTCCGCGCTGACCTGGCTAGGTGACGATTTCGGCCGCCGGGACTGGTCCACAGCCCACCCAGGCCACCTTGTTTATACCGGCGGATCCAGGCAAGCACACTGTGCCGGGACACCCCGGACCGTTCAGCTACTCCGGCGACCGGAACCCCGGCCGCAGCCTCCAGCACAGCCCGGTATCGCTGCTCGACAACTGACAACTCGACCAGTGCCAATCCCGGCCTCCGGCCACCCCGACGTCCGCAAACGACGAGAAACAGCGAAGCCTCCCCCGGACCCGGCCGATCGTCCCCGATCCGGGCCGTCGCGGGTCGCGGTGCGCCGGGGGCGTCCGTGGCACGGAAACGGCCGCGTCCTCGTGCTAGCGCGCGGGTGATCCGGGGCCGGCCGGGCCTGGGACGGCCCCGGCCAGGTCCGCCGGGCCCGCGGCGGCGAACGCGCCGGGTGAGGCCGGGTTGATGATCAGGATGTTGCTGTGCGCGTGCCGCCACAGCTCCCGGCTGGCGCTGGCGTCCATCAGCGCGGGCAGCCCGCCGTGGGTGGGCGCGCCGATCACGATCGTGGCCGCCCCGATCGAGTTGGCGTAGTCGGCTACGTGCCGCCCGGCCGTGCCGTGATCGGAGGCGTGCAGCAGGACCTGGCCCTCGGCCGGGACGTGCTGCGAGGCGAGCTGCGCCAGGTACTTGCTGACCAGGGCCCGGGCCTGCGCCAGGTCCTCGGCGTCCACCCCGGCGTCCCAGGCGGTGACGGCTTCCTGGGCGTGCACCACGTGGACCTGCTGGCCGCTGGTGGCTGCCAGCCGCGCCGCGGCCTCGGTGACCAGGTCGGCGACTGGCGAGTTGTCCACGGCGGCGAGGATCACGCCGCGCCCGGCCCCGTGCACACCGGCAGCGCCGTTCGCTCCGGCGGTCCCGTTCACTCCGGCAGCGCCGTTCACTCCGGCGGTCCCGTTCACACCGGCAGCGCCGTTCACTCCGGCGGTCCCGTTCACACCGGCGGCCGCTGCCACCGGGATCAGGGCGACGGCCGGTCCCGCGGGGGTGCTGGAGACGGCGGGCGCGGCGGGGGCGGCCGCCGCGACCTGCTCGGCCTGGACCCGCTCGGCGTCACCGAGCAGGCGGTGGGCGGTGGCCAGGATCAGGATGCCCAGCACGATGGCGCCCGCGCCGATGAAGAACGGGACGTGGATGTTGAGGGCGATCACCAGCTGCCCGGCCACGTACGGCGCCAGGCCGCCGCCGATGAACCGGACGAAGCTGTAGGCCGCCGAGGCCACCGGGCGGTCTACGGGGGAGACGGTCATCACGGCCTGGGTGGTGACCGTGTTGTTGACCCCGATGACGATGCCTGAGGCGATCACAGCGGGAATCAGGACCGCGCGGTCCGTCGTCCAGATCGCGATGACCAGCACGATGACGGCGAACACGGCCAAGTTCAGGTACATGGTCTTGGCGATGCCGAACCGGCCCTGCAGCCGGGGCGCGCCGAACACGGCGAAGATGGCGACCAGCATGCCCCAGCCGGTGAACACCAGCCCGAGCTTGATCGGGCTCAGGTTCATCGGGAACGGCGCGTACCCGAGCACAGTGAAGAAGCCCCAGTTGTAGCAGAGCGCGGTCAGCGCCATGGTGAGCAGGCCGCGGTGCTTCAGCGCGCGCAGCGGTTCGGACAGGCCGGTCTTGCGGGCGGGCTGCGGGGTGGGCTCCACCAGCACCACCGTGGCCAGCAGGGCAATGGCCATCAGCACGGAGACCCCGAAGAACGGGCCCCGCCAGCTGATCTCACCCAGCACACCGCCCAGCAGCGGGCCCATCGCGATGCCGACCCCGAGCGCGGTCTCGTACAGCACGATCGCGCCCGCGAACCCGCCGCTGGCCGAGGCCACGATCACGGCCAGCGAGGTCGCGATGAACAGGGCGTTGCCCACCCCCCAGCCCGCCCGGAAGCCGATGATGCCGCTGATACTGGGGGAGGCCCCCGCCAGCGCGCTGAACACCACGATCAGGATCAGTCCCGCGATCAGCGTGCGCTTGGCCCCGATGCGGCTGGACACCCAGTTGGTGATCAGCATGGCCACTGCGGTGACGACCAGATAGCTGGTGAACAGCAGGGTCACCTCGCTGGGCGAGGCGTGCAGCTCATGCGAGATGGACGGCAGGATCGGGTCTACCAGGCCGATGCCCATGAACGACACGACGCAGGCGAACGCGACGGCAAAGACCGCCTTCGGCTGCTTGAAGGGGCTGGCGACTGCGCCGCTCATCGAGGTGCTCCGTTCAGGTGATGCTGGCTGCTGCGGCGGGCCGCAGCCGCTGAGTCGCTGGGGTGTACTTGGTTGCTGAGGCGTCCGGGTTGTTCGGATGTCCGGGTTGCTCAGCCGTACTGGGCCGCACCGACCAGCGAGTCCTCGCGCTGGGCGTTGGCCAGGACATCTATGACTGGCAGCGCGGCGGTCAGGGCGGCCTGCTCGGCCGGGCTCAGCCGGGCGAGCAGCACGGCGATCCGCTGGGCGCGCACGGCCCGGCGGCCGGCCAGCATGGCCCGGCCCTCGTCGGTGATGCGGACCTGGACCACCCGCCCGTCCGCGGGATCAGCGGCCCGGTCCACCAGCCCGGTCTCCTGCAACCGGGCCACCAGCTGCGTCATCGAGGGCTGAGTCACGCCCTCGCGGGCGGCGAGCGAGGTCAGCCGGCACGGGCCGGACCGCTCCAGGGTGGCCAGCGTCGCCGCGGCGGTCAGGGACAGCCCACTCGGCGGGCTGAGCCAGCGGAACAGCCCGATCAGCCGCTCCAGCCCAGCCGCCACGTCCGCCGCCAGCGCGCCGTCAACGGCTGGCGCAGGCTCGGCCGTCCCCTCGATGATTTCCATAGGAAATTTATATCACATTCCTATGTTCTTGGAGTGGCCGGGCCGCTCCCAGCGCTAGGGACCGCACCGACACCGTCATCGGCGCCGCTGTCGCCGGAAGGCGCCAGCCGCGGCAGCCAGGCCACCACCCACATGATCGACGAGGCGACCAGGAAGGTAATCCCCAGGTCGGCCGCAGGCTGACGAGCCGATGTGGCTAGCCGCCAGGGGATGACGCGGAAGTCGTGCAGTTCTCGAATGTGCGCTCACGATCCGTCGGAGCTGGACCGCAGCCGCTCCTGGTAGAGTTGGTTCAGCCGCTGCCACGCCGGGGAGTCAGCGCCGGGCAGCGACGCGATCAGGTCTATCGCGACTGGATCGTCGAGGCCGGCCGACGGCCCGCGCAGGGCTCGGTGCCGGCGATTGAAGGCCATCAGGTCATCAACGACCCGGTCCAGCCGGGGATCGGCCGGGTCCCACTCGAAGACCTGGTCACAGGCCAGGTAGAGGTGCCGGAAGTCCGGCTCGGCAAAGAGGGCCCGCTTCTCCTTGACCCATTCGGTTACCTGCTCGGCGGACCGCACCATGAGCAGGATCCAGCCGTCGCGCTCCATCCGTACCGTGCGCGGGCTGACCCCGAGGTCGCGCAGCTCACCGAGGTAGTCGGCCACGTCGGCGGGCAGGAATAGCCGGTCGCCCGCGGCCAGCTCGCGGATCCGGCGCCGCTGTTCCTCCAGGGCCCGGATCCGGGCCGCCAGCGCCCGGTCCAGGTCGGCGATGGCCCCGGAGAACTGCGCGGGCGGCGCGGACATCAGGTCCGCGATCCGGGCCAGCGGCACACCTGCGTCCGCCAGGGTCTTGATCCGGATCAGGTCCACCACCGCCTGCGCGCCGTACCGGCGGTAGCCGGAGGCGTCCCGCTCCGGCTCGGGCAGCAAGCCGCGCTGGTGGTAGTGCCGCACCGCCCGCACGGTCACCCCGACGTAGTCCGCCAGCTGGCCGATCGTGAGCATCCCCGCCGCCACCGGATCAGGGCCAGATGGTGCGGAGCTGGCCTAGGCGCAGTGTCACGTCCATGCCCGGATTATCGCAGCGGGTCGCGGCGGAGCAGGATCTTTGCCCATGCCCCCCGAACGGCTGGATCAGCCCGGCGGCCCGGACTGCGGCAGGTGCCATAGCGAGGTTCATGGCCACAGGATGCCGGATTGACCCAGGGTCAAGGTCAACCCGGCCGAGCGGGGCCGTGCCCGTGATGGGAGGCTTCCAGCCACGACCGAACTTGCCTGGCGCGACCATGACTAGGGGCGGGAGGAGCTGGTCCCGGTGGGGCCGGCGGGGTGGGCAGCCCAGTCGCGCCCGTGGCCGTGCTGTGAGCTGAGCCGGAGGGGGCCCGGCTGGCCACGGCCAGGGCGGCGGCCGGAATGATCATGGTTATCGGGTCCGCAGGTGAAAGGATGGCTAGACCGGCTACTCCGCGAAAGGAAGGGCCGATGACTGAGAATGCAACGGTCCCTGATCCGCTGCGGGTGGGGAGCTCGCTGAGAACCCCACGGGCAGCTGCCATCGCCGGGATCATCTTCTCCGTGCTTCTGGCTGCGGCGCTCGTGCTGCTCAGGGTCTCTGTGCCAGCTAATCCTGCCCTCGCAGGGTCGTGGCTGACCGACTCGGGGCGCAGAGCAGCAGTGACGGTCGCGTTGAACCTCGTCCCGTTCGCCGGAATCGCCTTCCTGTGGTTTATCGGGGTGCTCAGGGACCGGATCGGCGAGCGTGAGGACCGCTTCTTTGCGACAGTGTTCCTGGGTAGCGGTCTTTTGTTCGTCGCCATGCTGTTCGTGGCCGCGGCGATTGGCGGCGGGATCATCACGGGCATGTCGTCCGGGCCGCCGCCCGGCGCGGCCATCCTGGCGCTAGGCCGCAACGTCACCGGGACCCTGCTGAACGTCTACTCGATGCGGATGGCGGCGGTGTTCACGCTCACCACGGTGACCATTGCGCGCCGCACCCAGATCGTGTCCCGATGGCTCATCGTGGCCGGCCTGGCGACGGCGCTGGTGCTGCTGGTCGGCGTCGGCATCTCAGCCTGGGCGGAGCTACTGTTCCCGGCGTGGATCCTGGCCCTCAGCATCGACGTTCTCTTCCATGCTCCCGTATCTGCATAGGCGCGCTTCACAGTAGCGCCCACCCGCTCATCGCCGGTGTCGATGTTCTCCGCACCGACCACATCGGCGACCCTGGTCACGCGTAGCTGTGCTCGGATTCGTTCACTGGCCGGGACGAGGACGAGCGTGCTGCCGGTAAGGGTCAACCGGCCGGGCCTGGGTGAGGCCGTTCAGCACCATCTCGCTGAACGACTGGCCGATCTCCGCTGCGGACGGCATGCCACCCGCCCCTTCCCGGTACCAGCGGTGCGTCCAGTTGACCATCCCGATGATGCCGTAGGCGATCACCCGGGCGGGCGCTATCGGGCGGACGGACCCATCCGCGAAGCCGGACTCGACGATGCCAATGACCGCGGCGTCGTAGCGCTTGTTGATCGCCGTCATCTGCCGGGCCCACGCGGACTTCTGGTCGGCGACCTTGCTCAGGTCCTCCTGGATGTACACGTACAGGTACGGGTAGTGCGCCGCATAGGACGACATGAGCGCGGTGATCAGCCGGGTGAGCTTGTCCGCGGCCGTGCCCGCGCCGTCCCGGATCGACTCGGCCTGCTGGGTGCTGGCCTCAGCGGCGTCCTTGACGATCTCGTGGAACAGTTCTTCCTTGCTGCCGATGTAGTAATAGAGCGACGCCCGGTCGGCACCCAGGCTCTCGGCCACGTCGGCGAGGCTGGCGCCACGGTATCCCTTCTCCCGGAAGACCTTGGCCGCCGCGCAGATGATCTCGGCGCGGCGCTCAGCGTAGGCGGCGCTGCCGTCGGCCAGGGCAGCGGCCCGGCGGCGGCCGATCCCGCTCTGCATGAGGCATCCCGTCCCGTCGTGCTGAGCGGCCAGGTCGCGGCGCGGCTGGGAACGCCCTAGAGCTCAGTATGGCTGACGACGGCGGCCGCCCCAGGGCGGTCAAGTCCGCGCTGGTGCCCCGTTGCCCCGCACTGTTACCCCGCACTGTTACCCCGCACTGTTACCCCGCACTGTTACCCCGCACTGTTACCCCGCACTGTTACCCCGCACTGTTACCCCGCACTGTTACCCCGCACTGTTACCCCGGCCCTGTTACCCCAGCCCTCAGCGGAGGACCGGAGGGCGCACCGTGATCACGGTACCGGATAGATGGTTGGCCGCATCGCTGCACAGAAAGGTGGTCAGCGCCACGATGTCCTCGGGCTGGCCGATCCGTCCGCCAGGGTAGGCGGCGGCGGTCCGCTCGACATGCTCAGCGGTGACGATGGCGCGCATGCCGGGACTGTCGGTCAGGCCCGGGGCCAGGGCGATGGTCCGGATGCCGTCGTTGGCGAGTTCCTGGTGCACCACGTTGGCCAGGACGTTGATGGCGGCCTTGGCGCCGCCGTAGGCGGCACCGCCCGGCCCGGTCTGCACTGCGGCCACGCTGGAGAGGTAGACGATGCGCCCCCCGCCGCTGCGGATCATCAGCGGCGCGAAATGCTTGGTGGTCAGGAAGCTGCTGACGAGGTTAGAGCCCAGCACCCGGTCCAGTACGGGGACTTCGATCTCGAGGATCGGCTGGCGGCCCGGCATCCACCCGGCGTTGTTGATCAGTGCATCCACCCGGCCCCAGGCGGTGTCCACCTCGGTGGCGGCCCCGGCCACAGCGGCCTCGACGCTGACGTCGGCCGCAACGGCCAGCGCGGGCGGGGCCGCGGGCAGCCCGGCGATCTCATCGACTACCAGCTGGGCCCGCTTGCGGTCACGGGCGAGTACGGCCACCCGGGCGCCTTCGGCCGCGAGGCCGAGGGCCAGCGTGCGCCCGATCCCCTGCGCGGCGCCGGTCACGACGACGACCTTGCCTGCGATGTCGATCTTCATGGTGTGTCCTTCCCCGGCACGCGCCGGATGCCCTGGGTCCCAAATCCATCTCCAACGTTTCGGTTGGACTTCAGGAGCCTAGCTTCTCCGATCCACAACCGCAACGTTGTCGTTGGAGATGTGCCGTGCGCGCGGGACGGGGAGTGCGCGCGGGGACAGTTGGTGCGGCTGGGAACCGCTGGACAGCGTGCCCGTGCGTCAGTCGCCTTAGCTGGTCGGCGGGCAGGCTGGGCCCGGGTTTCGTGCTGTGGGGCCAGTGGTCCAGCTCAGCTAGCGGTCTAGCCCAGCCAGCGGCGGTAACGGGGATGGGACGCCTGTCGCCAGGCCCGGCGCGCCTGCGCCCGCAGTGCCTCGGCCCGGCAGTTCTCCCGCTCATACAGCAGGCCGTAGGTGAACGCGTTCTCGCCCGCCAGGTGCGCGCTGATGCCGATCTCCCGCTCCACCTGCCGCGCGATGACCGCGTCCTGGTGGTCGCCGAGCACGGACTGGACTTTCGTGATCCGCTTGGCGAACCGCTTCGCGTCCTGGCCCAGGGCGGGCGCGACCGCCTCGCCCGCGTACCGGGCCTGCTTGGCCGCCTTGCGCGCCTGATGCAGCGCGGTGTCCTGGGCGGGCCCGGCTGGCGTGCGCTGCGCCCGCTCGATCCGCTGCTTCGTCTTCCGGTACGCGCGGGCCACCAAGCCGGGCAGCACCTTCCGGGCCTGCTTGGCCGCCTTGCGGTGCAGCGGGGGCTCGGCCAGCAGCTGATCCAGCTCATCGAGCAGCGCGAAATACCGTGGGGAGTCCAGCGCGGCGAGCACCGCGGAGCGCGCCTGCGCCCGCACCGGGGCGAAGTGACCCTGCACCCGGGCCTGGACTGGGCCGATCAGCTGCTCTACCGGGACTGTGGCCAGGCGCTCCTGCAGATGCTTGAGGAGCACTTCAGCGTCGCGCGCCTCGCCGAGCACCTCGCCAAGCCAGTTGAGCTCCGCGGCGAGGTGCGCGGTGTCCGCGCGCCGGAGCACCCGCCCGAACGTGCGGAGCGTGCTGCGCAGCCGCCGGGTCGCCACCCGCATCTGGTGCACTGAGTCGGGCTCGTCCCGGCGCACCATCGGGTCCATCGACTTCAGCAGGTCCGCTTGTTCCCGGAGGTAGCCCAGCACCACGTCGCCCGCGGGCGAGGACGAGGTCAGCCGCACCGGCTCAACCGGCTCAGGCAGCTGCCCAGCCAGGGCCCGTTCCAGCTTGGCCGACCGGCCCGCGGGCCGCAGGCCATCCCGCCGGAGCAGCCCATCGGCGGCCTTCAGCAGCCGCCGGTCGCCGCCGGTCAGCTCGAGCTCGAGCTCACGCCACCGGGATACGGTCGTCGAGTCGCCCATGGTCTGCGCGGACACGTCGTCGGCGGCCAGTTCGGCCAGGGACTCACCCGCCTCGCCGAGCAGGACGAGGCGCTGCCGCCGGGTGGTCAGCTGGGCGATCGGCCGTAGCGGCCGGCCGCGGGTGTACACCCGGACCAGCTCGGCCAGTTCGCGGGGCACCCGCCCGCCGCTGCGGCCGGGCGGGAGCTGGATCTCCAGCCGGGTGCTGGTGCCCTCGGGCAGCTTCAGGTGCCAGCCGGCGTCGTGGCCGCCCCGGCGGCGGCGCAGGGTGATCCCGGCCCGGATCAGCCGCAGGTCGTCGGTGTCGTAGTACTCCGCCTCCAGCTGCTCCTCATCCGGCCCGGACGTCCCGCTCACCTGGGGCAGCTCATCGAGCTGCGGCAGGCCGACGCCGGTAGGCAGCTCGTATTTGGTTTCTATTTCTCTTCCGTTCACAGCCATGACTCATTGCTACCCTCGCTGCGCCGCCTATTCGCCGCGGCGGACGCCGACCCGGCTGGATGCCGCTGGGCGTGCTTCCTGCCCGATCGTGCCCGTTCCTGCCCCAAATCAATGGTTTACACCAATTCCGTGCCGAGAGATGATACTTGCGGCGTCCGGCACGGACCGCGTTGATCCAGGTCAGCGCGCGCCGTCTGGAGGCGGCGGCCGCCCTGGCATCGCCGGCGAGCACCCCTCGCTGGCGAGGCTCCCTGGGCAACGATGCCCACCGCCGGCGGCGCGCCGCCGGTCCCCGGTCCGAGCTTCGCCCTTGCTGGCGCCGCCCACCCTGCGGCTCCGGTCCGCGCCGCGCACCCCGCGGCAAGCACTCCTGCGCCCGCCCCCCGTTTGCGCCGCTGACCCTGCGGTAGCAAGCAATTAGCAGGAAAGAGGAACCCATGGCTTGTTACCTGCCCGGAACGGGCACCCTCGTCGGGATCGGTATTTTCGTCTACCTGATCTGGCACAAGATCATCAGTGAGATCCTGCATATCCTGGGACTCGTCCTGGAGACCGCGCTGATCTGCGCGACTGTGGCCCTGGCCATCGGCATCGTGATCTGGACCGCACAGGCGATCCAACGCCGCCGGGCCCGTGCCGGGGCCTGCCTGAACTGCCGCCTGCCCTGCCAGCAGTCCCTCGACGTCAGCCGGTCCCACGTCAGCCAGCCCCATGTCAACCGGTCCCACGCCGCAAGCGCCACGACCCGCCGCCCCATCCTGGTGACGCTGGTGCCGTCACGAGCTGCCGGCCGGGGCGGGCGGGCCCACCGTCCGCCCGGAGCCCGTAGCCCTGGAGCCCGTGCTCCCGGAGCCTGTGCCCCTGGAGCCTGTGCCCCTGGAGCCTGTGCCCCTGGAGCCTGTGCCCCTGGAGCTGTCATCGTCCCGGGGCTGATGGCGTCGATTACATCCCGCTGTTCGCATTGCTGGGCAGTCAGCTGAGCGATACCGAAGTCACGGCCATCGCCGAGGAATTGGCCAGCGAGACCGACCCGGTGTCGGCGCAGGTGATCAGCCGGGCCATCACTGACGTCACCAGCCAGACGCCGAATGAGTCCGACATCGCCCGGGTCCGGGCCCGGCTGGCCGCGGGCGGCTGGCCGCTGGCCAGGCCCGAGCGCACCGGATGAGCGGCACGCCGGTCACCCAGGGCGGTGGCCGGCGTGGCGGCCGGGGCGCCGGGGCCGCCGTTGCGGGACCATGGACGGGTGGCGGGTGCTGAGCTGCTGAGCGCGGCGGTCGCGGAGCTATACGCGGCCGACCTGGACGCCTTCACCGCGCGCCGCGGGGAGCTTGCGGCGCAGGCCCGCGCGGCTGGCGCCGCCGCGGTGGCGAAGAAGATCGCCGGGCTGCGCAAGCCGACCCGCCCGGCCTGGTTGCTGAACCAGCTGGCCCGGGCCGATCCCAGCATCCCGGCCCGGCTGGCTGAGCTGGGCGATGAGCTGCGCCGCGCCGAGGCGGCGCTGGACGGGGACCGGATCCGCGAGCTGTCCCAGGCGCGGCGCAGGCTAGTGGACGCCGCGACCCGGCAGGCGCTGGCCCTGGCCGGCCCGCACCCGACCGCTGCGCTGCGGGACGAGGTGGCCGCCACGCTGGCGGCCGCAGTGGCCGACCCGGACGTTGCCGAGCAGCTGGCGGAGGGCGCGCTGCCGCGGGCGGTGCACCATGCTGGCTTCGGGTCGGGGATGCCACCCGCGCTGAGCCTGGTCCGGTCCACGGGCAGCCGCCCAGCCGCCACCGGGCCGGCCGCGCCCGAGCCCGAGCGGTCCGGGGCCGGGCAGGAGCGTACGGCACGGGTCAGGACCGGGCCGGCCAAGACTGCGCCGGCCAGGACCGGATCGGCCAGGACCGGATCGGCCAGGACCGGATCGGCCAGGGCCAGGCTGGCTGAGGCTGAGCGGGCCAGGACCGAGCGGGAGCAGCAGCGGGCGGCCGCGGCCCGGGCCAAGGCCGCCCGGGTGCGGGCGGAACGCGAGTACCGGCAGGCCCTGGCCGCGGCCACGAAGGCGGCCGCCGACGCTGACCGGGCCGCCGCCGCGGCCGCCCAGGCCGAGCAGAATCAGGAAAGCACGGTCCGGCGGCTGGAGCAGGAGCTGGCCGATGCGCGGCAGCAGCTCACTGAGGCCCGGCAGCGGGCCCGCCAGGCAGCTGGTGCGCAGCGCGTCGCGCACCGGGCCCTGGACCGGCTGCACGACCAGGCCGCCGACTAGCCTCGGGCCCGGGACGTGCGCAAAAAGCAGAAAAAAATAGGTGTGCGACTGGACCGCTGCTGCTTAGGCTGCGGGTGTGCCCGCCACCGGCCAGCTGCTCGCCTTCGCGCTGATCTCCCTCGCGCTGATCGTCGTGCCCGGGCCGAACGTGCTGTTCGTGATCAGCCGTTCGCTGACGCTCGGCCGGGCGGCTGGTGTGGGCACCGCCGCTGGCGGGGTGATCGGCGAGTTCGTGCAAGTCACGGCGGTGGCGTTTGGTATGGGTGCGCTGGTGGAGCGGTCTTTGGTGCTGTTCACCGCGATCAAGCTGGCGGGCGCGGCCTACCTGGAGGGTTATGCAAAACTCTCTTTGAAGAAATACAGGCCAATCGCAGCCCGGAACGATGACAAGAACGTCTTGAGAGGCCGCCTGTAATCCGTGAAGAGGATTCTCCATGCCTTCAGATTAGCTACAGCACGCTCTACGGGGGCGCGATACGAACTGACCTTATTATTCCATTTATGTTCCCAGTCGAGAAGCTTCCGGCACTGCGGCTTCCGGATCGGCGTCGTGATGTAGCCGGTCCCGATGAATCCTTTATCACCGAATACACCGCCCGCCGCCCTGAGGATCTTCTCGCATTCCGAGTTCTTCAGCTTCGCCATGTCGTGATCTTTCCCCGGAACCGGCTCGGAAACGTAAGTGACCCGGCCGGACAGATTCGTGATGATCAGCGACCCGTGACCTGTCGTCTTGTATTTCCCGGCCCACAGCTCATGGTGCTCTTCCCAGGACCAGCACGGCCACAGCGTGCCGTCTACCAGGGCGATCGCATCCCTGGTGGCCTCCGCCGCCTCCTCCGCCGTAGGCCGAAAATCCTCCGTCGCCTTCTCTATAAGCGGCGTGATGAACTTAATGTATTTCGATATCGTGCCCTGGTCCACGTCGAAGATCTCCGCCCATACTTCCTCGATGATGTTCTGCCGCTCGTACCCGGAGGCGACCACGAGCGCCTCGCGCAGCGACAGCTCCCTCGGGCGGCCCTTCCCCTTATCCCACGGCTCCTCCAGCAGCTCGCCGACAATTTCCTCCAGCTCATCGAGTTGCTCCGGGTCCAGTCCTGACATACGATCGAATCGCAACGGCCTCTTCCTTCCGGTGAACGGGGTTTTCGCATTCACCGTTCTACCGGACTGGGGAGGCCGTTGCCCGCCGTTCAGGCCAGCAAGAGGGCGCGTAAAATTACAATCGTGTAACTCAATTAAATGGCGGAAATCCGGAGTTTTTCATAATCCTCCTGGTCTACCTGGGCGTGCAGGCCATTCGGCACCGGCATTCGCTGGCAGGTGCGCTCGACGCGGTGGCGGAGCCGAAAGGCCTGGCCCGGATCCTCCGTGACGGCGTGGTGGTGGGGGTGAGCAATCCCAAGGCGATCGTGTTCTTCGCCGCGGTGCTGCCGCAGTTCGTGAACCGGCCCGCAGGCCACGTCCCGGCGCAGATGCTGCTGCTCGGGTCGGTGTTCGTGGCCATCGCCGGGCTGTCCGACAGCACCTGGGCGGTGGCCGCCGGGACGGCCCGGGCCTGGCTGGCCCGGTCGCCGCGGCGGCTGGCCCTGATCGGCGGCACCGGTGGCCTGGCCATGATCGGCATTGGGGCCAGCCTGGCCGTCAGCGGCCGTAAGGACTGACCGCGGGCCTTACTCGTGCACGTACGTGCCGGGCGCGGGGTCCAGCGGCGGGTACTTTTCGCTGCCCAGCTCCTGGGGCGCGGGCGTCTGATCCGCAGACCGGGGGATGATCCACTCCGCCCAGCGCGGCCACCACGAGCCGTGCTGCAGGGTCGCCTTGGCCAGCCAGTCGTCGGGGTCGGCGCCGGGCGGGGGACCAGCCCAGTAGTCGTACCGGCTGCCTTTGACCGGGTTCACGAACGACTGGATGTGCCCGGACTTGACCACGATCAGCTCCTTGGTCCCGCCCAGCAGCTGAGTCGAGGTGAAGCAGGCCCGCCAGGGCGCGATGTGGTAGGGGCAGGCGCACAGTTCGTCCAATTTCCGGACCTGCTGCCCACACCTGCCACCCACACCTGCCACCCACACCTGCCACCCACACCTGCCACCCGGACCTGCTCCCGGACCTGCTGCCCGGACCTGCTGCCCGGACCTGCTGCCCGGACCGGCTGCCCGGACCGGCTCCCGAAGGCGGCGGGACCGGCCGGGTCCGGTCCTGTCATCACTCATAACGGGGGATGTACGGTGGCCCCATCCGCGGTCACAGGTACGATCACTGACCAACGCTGAGGACGGTAGCCATGACTGACACTGACAAGAGCGGGACCAGGCTGCAGCTCAGGTCCGGCCCGCTGATCACCGGTGCGGCGCTCGTCGGGGCCGGCGCCATGCTCGTGCTGGCCGGCCTGGCCGTCGGCGGCTCGCACATGTTCGCGGCCACCCGCCGCTGGGTCAGGGAGATGGAGGTCCCGCCGACCGAGCTGGCCAGGCAGCAGCTGGCGCGGGCCAAAGCCGCCGCTGTCGCGGGTGCCGCCACATGGCAGAACGGAACTCAAGCCCGCGAGTCAGCCCATTGATGACCCCTGGCCGGACTGGGAACATTCCCGCGCTGGTGGGTGTGGTGCAGCGCGGCGGCCTCACCGGCCGGGCCGGCGCCGATAACCACGACGTCGTAGCGGTCGTTCATCTCAGCTCTCCGCGGTAGGGGAAGCAGGGTGGCCCGGTGGTGCCGAGGGAGTCGAGCCGCAGCAGGCGTCCCGCGTCGGGCTGCCGGGCGAGCGCGGCACGGCCGAGCCCCTCCCGGGCGGTCGTGACGAACAGCGTTGCGCCGTCGGTGTCCCCGAACGCACAGGAGGTTGGCCGGTGAACCGGGAGCGGCACAGTGGCCAGCAGCGATCCGTCCGGGCGGTAGCACGCGAGCGCGCCGCCGTTCCACAGCGCGACCCAGATGTTTCCGTGGTCGTCGACCGTGAGCCCGTCCGGTACCGCGTTCGCCTGGGTCATGTGCGCGACCGTGCTGCGGCGTCCCAGGGCGCCGGTGTCCGGATCGAAATCGAAGGCGTAAAGATCGCCGGTGCCGCTATCGGCGAGGTACATGGTGGTGCCGTCGGGGCTCCAGCCGATCCCGTTGGAGATCGTCAGGCCGGTCAGTACCTGCGTGCAACTGCCGTCGAGTTCCAGCCGGTAGAGGCAGCCCGCGCCGGGCGCCTCGTCGTAGGCCATGGTGCCGGCCCAGAATCGCCCTTGCGGGTCGCACGCCCCGTCGTTCATCCGTACATCGGTGCGGCCGGCTTCCGGCTGTGCCAGCTCACGGACCGCGCCGTCAGCATCGAGGTGGAGGAAACCAGGACCTGCGGCCAGCACGTACCCGCCGGCCTCGGCGGGCGCCGCAGCGCCGAGGTGACGGTCAACCCGCAACGTCTGCACCGCCTGGAACCGGCGATCTTCACCAAGGCGGGCCCGGTGGAACCGCCCGGCCAGGACATCCACCCACAGCAGCTCGCTGCGGCTGCCATCCCAGCGCGGTCCTTCGCTAAGCAGCCCAGGCTCGGCTGACCAGGCCGTGATGGCCGGTGAGCTCATGCATCCTCCCGGAACCGGCGGCAGCAGAGCAGGGGAGCGCGCGGCCGCTCCCCAACGCCGACTCTCAGACGCCCACCCGCCCTGCACATCACCCGGCGGGGATGACGCGGGGTCGTGGTGCGGCTCTTCGTGTGGTGGGAGGATCGCCGCCCGCAACGCCGGTGCGCGAACCCACAGCCTGACCATTACCTCAAGCGAGGACCTTCGCCTTCTCCCGGTCGAACTCCTCGTTGGTGATGACTCCCCGGTCGCGCAGGTCAGCCAGCTTCGCCAGCTGGTCGGCGGGGCTCGTTGCGGCGGTCTGCTGGACGTAGCTGCGGAACGCCTCATCCTGGCGCTGTGCCTGCCGCTCCGCCCTTTCATGCATCTGGCCACCGCGGGCGATCAGGTAAACCAGCACGCCCACGAGCGGGATAATCGCCACGAACAACACCCACAAGGCCTTGGCCCAGCCGGACAGATCACGACTGCGGAAAATGTCGATGACCACCATAACCAGGATCCAGATCCAGACCAGCCACAGGAAGAACTCGAACATTGTCCAGAAAATGTTCAACAACGGATACGACGACGACGCAGCAGCGATAGCCATTCCTTACTCCTTCGCGGACGAGACCGCCCATGAGGCATGCGACCGCCCTGTCCCGGGACGGTGCGCAGTTTCAGCATTCGGCCGCTCCGGGCCTGGGCCATCACCCGCCACGGGTGAGACGTGCCGCCACCGCGCCAAGAAGACTCGCGCACGACCCTCATTCCCAGGAAGGGATGACCATGGCAGGACGCGTGGCCGATGGTGAACAGCCCAGGCCATTGGCCGAATCCGGTGGCAGGCGCCGGCTATTCATCATCGCGTCAATGGCCGCTGCCCTGGGGCTGCTGATGATTGTCCTAAAGGACGTGGTCATCCTGCTGGGCTTCTGGCTGGCAGGTAAGAGCATCTACCTGCTCGCCAGCTGACCTTTGACCTCGGCCGGTCCACGGAGGCCAAGCAGGGTCAGCAGCAACAGGCCGTACCGGCCACCGGAAGCCGGTGGCCGGTACGGCCCTGTCGCCTGGCTGCCCAGCGGGTTAGGCGTTGCCTCCGCCGTGCAGGGCTTCCTGGAGTTCCTGCTCACCTTCCTTGGACAGGGACGTCTTGAGCACGGTGCCGCCGTACTTGCTCATCGCCTCGACGGCCTTGTCCGGGGTGACCTTCTCCACCATCAGGAACAGTGCTGAGGTCCCAGGCTGCAGCATGCCGCGGACCTGCTCCTGGAACTGCTTGTCGATACCGGATTTGGTGATCTTGCCCATGAGGGCGCCCATGCCCGCGCCGATCGCCAGCCCGAAGACCGGGATGAAGAACAGCATGCCGAACAGCAGGCCCCAGAACATCCCCCAGGTCGCCCCCCGGCCGACCATGTGGTGCTGGGTGTGCACGTGGTAGCTGCCGTCGGCGTCGCGCACGATCACCGCGATCGCGTCAGGCTCGATGATGAGGTCCTTGGCCAGCTGCCGTGCCTCATTGGCGGCAGCCTCAGCGGTCGCCTGGTCGGGGTACCCGATCGCAATCAGATCAGCCATGGCGCTCTTCTTCTTTCTACTCAGGCCGGTGAAGTCCGGGTCAATAGCACCAGCCGGAGGCCAGCCATACCCCATCCGTGACGGGTGATATGCGTCAACAGTGCGGGCACCATGCCCTGGCCTGCCGAAGGTTCTCGCCCTAACCTCCGGGATTCACCATGAACGCGCTGACTAGGCATTGGCCGGTCTTTCAGGCATGTTGACCTGCGGTTTTGCTGTTGCGCGGCGGCTGGTGCCGGGATCTGGTGTTCACCCGATGGGTGCGGCGGTCGTGGTGGCCGACTGGGCCTGGCCGGGCCGCCGCGGCCGAGTCCGCAGGTGGCCTGGCGGGTACCGATAGCGAAGAGCGCCCCGGTCCTGGGAGATTGCGAGGTAACCACACACCCGTAACTTCCAGGGGCAGGAGCGCTCTTCGCGATGAAGGATACGCCGTGGGACCACGCGCTGAAGGTGACCGGCGACGGCGATGGGCTGGTCGGGCATGCTGGGGCGGTACTGCTGCGCAAGCTGGCCGACCGGGTGGGGCTGACCGGGGCGCTGGGGCCGACGCTGGCGCGGGCGGGGAAGTTCCCGCTGGTGGACCGGGGTGTGGCGCTGGTGTCCATGGCGGTGGCGATCGCGCTCGGGGCGACCAGCATGAACGACATCGCCGTGCTGGCGCATCAGGAACCGGTCTTGGGGGCCGCGCCGAGCGACACGACGGTGCGGCGGACGCTGGAGCTGGCCGATGACAAGACGCTGGACAGGATCGCCCGGGCGCGGGCCCGGGTCCGCGCGCACGTCTGGTCGCTGATCGCGGCGACCCCGGCCGGGTTCCCGTGGCTGGCCGTCGCCGGGAAGCTGCTGGCCCTGGCTGGTCATCGACCTGGACGCCACGCTGATCACCGCGCACAGCGACAAGGAAGGCGCGGCACCGACCTTTAAGAAAGGCTACGGCTTCCATCCGCTGGGGGCCTGGCTGGCGAACACCGCCGAGTCGCTGGCGATGCTGCTGCGGCCCGGCAACGCCGGATCGAACACCTTCGCCGACCATCTCAGCGTGCTGACGGCGGCGATCCGGCAGATCCCCGCCCGCATGCGGTCGCGGCTGCTGGTCCGCGTGGACGGCGCCGGCGCCAGCCACGAGCTGATCGGCCACCTGCTGTCGCTGTCGTCCCGGTACCGCACCGTGCTGTTCACCTGCGGCTGGGCCATCACCGAGGCCGATGAGCAGGCGATCAGGCTGCTTTCCGCCGCCGCCTGGCAGGCCGCCGTGGACCAGGACGGCACCGTGCAGGAAGACAAGCACGTCGCCGAGATCACCTGCCTGCTCAGCCGGGCCGCCGGCTGGCCGGCCGGCTTGCGGTGGATCGTGCGCCGCACCAAGCCGTCGCGGCGGCAGATGAAGAACCTGACCGCGTTCGAGAAGGCCACCGGCTGGCGGTACTCCATCATCGTCACCAACATTCCTGCCGCCGGCGGGATCGGCGGCGTGCCCGGCAGCCACCACGCCCAGTTCATCGACGTGCTGCACCGCGAGCACGCCGTCGTCGAGGACCAAGTGCGCACCGCGAAGGCCCTGGGCCTGCGCAACCTGCCGTCGAAGGCCTGGATCGTGAACTGCGGGTGGGTACTGGCCGCCAACATCGCCGCCGACCTGTCCGCCTGGTGCCGGCTGCTCGGCCTGTACGACTGCGACGACCTCAAGGACGCCGAGCCGGACACGCTGCGCTATCGGTTGTGGGCGCTGCCCGCCCGGCTAGCCCGCCACGCCCGGCAGCGCGTCCTCAAGCTCAGCCGGACCTGGCCCTGGAAAGAAGCCTTCCTGGCCTGCTGGCAGCGGCTCTGCGCCCTGCCAGAGCCCGTTTGACCAGCCACACCGTCCCTGCGACCCGGAGGAAGGAGGCCGCCCCGGCGCGGCTCGGAGCCGGTGCCTCACCCGAGCACATCGGGCAGCACCGCCACCTGCCGGAAACACGCGAACCGGCACCACGACCGAAAACCGGCACAACACAATCAGTAACCAGCCCCGCCCGCACCCTGAATCATCGAG
>CAWDRD010000111.1:0-14540 GCA_963804455.1 uncultured Actinomycetes bacterium
GCATCCCCGGCTTTGACCAGCACGTTGGTGGACAGCACCGGCTTGGCCGAGGGGGCCGCCCCGGCCAGCCGCATGGCCGCGGTGTACTCGCCCGCGGTCACCTTCATGTACGACGACACGTCGCCGTAGGCCACGTGCTTCAGCACCATCATCGCGGCCGGGTTGCCAAATGCGTACAGATAGACGTCCACCGCCGGGGTGTTCGGCGACAGGTGCGCACACCGCACCCAGCCGTCGCCCCCCAGGGCGGGCGCCGCGGACGCGGCCGTGGCCACCCCGCGATACGCGCCCGCCGACAGCATGGATCGCCGAGCAGCATCGCCAGCCCGCGCTGAAGCCAGCCCCCCGGCGGCGTCTCGTCGCCCAGGCTCACGTCGGCGCCGCCTGTCGTCGTCGTCGTCTTCCTCGTTTCAGAGCGGTCGCCCACAGCCCCAGCAGGGCCAGCACGGTGGAGTGCGACCCGGAGCACGCTACCTGGCCAACTGGCCAGCCGGACCACGGTGATACTCGCGGGCAGGTACGGAGCCTGCTGCGCGAGCAGGAACGCGCGGATCGAGGCGAGCGACCCGGCACCCGGCCTGCCCGGCCGGCGGTGCGATATCAGCGGAGCGCAGCGGCAGCCCAGCGCTGGCACCCGGCCCGGGCGCCCCGACGCCGGTGATGTCCACCGGGTACTGGTGGCTCAGCGCGGCGAAGTTACTGAGCAGCCGCGCGTCCACCGCACCGGCGGCCAGCGCGCGGGCCACGGCGGGCGACGCATGGATCGCGGGGTTGCCCAGCAGCTGCTGGCCAGCGAACACGCGGGCCTGGCGATCCGCCTGCAGGCTGGACAGGAAGGCGGCGGCACCATCGGGCGCCACCTCCAGTACGGCCACCCGGGCGTTCCCGGAACCGAAGCTGGCCAGCACCGAGGGCGCATAGACGCTGGTCAGCCGGCTGCCGTACTCCATCCGGACGGCTACCGTCGAGACGACCACGTCGCTGCCGGACGGCCCGGACCCGGCGCCGGTGCCAAGCACCAGCAGGCGGCTGGCCGCGACCCCGGCAGCCTGCAGCGCGGCGCACATCTGCGGATCACAGCCCACGATCGCATCCGGGGCCACCTGCCGGGCCACCCACCTGGCCGCGTCCCGGCGGGCGGTGGCCGCGGCCACGAAGGGGCCGGAACTCCTGCTCGCCGGGCCCGCCGGGCTGCCCCGGGTCAGCCCGATCGTGATGGCCCCGGCGCCGAACACCACCAGAGCCGCGACCAGGACCACGAGCACCCGCCAGCGCGCCCGGCTGGGCCAGAGCCGGGCCAGCTGGCGGCGGCCCCACAGCCGCACCGTGGTGACCAGGACCGTCCGCCACGGCGGCAGGTCGTGCTGGTCCCGCCCGGCCGGGGCGGCCGGGGACGGGGCCCGCTGGACCTGGGCCGGATCACGCCGGGCCGGGACCTGGCCCGGCGGCCCTGGGCCCGCGGCCGGCGGTGGCGGGCTGCTCCCGGCCGGCGGAGCGCCGTCCTGGCCGCCCGCATCCTCGCTGTCCTGCCGGGCCTGGGCCAGGGCCTCGGTGATCTGCGTCATGTCGTCCACGGACAGGATGACCGTGTCGTCCTGGGGATCGTGGAACACCGGCACCTGGGGCCTGGCCTGGGCGGCGGGCTGCTCCCGGCCGGTGGGCGCAGGCTCGCCCGGGCGGGACGGCTGCGGTGGCGGCGGCGGTGGGGGTGGCGATGGCCGTGGGGGTTGCGGCGGCGGCTGGGCTTTCTGCCCGGGCGGCGGCTGGGGCGGGCCCGGCTGGCTGTCGTCCGCCCACACGTAGCTCATGCCCGGCTCCGGCTCAGCCGCGGGATGTGCGACACCGCCCGCGGCCCGCCCGGGCCGCCGGGCCCCGGGCTGGTTCAGCCGTCGAAGTTGCGGTCGCACGAGCGGTCCCCCCGCCGGGCCTGGAACGAAAAGGAACAGTCGGGCCCAGAGATCACCAGCTGAGCACATTGAGATGGGTCGTTCAACCGGAATAGCACGATGCGACCCAGAAAACACGTACTGTTAAGTAACTTAGTACCTGGGCACAGGCTGTGCAGAACTGGCCGTCCGTAACCCGAATTTGGTCACGTCCGGTAATGAGGAGCCGCCTGGTGCTCCTGAGCCAGCCGCGCGTACACGGCCAGCGCCTGGCTAACGGCGGCGGGCTCGCCTGGCAGCAGCGCGGCCCGCTGCCGGGCCGCGGCGGCCAGCGCGGCGCGGGCGGCCGGGTCATCCAGCAGCGCCGCTACCGCGGCCGCCAGCGGCGCCGCCACCCCGGCCGGGACGAGCCGGGCGCCGTCCGCGCCGGTCAGTTCCGGGATGCCGCCGACCCTGGTGGCCACCAGTGGCTTGCCCGCACGGAGCGCCTCCGCGGCGATCAGCGGCTGGCCCTCCCACTGGCTGGGCAGTACGACCACATCCGCGGCGGCGAGCAGGGCGGGCACGTCAGCACGCGAGCCGAGGAACAGCACGTCCACCCCGTCCGCCCGGGCCTGCCCGCGCAGCGCCGCGCCCAGCGGCCCTTCCCCCGCGATCACCAGCAACGGCACCGGGTCCCGGTGCTGCCAGGCCACGGCGGCGCGGAGCAGCACGGCGAGGTTCTTCTGGGCGGCCAGCCGGCCCGCCGCCAGCACCACCGGCCGGGGGCCCGCGCCGAGTTCCCGCCGCACGGCCGCGATCTCAGCCGCGCCCGGCGCGGCCTGCACCGGGGCAGGCACCAGGGCCCGGCCCGCATCCCGGGCGCCCCGGCGGCGCATCCGGTCGGCCAGATCCCCGGATACGGTCAGCACAGCATCTGCCCGGAGCGCGACGACCCGTTCCAGCGCGGCGTAGACCGCGGCGGCGGCCCGGCCGGGGGGCGGGGCGTTGTGCACCGTGACGGCGAGCGCGGTGCGGCGGCCGGGCGCGCCCGCCAGGGCCAGGGCGGCCGCGGCCCCGGCCCGCACCCCATGCGCGTGCACCACGTCCGGCCTGGCCTGCGCCAGCAGCCGGCGCAGCCGGAGCACGGCCGCCGTGTCCTGCGCCGGACGCGGCCGGTCACCGATCTCCACCGGCACGAGGTCCCAGCCGCACGGCTGTCCGGCAGCACGCGGGCGGCGCAGCAGCCCGGCCGCCGCGGCCGGGCCGTAGACGGTCACCGCCACGCCCTGGGCGGCGCAGCCGTCCGCGAGCATCGCCACGTGCCGCCCGGTCCCACCCGCCACGGCGCCCAGCAGGTAACTGACGGCCAGGCGGGTCACGGCGCCCGGCCACCCCGGGCCCGGTCCAGCACGGCCCTCAGGTCACCGCCGTCCAGGGCCAGCACGACCAGCCCGAAGACCGCCGCGGTGCAGACGCAGGCGAGCACGGCCACGCCCGCGTTGAGCACGAAGCCGCTCACCGGCGCGGCCGCGCAGGCGGCGGCGCCCGCCGCCGCGCCGGCTACCGCCGCGGCCAGCCCGGCCAGGGCGGCCCGGGCGGTCCCGTGCAGGGCCGTGATCCCCCGGGCGCGCCGCACCGCGGCCAGCAGCGCCAGGCCGGCGATGGTCAGGCCGAGGGTGTTACCGAGACCGAGCACCGGGACCACCCAGCGGGCCGGCGCCAGCGCGACCCCGATCACGTCCGCCACGATCACCAGCAGCCAGCCGGCCACCAGCGCGACCGCCGCGACCCGGGCCCGGCCGTCCGCGAACAGCACCCGGGACAGGCGGGCGGCCAGGCCGTACCCGATCAGGCCGGGCGCGAACGCGGCGAAGGTCAGGGCGAGCTGCCGGGCGTCGCCCGGGTTACCCGGCTCGAACAGCCGGGCGACGGGCACCGCCGCCCCGGCCAGCAGGGCGGCGCCGAGCCAGGACACCAGCAGCACGGCGCGGGTGGAGGCCGCGGCGGTCGGCTCGAACCGGGCGTCCCGGCTGGCCGACAGCACCGGGAAGGCGCTGATCGCGATCGGCACGGCGAGCACCGCGTACGGCACGAAGAACACCTGCCAGCCGAAGTTGTAGAGCACCAGGGCGCCGTGCCCCTCCTGGCCGTTGGCCAGCACGATCACCGCGATCGCCGACGCGTCCTGGGCGATCAGCGCGGCGATGCCGACCGCGGCGAGACCCGCCGCGCGCCGCGCCACCCCGGCCGGGAAGCGCAGCGTGGGCCGCAGCCGCAGCCGCAGCGCCGCGGCCGGGCCCGCCGCGGTGAGCACCAGCGCGGCCACGCCCGCCGTGGTGCCGACCGAGAGCACCAGTTCAGCCGCGTGCGGCAGGGCGGCCAGCCGGTGCGCGGTGGTGTACCGGCCGCCGAGTGAGTGGAAGGCGACATAGGCGAGGATCACCACCAGGCTGGACAGCACCGGGGCGAGCGCGGGCGCGGTGAACCGCCGGTGCGCCTGCAGGATGCCGTACAGCACGACCGCCAGGCCGTAGAGCAGGATCTGCGGGGCGAACACCCGCAGCATCTGCCCGGTCACGGTGGTGACCACGGCGTGCGGGCAGCCCGGTGCGCCGGACAGCAGCAGCGTGCCCAGCGGGCCCGCCGCCAGCCCGATGACCACGCTGACCGGGGCGAGGAGCAGCACCGTCCAGGTGAGCAGGGCCGAGGCGATCTGGCTGGCCTCCGCTGGGCCGGCCCCGGCCCGGCTGCGCCGCGGCCGGGCCCGGCCAGGACCGGGACCACGGCGCTGGTCAGGGCCCCGCCCAGGATGATGTCGAAGATGATGTTCGGCAGCTGGTTGGCGGTGGCGTAGGCGGTGCCCAGGCAGGTGGCGCCCACCGTGTGCGCGAACACCAGCTGGCGGCCGAACCCGATGATGTTCGACGCAATCGTGATGCCGCCGATGAGGACGGCCGCCCGGCCGATTCCCGGGCCCGGCTGCCACGCCGGGCCCGCCTCCGTCAGCTGGGCTCGTGGCCCGGTCACGGGGGGCTGGCGGAAGCCCGTGCGCTGTGCTCCGCAGAGGCAGGCTCAGCAGTGGCAGGGCCGGTGCGGGCAAGGTCAGCGTGGGCAGCATCGGTGGCCGGCCGGCGGCCGAGCATGTCCAGCCAGTGCAGCGGCGGCGTCCGCTCGATGACCTTGGTGAAGCTGACCACCTCGCTGGCCGCGGTCAGCCCGGCGATCCCGGCCAGCAGTGCGATCCGGGCGGGCCGGGACATGCGCACGGCCGCGGCGGCGCCGAGCATGGCACCGAGCGCGTTGGCGCCGGCGTCACCGAGCATGGCCCGCTCACTGAGATCCGCTCCGGCCAGCGCCAGCGCCGCGCCCACCGGGGCGGCAGCCGGGTGGCCGGCCAGGGGCACCCGCGGGCGGCCCGCGATGAGCAGCGCGCCGCCCGCGACGGCTACCTTGATCGCGCGGCCTGGGCGCAGGTCGAACAGGTTCAGCAGGTTGGCGCTGCCTGCGATGAGCGCGGCGTTCACCGCCACATCGGCTGGCCCCCCGCCGAGCAGGGCGCTCGCGGCCAGCCCGGTCGCGCCGATACCGCCGAGCTTCACGGCGCCGGTGGTGACCTCGCCGTGGGCTAGCGCACCGAGGTGACCGCGGAAGCCACGCCGGCTGCTGCTGCCCGCGAGGTCGTCGTAGCCACCGAAGCCGCCCGCGCCGACCGCGGCCAGCACCAGGCCGGCCCGGGCCCGCGGTGGCAGGCCGGGGGCGACAGCTGCCGCGAGCGCGGCGCCGGTAGCCACGGCCGGCCCTTCCAGCAGCGTCACCGGCTCACCCCGGTGGTTGGCCCTGGCCCAGGTGGCGGTGCCACCAGGAGGCCAGCGGGTAGCCACCGCGTAGGCCACCCGCGCTGCGGCCGCGGCCAGGCCCGCGGTCCGCAGGGTGGCCGCGGCACGCGGCACGCGGCGGGTCACCGGCTGCTCCCGGATACGTTCGCGGCACTGGCGGCGGGCCGCTTGCCGGACGCGGCCGACGTGGCCGGCGCAGCGGCGGACGGGCTGGGCGCCGGGCTCGGCCCGGTGCCGGTGGCCCCCGACCCGATCCCGTAGCTGCCCGTGCGGCCCCCGGCCAGCTGCTGGTACAGCGCCTGGGCCACGACGATCTGGCCGATGGTCAGGTCGGCATCGTCCACGCTGGACAGGCGGCCCGGGGTGCTGCTGGCGCGGAGCACGGAGATGGCGCTGCCCGGCCCGGATCCGCTCACCTGGCCGGCCAGGACCGTGGCGTCGTCGGCCAGGCTGAGCTGCTGCGCCAGCGTGACCAGGATCTGGCTGGCACTGCTCGCATCGCTGGTTGACGGCGGGCTGGCCGGGATGAGCACGACAGCCAGGGTGGCACGAACGCTGCGCTGCGGGCTGGCAGTTAGGAAACCTCCGGCGGTGTAGGCCTGGACCACCGAGGCGTCGGCACTGCCGCTGTCGGCCGGCGGCAGGCCCAGCCCGTCCTGGGCCAGGATGGCGCTCGCGATCATCTGGCCGGCCTGCGCCTGCGCGGTCCCGCCGCGCAGGGTGACGCCGGCCGGGGTCACCTGCTGGTTGACGGCGGTCAGCGCATGCCGCGTGGTCACGCTGGGGTCCAGGAACTTCGCCTGGATCTGCACCTGGCTGGTCACGGTCGCCCCGGCCGCGGTCAGCGCGCTCATCACCCCGCTGGTCACGCTCCCAGGGGCGCCGGGGGCCTCGACGAGCAGCACGCGCTGGCCGGTCAGCAGGCCGGCCAGCAGCCGCTGCTCCGCCGCGCTGGCGAAGGCCTGGTCCGCGTTGATCTGCTGCTGCAGCTGGCGGTTCTGCGCGTACAGCGAGTCGATCTTCGCTTTTTCCGCGGTCGACGTCTTGTCCAGCCCGTTGAGCACCGATGGCTGCAGGGCGGTAGAGCCGACGACGATGCCAATCGCCAGCGCGAGGAACACCGCGATGATGGAAACCAGGTGGTACCGGAAATCGATCACTAGAACAATCCGCTGAGCCAGTACTTCACGCCGTCCCACTCTGCGCCGAGATACCTGAAGAAGATCTGGCCAGCGGGCGACGCCAGCATAACGACCAGGATCGTGCAGCATGCGGCAAGCACGAGAAGGATCAGCGCCCAGCTGGAGATCCGGCCCCGGTACAGCCGGCTGACGCCTTTGGCGTCCACCAGCTTGCTGCCGACGCGGAGCCGGGTCAGGAAGGTGCTCGCGTAGCCGGACCGGCCCCGGTCCATGAATTCATCCAGCGTGTTGTGCGTGCCGACGGCCACGATCAGGCTGGCGCCCTTCTCGTCGGCCATCAGCAGGGCCACGTCCTCGCTGGTGCCCGCGGCCGGGCAGAGCACCGCGGGCAGGCCGAGCCGCTCCAGCCGGGCCAGGCCCGGGGCCCGCCCGTCCGGATAGGCGTGCACCACCAGCTCGGCGCCGCAGTTCAGGCCCATGTCGCTGACCGAGTCCATGTCACCCACGATGATGTCGGGCCGGTAGCCCGCCTCCAGCAGCGTGTCCGCGCCGCCGTCCACGCCCAGCATGACCGGCTTGAACTCGCGGATGTAGGCGCGCAGCGCGGCCAGGTCCTCGCGGTGATGATAGCCGCGCACCACGACCAGCACATGCCTGCCGTCGAGGGTGGTCCGCAGCTCGGGCGCGGCAATGCCGTCGATCAGCAGCCCGCCCTCGCCCTTCATGTACTCCAGGGTGTTCGCCACGAACGCCTGGAGCTGGGCGGCGATGCCGTCCTTAGCGGCCGCCATGGCCGCGGCGACCGACTCCGCGGTCTGCAGCTGCCCCTTGGCCACGACCTCGTCGCCCGCGTACAGCGTGTCCCCGCTGAGCCGGATGATGGCGCCCTCGCTGACCTTGCTGAACACCTCGGCGCCGACCTCGTCGAGGACCGGCACCCCGGCCTCCACCAGGAGCTGCGGGCCGCTGTTCGGGTACCGCCCGGTGATGCAGGCGGCGGCGTTTATCACCGCGGCCACCTGCCGGCTGAGCAGGGCCTCGGCGCTGAGCCGGTCCAGGTCGGCATGGTCGATGATGGCGATCTCGCCCGCGCTGACCCGCTTGGTGAGGTTCTTGGTCCGGTGGTCCAGGCGCGCCCGGCCAGTAACCCCGGGCAGGTCATCTGGCCTGCTCCGGTGCTTCTGGAGTTTCAGGAACTGGGCCATCATCGTCACCCATCCTGCCAGACAGTTACGGTGCCCCGGGCCACCCGCCGGATGACGCGCCTGCTAGGTGACAAATATGCCCATAAGCCTCAGCTCGCGCACAGGTGACCCTCAGGCTGAGCCCTTCCCGGGTTACCGTCTGGCTGGCCCATCCCCTGGCCGGCCAGGCGGGGCTGATCAGGCCTGCGATGGGCCGCCCGGCCGCTCTGCCCGTTCCGCTGCCGCCGCGGCCAGCAACTCCCCGGCGTGCGCCCGGCCGTACTCGGAGTCCTCCAGGCCGGCCAGCATGCGCGACAGCTCGGTCACCCGCCCGGTCTGCGCCAGCCGGGTCACCCCGCTGCGGGTGATGCTGCCATCGTCGGCCTTCTCCACCACCAGGTGCGTATCGGCGAACGCTGCGACCTGGGGCAGGTGGGTGACCACGATCACCTGGGCGAGCCGGGCCAGCCGGGCCAGCCGGCGCCCGATCTCCACCGCGGCCTTCCCGCCGACCCCGGCGTCCACCTCGTCGAACACGAACGTCGGCACGGGGTCGGCGCCCGCGAACACCACCTCGATGGCCAGCATGACCCGGGACAGCTCGCCCCCCGAGGCACCCTTGGCGAGCGGCAGGGCCGGGGCACCCGGGTGCGCGGCCAGCCGGATCTCCACCTCATCCGCCCCGTGCGGGCCGAACTCGCTGGCCGGAGTGATCGCGACGGTGATGGTGGCGTGCGGCATGGCCAGGGCGGACAGCTCAGCCGTGACATCCGCGGCAAAGCGCTCCGCAGCCTCCTTGCGCAGCGCGGTGAGCTGGGCCGCAAGCTCACCCACGGTGGCCGCGATCCGCTCTGCCTCCTCGGCCAGGCCGGTGATCCGGTCGTCATCCCCGTCCAGCTCAGCCAGCCGGGCGGCCGCTCGCTTGGCCCAGCTGAGCACCGGGGTCAGCTCGCTGACGGTGCCCTCAGCGCCAGTGCCCTCACCGCCAGTGCCCTCGCCGCCGGTGCCTTCCCGGCCGGTGCCTTCGCCGGCCTGCCCGTAGCTGCGGATCAGCCGGGTCAGCTCGGCACGCCGCTCCTGCACCGCGGCCAGCCGGGCCGGGTCGGCCTCGATCGACTGCACATACGAGGCGAGTTCCGCGCCCACGTCGGATACCAGGTAGGAGGCTTCGGACAGCCGCCGGGCCAGGGCGCCCAGCTCCGCGTCGTGATCCGCCGCCGCCTCCAGCGCCTGCCGGGCCGCGCCGAGCAGGCTGACCGCGTCCGGCAGGTCGTAGGATCCGCTGGCCGGGTCGCCCAGCAGCGCGTCGTGCGCGGTGCTGGCCGCGGTGTGCAGCGCGTCGGCGTTGGCCAGCCGGTCCTCCTCCGCCCGCAGCGTGATGTCCTCCCCCTCGGCCGGCTGTACCCGCTCGATCTCGGCCAGGCCCCGGCGCAGGTCCTCGGCCTCCTGGGCACGTTCCCGGGCCTGCCCAGTCAGCTCGGCCAGCTCGCCGCGGATCTCCCGGTGCCGCTGGTAGGCCCGGTGGTAGTCGGCCGCCAGGGCAGCCAGCGCCGGGCCCGCGAACCGGTCCAGCGCCTCGCGCTGGCGGCCCGGCCGGAGCAACTGCTGCTGGTCCGCCTGGCCGTGCACGGCGACCAGGTCATCCGCCAGGTACGTCAGCAGCGAGACCGGTACCGAGCGGCCGCCCGCAAAGGCGCGCGAGCGCCCCTCGGCCGACACCGACCGGCTGACGATCAGCGTCGCCCCGTCGTCATCGAGCTCACCGCCGGCCTCGGCGACCTGCTCGGCGACCCGCCCCCGCGGGTCGATGCGCAGCCGTCCCTCCACGGTGGCCCGGTCCGCTCCTGGGCGCACCCGGGCCGGGTCGGCGCGGCCGCCGAACATCAGGCTCAGCCCGGTGACCACCATGGTCTTGCCTGCTCCGGTCTCCCCCGTGACCACGGTGAATCCTGGGGACAGCTCCAGCACGGCATCCTCGATCACGCCGAGCGCGGTGATGCGGACTTCCTCAAGCATGGGCGTGTGGCTCCTGTCGGATATCCCGGCGGCCAGGCCTGTCCCGGCTGGCAGGCCGCCCGCGCCAGCCAGCCACCGGCAGGCCGAACTTGGCCACGAGCCGGTCGGTAAACGGCGCGCCGCCTGCGCTGCGCGCGTCCTCGCGGCGCAGCCGGGCCAGCAGTACCGGCTCGGCTCCGCGCCTGACCTCGATGCGTGCGCCCGGCAGCAGGTTGACCCGGCGCCGGCCGTCGCACCACAGCACCCCGGCATAGGGCTGCCCGGCGCCCGCACCGTTGATCACTTCTACCGCGAGCACCGACCCGGGTGAGATCACCAGCGGGCCGGCGAACAGGGCATGCGCGCTGATCGGCACCAGCAGCAGCGCTTCGACTTCCGGCCAGACCACCGGGCCGCCCGCGGAAAAGGCGTAGGCGGTGGACCCGGTCGGGGTGGCGCAGACCACCCCGTCGCAGCCCCAGCGGGACAGCGGGCGGCCGTCGATCTCCGTCACCACCTCGATCATCCGCTCCCGGGCGACCTTCTCCACCGTGGCCTCATTCAGCGCCCAGGTGGCCGCGATGACGGTGCCGTTCTGCCGGACGGTCGCATCCACGGTCATCCGCTGCTCGATCACATAACGGCGGCTGACAACCCGGTCGATAACCTCAGGCAGATCGTCGGACTCGGCCTCGGCCAGGAAGCCGACATGGCCCAGGTTGCACCCCGAGCAGTGGGGCCCGGGCGGGCCGGGCCAGTTCCGCCACGCGCAGCAACGTGCCGTCCCCGCCGAGCACGATCACCATCTCGACATCCGCGGCCGCCTCGGGTGTCGCCGGGACCACATCGGCCCCGGCGCACGCCAGGTCGGCCGCTTCGGTGTCCACCACGCGCACACTGATTCCCGCGGACAGCAGCATGTCCACCACGAGCCGGGCGCTGGCGAGTGCCGCGGCCCGGCCTGTGTGCGCCATGACGAGCACGGTCCGCTTGGTGTTCACTGAGGTCCTTCCGCGATGACCCGCCCGAGCACGGCCTGGTCGAGCTGCGGTGCGCCGCGCCGCAGCCAGAGGAAATACTCCACGTTCCCGGCCGGGCCGGGCAGCGGGCTGGCCGCCACCCCGGCCACGCCCAGGCCGAGCGTGGCCGCCGCGGCGGCCACCGACTCGACCGCGGCGGCCCGCTGCTGTGGATCACGTACCACCCCGCCTGGCCCGACGCGGCCCTTGCCCACCTCGAACTGGGGCTTCACCAGCAGCACGAAGTCGGCGTCCGGGGCCGAGCAGCCCACCAGGGCCGGCAGCACCAGGCTCAGTGAGATGAAGGACAGGTCGGCGGTGACCAGCTCCGGTGGCGGGGCCACCTGCCCGGGCTGCAGGTGCCGCACGTTCACCCGGTCCAGCACGGTCACCCGGTCGTCGGTGCGCAGCGCCCAGGCCAGCTGGCCGTAGCCCACGTCTACCGCCACCACGTGCGCCGCCCCGGCCCGCAGCAAGACGTCGGTGAACCCGCCGGTGGAGGCACCAGCGTCCAGGCAGCGACGGCCGGCCACCGTCAGGCCGGTGAACGCGGCCAGGGCACCAGCCAGCTTGCTGCCACCACGGGACGCGTACCCGGCGTCCTGTTCCTGGTCCTGGACCGCGATCGGCTGGTCCGGGGCGACCTGAGTCGCGGCCTTACCCGCGGCCTGCCCGGCCACCAGCACGCGGCCAGCACTGACCAGTTCCGCGGCGTGTTCCCGGGACCGGGCGAGCCCTCGTCTGACCAGTTCGGCGTCGAGCCGTCTCCGCGTGCTCATGCAGTAGCTGCCTCGCCGTTCAGCTCTCCGGGGATGCAGGCGGAGTCCTATCAGATGCTGTATCCAGCGTACCGAGCGCTGCCGTCAGCTCGGCGTGGATGTGCTCGAACACCCCGACGTGCTCGGGCAGGGGCAGCGCGGCCAGGTCGTCGAGCCGTTGCAGGGCATCATCCACCCGGGCATCCCCGGTGGCGGCCACCGGGCCGCCTGGCCGTGTGTGACCAGGTAGCGTGTCCGCAGGCGGCCTGCCACCCAGGGCGGCCTCACCAGGCACCGTCATCAAGGACCCTCCATCACGTTGCCCTCGCCCGGCAGCCTGCCTGCGAGTGCGAGTGCTCCTCCTGGAACGCTACCGTCCGGAGACGGCAGCACGGGTCAGCAAGCCGTGACGCCACGCCTGCCGTGTCACGAATGGGCATGGAGTTGCACAATGGAGATCCCTCAGGAAGTGAGGCCAGGATTGGCGACTGCCGAGCAGTGCCGCGCGGCACTGGAGAAGCTGGCGGGCCGGCTCACCGATATGGATCCGCAGGCCCGGGCGGAGAGCCTGGCTGACCGATCGCTCAGCTGCACGGTGGAGGATCTCGGGATCACCTTTGTCACCCAGCTCAGGCCGGACGGCGCGGGCCCCGTCATCGAGGCGGACGGCACGACCCCGCGGGCGAATGTCCGGTTCTCCACCCGCAGCGACGAACTGCTGGAGATTGCCGATGACCCCGGCCGCTTCGGCCGGGCCTGGCTCACCGGCCGGGTCAAGGTCCAGGGGAGCGTGTTCGACCTGCTCCGCCTGCGCAAGATGCTGTAGCGCCCTGCGCGCAGCAGGGCCGGGAGGGCGGCGGCCCGGAGGACACCGGGGTGGGCGGAGAGCGGGCCTGGCCGGGTGAAGGGGCGGGCATACTAGGCGGGGTGGCGGCATTGTGGCCCAGGACCAGGGCGGAGATCGCGCCGGGGGCGGTGCATCTGCCGGGCTGCCCCGGCTGGCACTGGCTGCCCAACCGGTACTCGCGGACGGCGGGCGGCGCGCCGGTCGAGCCGTTCCCAGCCGGGCCAGCACCGGGCCAGGGCTCAGGGCCAGGCGCAGGTGCCTGAGGGGGATGTGGTCTGGCGGGCCGCCCGTGACCTCCGGCAGGCGCTGGCCGGGCGGGTGCTGACCCGGAGCGACTTCCGGGTGCCGCGGTACGCCACCACCGACCTGACCGGGCGCACAGTGACCGAGTCCGTGTCTCGTGGCAAGCACCTGCTGACCCGGGTCGAGGGCGGCGTCACCGTGCACACGCACCTGCGGATGGAAGGCGCGTGGCGGGTCCGCCCGGCGCGCACCCAGGTCCGCGACGGGCACCGGATCAGGCTGGTGCTCGGCAACGCTGACTGGCAGGCGATCGGCTACCAGCTCGGCATCGTCGAGGTGGTGCCCACCGCCCGGGAGGACAGCATCGTCGGTCATCTCGGGCCGGACCTGCTCGGCCCGGACTGGGATCCGGACGAGGCGGTCCGCCGCCTGCTCGCCGACCCGCAACGGCCGATCGGCGAGGCCCTCCTGGACCAGCGCAACCTGGCTGGGATCGGCAATATATTTGCTACAGAAATGCTGTTCCTCCGGGGCCTCAGCCCGTGGCGGCCTGTCGGAGAGGTGGCGGACCTGCGTGCCCTCGTAGAACTCGGGCAGCGACTTCTGGATGCCAACAAGGAGCGGGCCGGCATCATCACCACGGGCGCGGCCCGCCGCGGCGAGGAAAACTGGGCCTACGGTCGGGCAGGCCGACCCTGCCGTCGGTGCGGGACCACGATCCGCCGGGCCGAGCAGGGCGACGCGGGCGAAGAGCGGGTCAGGTTCTGGTGTCCGGCATGCCAGAGATAGACGCAATAGCGGTTCCCGGCTCTCGGATCGCGGTGGGACGGTGGCTGGATTGCGCCCGTGACCGGAGCGGTGCCGCCCCGGCGGATGCTGAGCTGGGTACCCAGGCAGATGCGGCGGCGATGGCCAGCCAGCACAGTTCTTCGCTGCTCATCGACGGCGCGGCATCCGGCGCGGCAGCATGGTGCGTCCGTTGCTGGACGTTACCCGGCGCGGCGGGGTTCGGGTGCGCCGCGGTGCCCGTGGGGGCTGAACGCGGCGCCGAGCTGTTCGCTGATCCGGCTGGCCGCGTCGAGCAGGACGGGGGATGAAGCCTGGCGACGTGGGCGGGGTCAACGGCGGCCACGGACCAGGAGAAGCCGATCGCGGCGGCGGTGCGGCCGGGCGCGGCCGCGGACTGGATGCCTTCGCTGACCTCCTGGTCGATCATGACCCAGCCCTGCACTCGGACCTGGTGCAACTGGTCGGCGCTGCTGGTGCTGCCCGGGACGCGGGCGATGAAGACGATGCCGGCGCCGTCGAGGGTGACCAGGGAGGACTGGCCGGTAGCGCGGGCGACGCGGCCGAGTTCCTGCTGGGCGATCTCGCCTAGGTTGACCGCCGGCATGTAGGCGTACCCGAGGGCGAGGACCTCTGGGTCAGGGTTGGTACTTCCGGTGCGGACATAGCCGAGGTACTGCAGGGTCAGCAGGGTGAGCCGCGGGTCACGCTCAGAACGCGAGGATGACGGCCAGCCCGCGCTCGAGGTACGTAGTCGCGCTAGTCGATCTCGCGACTCGGGCGGCTCGCGCCGGGGTCGAGACGCTTCCCAACGGGCCTGTCAGCTGACGTGCTCAGGAGGGCGGAGCAGGCGCCTGAGGAC
>CAWDRD010000112.1:0-16072 GCA_963804455.1 uncultured Actinomycetes bacterium
TGGCGAGGCTGGCGGGAGCTGACACATGGAGTGCCTTATCGGTCGGCTTACGCCGGCCAGTAAGGCGATCTTGGCATTCCGTAGCGAGGTACTGAACCGTTTCCGGCCAGCCCCCACTGACGGGGTTTGTGCATGTGCACTGGCTTTTAGCACGCTGTTGAGTTCTCAAGGAGCGGACGCACACCATCGCTTGGCTTTCGCCTTACTCCGGGGCAACCCTTCTAACTTACCAGCAGGCACCGGGGCTGTCAAGTCGATGTTCTCGGTTCGACGGGGCCTTGATGCTTGCGTCTTGCCCAGCTTACCCGCAGCGAGAGACTACCCGTTACGGGTTTTCTCGCCTGAGGTGGTCGCTGCCGCCGATCAGATACTGACGATCACGGCTGGCTGGTCCCCGGGTCCCGTTCGCCAGCGGCGTTCCGGTTTCCCTTGGGGCAGGTAGAACACTAGGCAGGAAAGACCGTTCCGTCAAATCGATGCTCTCCGCCGCCGCCCAGGCACCCATCCGCCCAGGTCAGAGCGTTATCGGGAGCCGTGCCGGCCGCCTCGGGAGGCGCCTGCGGGCCCCGGCACCCGGCGTAGCAGGGACCGATCGGTCAAAAGATTTTTCCGCCGGTTCCGCGGAGTGCCCGGAACCCGCTCCCGGAACCGGCCGGCCCGGCCCTCCCCGGGCAGCGCTCCACGCCTCCGCCGCAACGCCGTGACCAGGGAGTCTGCCGCTGCCGGAGGGCACATCCCCGCCCGCCCCGGGTGGCTGGCCTGACACCTGCCGCCTGATGTGCCGGGTATGGCCGGAGCGCCCGCAGCGGGGTCATGTGGCGTCCATAACGCGCCCGCGGGCTCCGGGCCTGAACCGGCGAGTGCCGCAAATTGCGACACTAATCACAGGGCACAGCGAATCACAGGGCACAGCGGCCGGCCCGAGTGGTCCAGCCCGCCCGGCGCCCACCTGATGGCAGCCCGGGACGGCCGGGCGCCGGATCAGGACGGCCGTCAGTCGCGGATCAGTTCCACCCCGCCGACCGTGCGCTTGCCGCGCCGGAGGACCAGGAACCGGCCGTGCAGCACGTCAGCCGTGCCCGGCTGCTCGTCGGCCGAGGTGATCCTGCGGTTGTTCAGGTAGGCGCCGCCCTCGGCGATGGCCCGGCGCGCCGCCGACTTGCTCGCCGTGAGCCCGGTGGCCGCCATCAGGTCAGCCACCGTGGGCAGGCTGCCGCCCACCGGGACCTGGATCGTCACCGACGGGATCTCGGCCAGCGCGGCCGCCAGGGTCTTCTCGTCCAGCCCGGCGAGATCGCCCTGGCCGAACAGGGCATGGCTGGCCGCGATGACCTTGTCGGTCTCCTCAGCCCCGTGCACCAGCGTGGTCACCTCGGCGGCCAGCACCCGCTGCGCCATCCGGGCCGCCGGTTTCTCCCTGATCGACTCCTCCAGCGCCTCGATCTCCGCCCGGGACCGGAAGGTGAACACCCGGAGCAGCCCGGGCACCTCCTCATCGGCGCGGTTCAGCCAGAACTGGTAGAACGCGTACGGGCTCATCAGGTCCGGGCTGATCCAGACCGCCCCGCCCTCGGTCTTGCCGTACTTGGTCCCGTCCGGCTTGGTGATCAGCGGGGTGGCCAGGGCGTGCACCGCGGACCCGTCCACCCGCCGGATCAGGTCGACGCCCGCGACCAGGTTGCCCCACTGATCGCTGCCGCCGAGCTGGAGCGTGCAGCCGTGCCGCCGGAACAGCTCCAGGAAGTCGTTGGCCTGCAGGATCTGGTAGCTGAACTCGGTGTAGCTGATCCCGCCCGCCTCGAGCCTGGCCTTGACCGATTCCCGGCTCAGCATCTGGTTCACCGGGAAGTGCTTGCCGATGTCACGGAGGAACTCCAGGGCGGACAGCGGTTCGGTCCAGTCCAGGTTGCTCACCAGGAGCGCGCTGGTATCCGGGCCGTCCCCGGGGCTGTCCTCCGGGCCACCGGAGAAGTCCAGGAACCGGGATACCTCCCGGCCGATCCGGTCCACCCACTCCGCGACCACCTCGCGCGGGTTGAGCACCCGCTCCGCCGATTTGCCGCTCGGATCCCCGATCAGCCCGGTCGCGCCGCCGACCAGCGCGATCGGCCGGTGCCCGGCGAGCTGGAACCGGCGCATGGTCAGCAGCAGCACGAGGTTGCCGATGTGCAGCCCGGGCGCGGTGGGATCGAAGCCGCCGTACAGGGTGACCTGGCCCGCGCTGAGCGCCTTCCGCAGCTCATCGGGGTCGGTGGACTGCGCGATCAGGCCACGCCAGGTCAGCTCGTCGATGATGTCGGTCACCGGCTCATCGTCCCACCTACCCCGGCCTACGGTGAAACCGCTTTCGGCCTGGCCCGCGGCACGTGCGGGCGGTAGACGGACACGGTCGGGTCTCCGGTCAGCCAGAACCGCCAGGGCCGGTCGGCCGCGGCGCTCACGCCGACCCGGGGCCCCTGGCTGATGGCCGCGGATCCAGGCGCCGCGCCGTCCGCGGCCCGGATCCGGAGCGGGGACGCCGGATCGCACACATCCGCGCCATCGAGCCCACGGCCGATATCGAGCGCCTGGCACAGTCGGGCCGGCCCCCGGGCCAGGTCACGGTCGGCCACCCGGGCCGCGCCGGTGCGCCCGGCCACCCGGCGGGCGGCCGCCAGCGGGATGCCTTCGATGACCCGGCCCGCGCGGATCAGGATCCCGGACGCCGCGCCCTCGGGCAGGCAGATCATGTTCACGCAGTAGTGCATGCCATAGGTGAAATACACGTAGGCGTGCCCAGGCGGCCCGAACATCACCGCGTTCCGCGCGGTCCGGCCCCGGTAGGCATGCGAGGCTGGGTCGGCCTGGCCCTCGTACGCCTCGACCTCGGTGAGCAGCACCGCGACCTGGCCGTCCGGCGTCTCGTGCTCCAGCACGCAGCCCAGCAGCTGCGGGGCCACCTGGAGCGAATGGCCCGCGAAGAACTCGCGCGGGAGCAGCCCGCCGGTCACCACGGGGCCGGTCACCACGGGGCCAGTCACCACGGGGCCAGTCACCACGGGGCCAGTCACCACGGGGCCAGTCACCACGGGGCCAGTCAGCGTGCCGCCCAGGCAGCATGCTCGTCCACCATTGCGCGCAGCGCGGTGAGCTGCTCGGCGACCCGGGCCGGGGCGGTCCCGCCGGGCGCCCGCCGGGCGTTGAGCGCGCCGTCCACCGACAGCACCTCGCGGATGTCCGGGGTGAGGTGCTCGGAGATCTTGGCGAGATCCTCGTCGCTCACGTCGGGCAGGTCACAGTCATGCACCTGGCACCACACCACCAGGTGACCGACCACCTCGTGCGCGTCCCGGAACGGGACACCGCGCCGGACCAGCAGTTCAGCCAGGTCGGTGGCGAGTGCGAAACCAGTACTCGCACCACTCGCCAGGCGTTGCGGATGGAAGGTCAAGGTGGTGACCAGGCCGGCCATGGCCGGAAGGACCAGCAGCAGCGTGTCCACCGCGTCGAACACCGGTTCCTTGTCCTCCTGCAGATCGCGGTTATAGGTGAGCGGCAGTCCCTTCAGCGTGGTGAGCAGCCCGGTCAGCCCGCCGATGAGGCGCCCCGCCTTGCCGCGGGCCAGCTCGGCGACGTCCGGGTTCTTCTTCTGCGGCATGATCGACGAGCCGGTCGCGTAGGCGTCGTCGATCTCCGCCCAGCCGAACTCGGCGGTCGACCACAGCACGATCTCCTCGCCGAGCCGGGACAGGTGCACCCCGATCAGGGCCGCGGCAAAGCAGAACTCGGCCGCGAAGTCCCGGTCGCTCACCGCGTCCATGGAGTTCGGCGCGGCGTGGTCGAAACCGAGCTCGGCGGCGACCGCCTCCGGGTCCAGCGGCAGCGACGAGCCCGCCAGCGCGCCCGCGCCCAGCGGGCTGACCGCGGCCCGCTTGTCCCAGTCCCGCAGCCGGCTCACGTCCCGGGCCAGCGCCTGGGCGTGGGCGAGCAGCTGATGGCCGAGCACCACCGGCTGGGCGTGCTGCAGGTGGGTCATGCCCGGCGCGGGTGTGGCCACATGCTGCTCGGCCTGGGCGAGCAGCGCGGTCTCCAGCTCGGCCACCCGGGAGGCCACCCGCCGGGCGTGATCGCGCAGGTACAGCCGCAGGTCGGTGGCGACCTGGTCGTTGCGGCTGCGGCCGGCCCGGAGCTTGCCGCCGAGCGAGCCGACCCGTTCCAGCAGCCCCCGCTCCAGCGCGGTGTGCACGTCCTCATCGCCGACGTCGGGGCGGAACGCCCCGCTGCGGCAGGCTTCGTCCAGCGAGTCCAGCGCGGCCAGCATCCGGGTGATCTCACTGTCGTCCAGCAGGCCGGCCCGGTGCAGCACCCGGGCGTGCGCCCGCGAGGCGAGCAGGTCGTAGGGGGCCAGCCGCCAATCGAACTGAACGCTGACCGACAGCCGGGCCAGGGCCTCGGCCGGGCTGGAGCCGAACCGGCCGCCCCAGAGCCGGGTCGGGTGCGCTCCTGGGGGGGTTGTTCCTCGGCGGGCACCAGTGTCCTCTCATCCCTCGGCGGCTTCCGGGCTGGGCCCGGCGGCCGGTGTTACGCCGTGCGGGCGTCCCGCATCGCAGCGATCTTGCTGGGCAGGCCCCACAGCTCGACGAAGCCCTTGGCCAGTGACTGGTCGAAGGTGTCGCCGGTGTCGTAGGTCGCCAGCCGGTAATCGTAGAGCGAAGACGGGCTGCGCCGCCCGGTGACCACGGCACGGCCGCCGTGCAGGCGGAGCCGGACATCGCCGGTCACGTGCTGCGACGCCTCCTCGATGAACGCGTCCAGGGCCCGCTTGAGCGGCGAGAACCACAGGCCGTCGTAGACGAGCTCGGTCCAGCGCTGCTCCACCTGCCGCTTGAACCGGGCCAGGTCACGCTCCACGCACACATTCTCCAGTTCCTGGTGTGCGGTGATGAGGGCGATCGCGCCCGGCGCCTCGTAGACCTCCCGGCTCTTGATGCCGACCAGCCGGTCCTCGACCATGTCGAGCCGGCCGATGCCCTGCGCGCCGGCCCGGGCGTTCAGCTCCGCTGATGATCTGCAGCGGGCTCAGCGTCCGTCCCGTCGATAGCGACCGGCACGCCCTGGGTCGAAGGTGACCACCAGCTCGTCCGGGTCCCGCGGCACCGACGGGTCGGCGGTGTAGTCGTACACGTCCTCGATGGGCGCGTTCCAGATGTCCTCCAGGAACCCGGTCTCCACCGCGCGCCCCCACAGGTTCTGGTCGATGGAGTACGGCGAGCGCGAGGTCACGTCGATCGGCAGGCCCCGCTCCTCGGCGAACGCGATCGCCTTGTCCCGGGTCATGCCGGAGTCGCGGACCGGCGCCGAGCACGCTCACCTCGGGGGCGACGGCGGCCAGCCCGACCTCGAACCGGACCTGGTCGTTGCCCTTGCCGGTGCAGCCGTGCGCCACCACGCGAGGCACCGTGCTGCCTGGCCACGCGGGCCAGGTGGCTGACGATCAGCGGCCGGGACAGCGCGGAAACGAGCGGGTAGCGGTCCATGTACAGGGCGTTGGCCTCGCAGCGCGGGCATGCAGTACTCGGCGGCGAACTCGGCGCGGACGTCGGCCACCTCCGCCGCGGCGGCGCCGCAGGCCAGCGCCCGCTGCCGGATGACGCTCCAGGTCCTCGCCGCCCTGGCCGACGTCCACCGCCAGCGCGATGCACCTCGGCGCCGGTCTGCTCGGCGATCCAGCCGATGGCGACCGAGGTGTCCAGGCCGCCGGAGTACGCCAGTACGACGCGCTCTGCCATCGAGGGTCCCTTGTGTGATGTGCCCGAGGCCGTCCTCTGGGGGGTTGGGTAATCACGCCGGCCACGGTCGGTAAGCATGGTTAATGGTCCGCCGCTCCGCCAGCGCGGAGCAGGGCCGCGCCACGTCCGCGCCGCCGTCCGGGTCGCGCGCGATGACCAGCACGGTGTCGTCGCCGGCCACGGTGCCGAGGATCGACGGCCAGGCCGCGTGGTCGATGGCCGAGGCGAGGAGCTGCGCCGCCCCGGCGGGGGTGCGCAGCACCACCAGGTTCGCGCTCGGCCTCCGCGCTGAGCAGGAACTCGGCCGCGATCCGGGCCAGCCGGCCCGCGGGCTCCCGGTCCTGCAGCCGGCGGCCGAGCGGCGCCCCGGCCCTGCGCGGCCAGCGGGCGAGGCCGCCCGGACGCCGCGGCACGGCTACCCGGCCAGGCCGACCGCCGCCGGGCCGCCCGACAGCCGCCGGCCAGCCCGCCGGGCCGGGAGCCAGGGCCGCCCGGCTCCCCGGGCAGCGCGTAGACCAGCGCGCCGTCCGGGCCGCGCAGCCGGACCGCGCCCAGCTCGTCCAGGTCGCGGGACAGCGTGGCCTGGGTGACCCGCACGCCCGCGCTGGGCCAGCAGCTCGGCCAGCTCTTCCTGGGACCGGACCGCGGCCTGGGCCAGGATGCCGCGATCTGCGCCTGCCGGGCGGTCTTGGTGAGCGGGCTGACCGGGGTCACCGCGACCGCTCCAGCAGCCAGCCCAGCAGCGCCTTCTGCGCGTGCAGGCGGTTCTCCGCCTCGTCCCAGACCACGCTGTGCGGGCCGTCGATGCACGTCGGCGGTGATCTCCTCGCCGCGGTGCGCCGGCAGGCAGTGCAGCACCACGCAGCCGGGCCGGCCAGCGCCAGCTTGTCCGCGTCCAGCTGGAACGGGGCCAGCGCGGCCGCGATCCGCTCGCTTTCCTGGCCCTCCTGGCCCATCGACGTCCACACGTCGGTGGCCAGCACGTCCGCGTCCGCGCAGGCCGCCTTGGCGTCGCTGGTCACCTCGGCTGAGCCGCCGGTGCTCCGCGCGCGATGGCCGGCGCGTCGGCCAGCACGTCCGGGTCCGGCTGGTACCCGCCGGCGCGGCGATCCGCACGTGCATGCCCGGCGGTCGCCCCGCCGAGCAGGTAGGAGTGCGCCATGTTGCTGCGAGCCGTCGCCGAGGAACGTCAGCGTCCAGCCCGGCCAGCTGGCCGTGCGCGGCCCGGATCGTCTGCAGGTCGGCCAGCACCTGGCAGGGGTGGAAGCGTGTCGGTGAGCGCGTTGATCACCGGCACCGTGCTGGCCGCCGCCATCTCCGCCATGCGGTCCTGGCCGAAGGTGCGCCAGACGATCGCGGCGACCTGCGGCTGAGCACCCGGGCGGTGTCCCCGATCGGCTCGCCGCGGCCGAGCTGCGACGCGCCCGCGTCGATCACGCAGCGGCTGGCCGCCCAGCTCGGCGACGCCGACCGCGAACGAGATCCGGGTCCGGGTGGACGGCTTGTCGAACAGCACCGCCACGGTGCGCGGCCCGGCCAGCGGCCGGTGGCCGAACCGGTCCGCCTTCATCGCGTCGGCCAGGTCGAGCACCTCGGCCTGCTCGGCCGGGTTCAGGTCGTCGTCGCGCAGGAAGTGCCGGGCATGTCGGGCCTCCCGGGCCGGCGGTGACGGCGGCGGCCGGCGCGGCAGCAGGCTCGCCGCGTCGCAGGATGGCGGGCAGCGCGGCGAGGAACGCGGCGGCCTCGGCGGCGTCCAGGATCAGCGGCGGGGCCAGCCGGACCGCGTCCGGCTGCACCGCGTTGACCAGGAAGCCGGCCGTCCCGGGCCGCGGCCTCGACCGCGGACCGCGGCCGGCTCGGTGAGCAGCGCGGCCAGCCACAGGCCGCGGCCGCGCACCCCGGCCAGCAGCGGGTGCTGGATCTCCGCCAGCCCGCTGGCCAGCTGCCCGCCGACCGCGGCCGCGCGGGCCAGCAGGCCGTCGGCGCTCGATCGTGTCCAGCACGGCGAGCGCCGCGGCGCAGGCCACCGGGTTGCCGCCGAAGGTGCTGCCGTGGTCGCCCTTGCGCAGCGCGGTGCCGCACTCGGCCGAAGCCGATGCAGGCGCCGATCGGCAGCCCGCCGCCGAGGCCCTTGGCCAGGGTGAGCACGTCCGGCACGGCACCCGTCCGCCTGGTGCGCGAACCAGGTGCCGGTGCGCCCGATGCCGCTCTGGATCTCGTCCAGCACCAGCAGCGCGCCCGCGCCGTCGCAGGCTTCCCGGGCTGCGGCCAGGTACCCGGCGGGTGGCGGCACCACGCCGCCCTCACCCAGGCAGGGCTCGAGGAACACCGCGGCGCGTGTCCGGGCCGACCGCCGCGCGGAGCGCAGTGGCGTCCCCGTACGGCACGAACGCCGTCGTCGAGGCCGAACGGGCCGAACGGCTCGCGGATGGAGCTCTTCCCGGTCAGCGCCAGGGCGCCCATGGTGCGGCCGTGGAAGCCGCCCTCGGCGGCCACGAATACCGGCCGCCCGGGGCCCTGCTGGCGCCGGACCAGCTTGATGGCGGCCTCGTTCGCCTCGGTCCCGGAGTTGGTGAAGAACACCCGGGGGTCTGGCACTCCGGCCGGCCGCGAGCAGCGCGCGCAGCCGTTCGGCCAGCAGGATCTCTGGCTCGTGCAGGAACAGGTTGGAGGAGTGCGCGAGCTTGCCGACCTGGCGGGTGACCGCCTCGACGATGGCCGGGTGGGCGTGCCCGAGCGAGCTGACCGCGATGCCCGCGATGAGGTCGGTGTAGGCGCGCCCGTCCGCGTCCCAGACGGTGCAGCCCTGGCCGTGCGTGAGCGCGACCGGCGGGGTTCCGTAGTTGCCCATGAAGGCGGCTTCGAACCGCGCCTGCAGCTGCTCCGGTGTTCGCAGCGCTGGTGTTCGCAGGGGTGGTGTTCATGCGGCGGCTCCGTCCGGGACGACCATGGTGCCGATACCGGAGTCAGTGAAGATCTCCAGCAGCACCGAGTGCAGCAGCCGGCCGTCCAGCACGTGCGCCTGCGGGCACTCCGCCGCGCACCGCGCGCAGGCACGCCTCCATCTTCGGGATCATCCCGGCGCTCAGGCTGGGCAGCAGCTTCTCCAGTTCAGTCGGCGGTCAGCAGGCTGATCACATCGCCCGGTGCGGCGGCGTCGCCGTCACCCGGCCAGTCCGCGTACAGGCCCTCCACGTCGGTGAGCACCACCAGCTTGGCCGCGTCCAGCGCGACCGCCAGGGCCGCTGCGGCCGTGTCGGCGTTCACGTTGTAGACCTCGCCGCGGCGCCGCGGGCGACGCTGGAGACCACCGGCACCCGGCCGTCGCGGAGCAGGGCGAGGACGGCCCCGGGGTTGACCGTGTCGATCTCGCCGACCAGGCCGAGGTCGACCGGCTCGCCGTCCACCATCGCGCCTGCGCGCTGGCTGGCGGTGAACATGTTGGCGTCCTCGCCGGACATGCCGATCGCGAACGGGCCGTGCCGGTTGATCAGGCCGACCAGGTCCCGGTTCACCTGGCCGGTGAGCACCATCCGGACCACGTCCATGGTCTCCGGCGGAGGTGACCCGCAGGCCCGCCCGGAACGTGCTGGGCACGCCGAGCCGGTCCAGGTGCGCGGAGATCTGCGGGCCGCCGCCGTGCACCACCACCGGGCGCAGCCCGGCGTGCCGCAGGAACACCATGTCCTCCGCGAACGCGTGCCGCAGGGCCTCGTCGGTCATGGCGTGGCCGCCGTACTTGATGCACCACGGTCTGGCCGTGGAACCGGTTGAGCCAGGGCAGCGCCTCGATCAGCGTCGCGGCCTTGGCCAGCGCGGCCGCGGCGTCGCCTGGCCCGATGCTGCCAGGGCGAGCGCCGCCGCACCCGGGCCAGTGGCCGCGGTCATGTCGAGTACGCCGAGTTCTCGTGCACGTACTCGGCGGTCAGATCGGTGGTCCGGATGGTGGCGGCGTGCGGGCCGGCGGACAGGTCCACGGTGATCGTCACGTTCCGCGGCGCGCAGGTCCACCTTGGCCCGGTCGTCGCCAGCGCAGCCGTTACGGCACACCCAGACACCGTTGATGGCGACGCTGAGCCGGTCCGGCTCGAACGCGGCGTCCGTGGTGCCGACCGCGGAGAGCACCCGGCCCCAGTTCGGGTCCTCGCCCGCGATCGCGCACTTGAGCAGGTTGGACCGGGCTACAGCGCGGCCGGCGGTGACCGCGTCCGGCTCGCTGGCCGCGCCGACCACCTCGACCGCGATCAGCTTGCTCGCGCCCTCGGCGTCGGCCTGCAACTGGCGGGCCAGGTCGGCGCACACCTCGGTCAGCACCGCGGTGAAGGCGGCCGGGTCTGGGGTCGTGCCCGGTCGCCCCGCTGGCCAGCAGCAGCACGGTGTCGTTGGTGGACATGCAGCCGTCGGTGTCCAGCCGGTCGAAGGTCACCTGGGTGGCCGCGCGCAGCGCGCTGTCCAGCACGCTCGCGGGCAGGTCGGCGTCGGTGGTGAGCACGCACAGCATGGTCGCCAGGCCGGGCGCGAGCATGCCCGCGCCCTTGGCCATGCCGCCGATGGTGTAGCCGTCGGCCCGGTGAAACGCGATCTTGCTCACCGTGTCGGTGGTCCGGATCGCGTCGGCGGCCGTGGTGCCGCCGCTCCGGGACGCCTCGGCCAGCGCCGCGTCGAGCCCGCCCAGCAGCAGGTCCATGGGCAGCCGCTCACCGATCAGGCCGGTCGAGCAGACCGCGATCCCTCGACCGGCGCGGGCTGCTCGCCGAGCGCCTGGGCCAGCCGCTCGGCCGTGGCGTGGGTGTCCTGGAAGCCCAGCGGGCCCGGTGCAGGCGTTCGCGCCGCCGGAGTTGAGCGCGACGGCGCGGACCCGGCCGCCGCGCAGCACCTGCTGGGTCCAGAGCACCGGGGCCGCCTTGACCCGGTTGCTGGTGAACACGCCCGCCGCCGCCCGGGACGGGCCGTCGTTCAGCACCACCGCGACGTCGCGCTCGCCGGATGACTTGAGCCCGGCCGCGACACCGGCCGCGCGGAAGCCGAGCGGTGCGGTCACGCTCATCCTGCTGGCGTCGGCCTCCGGCGCCGCTCATGGGGCGACTCCGTTGACGGACAGGCCCGCCGCCTCCGGCAGGCCGAGCATGAGGTTGGCGATCTGGACGGCCTGCCCGGCCGCGCCCTTGACCAGGTTGTCCAGGGCCGCCACCACCACGGCGCGGCCAGCGTGCAGGTCCGCGGCGGCCTGCAGGTGCACGGCGTTCGAGCCGAGGGTGGCCGCGGTGCTCGGCCAGCGCCCTTCCGGCAGCACGTGCACGAACGGCTCGCCGCGGTAGGCTGGCGGCGAGGGCCTCGCGCGGGCCGTCAGCCTGCGCCGGGCGCACCTGCGGGCAGCCGGGCAGTGCAGGTGGCCAGGATGCCGCGCGGCATGGGCGCCAGCACGGGCGTGAACGAGACGCGCGGGCGCGTGCCCGCCGCCTCGGCCAGGGCCTGCTCGATCTCCGGCGTGTGCCGGTGCACGCCGCCCACCTGGTAGGCGGACATCGCGCCCATCACCTCGCTGGCCAGCAGCGGCTGGGAGGGCGCGCGGCCCGCACCGGAGGTGCCCGACGCGGCCACGATGACGATGTCGTCCGGGCTCAGCCACGCCACGCGGCCAGCAGCGGCGTAAGGGCCAGGATGGCGGCAGTCGCGTAGCAGCCCGGCGCGGCCACGCGGGTGGCGGCCCGGATCCGCTCCCGGGCCCCGGGCAGCTCGGGCAGCCCGTAGACCCAGCGCCCGGCGTGTGCCGTGCGGTAGTAGGCCGCCCAGTCTGCCGGGTCGGCCAGCCGGAAGCTGGCGGACAGGTCGACGACGGCGACCTGGGCCGGGATGCTCGCCGCGAGCGCGGCGGACTCCTCGTGATGCAGGGCGAGGAAGACCAGGTCAGCGGTGGCCAGCTGGTCCGGGTCGGTAGGCGCGAAGGTCAGGTCGGCCAGCATGGCGAGCTGGGGATGGACCGCGGTGACCGGGGCGCCCGCGCTGGCCCCCGCGGTGACCGGGCCCAGCTCGAGATCGGGGTGCGCACAGATCAGCCGCAGCAGCTCTCCTCCCGGCGTAGCCGCTGGCTCCCGCCACTGCCACCCGGACGCCCATATGCCCTCCTGCGCTAGCCGATGCTCGTAAAATTATGCAGTCTTCCGAGTAGATATGCAAAGCAGCGCACCCGGCCGACGCCGGGGTGGGGGTGGCGGCGGAAGCCAGGGCAGGGGCCTGGCCGACCCGAGCGGATAGGGGTCCCGCGGGCGGTGCGGGCAGAGGTCCGCGCGGACGGTGCGGGCAGCAGGAAGCCGTACCAGGGGGCTCCGCGCGGGCAGCGGGAACCGGTCCTCGGCAGCGCACGGAAGGCGGGGCTGCCACCGGGGAGCCGGCGTGAGTCGCGCACGGGCGCAACGGCATGATGATGGGCGCGAAAGGAGAACCCTCATGCGCCGTCGCTGTGTGCGGTCCGCTCCCGCGGCTTTCCCGGCCAGGCTCGCATGGACCGTGCTTGGCCTCGTTGTGCTCGCTGGGTGCGGGGCCGGCGGGCCGGCGCATTCCGCTCCCCCGGCGACGAATACGGCGTCGGCAATGCCCGCGGCCACCGGCAAGCAATGCGGGACCGGCAGGACCGCCGCCAACGTGCCCGTACTGGTGGAAATAAACCACGGGCCAGCGGCATGCGCGGCCGCGATGGCCATCGAGCAGGATTACGCGGCCGCTGTTGCGTCGGGGAAGGTGCCTGGCAACGGTGGGGGCGCTCCGGTCCATGTCCAGGGATGGCTGTGCCAGGGATTCAACACCCCGCAGATACTGCAGACCGGCGATACCTCGAAATGCACTAAGGGCACCGCGGAAATCGTGGCGGTCCTGCCACCGCCGTCGGCATCCCCGTCCTCGTGAACGGGTGCACCAGCCCCGGGCCGGTGCACCGTGTCAGCCAGTTATTACTAATTTACTTAGTAACTTCGATTATGCGGAGTGACCTGGGTCAGGACGCCAAGTGATCGCGGCCAGCGGCGGCGACCATGGCGTTGTCGGTGACCATCCAGACCTGGTTCCGGCCGGCGTTCTTGGCCCGGTACAACGCGCTGTCCGCAGCAGCCAGCATGTCGGTGAACTGGTTACCGCTTGTCCGGTCCCAGGCCGTACCCAGTGCGGCAACCCCGATGGAGACGGTAACGTGAAGTGACTCTGCGCCCGGGTCGTCACTGGTACTGATCGGCATTTCCTCGATGTGCCGCCTCATCCGTTCGGCGATCTGGCGAGCATCCGCAGCGCCCGTGTGCGGGAGCAGCAGCGCGAACTCCTCACCACCGAACCGGCCCCCCAGATCGTATTCACGTAGGAACAGCCTGAATGTTCGTGCAATCGCCCGAAGAGCCTTGTCTCCAGTCAGATGGCCATGCATATCATTAACCATCTTGAAGCGGTCGATATCAATGAGGACCAGCGCAAGCGGGGTACGCGTCCGGAGCGCCCGAGCGACCTCAGAGGCTGCTTCACGCTCCCAGGTACCCGCATTGAGCAGCCCTGTCTTGGAATCAACGCGCGAGGCATTCACCAACTGCGAGTGCCGCATCGAGCGTTGCAAGAGGGTAACGAAGGGCAATGCGAAAACGACAGTGAGGAGACTGAAGGCTATGCCCAGCGTGACCACGACGGCGACGCACAATTCGGCTATATCGTTCTGGACCCGCTCCTGGGAGACAATTATGTCCCGTATCCGCACGGATGGGTCAGAGCCCTTAACCGCCGGCAGCACCAGAGCTTGATTCACCACAATCAGCAGCACGGCGGCAGCGGCCACGGCCATGAGCCAGGCAGGAACATGAGCAGGGAGACTGAATGCGAGCCCTATCGTGCTCTGCGCCGCAGCGTGGAAGACGACGGAGACGAGGCCGTATGAAACCCCGACCGCGGCCAGCGAGAACACCCGCTTATGCAGGGCTATCCGCCTGATCCGCCATTGCACCAGGGAGTACTGCACGAGTGGCGCAATCAGCGCGTAGGCCGGAGGCAGCAGGATCGCGACCGGCAGGTCCCAGACCCCGTAGACGTCCTTGATGAACCCGGCGTTCTCCCCCGCGCGCTTGGTGAGTTCCACGGTGACCGCGATGCACACCAAGAGGGCGCCGAACACGAGCAGGTCGTGAGCGGTCACGTGCGTAGTGCTGAGCGCCAGTCCGATCGCAGCCACGTAGGAGACGGACACGAATGCGATGAAGACGACGAGCCAGCGCGGCAGCTCCCACAGTGGCCACGCCTTCACGGCAGCACAGACTCCGGCTTGCACACGTTTGCAAACGCCGGGTGGCATCCGTCCTCCTCGTCTGACTGCGGAGGCCTCAGGCAGCATAGGTCATCGCTGGGGGTAAGAGCATTGCCCCGTATTGTCACAGCAGCAGTGTGCCCCCTGTCAAGACCCCATTACTCGCTGATACTACCCGAACCGGAAGCTTGGGACTTTGGTTACCCAAGGTTATCGAGTGGTCAGCTTTCCCGGACTAGGGCCCCTGCGTGGGGGGATATTTCCGCTCCTGCCTAGCGTCGCAGCCGAACCGCGATCCGTGCTAAGTAGCGTACGTCCGGCCTGCTGTCCAGTTCTTCTCCAGCTCAGCCGCACGGGATCCCGGAAGGAGCACCCGCCATGCGCAACAGCACCTGGGGCTAAACCACCACCCACCCGCACCACCCACCACCCGCCACGCATCCCGGAAGGAGCACCCGCCATGCGCAACAGCACCTGGGGCTAACCACCACCCACCACCCGCCACGCATCCCGGAAGGAGCACCCGCCATGCGCAACAGCACCTGGGGCTAACCACCACCCACCACCCGCCACGCATCCCGGAAGGAGCACCCGCCATGCGCAACAGCACCTGGGGCTAACCACCACCCACCACCCGCCACGCATCCCGGAAGGAGCACCCGCCATGCGCAACAGCACCTGGGGCTAACCACCACCCACCACCCGCCACGCATCCCGGAAGGAGCACCCGCCATGCGCAACAGCACCTGGGGCTAAACCACCACCCACCACCCGCCACGCATCCCGGAAGGAGCACCCGCCATGCGCAACAGCACCTGGGGCTAAACCACCACCCACCACCCGCCACGCATCCCGGAAGGAGCACCCGCCATGCGCAACAGCACCTGGGGCTAATGACACCGCCGTTGGCCATGCAGGCGATCTGGGCGCCCTGTTCAGCAGGCCGCCGATCCCCAGCCGATTACGCCTGCTGGCGCGTGCTGCGGCGGAGCACCATGACGGAAAGCGCGGCGATCACACCGAGGAGTCCGGTAGCCGCGATGACGATGCTCGGCTCGTAGTGCTGTGCCGTCGCACCGGCAAGGATCATCGCCGTGCCCTGGCCGAGGGCCATGCCGCCCTGCGCAATGCCGAATGCCTGACTGCGCTGCCTGCTGGGCACCGCCCTGACGAAGGCGGCGTTCGCGGCGAGCTGGTAGCAGTCGAACAGCCCGCTCGCGGTGAGGATCATCAGCGCGACCGGCAGCGGTGGACGGAAGACGAACAGAGTGAGGATCGCGCAGCTGCCCGTGGCCAGCGCGGCCATCCAGCGCCGCTGCTGCTCCGGCCGCACGAATCGGCTGAACAGCACCGCGCCCAGCGAGGCGCCGAATGCCCCGGCAGCGAGGATCAGGCCGACAGCCACGTCGCCGCCGCCCAGTGCCCGGCTCAGCGGCGCAGCGACCCCTTCCGGGACGTTGTAGAAAGCGGAGAGCCAGCCGAGCAGCATGGGTACCAGCAGCGCGCTCACAAGCGCCCGATATCCGCAGGGCGAAGAGCCGGAAGGCGGAGATACTCGTCGTTACCAAATTCCGCCGTAAAGCACCCGGCTTCAGCCGTGGGGATATAAGGCGGCAAGTGCCTCGGAGTTTCGGGATCGATCGTTGTTTTCCGCAACGCCGATCGTTGCATCTTGAAAGAGCCGTGGCCTGAACCCTGGTACAGTCGAGCGGTTCTTTGGCAACTCGCTGTTGGCGGTTGGCGGGAGAAGGTCCCGCCGTAAAACAGCAACCATGATCAAGAGCCACCTGGCTCGTCGTGAGACGCCCAAGGTGCAATCGACTGTCGTAGACGTTCTCGCATGCGACAGTGCTATCCATCGAGATAGCGGCTGTGGCGTGCCTAATGCTATGGGAAGCGAGCCAAGCTCGCACAAGTATCCTGGCTTTCGCCAGGTAGTCCTGGGGACACCAGGCAAGTTGCTCGGAAGCAATTCCGAGAATCCCCTTCCCTTTAGGTCGTGTGGACAACAGTTGGGAAATTTGGGTAAAAT
>CAWDRD010000113.1:0-6944 GCA_963804455.1 uncultured Actinomycetes bacterium
AGCCGTCGTACAGTCCGCCGTCCGACAGCAGCAGCCGCAGCCGTCCGATATCGAGCGTGGACATCCGGCCCACGTCGGTGATACGCGCGCCCACGCGGACCCTGCGCATCGGCCGCGCGGACGACAACGACGTCGTGCTGCCCGACCTCAGCGTGTCCCGGCACCACGCGGAACTGCGTAACGTCGGCAGCGGGCGCTACGAGATCGTCGATCTGAACAGCCACAACGGGACCTTCCTCAACGGCGTGGCGGTCACCCCCCGGGCCCCGGTGACCGAGGAGGACATCGTCGCCATCGGGCCGGCCACGTTCCGGCTGTTCGGTGACGAGCTGCGGGAGTTCATCGACAAGGGCGACGTCACCCTGGTCGCGCAGGACCTGACCGTGCGGGTGGGAGACAAGGTCCTGATCGAACGGGTGAGCTTCCCGATCGGCGAGCGCAGCCTGATCGCGGTCATCGGGCCCAGCGGGGCCGGGAAGACGACGCTGCTCCGCGCGATGACGGGCCTGCGGCCCGCGACCGAGGGCGCGGTCCTGTACGACAACCGCGACCTCTACGCGCACTACGCCGAGCTGCGGCACCGGATCGGCATGGTGCCCCAGGAAGACGTCATCTTCCAGCCACTGACCCCGCGCCGCTCGCTCGGCTATGCGGCTGAACTGCGATTTCCCGGTGATACCTCGGCGGAGGAGCGCCGCACCCGGGTGCAGGAGGTCATCGACGAGCTGCGGCTCATGGACGCCACGAAGGACCGGCCAGAGCCACCTGCGGACATGCCGGCCGCGTCGTTGTCCGGCGGCCAGAAGAAAAGGGTCAGCATCGCCCTGGAACTGCTGACCAAGCCCTCCGTGCTCTTCCTCGACGAGCCCACGTCCAGCCTGGACGTGGAGCTCAAGGAAGATGTCGTGGACAGCATGAAACAGCTGGCCGAGGATGGCCGCACGATCATCATGGTCACCCACGACCTCGAGTACCTGGATAAATGCGACCGCGTCCTGGTGCTGATGCCCGGGGGCAAGATGGCGTTCTACGGGCCGTCCGCCGATGGGCTCCGCTACTTCGAGAAAACGCGCTGGGTTGACGTGTACCGGGCCTTCCGCAATGAACCGGAGCGCGACTGGGCGGGGGACTTCGAGCGGTCGCCTGGCCTACCAGCAGTTCGTGGCGAGCGGCCTGACCGGCCAGGCACCAGACTCCGCTCGCGGCGACTACAAGCCGCCGCCGCCCACCCGGAACCCGGTGGCCCAGCTGGCCATCCTGTGCCGACGGTATTCCGCCCTCATCACCGCGAACCGCAGCTTCCTGATCTGGCTCGCGGCGCTGCCGATCGTGCTCGGGATCATGGTCCGGCTGGCTGCGGGCAGTCGCGGGCTGGCCGGGCCGGACAACCCCGGCGCGGAGACCACGCTGCTCCTGCTGGCCATCATCGCGTCCTTCACCGGCGCCTTCAGCTCCATGCAGGAACTGCTCAAAGAACGGGCCATGTACCGCCGGGAGCGAACAGCCGGCTTGTCGTCGGGCTCCTACCTGCTCTCCAAGGCCGTGGTGCTCGGGGTGATCAACTGTTTTCAGGCCGCCCTGCTGACCGTCATCGGCGTGGGTGGCAAGCCGATGCCGTCGCACGGCGCCTTCCTGGGCGGGCCACCGCTGGTGGAACTGCTGCTCGCCGTGGCCCTCCTCGCCATTGCCTCGATGGCCCTGGGCCTGGTCGTGTCGGCGTTCATCGTCTCGTCGGAAATGGCTATCACGGTGCTGGTGATCATCTCGCTGGTGCAGGTCATGATGACCGGCGCCCTGCTGCCGCTCGGCACCGGGCTGAAACAGGTCTCTTACATCGCGCCCGCCCGCTGGGGCTTCGCCGCGATGGCGTCCACCGTCAACCTCGACAAGCTTCTGCCCCGTGGCTCCACCACTGACCCACTCTGGGCGCACACGCCGTCCGCCTGGCTGACAGCCATGGGGGCGCTGGTCGTGCTGACGGTCGTGTTCCTGCTCATAGCCTGGTGGCAGCTGGTGCGGATCAGCCCTGGCCGAGGCCTGTCGTCGGTCAGGGCACGGCCCGGCGCGCCCAGCGCCCGCCCCCTCACCCCGGGCCAGCGACCTGTGGCCGCTTCCGCACGCAGGCGTTAACTGCTGGCCTGGGGCTCAGCCAGACAGGTGGAAGTCGTACCAGAGGCCACCGTTGAGGTTGAGGTCGTTGCCGCGGGCCTGGCCGGGAGCGGTGTCGCCGACGTAGGTGTAGAGCGGGTGGCCATCGTAGGTCGCCTGGGTCAACCCGTCAGTGCGCTTGATCGTGCCGAGCCTGCCTGTCACCCCGGGCCCGGCGGTCAGCGGGCCCTTCACCGGCGGCCAGTAGACAGCGCACGACCCATTGCACACCGACTTGCTCGAGGTGTCCGGGGCGAACCAGTACAGCGTGAAGCCCTTCCCGTTGGCCAGCAGGCTCACCCCGCCGACCCGCACGGCCTTGAGGCTGCCGCCCGCGGTGGCCGACCCTGACCCGCCTGCCCCGGCCACCGCGGCGGCGAGCAGGACCAGGGCCACAGCCGACAGGCCCGCGACCGCCAGCTGGGCGCCGGGCAGTCCGGCCCGCACCCCGGCCAGCAGCGCCCGGGGCGACGACAGCGCCCCCGGGGGCTGAGCCTGCGGCGCTTCGTCGCCTGCCGCGGGCACCATGGCGAGCAGGGCCAGCGCGGCGAACGCCGCGACCTCGACCACCCCGGCGACCACCCCGGCCGTGGTGCGAACCTCGGTGAACCCGAACAGCCCGATCCAGATCGATAGCAGGTATCCGCCGAGCGTGGCCACGGCGAAGCCTGCGCCAGCCGCCGCGATCAGCCGGGTACCCCAGACGGCCACGGCCACCGCGAGCACGGCTGCGGTGATCACCTGGAGCAGGAACAGCCAGCCGATCACCGGGATCGACCGGTATCCCGTCAGGTACAGGTCCAGGTGGATCCCGGCGGTGACCGCCAGCAGGACGGCCCCGGCCACTCGCAGCCCGAGCCGCTGCACCCGCCCGAGCCCGGCCCGGCCTGCCCGCCGGGGCTGTGCTTCGTCCACGGTTCCCCCTGCCATTCCCGCCATGACTTCCCCTGCCGCTAAGTTCTGATGCTGGCCCGCGGTTCCGCCCGGGAACCACGATTGGCCTACCCCCAGCACGTAGCCCGGGCCGGCCTCGGTTCACCAGCGCCGCCAGGATCAGGCACCGCAGGTACAGCTGAGGTCATCAGGCCCAGCGCGGGCCGCCGGGATCGCGGCGGTCGGCCGGGACCAGCACCGCACCCGCGGCCACCGGGCCGCTCTCACCGCGGGCCAGGCAGGTCACGGCGTGGCCCCGGGCCACAGCCTGCCGCGCTACCTCGCGGCCGAGCCAGCCGGTCCCGCCCAGCACCAGAACATCCATACGTCCCATCCTGCTATCCGCGGCTGGCCGCAGCCGGCGCTGTCTGCCACGGGCAGAATGACCGGGGTAGCAGCCACGACATGCAGGGCGATAATCAGCGGGGCGGCTCGGGGTCGCTGACGTCCGCGAACGTGCCGCCGAGAGCCTGCACGGCAGCGTCCGCGGGCAGCGCCACCGCGGCTCCGTGCTCGCCCGCGCCCAGGGTGATCTCACGGCCGCGGATCCGCTCGTCCGCGATCACCGGCCAGGCGGTCACCGACCCGAACGGGGTGATTGTGCCCCGCTCATAGCCGGTGACCTGCCGGGCCACGGCGGCGTCCGGCAGGGACAGCCGGCTGACGCCGAGCACGGCCCGCAGCTTCGGCCAGGAGATGGCCCGGTCCCCGGGCACCAGCACGAACAGGAAGTCGTCCGCGCCGCGGCGCACGACCAGCGTCTTGACCACGTCCGCGGGAGCTACCCCGCGCGCGGCCGCCGCCTCGGCCAGGCTGCGGACCGGCCCGTGCCGGATCAGCCGATAGCTGAGCCGAGCCGCGGCCAGGGCGGCCTCGGCTGGGGCAGGCGGGCCGGGCGGGCCGGGCGGGGCAGGCGGGCCGGGCGGGGCAGGCACGGAATGGAGTATCGCCGGCCGGGCTGGCGCCCGGCACAATGGCTGCATGCCCGCTGACGCCGATCTGGACGCGCTCCGCGACTCCTGCACCCGTTTCCTGCACTGGCACGGGCCGGTCCGGGCCGCGGACCTGCTGGCCACGGTGCCGCCCGACACCGTGCCCGACCGCTACGGCCAGGGCGGCGCCGTGACCGAGCTGGAAAGCGAGATCGCGCTGCTGCTGGACAAGCCCGCCGTGGTGTACCTGCCCAGCGGCACCATGGCGCAGCAGGCGGTGTTGCGGGTGCACGCCGACCGGCGGCAGCGCCGGGCCATCGTGTTCCACCCCGCCTGCCACATCGACCAGAACGAAGGACGCGGCTACGAACGGCTGCACCAGCTGACCGGGCGGCCCGCGGGCGAGCCGCACCGCCTGCTCACCGTCGATGACCTGCGCGCGGTCGCCGAGCCAGCCGCGGCCCTCGTGCTCGAGCTGCCGCAGCGTGACCTGGGCGGCCAGCAGCCCGGCTGGGAGGAGCTGGAACAGCAGGTGGCCTGGGCCCGGGACCACGGCGCCGCAGCGCACCTGGACGGCGCGCGGCTGTGGGAATCCGCGGCTGGGTACACCAAGCCGCCAGCTGAGATCGCCCGGCTGTTCGACACCGTGTACGTGTCGTTCTACAAGGGCCTCGGCGCGCTGCCCGGATGCTGCGTGGCGGGTCCTGCCGACCTGATCGCCGAGGTGCGGGAATGGCGGCAGCGGATGGGCGGGACGTTGTTCGGCCTGTGGCCGGGTGCGGCGTCGGCCCTGTCCTGCCTGGCCCGCCGGCTCCCGTTGATGCCGCGGTACCTGAGCCAGGCCCGGGCCATCGCGGACGTGCTGCGGGACGTGCCCGGGGTGCGGGTCATCCCGGACCCACCGCAGACACCCATGCTGCACCTGCTGCTGCGCAACAGCCCGGAGGGCTTCCGCGCGGCCGTGGCCAAGCTCGCGGCCGAGCGCGGTGTCTGGACCTGGCCGACCGCGATGCCCACCGGTGACCCGGGGACCCAGCGCGTCGAGCTGGCGGTCGGCGACGCCACGCTGGCCCTGCGGCCCACCGAGGTCCGCGGCATCATCAGCGACCTCGTCCGGTAAGCGCGGGCCCGCTGGACGCAGCACGGGCAGGCCCGGGCCGGACCAGCCCGGGTCACGCCAGCCCGGGTCACGCCAGCACCGGTCAGGTCAGCACCGGTCAGGTCAGCACCGGTCAGGTCAGCACCGGTCAGGTCAGCACCGGTCAGGTCAGCACGGGCTGCAGCCGCCAGAAGTCGAACGGATCCCGGCCCGGCCGGAACCCGGCGGCAGCCGCGATGCCCGCGGCCTGCTTGAAGGACTGGCCGACCCGCCACGGCAGGTGGGCGTCACTGCCGATGGACAGGGCGGTGCCGCCCTCCTCCCGCCACCAGTCCAGCAGCTGAACCGACGCGAGCGGGCTGGCCGTGTTCAGCTCCAGCACCCGGCCCGAGGCCGCCAGCGCCCGCAGCACGGCCCGGTACTCCTCCTGGTAATCGGCTTCGCGGTACTCCCCCGCCCCGGCCGGCCAGTACCGGCGCGGGTAGTCCAGGTGCGCCAGCACCTCGAACAGATCGCTGCTGGAAACCATCCGGAGCAGCTCCGCGAAGTACCGGCGCACCACCTCGTCCGCGGGATAGGACCGGAACAGCCAGCTGGCGTACTGCAGGCGGCCGCCGTCGGCCAGGGTGTGCAGCGAGCCGAGTACCCGGTCGAACTCGTGCGCGGCCAGCACCGCGCCAGCACTGCCCGCGAAAAGGTGCGGCTCGCCGGCTTCCACCCCGGACAAGATCCGCAACGATGGGTACCGGTCCCGGCACTCCGCCAGGCCAGCCAGGTAGCCGCTGACGTCCAGCGGCCGGATCCCGCGCGCCTGGTTGGGCTGCACCCCGGAGCCTGCGATGGGGTCGCCCGCGGACCACACGCTGAAGTCGAGGTGCTCGGTGAAGGCCACGGCGGGCAAGCCGAACTCGAGCGCCCGCGCGCAGGCCGCGGCCATCGACGCGCTGGGGCCGGTGTCATGCGACCACTCCGAATGCACATGATTGTCCGCAGGCAGCACGCATGTGAGTCTGCCAGGCATGGCCAGCGCAGCTGAGGACCGGGCCGTGGCGGCGGTGACCGCAGTTGTCTCAGTTGCTAGTGGGGCCGATGGGATTTGAACCCATACTGGCAGGATCCTAAGTCCTGTGCCTCTGCCGTTGGGCTACGGCCCCGACGTACCGCCCGGATACGCTATCCCGGGCCCGCCTGGTGTGCGGGGCCGGGTCAGCGTGATCAGGCGGCTAGATCCTTGCGCAGCCGGTCCACGTGACCGGTGGCCTTGACGTTGTAGTAGGCCCGCTCGATCGTGCCGTCCGCGTCGATCACGAAGGTGGACCGGATCACGCCCACCGTGGTCTTCCCGTACATCGTCTTCTCCCCGTACGCCCCGTAGGCCTTGTGCACAGCGAGGTCCGGGTCAGCCAGCAGCGGGAAGTTCAGCGACTCCTTGTCCCGGAACCTGGCCAGCTTCTCCGGAGTGTCCTTGGAGATGCCTAGCACGGTCAGGCCGGAGCTGCCCAGCGCGCTGAGGCTGTCGCGGAAGTCGCAGGCCTCCTTGGTGCAGCCTGGCGTCATCGCCGCCGGGTAGAAGTAGACGATCACCCGCTGGCCGCGCAGCGCCGACAGGCTCACCGTCACGCCGTCGGCGTCAGGCAGCGAGAAGTCCGGAGCCTTGTCTCCTGGCGCCAGTTTCTGGTCGGTCACGCGTGCTCCCTCCACAGCAGACGCCACCACGTTACCGGTCCGGCCGGCCCGCTGAACCGGATATTACGACCGGCTTACCGCAGACCGCAGTGGCCGGCTCACTCCGGGTGCCGTGTAAAACAGAGCGTAACTGAACCAAGAGGACA
>CAWDRD010000114.1:0-8760 GCA_963804455.1 uncultured Actinomycetes bacterium
CCTGCACAAGGTGAGCGTGGGAAGGGCCTGGGCCGGAGCGCTTGGGGCCTGCCGGAGGTCATTCGGTCCACGCTCGCTGGGCCGCCCCGTTCACCCGGGCTGATCGCGGATGGATCCGGGCGTGAAGCCCTCCTGACCTGGGAGGATGGGAGTTGCTGAGGGTCCTGTCGCCGCCAGTTCGAGGCGCACTTTCCAGGTGGGCAAACGTAGCCGGTTGTACCCGCGGGTCCGGGTTGACGGTGCGGGCACGGGTGTCGTCTCGCGGGCGGGTGGGGCGCTGCTGACGGCCACGATCCGGGCGCCGGGCCTGGACACCGCACTGTCCGCGGTGTTGGCCCCATGACGGAAGCCGTCGGCCATCCATGACCCGGCGAAGGTGCTGCTGGATCTGGCGGTCGCCCTCGGGCTGGGCGGGACTGCCTGGCCGACATCGCGGTGGTCCGCGAGGAACAGATCCATGCCCGAGCCACTGCCGAGGTCGACCACCCGTTCGCCAGGGGTAATCGCGGCTAGTCCCAGGTGGTAGCCCACCCCGGCGAACGACTCGACCGCTTCCGGCGGCAGCTGGTCGAGTTCGCCGGCTGGGTAGCCCAGCCGCTGCGCCAGGTGGCGCCCCGTCTCGAAAATGGAACCTGGCGTGCGGCTCGTTCGCGACCGCCTTGTACATGGCCCTGACTTTGTCTCTCAGCTCGCTGACGTCTGCCTGGGCCATCACGCTCTCCTCCGGCTGAACGCTGCCATGTAACGGCGATATCTGCGTTAGCTGCCCCAGACCGGTGGTCATGACCGGGAGCACCGCGTTATTCCGCTGTCGTTTGCTGCCGCCGCCACACGCTCATCCGGGCTTGGTGCCGACGATCACGATGTAGCCGAGATAGGGGACGGCCTTGGCCATGCGTGGCATGAGCCAGGCCATCTTGCGGGCGTAGGCGGGCCCGCCCACGACCCTGCCCATGATGGCCAGGCAGCGGGCCAGGCCCTCGTCGGCCAGGAACCCGCGGGCCGTCATCATCTCGAACGGCCCGGTCTGGGTGTCCAGCCCGGTGAGCCCGGCGCTGGCGTAGATGCGCACCCAGTCCTCGACCGTGTCGAAGTGCATGCCGGGGCAGACCTGGCCGAGGAAGACCTCCCTGGCCTGCGGGGTCGGTGGCGTGCGCCAGTAGAACTCGGTTGCCAGCACCCGCCCGCCGGGCCGGGTCACCCGGGCCAGCTCGGCCGCCGCAGTTGGCCGGTCGGTGAACATGGTGACCGCCTCGGCGATGACCACGTCGAAGGCGGCATCATCGAAGGGCAGCGCCAGGATGTCGGCGGATGTCACCGTGACCAGATCGGCGACGCCCGCGGCCTGGGCGTTGGCCTCGGCCCGCTCCAGCATCAGCGGTGAGATGTCCGCCGCGGTGACCCGGGCGCCGTGGCGGCGGGCGATCTCGATCGCGGTGGTGGCCACCCCGCAGCCCACATCCAGCACCCGGGCCGATCCGGTGATCTGCGCCTGGCGCAGCAGCGTCTCGGTTGACGCCCGGCCGCCGGGGTGGATCACCCGCTTGCCAATGACGGCCATGAACTTGTACGGGTCGAGGTCGCTGATCTCTCCCGGCGCGAGCCTGGTCGCCATCGTGCCCTCCCCGACGTCGTCGTTGGGCTCAGCGTGCGCCCTGTACCGATTCAGAACTCGTCGCAGTGCGGTGACCTGCGGTTTGGCCGGATGGGCTGGTTGCGGCAAGATCGCGGTCTGTGTCCCTTCGCCTGCTCTACCTCATCATGATCCGGGTCTTTGGCTGGCTGGTGCTGCTCGGCCGCAGCCAGGCGTCCAAGGACGCGGAGATCATGGTGCTCCGTCATGAGGTCGCGGTGCTGCGGCGTCACGTCGTCCGGCCGGGGCCGGACTGGGCCGACCGGGCGGTCCTGGCGGCGCTGGCCCGGCTGCTTCCAGCCGTGCTGCGCGCTCATCGGCTGGTCACGCCGGGCACGCTGCTGGCCTGGCATCGCCAGCTGATCAGACGCAAATGGGCGTACCCGAACCGGCCAGGCCGACCGCGAACCAGCCAGGACATCCGCGACCTGGTATTGCGGCTGGCGCGAGAGAACCCGGCCTGGGGATACCGCAGGGTGCACGGCGAGCTGTGCCGGCTCGGTCATCAGATCAGCGAGGCGACCGTGCGGCGGATCCTGCGCGCCCGCCGGTTCAGGCCGGCCCCGCGGAACGTGGATACCTCCTGGCGGGCGTTCCTGCGTACTCAGGCCGATGGCCTGCTGGCCTGCGATTTCTTCCATGTCCACACGATCTTCCTCAGACGCCTCTATGTGTTGTTCGTCATGGAGGTGAGGACCCGGCGGGTGCACGTCCTGGGCGTGACCGCCCATCCGGACGGTGCGTGGACTGCCCAGCAGGCCCGCAACCTGCTCATGGATCTTGGTGACCGGATCGGCTCCTTCCGCTTCTTGATCCGGGACCGTGACACCAAGTTCACCAGTGTCTTCGACACCATCTTCGCCGCCGTGGGCGTGACGACGGTCAGGATCCCGCCGCGGACCCCGCGGGCGAACTGTTATGCCGAGAGGTGGATACGCACCGCACGAGCCGAGTGCACCGACCGGATGCTCATCTACGGCGAACGGCACCTGCGCTCGGTCCTCGGCGAGTACGCCGGCCATTACAACGGGCACCGCCCGCACCAGTCCCGCCAGCAACGACCGCCCGACCAGAAGGCCCAAGCCAGCGCCCTGCTGAAACTGCCGATTCAGCGGCGGAAGGTGCTCGGTGGCGTGATCAACGAGTACTACCAGGCGGCGTAGCAGATCTCATGAACACCAGGTCAGACGGCACACGATTAGTTTTGGAGCGGTACAGGCTTTCAATAATGCAGACCATGGCCGTATCACTCAGTACCTTGCGGGAGTCCCTGTCCTTCTTGAGCGCTACCGCAATGCGCCGGCGCCAGCCCGTGCCCTGATCGAGGCTGCAATGGATGCCCGGAGGCTCGGCCATGGTGTGGCCTTGCCGCATGCGCTGCTGGAGGCCGGAGCGCCGTTTTACCTGACTGACCAGCAGTGGGACACCCTCGGCGAGGAGTGGTTCAAAGAAGCCCTCGCCTACACTGCAGCGCCTTGCCGGGGCATCCGAGGACCGTTGACTCCGATCCGGCCGCGGCCCATCATCTCAGACCGTGGCGGGCGCTCCTATCGGCTGGCCGACTACCTTGAGCAGTGGGGACGTGCGGCCCGAACGGCTTGTGTCCGGCCAGCCGGGCTATGGGCTGTATATGCTCAACATGCCGCGACAGAGGATCTAAGCAAACTAGCCGCGGAAGCCAGCAGCCAAGGCCTGCATATGCAGGCTCTTCAGCTATGGTCTTCTGCCGCCGAGGCCGGTGATGTGTCCGCCCTGCGGCAAGGGGCGCTGGCACTGCGGGACGCCGGGCGTATTGATGAGGCGCTCACCTGGTACCAGCGCGCTGCTGACGCTGGTCATGATGATGCTGTCGAAGAAGCAGCCCGGATGCTCCAGGACGTTAACCGCGCAGACGAGGCGCTGGCCTGGTTCAGGCGCGCCGCCGGGGCTGGTGACACGTTCGCGCTGCATCAGGCCGCCCGGATACTGCGCGAGGCCAACCGCGATGACGAGGCCTTTGCCTGGCTGGAAGGCCTCGCTGACGCCGACGACATAGCCGTACTGCGGAACCTCGCCTGGATACACAGGATGGCCGGCGACATTGACGGGGCCATTGTCACATATCAGCAGGCTATTGAAGCCGGCGATACCAGCTCTCTAGCCGAGACAGCCCGGATGCTCGACCGGGCTGGGCGCGTTGACGAGGCCATCGCCTGGTACCGGCACGCCACCGACGCCGGGGACACCTTCGCCCCGCGGCAAGCAGCGCGGATGCTCCAGATAGGCGGCCGCATCCAGGAAGCACTCTCCTGGTACGGCGAAGCCGACAACGCGGGGGACGCATTCGCGCTAGCCGAGGCAGGCCGGATGCTCGACCGGGCTGGGCGCGTTGACGACGCCATCGCCTGGTACCGGCACGCCACCGACGCCGGGGACACCTTCGCCCCGCGGCAAGCAGCGCGGATGCTCCGGAAAGCCTGCGCATCGAGGAAGCACTCTCCTGGTACGACGACGCCGCGAGCGGCGGAGACCCAGACGCCATGCGGCAGGCGGTCTGGATGCTCAAACAGGCCTGCGAAACCGATGAAGCCATCTCCTGGCTGCAAGACCGTGCTGCTGCAGGCGACCGTAACGCACTAGAGGAAGTAATCCGCATCCTGCGACAGGAAGGGCGCACCGAAACGGCGCTGAGCTGGCTCCAGGCCTGCGCGGAAGCTGGCAACGCGATGGCGATGCGCTGCGCAGTCGGGATTCTGCGGGACGCTGGCCGCTTTGATGAGGCCATCGGCTGGTACGAACGGGCTGCAGAACGCGGCGAAGCTGACGCCCTGACACAGGCCGCCCAGATGCTGCAGCAAGCCGACTGCACCGACGAAGCGATCAGGTGGTACCAACGGGCTGCTGATCGCGGTGAGGCTGACGCGCTTATGCAGTGCGCCCAGATGCTGCAGCATGCTGGGCGCAGCGACGAAGCGATCAGGTGGTATCAACGGGCTGCAGACCACGGCGACGCTGATGCTCTGAGGCATGCCGCCCAGATGCTCCTCCAAGCCGGCCGCACCGAAGAAGCCATCGCCTGGGTGGAGGCTCGTGCCGATGCGGGTGATAAGCCTGCGCTCTGGCAAGGCGCCCAGATACTGCAGCAACTCGGCCAAGTCGAACAAGCGCTCGCTTGGTATAAGCGGGCTGCTGCCGCTGGTAATACGCACGCTCGCATTGAGGCGGTTCGAATGCTTCACGAGGCTGGCCGAGACGAGGATGCCCTCGCGTTGTGCCAGCAGGCGGTGGAGGCCGGCGACACACACCATTTGCGGCAACCAGCCTGGTTGCTACATGAGGCGGATCCTAGCGCTCAGGCGCAGGCCTGGTATCAGATCCTGGTATCCACGCCCGACTCTGTACTGCATCTGCGGGGCACCTTGGGCTGACCTGACGTAGATCTTCCACCTGCGGTCATGTCGAGGTATATGCCAGGCCCACCGTGGGTCCCCCGGCAGGTCAGTCAAAGGTCAGCCGGGACCGGCCCGGCCGGGACGAGGAGTGAAATCATCGCGCCAGCCGCTGCATCCTGCAGGCCACGCCCGGGCAGGCCGACGTCGGCCCTGCCCGGCACGGTGATGCCATGCACGGCCTGGGCGGTGGACAGTGATGCCCCTTTGGGGTCTGCGGCTGTCAACGGCGATCCCGGATCTCAGGGCGCGGCGATTGCCTGCAGATCCCGTGGGTATTACCGGGCACCAGTGATCTTCCCGTGGCCTGGCGCCCCTCACCGAGGACAACAGCGGATCATGGAAATCAGCTAAGCAAGCGGTTCGGTGAACCGCTTGCTCCGGCCCGATTCCGTCCGCCATATGTCCGTAACCATCGCCGCGCAGCGACGTCTCCTGACCGGCGATGACGCAAGATGACACAACGCACGACGGCCCGCGAAGCCGGGAAATCCCAGCTCACGGGCCGTTTTCGCAGGTGGTGGCAGGTGTTGGGTTCGAACCAACGTAGGCTGAGCCGACGGTTTTACAGCCCGCTCGCTCCGCTCGAGTCACCCCGCTGACCAGCGCGTATGCCGTTCGAGGCGTGATTCCCGGCCACCGCCGTCCGCTATGCGTCCGTTACCTGGGGTTCGGGGGCTGTGCGGGCCACGGACAGGGGCGCGAACAGCCACGGACGGGGCCAGTGCGAACGGTTATGCTGACCTTCCGCCTGGCCTACTGACCGCTGAGCGGTCGATGCCGAGCCGACGGGTGAATGTCTCTACAATTTCCGGCATTGGGGAGGCGTAGCACCAGTTGGTCAACTCGTAGTCGTCGAGCACGCGGGCCAGCGGTCATTCCCGCTGGCCCGCGAGTTCGATGGGCGGCATCGCGGTTAGCCGCGCGGCCGCGGCCGCGCTGGTTACGGCCGCGACCAGCAGGCAGACCGCGGTCACGCCGATGATGTCGGGCCAGGGAACTGGCACGGTGGTCGCCGACACCAGTCGCAGCAGCGCCGTCCGCTGGCTTTCGGCGGTGGCGGCCATCGCCAGCGCGGCCGGGATGGCGCCGAGCGCGACCGCCAGCATGGCCTCGGCGGCGGCGGACCGGATTGCCTGCCCGCGGGTCAGCCCCGTCAGGCCCAGGACGGCGAGCTCGCGGCGCCGGCCCATGGTCGTCACCACCAGTGTGTTGGCCACCGCGATCAGGCTGTACAGCACCGAGATTCCGATGATCACCGGCGCGGCGGTGCTGTTCTGCCGGTTCAGCTGCGCCTGCAGCGCGGCGAAGTAGGCCGACGCGGGCTGGATCCGCGCCCCGCCGACCTGGTAGGCGGCGGCGAGCTGGGCGCGGACCGCCGCCGCGTTGCCGCCAGGCCGGAGCCGCACGTAGCCGATCTGCGGCGCGGCGCCGACGGCCATCGGGGCGGGCACATAGATGTCCTCCGAGCCAAGTCCCGGGGCGATGATCGCCTCGACGGTCAGCGTCAGCGCGGGGCCCCCTGGAGCGGTGACCTTCAGCCGCTGGCCGAGCGTGATGCCGTCGGACTGCGCGGTGAGCTGGTCGACGACGATCCAACCGTTGCCCGCGGCCGGGCCGGGCAGCGCGCCGGCCAGCACCGTCGGGGTCAGCGCGCGGCCGAGCGTGCCGTTATTCACGGCCTGCCCGGTCAGCTGGTCCAGTTGCTCGCCGTCGACCGTGGCGATCGTGACGGGGACGCTGGTGACCATGGCGATGGAAGCGCCCGGCACCTCGGCCGTGACCGGCAGCGGCGCGCGCTGCCCCGGCAGCAGGACGAACGATGCCCCGCTCTCCTCAGCCAGCCTGGCAATCTTGGCCGCGTTCGCGGTCGACCCGGTCAGCAGCAGCGTCCCGGCCAGGCCGATGGCCAGCGCGACCGGGAACGCGGCGGCGGTAGCGCTGCGGCCGGCCCGGCGCAGCCGGGCGGCCAGCAGCCCGGGTCCGCCGACCGCCCGGCCGTAGCTGGCGAGCACCACCGCGGCGGGCCTGCTCAGCAGCGGGACCAGCAACGCGAAGCCGGCCGTGTACAGCACCGGCACGGTGAGGTACTTGCGCGGGTTCGCCGCGTACTGGGGATCGGTCCTGGTCACCGCGTACGCGGTGACCGCCGCCCCGGCCAGCAGGCCCAGGCCGAGCAGCCAGCGCATCCAGGTCGTGCCCGCGCGGGTCGCCGCCGCTTCGCGCACCGCCTCGGCCGGGCGGACCAGAGATGCCCGGACCGCCGCCACCGCCGCTCCGATGACCGCCATGGCCACGGTGAGCGCGAACGCGATGAGCACGGCGGGCGGCGAGAAACCGACCCGGAACCAGGCCGGGGCGAGCTGGTGCGCGTCCATCCAGCGTCCTAGCGACCCGGCCGCGACAGTGCCGAGGACGCAGCCAACGAACGCGGCGGCCACCGCGAGCAGCGCTGCCTCGGTGACGACGAGACGGCGGATCTGCCTGGGCAGCGCGCCGATGAGGCTGAGCAGGGCCAGCTCGTGGCGCCGCTGCTCGATCATCACCGCGAAGGTGGCCGCCACCACGACCGCGACCGTGCAGGCCACGAGCGCAGTGCTCTGGCCTGCCATGTTCTGCGCCTGCAGCAGCGGGCTGGCCCCGTCGACCAGCGGATGGCCGCCCGGGGACAGCGCCGCGACGAGCGCGGACGCCGTGGCGGTGACTGCCAGGGCACCGATGGTGACCGCGGCGAAGGCCGCCGCGAACGCGCCGCGGCGGTGGCGCAGGCTGGCCTGGGCCAGGTCGCGCATCACGCCGCGTCCAGCCCGGCCATGCGCAGCGCGACGCCCTCCTGGGTGGGCCCGGTCAGCTCTCCGGCGACCTGACCGTCCTTGAGGAAGACGACTCGGTCGGCGAAGCTGGCGGCGCGCGGGTCATGGGTGACCATCACGATCGTCTGGCCCTTAGCGTCCACCAGCTCGCGTAGCAGGGCGAGGATCTCGCCTGAGCTACGGGAGTCCAGCGCTCCGGTGGGCTCGTCGGCGAACACGACCTCCGGCCTCGTTATCAGCGCCCGGGCGATCGCCGCCCGCTGCTGCTGGCCGCCGGACAGCTGCGATGGCACCCGGTCGGCGTGCGCGGCGATGCCCACTGCCCGGAGGATGCGGTCGGTGGCGGCGCGGTCCGGCCGCAGGCCGGCTAGTCGCAGCGGCAGCTCGACGTTCTGCCGTGCGGTGAGCACCGGTACCAGGTTGTAAGCCTGGAAGACGAAGCCCAGGCTCTCCCGGCGCAGCAAGGTGAGCTGGCGGGCCGACCGGCCGCGCAGGCTGCGGGGGCCGAGGAAGACCTCGCCCGCGTCGATGCCGTCCAGGCCGGCCGCGCACTGCAGCAGCGTGGACTTGCCAGAACCAGACGGTCCCATGATGGCCGTGAAGGTGTCGCGGGTGAAGCCAACCGTGATCTCGTTCAGCGCGAGCACCTGGTTATGCCGCTGGCCGTACCTCTTGCTCACGCCGACCAGCCGGACCGCCTGCCGCTCCTCCGTGCCGTCATCCGGCACCAGATCGCGCTGTCCGGCCGGGATGGTGTGTTCGCTCACCGTGGCCCTCCGCCTTTCCCTGGTCAGGTCACCCCGGCGTGACAATAGCAGAATTTTTTCTGCAGAAATATATTAGTAGTCATGACAGGCAACCGGCCACCGCGGGTCGTCTCGGACAT
>CAWDRD010000115.1:0-6569 GCA_963804455.1 uncultured Actinomycetes bacterium
GACTACGACCTGGCCTACTTCGATGATGCTGACTTGTCCTGGACCGCCGAGGACGCCGTCATCCGGGCCGGGGCCAGCCTCTTCGCTGGGCTGCCCGCGCCGGTGCAGATCCGTAACCAGGCCCGGGTCCACCTGTGGTACGAGCCGAAGTTCGGCATTCCCTGCCCGCCGCATCAGTCGGCTGAGGCCGCCATCGCCAGCTACGAAGCCACCAACGCGTGCGTCGGGGTGCGGCTGGAGGGTGACGGCCGGCTGCGCATCTACGCCCCGTACGGGCTGTCCGACGTGTTCAACCTCGTCGTACGGCCCAACCCGGCGCTCGCACCACGCCGCGTCTACCAGGCCAAGACTGCCCGGTGGCAGCGGCAGTGGCCGTCGCTGGCCGTGCTGCCCTGGCCCGCCGGGGATAGCTGACCGTGCTGCCCTGGCGGGGGCGGCTAGGCCGCCGCGCTGCTCACTCTCGGGTAGCCGGGCCTGGTGCGCCGGATGCTCGGCCGTCCCACGCACCCGGCGCCCGGACCAGCAGCAGCGCGGCATCGTCGTCGAGCGGCGCGCCGACGTGCCGCAGCAGGTCCTCGCGCAGCAGGCCGAGCAGGGCCGCGGGCGACCGGTCAGCCGCCGCGGCCAGCGTGGCCACCCGCTCTTCCAGCGGGTAGAACTCCCGGCCGGAGTTGCGAACCTCGGTGACGCCGTCGGTGTAGAGCAGCAGGGCATCGCCGGGCTGGAGCGGCAGGGTCCGCTCCGCGCCCGAGGTGCCGCCGAGCGCCATCAGCCGCAGCGGTAGGGCAGGCGACGGCACATCCACGGTGGTCACCACCGGCCGGCCGTCGGCCGCCCCGCTGCCGCCAGGGCTCCCGCTGTGGCCGGAGCTCAGCAGCGCAGGCGGGGGATGGCCGCAGTTGTAGATGGTCAGGCTGCCCGCGGCCGGGTCGATCTCCGCCAGCACCGCGGTGACGAACTCCTCCAGCGGCGCCTGCGGGCGGCGGGCCAGGCTGGCGTCGATCCGCCGGGCCACCTCGGCGAGCGTGTACACCTCGTGTGCGACCTCGCGGAACACGCCCAGCACGTCGGCGGCGATCTCCACCGCGTCCAGCCCCTTGCCGCGGACGTCGCCGATGATCAGCCGGATGCCGAACTGAGTCCGCGCGACCTCGTACAGATCCCCGCCTACCCGGGCCTCGGCCGCGGCGGCCAGGTAGACGACCCCCAGCTCCAGCGGGCCGACCTGGCCGGGCAGCGGCCGCAGCAAGGCACGCTGCGCGGCCTCGGCCACCGAGGTGACGTCGGCCAGCTTCTGGTTCTCCTGGCCGGTCCGCGCCGTGCCCACCGCGCTGATCGCGGTCACCGCCAGCACCGACACCAGGGCCGCCACTGACGCCTGCACCGAACTGGTGAACGGGATCAGCACGGCCGCGACCAGCAGCATCACCGCACCGAAGCTGATCGGCCGCCGCGCGGTCCGCGCGCCGATCCCAGCCAGTGCGGGCGGCACTGCGAGCAAGGGCAGCAGCAGCTGCCCGTTCCATGCACTGTCCGTGCCGACGGCGACCACGGCCGCCACCGCGGGGATCGCGCAGAGCGCCAGCCAGCGAGCTGACCTGGACCGCGCCTGGGCCGCTGGCCGGGGCCGGGCCAGCGGCGGGACCAGGGGCCGGGCGACTAGCCGCGCCACGGCGGGGTTCCCGCGTCAGGCGGCATGAGACACGCTCCTCGCAGGCCGGCCGGGCGCACGGCGGAACCGGGTAAGGGGTGGCCGGAACCAGGTCACTGGCCCGGCCGGTCGTGGCCACAATAGACCACCAGATCCGGACCACCCAGATCTAGGCTCCCCAGATCTAGGCTCCCCAGATCCAGACCCCGGATCCAGACCACGGATCCAGACCATGCAGCTCCAAGACCGCCACATCCGCACGCTGGGGCGGTAGCCCCGCCTAGGGTGCTGTGCACAGAGCGGCCCGGGCTTCCCGCGAGCAGCCCTGGAGGCCGGAATGTGGCATGCCATGCTCGCTGAGCAGATCCCGCTGGTGCCCACGCCTCCGGGTTCAGCCGTGGGTTAGCGCCGGAACTGCGAGGTGCGCTGGTCCTCGGTGACGACATTGGCGACGCAGCGGTAGACGTGCGATCCGCTGTCGAACGCGGCCTCGGTCGGTGGCAGCACGTCGGGCCGCCACACACTGGCCGGGAGCCGCAGCGCCGCGCCCTGCCGGGACCGGAGCAGCACCGGCAGGGAGCAGACCGCGCGCACGGTCGGATTAGCCTCCAGTGTGGGCTGGTCGAACGTATGCGCGTCCGCGGGCAGGATGGCGATCGCGAACGTCTCCCAGGCGTGCGGCTGGGTGCAGGGCACGCTCTCGGCGCTGGCTGCGCCGGAGATCACTACCATCCCGGCCCAGCATTCCGGGGCCGCTGGGCAGCGCGCCGCCGCCACCCGGACCGACGCTGCCGGGCACCCCGCCGTCACCGTCGGAATACCGAACGTGTCCTCGGCCGCGACCGCCGGTCCGGCGCGCTGGCCTTGCCGCGAACCATCCTGTCCGGGGCCAGCCGGTGTGGAACCGCCTGGCGCGGCAGCGGTCCCGCCACCGTGCGGGAGGAATCGCGCACCGAGAACCGCGCCCACACCCGCGATCACGATGATCGCAGCGGCCAGGCTGAGCAGCCGCAGCACCGGCCGCCGCCGGGACGCCGCTGGTCCGGTGGCGCGCCGGGACTGCTGCCTGCGGTGCGCCGGGCCTGGTGCAGGGTTCGGCACGGGATCCGCTGTGGGGCTCACCGGGTGGCCGGCCAGCATGTCCCGCACCGCGGCGGCGCTCTGCAGCCGCTGCGCCGGGTCAGCGGACAGGCTGCGGCGCAGCACCGCCATCAGGTCGGGAGGAGCACCGGGAATATCGTCCACCGGCATCGAGTGCAGTTTCAGGATCGTGGCGAGGCCAGGTGATCTCGTGTCCAGCGGGAACCGCGGCGGCCGCCCGGCGAGCAGCGCGTACAAGGTGGCCGCGAGGGAGTAGATGTCACTGAGGACGGTCGGCTCCTCCCACCGGAAGCTCTCCGGCGAGGCGTAAGCCGGGGTGAGCGCGTCCCGGGAGGCTGACTGCTCCCCGCTGGCCTCGATGATCGACGCTAGCCCGAAGTCGGACAGTCCGACCATTCCGTACCGGTTGATCAGGATGTTGGCTGGCTTGACGTCGCGGTGCAGCACACCGGCGGCGTGCGCCGCGGCGAGCGCGTCCGCGAGCCTGATCCCGATGTCGCGCACCTGAGCCGGGCTCATCGGCCCGTGGGCCTGCAGCGCGTCGTTCAGCGAGCCGGCCGGGCACAGCTCCATGACCAGGTAGGGCCGCCCGTCGTCCAGGGTTCCCGCGTCGTAGACGTCGATCACATGCGGATGGCCGGACAGCCGTCCCGCCGCGGTCACCTCGCGGATGAACCGCCGCCGGTCACGCTCGCTGTGCAGGACCCGGTTGTCGACCTTCACGGCCACTTCCCGGCCGACCGCCACCTGCCAGCACCGGTAGACGGTGGCGAATCCGCCCGAGCCGAGGATGCCCGTCACCCTGTGCCCGGGAATGTCCGGTGCCGTGACCACGATGCGCCAGCCTAGCCCCAGGCCGCGGGCCTGCGGGCGGTCATCGCTGGTAACCGAGGCACATCACGGCCAGCGCATCAGGCCCGGTTCATGACTTGCCATCCGGACCGCCGCAGGGACGATGCTGAAGGGCCGCCCTGAACCCTGTCCGCGGCGGGCGGAGCTAGAACAGCGGCCCGGAAGGGGAGCCCGGTACGGTGGACAAGATCGACTATGACGACCGGCAGCACACCGTCTACGCCCAGGGCCGGGCGGTCAGCCCGGCCATGACCGCGGAGTGGATGAAGGCGTTCGCCGCCCGCGTTCCGGACCGCCGGCCGCTGGCCGTTCTCGACCTGGGCTCAGGTACCGGGCGGTTCACCTCCGCCCTGGCCCGGGCTTTCGGTGGCCCGGTGTACGGCGTCGAGCCCGCGCAGCGGATGCGGCAGGTGGCCGTGCGGTCAGCGGCGCATCCCGCCGTGACCTACCTGGCGGGCAGCGGCGAGCGGATACCGCTGGCCGCGGGCAGCTGTGACGTCGTGCTGATGTTCCTGGTCTTCCATCACCTGCGGGACCCGGCCGCCGCCGCTGCGGAGATCGCCCGGGTGCTCCGGCCTGGTGGCCGGGTCCTGATCCGCAGCACGTTCGCCGACCGCATGCCGTATCTGTGGTGGCATCGGTTCTTCCCCCGGGCCATTGAGATCGAAAGGGACATGTTTCCTGGCGTCCGCGAGGTGGCAGAAGTGTTTGCCGCAGTAGGGCTGCAGGTCCTCGCCCTGGACACGGTCACCGAGCGGTTCTCCGGCAGCATGACGGAGAGCGCGGCCCGGCTGCGGCTGCGGGCCATCTCCACCTTCGAGTACCTGACCGAGCAGGAAATCACGGAAGGCTTCGCCGCGCTCGACGTCGCAGTGGCCGCGGAGACCGTGCCACAGCCGATCAAAGGAACCAGCGACCTGCTCGTCCTCGGGACGGCACCGTCGGCGGAGGGAAGCTGAGTGACCACCGAACGGCCGGAGCCGCCGCTGATCGCAGGCGAGCGGGAGATGCTGCGCGGCTTCCTCGACTACCTGCGCGCCACGCTGGCCATGAAGTGCGACGGCCTGTCCGATGAGGACCTGCGGCGTACGTCCATGCGCCCCTCAGCACTTTCGCTGCTCGGCCTGGTCCGGCATATGGCCGAGGTGGAGCGCACCTGGTTCCGCCGGGTGATCAACGGGGAGGACATCCCGCTGGTGTGGTCGGACCAGGGTGACTTCCAGGCAGCGTACGACGCGGACGGCGCGACCCGGTCAGCCGCGTTCAACGCCTGGCAGGCCGAGGTGGACCACGCCCGCCGGATCGAGCGGGCGGCGGAGTCGCTCGACGTGACCGGCTACCAGGCCAGCTGGGGCGAGCGGGTATCGCTGCGGCTGGTCATGCTGCACCTGATGCACGAGTACGCCCGGCACTGCGGGCACGCCGACCTCATCCGGGAGGGCATCGACGGCACCGTCGGGGCCTGACCGCGGGGCGGCTGCCCTGGCGCGGGACCCAGCAGGACGCCGGTCGCCACGAGGCCAGCAGCGCCCGGCCGGCCCGGGCGGTCCGCACCGCCGCCCGGCGGCCTACCCGGCTGGCACACTAATCCGGTGGGTTTGCAGGCACAGCTGTGGCGGGGCATCGCGGCGTTCCGCTTCGCCTCGCTGGGCTACGCCGCCCTGCTGCTGGTGGTCAACCGCACCGACTACCGGCATCTGCTGCTGGCCTGGGGAGTGCTGGCCCTCATGACCGGCTGGACCGTGGCCACCAGCTACGCCTACGCCCGGCCAGCCCGGCGTACCCGGGCCCTGCTGTCCGCTGATGTGGTGGTCACCGCCGCGGCGTTGCTGTCCACCATCGTGCTCCAGTTCAGCGGCCGTGGCCCGGTCACCCCGGTCACCGCGACCTGGGCGGCCGGGCCGGTGCTGGCCTGGGCGGTGGCCTACGGCCGCCGGGCCGGGATGGCGGCCGCGGTCGTGCTCAGCGCCTGCGACATCCTCCGGCACCGCCCCATCTCCGGTGCCTTCAACGCCTCCGCGCTCAACGGCCCCTTCCTGCTGCTGCTGGCCGGGTGGGTGGTCGGGTACGTGTCCCGGCTCGCGGTCCAGGCCGAGCAGGCGGTACAGCAGGCCGCCCAGCGGGAGGCGGCCAGCCGGGAGCGGGAGCGCCTGGCCCGCGGCATCCACGACTCAGTGCTCCAGGTGCTCGCGCTCGTGCACCGGCGGGGCATGGAAGCTGGCGGCCAGGCCGCCGAGATCGGCCGGCTGGCCGGGGAGCAGGAAACCGCGCTGCGCAACCTGATCGCCGCGGGCGACGGGGGCCCGCTGCCGCCTGGCGAACTCGACCTGCGCACCCTGCTCAGCCAGGAGATGACCGCCGTGGTTTCCGTGGTCACACCCGCTGAGCCGGTCCGGCTGGGCCGCGAGGCCGCCCAGGAGACCGCGTCCGCGGTCCACGCCGCCCTGGACAACGTGCGGCAGCACTGCGGGGCGGGCGCGCGGGCCTGGGTGCTCGTGGAGGACGAGGGCGACCAGGTCACGGTGACCGTGCGCGACGACGGCCCGGGGATACCGGCGGGCCGGCTGGACGCGGCCGCGGCGGACGGGCGGCTCGGCATCAGCCAGGCCATCCGCGGCCGGATCCGTGACCTCGGTGGCACCGTCGGCATTACCTCGGCGCCCGGTGCCGGAACCGAGGTGCGGCTGCACGTACCGCGCCACCACTAACTGATGTGCGGCGCTAACCAGCCTGAGGCACCGGCTGACACGCGCGCTAGCCAGCCTGAGGCACCGCCGACATGCGGCACCGCCGACATGCGGCACCGCCTGACATGCGGCACTGGCTGACATGCGGCACTGGCTGACATGCGGCACTGGCTGACATGCGGCACTGGCTGACATGCGGCACTGGCTGACCAGAGGCGGGCCCACAGAACATGCCTTAGGGTGCCGGTTGTGGCGGAACCACGGGTCCGGGTCATGAT
>CAWDRD010000116.1:0-9002 GCA_963804455.1 uncultured Actinomycetes bacterium
TCGCGTTCCGCGGCGAGCGGGCCAGGTCCCGGTTGCTGCCACAGGTCCAGGAGTTGCAGCAACGGCACGCCAAGGATCCCGAGCGGATGCGCCGCGAGATGAACGCGCTGTACGCCGCCGAGGGCGCGGGGTTGCTGTCCGGCTGCCTGCCGCTGCTGCTCCAGGCGCCGTTCTTCAGCGTGATGTACCGGCTGTTCCTGTCCTCATCGGTGGGCGGGGCGCCGAACACGTTGCTGCGGCACAGCCTGCTCGCGGCCTCGCTGGGTAGCCACTGGCTCGGCGGGGCAGGCCCGTTCAGCGCCCAGGGCCTGGTGTTCGCCGCACTGTTCGCGCTGCTCGCTGGGGCTGGTGTGCTGGCTCTGCGGGCCGTGCGCCGGGCCACGCCGCCCACTAGCCCCGCCCGCCCCGCCCGATCCGCCGCGTCCGCCAGCCCTGCCTCGCCTGGTGCGTCCAGCGGGGCGCTGGCGCTGGTCGGCCGGGCAATGCCGTTCGCCCCGGTGCTGATGGCGGCGGTGGTGCCGCTCGCCGCAGGCCTCTACCTGCTCACCACGACCGCCTGGACGCTGGCTGAGCGGTCCGTGCTGCGCTGGCGCTTCCACCCGGACCACGACCGGCCGGCCCACCCGGGCCACGACCGGCCGGCCCACCCGGGCCACGACCGGTCGGCCCACCCGGACCACGACCGGCCGGCCCGCCAGAAAAAGGAATAGGGCGGTTGAGCGACCGCTTATACGCTGGTGACATGGAGGGCATTCAGCGCACCGCCGCGGCTGGCCGAGCTATCAGCTCGCCGGTTGCCGCCGCCTGACCTCTGTCACCATCCCCGGCGACCGGACATGGCTCGCCGGTGCGTTCCCTGATGCGTGTTTCATGGCCGTGCCCGCGGTCGCTGCCCGGTGCCACGACCCGGAAAGGGCACGCCATGAACACGCAGCAGACCATTGACACGTTTACAGACTTCTTCCGGGAACAGGGTCACCGGCTCATCCCGGGCCACTCCCTGGTGTCCTCGCCCGGGGACCCGGTGCTGTTCATCTCCGCGGGCATGCACCCGCTGACCCCCCACCTGGAGGGCCGCCCGCACCCGGACGGCCGCCGGCTGGTGAGCGTGCAGCGCTGCCTGCGCACCACCGACCTGGACGAAGTCGGCGACCCGACCCACCTGACTGTGTTCCAGATGCTCGGCTCCTGGTCGCTGGGGGACTACTCCGGTGAGCAGAGCGTGCGCTGGGGCTATGACCTGGTCACCGGCGGCTTCGGCATCTCCCCGGGTCGGCTGCACGCAACCGTTTTCAGCGGCGATCAGCAGGTCGGGCCGGACACCGTGCTGCTGGAAACCTGGCAGGACCTGGGCGTCGCGGTCGAGCTGACCGCGGACAACTGGTGGTCCAACGGCCCGGCCGGGCTGTGCGGCCCGGATTCCGAGCTGTTCGTGTGGACCGGCGACGTAGACCCGCAGGGCACACCCAGCACTGACGAGCGCTGGATGGAACTGTGGAACCATGTGCTGATGCGCTACCGCCGCCTCGGCGACGGCCGCCTGCAACCCCTCCCGCAGCCCAACGTGGACACCGGCCTGGGCCTGGAACGGCTACTCATGGTGGTGCAGGGCACCGACTCGGTGTACGGCACTGACCTGCTCGAACCGTGGGTGACCACGGTGCGGCAGCGGTGGCAGCCGGGCGAGCTGGAGTTGCGGCTGCTCACTGACCACCTGCGGTCCGCCTGCGTGATCATCGGCGACGGGGTGCGGCCGTCCAACACCGGCCGCGGCTACGTGCTGCGCCGGCTTATCCGCCGCGCGCTGAGTGTGTTGTGGCGCAATGACCCGGACCGGACCCTCGGCGACCTGCCGCCAGACCTACTGCGCGGCACGCTCGGAGACTTCGGTTGTGGCCGCAACGAACACCACGTCCGGCCGCTCCTGCTGGACGAGGAACGGCGGTTCCGGGAACTGCTGGCACGGGGCCGCGGCGTGCTGTCCCGGCTGCGCCCGCCGGGCGGTGAGCCGGGGCCGCTGACCGAGGAGGAGTACCGCTACCTGCACGAGACGCACGGGCTGCCGCGCGAGCTCGTCTCGGCGATGCTGTCCGAGCCGGTGCCCCGGTGCGGCCAGGTGGATCCCGTGCAGCCCGGTGGATCCCGTTTAGTCCGGTGAACCTGTGTCGCCGGGCGAACCCTGTGTAGCCTCGTGCCCGAGGAGGTCGCCATGCACCAGCCGCCCATTCCGCACGTGGCCAGCACCGACCCGGAGATCGCCGGGCTCGTCGAAGGCGAGGCCCGCCGCCAGTTCGAGAAGATCCGGCTGATCCCGTCGGAGAACTACGCTTCGGTGGCGGTGTTGGAGGCCACTGGCAGCGTGCTCACCAACAAGTACTCGGAGGGCTATCCCGGCCGCCGGTACTACGAGGGGCAGCAGTTCATCGACCCGATCGAGACGCTGGCCCAGGAGCGGGCCAGGGCGCTGTTCGGGGTGGACCACGCGAACGTGCAGCCGTACTCCGGCTCGCCCGCGAACCTCGCCGTGTACCTGGCGTTCCTGCAGCCGGGGGAGACCGTGATGGGCATGGCGTTGCCGATGGGCGGTCACCTCACCCACGGCTGGCCGGTCTCGGTCACCGGCAAGTGGTTCCACTCCGTCCAGTACGGGGTGCGCGCAGACACCGGGCGGCTCGACCTTGACCAGGTCCGCGACGTGGCGCGGACCGAGCGGCCGAAGGTGATCTTCTGCGGCGGCACAGCGATCCCGCGCACCATCGACTTCCCGGCGTTCGCCGAGATCGCCGCCGACATCGGCGCGGTGCTGGTCGCGGACATCGCGCACATCGCCGGGCTGATCGCGGGCGGCGCGCACCCCTCGCCGGTGGGGTACGCCCCGGTGATCACCACCACCACGCACAAGACCCTGCGCGGCCCGCGCGGCGCGATGATCATGTCTACCGCGGAGTACGCATCCGCGCTGGACAAGGCGGTGTTCCCGGGCCTGCAGGGCGGCCCGCACAACCACACCACGGCGGCCATCGCGGTGGCGTTGCACGAGGCGGCCCAGCCGTCCTTCCGTGACTACGCGCACCAGGTGGTGGCGAACGCCACGGCGCTGGCCGCGGCCCTCACCGAACGCGGCTACGACCTGGTGTCCGGCGGCACCGACAACCACCTGATCCTGATGGACCTGACCCGGCAGGGGATCGGCGGCAAGCCCGCGGCCAAGGCGCTGGACCGGGCCGGCATCGAGCTGAACTACAACACGGTGCCGTTCGACCCGCGCAAGCCGTTCGACCCGTCCGGGGTCCGGCTGGGCACCCCGGCGATCACCACCCGGGGCCTGCGCGAGGAGCACATGCCCCAGGTGGCGGCCTGGATGGACCAGGCGATCACGGCCGCGATCAAGGACGACGAGCCCGCCATCGCACGGATCGCGGGGGAGGTGCGCGACCTGCTCGCCGGGTTCCCGATGCCCGGCTGGCAGTCGGCTCCGTAACTCGCCGGTGGTGCGCCGGGCCGGTGGTGCGCCGGGCCAGTGGTGCGCCGGGCCAGTGGTGCGCCGGGCCAGTGGTGCGCCGGGCCAGTGGTGCGCCCTCGGGGCTCGGCCCGGCCCAGAACGCTCACCGTGGTGATCACTCCGGGGCCCGTGGGCGGCTAGCGATGATCAAGGACTTGGTGTCGCCAGAGCAGCATTTTTCTTGATCATCGCGTCTCAGACCGGTCCAGGGTGCGGTTCCCCGGCGTCAGGGTGGCGCCGTCGGGCGCGTGGCGGTGCGGCTGCACCGCGGCCAGGGTGACCGCGGCGCCGGCAGCGAAGGCAGCGGCGGACACGATGAGGGCCAGGTGCAAGCCGGGCACGAACCTGTGCTGGCCGCCGCTTGGAGGCGTGTTGCTGAGGTATCCATGGCCTCACACTGCCGGGCAGAAGGTTCGGTGCCTGCCGAAGTGTTCCCTTGCTAGCGTGGGATAGTGGTTACTGAGCAGGTTGAACGCGGCGAAGCGGACATCGCGCCGATTGGTGCGATGATCGGTGATCCGACCCGGGCCCGGGTGCTGCTGGCACTGGTGGACGGGCGGGCGCTGCCCGCCAGTCGGCTCGCCGCCGAGGCCGGGGTAACGCCTTCGACCGTCAGTGAGCACCTGGCCCGGCTGCTGGCTGCGGGCCTGGTCAGCATGCAGCCTGAAGGCCGGTCCCGGTTCTACCGGCTCGCCTCCCCGGCCGTCGCGGACGTGCTGGAGGCGATGGCCCGGATCGCGCCGGATCAGCCGATCCGCTCGCTGCGCCAGGGCAGTCACGCGCGTGCCCTGCGCGAGGCGCGCACCTGTTACAACCACCTGGCGGGCCGGCTCGGCGTCGGCCTGTTCAGCGGCCTGCTCCGCGGCGGCCTGCTGGCTGGCGGTGACGGGCAGCATCATCCGGACCGGGCGGTCGCCGACCGGCTGTCCGCCCCTGGCCATGACCTCAGCTACCGGCTCACGCCGCACGGTGAAACGGTGCTCGCCGAAGTCGGCGTCGACCTGGCCGCGGTCCTCGCCCGGCGGCCCGCGGTCCGCTACTGCCTGGACTGGTCTGAGCAGCGGCATCATCTGGCCGGCCCGCTCGGCACGGCCCTGGCGGACCGGCTGTTCGCGCTCGGCTGGGTGCAGCGGACCGGCCGGCGGAGGGTGGTCCGGGTCACTGAGCCCGGCGAGCAGCGCCTGCGCGACGTCCTCGGCCTGCCAGCGGACTGGAGCAGCCCCGGCTGTGTGCCCTCACAGGATGCCCGCTAGCACGGCGAGAGCGTGTGTGCGCAAACCGCTGTGGCCGCCCTGAGCGCGAACTCGGCCCAGGCTTCGTGGTCGATTCCCGCTGATATAGAGCATTGCTCTCGTTTTGAGTCGTCGCTCTGATATGATGCCGACGTGAACGCAAGCCGTACTGCACGTGAGCGGGTTCGCGCCGAGCTGACCAGGGAAATCACCGACATCGCGCGCCGCCAGCTGGCGACCGAAGGTGCCGCAGGGCTGTCGCTGCGCGCCGTCGCCCGGGAGATGGGCATGGTCTCCTCAGCCATCTACCGGTACTTTCCGAGCCGCGATGACCTACTGACCGCCCTGATCGTCGATGGTTACAACGCGATCGGTGCGGCGGTGGAAGATGCGGAACGGGCCTGCCCGCCCGATGACTATGCCGGGCGGTGGCTGGCGACATGCCAGGCCGCACGGGACTGGGCGCTCGCTCACCCGCACGAGTACGCGCTGGTCTACGGCTCGCCAGTACCCGGATACCAGGCCCCGCAGCAGACCATCGGCCCGGCCGCCCGGGCGGCCACGGTCTACGGGAAGATCGTCAGTGACGCGTACCGGGCGGGCGCACTGGAGACCCCGGGTATCTGCCCGCCGGTCCCGGAGCCGTTCCGCAGGGATGCGGCCGGACTACGCGAGTCGCTGCTGACCGAGGTCCCCGACGATGTGATCGCGGCCGCGCTGGTCACCTGGAGTGCCCTGTTCGGCATGCTGAGCTTCGAGCTGTTCGGCCAGTTCGAGAATGTGGTCACCGACCGGGCCGCGTTCTTCGCGCACGCCGTGACCTGCCTGGGCAAGCTGGTCGGCCTGCCTGCTGACGGCCTGCCCGGCTGACGGCCTGCCCGGCTGGCCTTCTCCGCGGCTGCCGTCCTGCCGGGCCCGCCCGCGGCGTCAGCCCAGCCCACCAGGACCGCCTCTGGCCGGCACCTGGGCTGGCCAGAGGCCACGTACCTGCAGCATGCACGGATGTTCGTGCGGTATACCTGACGGAGCGACCTTTCGGTCTACGGAAGATTTAGGACACTTATGACACTCGCCTCGTCCCGGATCCCCGCCGCCGCGCGCCGCTGGATGCGCACGTCACTGGGCAAGCGGTTCGGCAGGTTCGTGCCGGTAGCGCTCGCGTCGTTCGCAGCGAGCGAGATCACGCTGATCCTGTGCGTCGGGCCCGCGCACCTGACCGCCGGGATCTCCGCGGTGGCAGCCTGGTTCGCCGGGGCGGCGGTGAGCTACGTGCTCAGCCGGTGGGCCTGGGAGCGGACGGGCCGGCCCCACCTGCTCAAGGAGACCCTGCCGTTCTGGGCGATCTCCGTCGCGGTGGTCTTCATCCTGACCCTGTCCAGCAAGTGGGCGAACCAGCAGGCGCTGTCGATGCACCTGAGCCACGTGGACCGGGTGCTGTTCGTGGCCACCGCGTACTTCATAGCCAACTGCGTGACGTTCCTCAGCAGGTTCCTGATCTTCCACTTCATTCTGTTCGCCGACCGGGATGCCCGCAGGCCCAGGATCAGCAGGGCCAGGGCCGCCGGTGAGGCGGCCGGGGCCAGCCAGCTAGCGCCGTCAGCGGCGGCCAGCGAGACGGCGACGGCGGCTGCCGCGGCCCCGGCCGAGCCTGGCCGCGGCCCCGGTCCGGGGGAACCACTAAGTCCGCTGGCCCCGGCCGGTTCGCGCGGGCGACCGGCTCGTTGACGGCGAGATCCGCACCGGGCACGAGTTCTCCCGCCACCGGGCCCTGGGCCGGCCCGGCGGCCCGGCGGCCAGCGGCCCGGCTCGCCTGCATGCCCAGGCCGGCGGCGGCCGGGGTGGCACGTCCGTTGCGCCGTTCCCGCCACCACGTGCCTACGACCACCCGGGCGAACCGCATCGCGTAGAAAGCGTTGTTGCCCTTCTTGCTCTTGCCGACCGTGCGCTTGTGGATCGTGGCCGGCACCTCAGTCACCCGGAAGCCGTGCGCCAGCACGCCGATCAGCAGTTCCGAGGCCTGGTACTGCGGCTGTTCCAGCCGGACCACGCCGGTGACCTCGGCGCGCATGGCGCGGAGCCCGAACGTGGTGTCGGTGATGCGCTGCCCGGTCAGCAGGCTGATGGTCAGCGCGAAGACCCGGACGCCCAGCTTGCGCACGGGGTCCTTGGTCTCCTCGCTGCCCATGGTCCGCGACCCGGTGCAGAAGTCCGCCTGCCCGGACACGACCTGGTCCAGGACCCGCTCCATCTCGGCCGGGTTGTACTGGCCGTCCGCGTCAGTGGTCACGATGTACTGGGCGCCGCCGGCCCGGGCCAGCCGGTAACCCAGCCGGAGGGCGGCGCCCTGGCCCCGGTTGACTGGGACATCGCAGACCAGCGCGCCCGCGGCCCCGGCTTCCGGCACGGTGGCGTCCTTCGCCCCGTCGGAGACGACGATCGTGGCCGTCTCCAGCCCGCACACCTTGGCAGGCAGGGCTGAGACGACCGAGCCGATCACGCCTTCCTCGTTGAAGGCGGCGATCACGATCGCCACCGGCGGCAGCTGCCGCGCGGCCGCCCCGTATTCAGTGCAGAACGCTGCTGCCGCGGCGTCGTCGATACCCGCGTCAGTGTGCGAGGTGGTCACAGGGTGGCCTCCGCCCCAGAAGTGCTCGCCGCCCGCGGACCGTCCGCGGCGGAGTCGGGCCTGAACTCCGGCCACACCGTGGCCAGGCCCGGCTTCAGGTCGAAGGCGGGCTGGTAGCCGCGCGAGCGGGCCAGTGAGATGTCCACGATGACCGCGGGCATCTCGCCGGGCTTCGGCGGGATGTGCTCGGCCGGGATGGCCGCGCCGGTCACGCTGCGCGCCGCGAACAGGATGTCGTTGACGCTGGTTGACTCGCCCGCGGCGAGGATCATCGGTCCGCTGTGCCCCGCCTGCCAGGCGGTCAGCATCCCGGCCACGATGTCATCCACGTGCACCAGGTCACGCAGCTGGTTGCCGTCACCGTAGATCTGCACGCCGTGGCCATCCCGCGCGGCGCGCATCAGCCGCGGCACGAAGCTGTCCTTCTCGACCATGCCCGGGCCGTACACGTTGGAGAACCGCAGCGCCGGGCACACCATGCCGTAGCTGGCCGCATAGCAGCTCAGCAGCATCTCGGCGGCGGCCTTGGTCGCGCCGTAGGGGGTCAGCGGCCGCAGCGCGGTCCGCTCGGTGATGGTCTCCCGGCCCACGTTGCCGGCCACCGCGTTGGTCGAGGCGAGCACGAACGCGCCGACGCCGCGGTGGCGGGCCAGTTCCAGCAGGCCCGCGGTGAGCTCGACGTTGTTCCGGTAGGTACCGGCCGGGTCCTCCAGCGAGCGGAGCACGGATGTCACCGCGGCCAGGTGCACGATGACGTCGGTGCCCGGGCGGACCGCCTGGGCGGCGACCGCCGGGTCGCACAGGTCGCCGACGACGCATTCCACGTCGTCATCCGGCCAGGGCCGCTTGTCTGCCACGACGACAGAGGCGCCCATCCCGAGCAGCGTCCGCACGGTCCGCCGCCCGATAAAGCCGGCGCCGCCGGTCACCAGTACCCGGGAACGCTCGACTGCGCCCATTGGTTCTCCATTCCAAGGCGATCCGGTCAGCTGCCACCCGGGTGAGCCGACTGGCGACTGAGCTATGCCACCCGGTAAAGCTGAAAGCCACCTGGGTGGCAGCCGGGGGATTCCTGGCAGCCAGCGGGGAAATCAGCGGCCCGGGAAACCCTCTGTGGCGGCCCGCCGGGAAATGAGTCAAGGCTGTGCATCCCGGCGTGCGCGGTTACCGTGTGGCCGGGGCCGCTCCATAGCCGCCGGTTATGGGGCGTGACCACGCGCGCGCCTGGCCAGTGTAGCGGCGCGCCAGCCGCGCTGAACGCCAGCTTCCCCAGGTGGCCTGGGATGTCCGGCCCCGCGGGCATAACGAATTGGGCACAGGCCCTGTGCCTTTTTAAAACAAATACGCATCAACGGTCCGTGGCGGGTTGCCGGTGACAGCGCACAGGTTGACAGTGGAGCGGTGCCATGGCGCGGTGCCATGGCGCGGCGCCCGGCGGCTCGCAGCGTGGTAACCGGCACCTCCCGGGGGCCCTGTGCCAGGGCCGCCAGCAGCCACTACGCTCGATCATCGAGGGCAGGTCAGCCGGGGAGCCGCGGTGCTCCGCCGCGGCCCGAGCCCTGCCGCGCTGACAATGCTGGGCCATCCAGCCGGAGCCGAAGGAGGCAGGCCGTCATGGTCGCCGGCGTGGCCGCACCCTATC
>CAWDRD010000117.1:0-263828 GCA_963804455.1 uncultured Actinomycetes bacterium
GTCTGGGCGTCGCGGGCGGTATTCTTCTTGGCGGAGAAGTCATGAAGGGTGGCATTGCGCTGGTGCTGACTACTTCGGTGGCTCTTTGCCCTCTGGCTCTTGCCTTTAGCGCAGCGGCAGCCGTTGCCGCGAGCGTGCTGCCCACCACGGCCACAGCGCTGTGCGCCAATTGGCAAGTATGAACGTGAACGCGGCAACGGACTTCTTTGAAAGGCTGACGCTATTCCGCAAGCGGCGTACCGTGGCGATCGGGATGATCCTGCGGGTCGTCTCCGGCCAGGGCACCGCCGTCGCGTTCATCGGCGTGGCCCTGGCCTTCCTCGGCCTGTTCCAGCTCGGCTGGCGGGTCGTCGCCCAGTGGATCGCCCGGGCCCGGCCGTCCCGGCCGCTCCCTGCCCCCGGGGCGCAAAGCCCGGGGGCGGCCGCTCGGGGACCGGCCGCCCCGGCCGTTGAGCCAGCCGTGCCATCGAACGTCACTCATCCTCCTTCCGACAGTTGACACTAACGTTCGTTGAAGCTAACGTAAGCAACGACGAACATCATGCGAGCCAACAGCCGAGAGGAATCAGTCATGGGCCAGCCCGTCGCATTTTTCGAAGTGATCAGCCCGGACGCCGCCCGCGCGCAGAAGTTCTACGCGGAGCTGTTCGGCTGGCAGGTGGCCGCGGATCCCGCCATGGGCGGGTACGGCCTGGTGGACACCGGGGCGGGGGACGGCGCCGTTGGCGGCGGCATCGGCCCCGGCGAGCCCGGCGAGAAGGGCGTCAAGATCTACATGCGGGTCGATGACCTCGACGCCTACCTGGACCGGGCCGAGCAGCTCGGCGGCAAGCGGGTCGTCCCGCCCACCGACCTGCCGGGTGACTTCGGCCGGTTCGCCATCTTCACCGATCCGGACGGGAATGCTGTCGGGCTGTGGAGCTGGAGTATCCCCGCAGGCGGCCCGCAGCCGGATCCCGCGGGCGGCCCGCGACCGGATCCCGCGGGCGGCCCGCGACCGGATCCCGCAGGCGGCCCGCGACCGGATCCCGCAGGCGGCCCGCAGCCGGATCCGCAGGCGGCCCGCAGCCGGATCCCGCGGGCGGCCCGCGACCGGATCCCGCAGGCGGCCGGGCCCGGGGACCTGAGGACGGCGCGGACCAGGCGACCGACGAGGCGCTCAAAGCGTTGGCCGAACCGCGCCGCCGGGCCATCCTGCGGCTGGTCGCGCACGACGAACTGGCCGCGGGTGAGATCGCCGCGGCGTTCGAGGTGACCAGGACCGCGGTCAGCCAGCACCTGACCGTGCTGAAGAACGCCGGGCTGCTCACCGAGCGCCGGGACGGCACCCGGCGGCTGTACCGGGCGCGCACTGAGGGCCTGGCTGGGCTGCGGGAATTCCTGGACGAGATGTGGGCCAGCTCCCTGGACACGGCCCGGCGGCTGGTCGAGGCCGAACGCGGGATATCCGATGACGACCAGGCCTCCCGGGCCGGCTGACCCGCCGGGTGGCGCCGCCGACGATGACCAGCGGGCTACGATCGGCCGCTTGTGGCCGCTGGTCCTGGACAGGTTCCGCGACTACCTGCACTGGACAGGTAAGTCAGCAACGGATGGTGCCAAGGAGAGTGAATGAGCCCAACGCGTGAGGAGCCCGGCCACCCACGTCGCTACGCTCCGCCGCCCGCCGGTCCGCCAGTCGACCACGGTGCGCAGTGACGTCCGGCACACGTTCGACGTGTTCGTGCGGACCATGGGCATCTGGTGGCCGGTTGACCCGTTCTCCGCCGGCAAGGTCCGGGTCCGCGACATCACCGTGCAGCCGCGGGCCGGCGGCCGGGTGTACGAGACCTGGGACGACGGCACCGAGGTGGACTGGGGCGAGCTGCTCGCCTGGGAGCCGCCCGCCCGGTTCGTGATGACCTGGACCGGGACACCGGTGCCGACCGAGGTCGAGTTGTCCTTTGCCGCGCTCGGCCCGGCCCTGACCCGGGTCACGGTGGAGCACCGCGGCTGGGAGGCGCTCACCGACGAGCAGCTGGCCCAGGACTGCGCGCTGCCCGGCGGCTACGCCAGCGGCGCGTACTCATCCGGCTGGACCCGCATCCTGGACCGCTTCGCCGCCGCGCCGGGCCTGGCGGAGTCCCGCGACCTGGAGCCCCGCGACCTGGAGCCCCGCGACCTGGAGCCCCGCGACCTGGAGGAGCCCCGTGATGACCGCTGACCCCGGCCCGATCCAGCTGGAGGCGTATCAGTGCGCGCTGCTCCGGCGCACCCGGCAGTATCGCGACTTTGCCGACGAGGAAAGAGAGCGGATCTTCCGCGAGCACCTGGCGTACACGCTGAGCCTGGTCGCCAGCGGGGAACAGCTGGCGGCCGGGCCGGTCCCCGACGGCCCGGCCGAGGATGAGGTGATCTGCGGGCTTGGCCTGTACCAGAAGGACTCGGTGGGCGAGGTCCGCCAGCTGCTGGAGCAGGATCCCGGGGTACGCCAGGGCCTCTACACCTTCGACGTGATGACCTGGCAGACCCCGAAAGGCTCACTGGCCTTCCCGCTGTCCGCCCGGCCCTGATCCGGCTGACCGGCCGGCCATGAACGTGCAGGCGGGCCCGGAGTTACCCCGGGCCCACTTTCTTGCCTTCTTCGCTTCGGCGGATTACCGCCCGCCAGTGATGTTGCCGTCTCCCTTGAGCTGGCCGTCGCCGTTCCAGGCGGAGTCAACCCACTTCTGGGCCTTCTGCGCGTGGACGGTCGTGGTCCCTGCCACAGCCGGCACCACGTAGGTGTAGCTGAAGCCGGTCTCGGAGAGCCCACTGATGACGGTGCCCCGGAGGAACGCGAGCCCAGGCCACGTGCTGGACGCGTAGGTCGGGTTGGCGTTGATCGTGGTGCCCCTGAGCACGGCAGGGACCAGGTCACTGCGCGGAGCCTTGGCCGAGGTGTAGAACACCGCGAACTGGCCGTACCCGTTCATGGACCCGGTCACCTGACCAGGCTTGAGCACCTTGCCGGTGTAGGGAGCGCCCTGGTTGGGAGTGAGCGCGCCGGGGATGTCCCGGAACGACCCACCATCAACCAGCATCGCGGTGTAAGCGTACGGCGTCGCCGCCGGTCCGCTCTTGCCGAGATACTGCAGCTGCAGCGTCCGGCCGAAGGAGTCGTAGGCCCAGTAGCCGCCACCCCCGCCGTCATAGCGGTTGACGATCTTGGTCTGGTCCACCTGCACAGGGTTGTGCGCGGCGGAGGCCCCGTCCGCAGTGGCGAACGCAGCCATGGTGCCGAGGCCTGCCAGCGGCAGCACCGTCGCTGCGACGAGCCTGCTGAGACGGATCTTCATGGATTTCTCCCTTTTCGGGATTATGCGCAGCGGTTTTGAGGAGGTCCGCCAAACCTCTGGCCCTCATGGAGCTCTGGTTAATGCTGAGGCCTTGCGGCTCTCAGCTGGTCTCCTCCCAGCCGCATGCGCGGTGAGACATGGGGTGGGCGAGCTTCATGGGAAGCCGCCTTCATCCTCCGGGGGGAGTGGTCCGCGCGGCTCTAGGTACCTGCGCGGACTCTTGGTTCTTCCTTCAAGGTACCGCCCGGGTTATCACGTGTCAACTCATTTTCGCAGCTCAAATGCACTTCTGTGCTACTCTGCTACTTCTGTGCTGCTCTGCTGCTTCTGTAGTGTGCTGCTATACCCTGGGAGTCGCTGGTATGCAGGAGCCCCAGCTATGATTTCGGAGCCATGGTGATCGACCGCGACGTGCCCGAGCCGCCGCACCAACAGGTTGCGGAGATCCTGCGCGCCCGGATCGCAGAGCGGGACGCTGCGGGGTCGGCTGCCTAGCGAGAGGGCTCTCGCTGTCGAGTTCGAGGTAGCAGGGACCACGATTCGCAAGGCCATCCGCCTGCTGGCTGCTGAAGGCTTGATACGGACCTCGCCGCGCTGGGGAACGTTCGTTGTCGGCGAAGGACATCCCACCAAGCCGCACAGGCCTGTACCGCCTGGCGAGTTACAGGTATCAGACAGGGTGCGCCAGCCCCGGTGTCCGGCGCCGGGCCAGCCGCTGCTGCGCGGCTTCGGCGTTACGCTGCAGCCGCGACGCCTCCTCGGCCAGCATCCCCGCACCTGATTCGGTCAGCCGGTAGTACCGGCGCAGCCGCCCGTCCACGATTTCCTCGTGGTCGGGCTCGACCAGGCCCTCGTCGGCCAGCCGGTCCAGCGCCCCGTACAGCGTCCCTGGGCGCAGTGACAGCCGCCCCTCCGACAGGGCATCCACCTCGCCGATGATCGCGTAGCCATGCAACGGCTGCGGCGCCAGCGCCGCCAGGATGAGAAACGTGGGCTCCCGCAGCGGATCACTCATGGCTGCAATATATCGGCAACCAATGTATCCTGGCAATCATCTACTCCCCCGCGCCCTACGCCCCGCCCGGCCACCCGCCACCCGCGTCCGCCACCGCTCGCCGCCGCCCTCGCCAGCCCCGCCCTCGCCAGCCCCGCCCTCGCCAGCCCCACCTCGCCAGCCCCACCTCGCCAGCCCCACCTCGCCAGCCCCACCTCGCCAGCCCCACCCTCGCCAGCCCCACCCTCGCCAGCCCCACTTCGCCAGTCTCACCTCGTCAGCCCCACCGCCCCCACTCCGGCCGACTGCGTCCCGGCCAAAGCCAGCAACTCCAGTATCACCAGTCGCACCCACCACCCATCAGCGCTTACGTGGTGGGGAATGCGTCACATTTGCACATTTCCCACCACATAAGGTGCCAGGCATCATGGCTACGTCCGATTTGCCCGGTTATGTACATAGAAGCGCGGGCAGAAATGGTTCCGCTCGTTGGGATTCCGCGAGGGTAGGCGGCGTGCGGCACTCGTTCTGCGAGCTCCACCCTTGCTAGTGCCAGCCTCCGCTTCTAGACTGAACGTTCAGTCAGCATAAGGAGCGCACTCCCGTGCCCAGCCAGCAGGACAGCCCACCGCGCCACCCGGACACCTCACACCATCCCAGCGCCGCAGCCCACCCCGACGCCGCACAGCACCCGGACACCCCGCACCACCCAGACACCCCGCACCACCCAGACACCCAGCACCACCCAGACACCCAGCACCACGTAGACGCCTCCCGCCACAGCCCGTCCGGCCCGGCCGCCAATCTCCAGGAGATCATCGCCCAGCAGGAGAAGGTGTTCACCGACCGGCAGCCCGAGTCCGCCCGGATGGCCGCCCGGGCCCGCCGCACCCTGGCCGGCGGAGTCACCTCCAGCTGGCAGATCACCGTTCCGCAGCCGGTCTGGCTGAGCCATGGCGCCGGATCCAAGATCTACGACGTGGACGGCAACGAGTACGTCGACCTGCACGGCGGCTACGGCGCGGCCCTGGCTGGCCACGCCCATCCGGCCATCGTGGAGGCCGTGCGCAGCCAGGCCGGGCTGGGCACGCACTTCGCCCAGCCCACCCGGAACGCGGTGGCGGTCGGCGAGGAACTCGCCCGCCGGTTCGGCCTGCCGCTGTGGCGCTTCGGCAACTCGGGCACCGAAGCCACCATGGACGCTGTCCACCTGATGCGCTCGATCACCGGCCGGGACCTGATCATCAAGGTGGAGGGCTGCTACCACGGCCACCACGACTCGGTGCAAGTCTCAGTGACCCCCGAGGCCAGCGACGTCGGCCCGGCCAGCCAGCCCGCGCAGGTGCCCGCCAGCAGCGGCATCCCGCAGGCGATCATGCAGCTCACCCTGGTGGCCCGGTTCAACGACCTGGCCAGCGTGGCGCGGCTGCTCGATGATCATCCAGGCCAGGTGGCCGGGATGATCATCGAGCCGATCATGATGAACGCGGGCATCATCCTGCCCGAGCCCGGGTACCTGGCCGGCCTCAAGGACCTGCTGCACGCCCACGGCGCGCTGCTCACCTTCGACGAGGTGAAGACCGGGCTCACCGCTGGTCCCGGCGGCGTCACCGGGCTGACCGGGGTGACCCCGGACATCATCTGCCTGGCCAAGGCGATCGGCGGTGGCGTCGCCATCGCGGCGGTCGGCGGAACGGCCGCGGTCATGGACCATGTGGCCGACAACGGCTACGAGATGGTCGGCACCTTCAACGGAAACCCGCTCGCGGTGGCCGCCTGCCGGGCCATGCTCACCGAGGTCGCCACAGAAGAGGCCTACCAGCGGATCGAGGCGCTGCGCCAGCGGGCCGTGACGGGACTGGAGCGGGAGATCGCCCGGACCGGGCTCGCGGCGCACGTGGTCTCGGCCGGCGCCAAGGGCTGTGTGGTGTTCTCTTCCGGGCCGGTCCGCGACTACCGCGGCTTCCTGGCCGTGGATGACCGGTACAGCCATGCGCACTGGCTCTTCCAGCACAACGGTGGGGTCTTCCTGCCGCCGTGGGGCAAGATCGAGCAATGGCTGATCTCGGTACAGCACAGCGAGCGGGATATCGACCAGTTCGTGGCGAACTTCGCTATTTTCGCGGCCGCCGTGACCGGCTGAGCTAATTTACGTTTCAGTCGTGTTGCGCCAGTTGCGTCCCTCTTTTGCCAGAGCCGCACGGGGCCTATGCTGTCGCAATAACACGGCTGGCTGACGGACTGTTCAATCAGCGTCACGGGCAGGATCACGGGCAGGAGCAGGAAGAAGCGAGCTGGTGCATCCGAGAGAAGGCTGGCCAACGGACGGGTCCCGGCCGCCCCTGTTCTCCCGGCGCGTCTCCCGGCGCAGTTTCCTGGCCCGCAGCGCCGGGGCCGGCCTGGCCGCGCTTGCGGGCGGCGCCCTGCTGGAGGCCTGCGCGCCCGCCCTGGCCGGCTCGGGCCAGGTGCCGCTGCCACGCCCGGACAACCCGGTGACCTGGCCGGTCTTCCACGACAACAAGCACGATCGCCAACGGCCTGACCCCGGAGACCGGGGCCACCCTGCAGATCTTCAACTGGGTCGCTTACGTCAACCAGGCATGCGTGAACTCGTTCGCCAAGAAGTACAACTGCAAGGCCCAGGTCACCACGTTCAACACGATGGACGAGGCGCTGTCCAAGCTGCGCAGCGGGCTGTCCTTCGACGTGTTCATGGGCGTCACGGTGGACGTGCTCGGCCAGCTCATCGAGTCCAAGCTGATCCAGCCGCTGAACCACAGCTACCTGCCGAACATCAGCCAGGCCTGGCCGGACTTCACCAACCCGTTCTATGACCGGGGCTGGCAGTACACCAGCCCGTACACGATCTACACCACCGGTATCTCGTGGCGCAAGGACCTGGTGCACGAGAACCCGTATGCGATGCGCAACCCCTGGGCCATGCCCTGGCAGTCGAAGTACAAGGGCAAGGTCGCGATCCTGGACGACTACCGCGAGGGAATCAGCCTCGGGCTGATGAAGAACGGCATCTTCGACCTCAACACCACCGACCGGGGCCAGATCGCCCTGTCCCGGGACTCCCTCCAGGACCTGTCCAGCCTGGTCAACGTGCACATCGACAACAACGACTACACCGAGATCCCGGACGGGCAGGTGTGGATCCACACCGCGTGGTCCGGCGACATGGCCGCGGCGCCGGCCTACATGCCCAAGGGCGTCCCGGTGGAGACCGTCGGCTACTGGTTCCCCACCGACGGCCGCGGCCCGGTGGCCAACGACACCCTGACCGTACTCCGCTCGGCCAGCAACCCGGTGCTCGCCCACCTGTTCCTGAACTACATGCTCGACCTGCCAAATGTGCTGGAGAACATCAGCTTCAACGGCTACATGCAGCCGCTCAACGCGGTCACTCCGCAGCGGCTGGTCAAGGAGAAGCTGCTGCCGAAGAGCCTGATCTCCACCGCGGTGCTGCCGTCCTACTTCCGGCGCGGGATCGGCGAGTTCCAGCTGCCGGTGGACGCGGACGCGCTGTGGCAGCAGGCCTGGCTCGTCGTGAGCAACGGGATCTAGGTGAGGCCATGACCGCACAGGCAGGGCAGCCACCGGCCACGGCCAGGCAGCCGCGGGCCAGGGTGCCGCGGCCGGGCCGGGGGGATTCCGGCCGCCAGGGCAGGCTGTTCTGGGTGCTGCTGGCCGCGCCCGGCATACTGTGGCTCACGCTGCTGTTCATCGTGCCGTTCTACGCGGTGCTGGCCATCGCCATGGGGCAGCTCAACCGGCTGTTCGAATCCCCGGTCGCGGTCTGGAACCCGTTCGCCTGGAGTTCCGCCAACGTCATCAACGTCTGGCACGACCTGGTCGGCGCCACCTCGTTCGCCGGCCCGATCGCGCTGCGCACCATCTTCTACGTGGCCGTTGCCTCAATCCTGTCGCTGCTGATCGGCTACCCGGTGGCCTACTTCGTGGCCCGGTTCGCCGGCCGCCGCAAAGCGCTGTTCCTGATCCTGCTGATCGCGCCGTTCTGGATCAGCTACATGATGCGCATGCTCGCCTGGATCGACCTGCTGCAGACCAGCGGGTACGTGAACAAGGCGCTGTCCGGGCTCGGCCTGATCTCCCAGCCGGTCAACTGGCTCGGCGGCAAGTGGCTCACCGTCGTGCTCGGCCTGGTCTACGGCTATATCCCGTACCTGATCCTGGTGCTGTACGCCGGCCTGGACCGGATCGACCCGGCGCTGATCGAGGCCGGGCGTGACCTCGGCCTGAACCGGGTGCGCACGTTCCTGCGGGTCACCCTGCCGCTGTCCCGCCAGCCCATCCTGACCGGGATGCTCATCACCGTGCTGCCGATGCTCGGCGACTACTACACGAACCAGCTGCTGTCCGGCGCGGCGAGCACGTCCATGGTCGGCAACCTGATCCAGGGCCAGCTCGGCACGCCGGGCCTGGAGGGGCAGGGCGCGGTGCTGTCCCTGCTGCTGCTGCTCGTGCTGCTGGTGCCGATGATCTACTACGTGCTGGCGACGAACCGGTCCACCCGGGAGGCGGCGTGACCGCGGCGAGCGCGCCAGCGCGGGCCGCCGGGCAGACCGGGCAGGCCGGGACGGCGGCCCGCAGCGGGCTGCGGCCGCTGATCCCACGCCGCAACCCTTGGGGGCACCCGTGGTTCCTGGAGGGCTTCACCTGGCTCTACCTGATCTGGTCGCTGGTGCCGATCGGCCTCGCGGTGCTGTTCTCGTTCAACAACGGGAAGTCCCAGAGTGCCTGGCAGGGCTTTTCCTGGCGGTGGTACTTCACCGACCCAGTTAATTCAGTCCTGCATAACCCGCAGCTGCACGCCGCCGTCATCCAGACGGTGCGGCTGTCGGTCCTCACCACGCTGATCGCGGTCCCGCTCGGCGTGTCGTTCGCGCTGGGCATCAACCGCTGGCGCGGGCCCACCTCCTCGACCTTCAACTTCGTGATGATCCTGTCCTTCGTCATCCCGGAGCTGATCTTCGGCGTGGCGATGTTCTTCGTGTTCACCGTGCTGTTCACCAGCGTCCACCTGGGCACCCTGGCGGAAGTCCTGGGCCTGGTCACCTGGAACGTGAGCTGGCCGGCCATCATCGTCCAGGCCCGGCTGGTCACGCTTGGGCGGCAGTACGAGGAGGCCGCCGCTGACCTGGGCGCCAACCAGTGGCAGACGATGCGCCGGGTGCTGCTGCCGCTGCTCGGCCCGGCCATCTTCGCCAGTGCCGTGCTGGTCTTCTCCGGGGTGATCGACGACTTCGTGATCGTCGATCTGCTGTCCTCGAACGCGGGCAACACCCCGATGTCGGTGATCATCTACTCCACCCAGCACGGCGGCAACGGGGGCCCGGCGCTCAACGCGCTCGGCACCATCATGCTGGCCATGTCGCTGATCATCGCGCTGCTCGGCTACCTCGGCTACCGGTGGCTGACCCGCGGCGAACGGGGCAGCCGGATCGGCGCGCTCACCACCATCGCGGGCAGCGAAGGCGGCTGACCCAGGTCACCGGGCCAGCCCGGCCCGCGGGTCTCAGCGAAGCAGGCCGACCCCGCAGAACCCCCACCGGGACCCGTCACTGTCCGCCAGCGCCGGGTCCTCGCACCCCCACAGTCCCAGGTGGGTGGGTTCCGCCGCGGCCCCCTCGTACGGCACCTCTATCTGCAGGCCGTCGAAGAACCGCCGTACCTCGGCCTTCGTCCGCAGCTGGAGCTGCTGCGGTGCCTCCTCGTACACCTCATGCCAGCGCTGCACTGCCACCGGCGGCATGTTCTCGGACGTGCCGTGGGATACCGCCAGGTAGCTCCCGGGGGCGACCGCCCGCAGGTAGCTCCGCAGCAGCCCCCAGGGGTTGGAGCCGTCCGCGACGAAGTGCAGCACCCCGGTCATCAGCAGGCCGACCGGCTCGCTGAAATCGATCAGCGCGCGCAGGTCCGGATCAGCGAGCAAAGCCTCCGGGTCGCGCAGGTCCGCCTGGATGACGGCGGTCCCGTCCACACCGGCCAGCAGGGCCCGGGTCTGCGTGATCACCATCGGGTCCACATCGACGTAGGCCACCCGGGCCTCAGGGCCCACCTCGCGGACCACCTCATGGGTGTTACCCACGGTGGGCAGCCCGGCCCCGACATCGAGGAACTGGCGGATGCCCTGCACCGCGATCCACCGCCCGGCCCGCTGGTGGAACCCCCGGTTGGCCCAGGCGATCTCGTGGATCTCCGGGACCACCTGCATCACCTTGGCCGCGGCATCCCGGTCCACCTGGTAGTTGTGGCAGCCGCCGAGCATGAAGTCATAGATCCGCGCCGGGGTGGGCGTTGTGGGCTCGGCGTCCCGCGCAAGCTGCGCCGCCTCCGTCATCTCGCCTCCAGGGGACGCGCGGGCCACGATGCCTGGCGCACGGGTAAGCAACACGGGTAAGCAACACCTGAACTGCCGGGTAAGTCTATCGATGCGGCAGCCTGTAGGTACGCGATGCGTGCAGGACAAGAGACAGTTCTGTCACAGGTCAGTAGCGACGCCACCAGAACTGTCGGGTAACTTGTGGCCGGCTGAGCCAGAACACGCCTCAAGCGGCGACCTACGGTCCAGGCGCCCGCCCAACCTCCAGCGCCGCCCAACCAGCCCAGCCCAGGCCCAGCCCAGCCGTCAGCTGACCGCCAGCTCGTCGTCTGCGGGCGCGACGTCCGCAGCGCTGCCGCGCAGCACGCGCAGCGCATCCGGGGCCAGGAAAACGTGCACCGGGGTGCCCTGCGCGAGGTGCTCGGGCGGCGCGCCGTCGTTCTGTACCAGCGCCTGGAGCTGCGCCCCGGCCGCCAGCCGCAGCATGACCTGGGTGGCTGCGCCAAGGAAGACCATCCGCTCGACCATGGCCGGCACCCGGTTCGGCCCGGCCGAGCCGTGCTGCTCGATGCGCACCCGTTCCGGCCGGATCACCGCGTGCGCGGCGCCCAGGCCGTCCACGTCGGCGCGCTCCACATCCAGGGCTGACTCGCCGACCTTGACGCAGCACGGGTGCCCGGGCCGCGCTCCACCACGTCCACCTGCATCAGGTTCGACACGCCGAGGAAGTCGGCCACGTACGTGTCCGCGGGCTCCTCGTAGACCTGCCGCGGGTCGCCGATCTGCACGATCTTCCCGGAGTTCATCACCGCCAGCCGGTCGGACATGGTCAGCGCTTCCTCCTGGTCGTGCGTGACGTAGAGGAAGGTGATCCCGACCCGCTCCTGGAGCGCCTTGAGCTCGACCTTGAGCGACCGGCGCAGCTTGGCGTCCAGCGCGCCGAGCGGCTCGTCGAGCAGCAGCACCGCCGGACCGAGCACCAGGGCCCGGGCCAGGGCCACCCGCTGCTGCTGGCCGCCGGACAGCGGGCCCGGCCGGCGCTTCTCGAACGAGCGCAGCTCGACCAGGTCGAGGGCCTCGTACACGCGGCGGGCCGTCTCCCGCTTGTCCAGCTTCTGGTAGCGCAGGCCGAAGGCCACGTTGTCGAACACGGTCAGGAACGGGAACAGCGCGTAGCTCTGGAAGACGGTGTTGACGTTGCGCTTGTGCGGCGGGACGCCGGACATGTCGGTCGCCGTCGAGCAGGATGCGGCCGGAGGTGGGCTGCTCGAACCCGGCGATCAGCCGCAGCGTGGTCGTCTTGCCGCAGCCGGACGGCCCGAGCAGGGAGAAGAACTCGCCGCTGTCCACGGCCAGGTCGATGTCGTCCACGGCGACGTCCGTGAACCGCTTGGTCAGCGCGACCAGCTGGATCTGCCCACCGGGCACCGGATCACCTCCTTGCCTCAGTGCCGCTCAGCCCGCGGCGGGCGGCTCCTGCTCGGCACGGGCGGCTGCCCGGGCAGCGCGGGGAGCCCGCCCGGCCCATTCGAAGCCCAGCTGGCTGGCGGCGAACCGCATGCTCAGCTCGAAGGCGCGGCCCGGGTCCACCGAGGGGTCCTCCAGCGCGATCTGGATCGCCAGCCCGTCCAGCAGCGCGGACAGTGTCACGGCGAAGTCCTCGGCGTTCACCGGGCCGAACTCGCCGGCCTCCTGGCCGGCCAGCACCAGCGCGATGATGGTCTCGCGCCAGCGCTCGTCGAACTTCTGCCGCACGCTCGGCCACCTCGGGCAGCCGCACCGACTGGGCCCACAAGTCGAGCCAGAGCAGCCAGGAGCACGCGGGCTCGGTGTCGGCCTCGGGCAGGCAGGTCATCGCCACGATCTCCTCGAGCCGCGCTGGCCGCGCTCGGGATCGCCGCCATCCGGCGCTGCCCGGCCTCGTACCAGGTGTCCTCGGCGTACCGGATCGCCTCGGTCAGCAGCTGGTCCTTGGTCTTGAAGTAGTAGATGACCAGGGCCGGGCTGGTCCCGGCCCGCTCCGCCACGTCGGCGATCCGGGTCTCGGCGTACCCGCGCTCGTCGATGACCTCGAGCGCCGCACGCAGCATCTGCTCGCGGCGCTGGTCGGCCGTATCGGCCGCGCCGCCGCCCCGTTCACCCATGCGGACATCCTCGCCCACTCTGTGGCCCAGCGGGACGTATTCACCCGGCCCGCTCCGTTCTTCGGCGGAACGTATTCACCCGTCCCGCCCTGCTCTTCGGCGGGGCGAATTCACTCCGTCCCGTCCTGTCGCCCAGCGGGACGATTCACCCTGTCCCGCCTATAGCGAGCGAAACAGATTCAGCCGCTCACCCTCTTGTGGCAACGGTATCAGGTTTCTAGACTGAACATTCAGTCAAAGACGTGCGAATTTAGCTGGAGGGCGGACCGCATGGCCGCAACGCAGGCCGGGACAGCAGCCAGGAACTACGACGCGATCGTCGTGGGCGGTGGTCATAACGGGCTGGTCGCCGCGGCCTACCTGGCCCGGTCCGGGGCGCGCACCCTGGTCCTGGAGGGCACGGCACAAGACCGGCGGCGCGGCCACCACCGAGGCGCCGTGGCCGGACGCGCCCGAGTTCAAGGTCACCCGGCTGTCCTACGTGATGAGCCTGCTCCCGCCGACCATCATCAACGACCTGGAACTGGCCCGGCACGGCTACAAGATCTACCCGATGGGCCCGTACTACCAGGCGTTCCCCGAGGGCGGGTCGATCAAGCTCTACGCCGACGACGCCCAGCGCAACCACGAGGAAGTCGCCAAGTGGTCGAAGCAGGACGCGGACGCGATGCCCCGCTGGGACGCCTGGCTGGCGGGCCTGGCCGACGTGCTCGGCCCGCTGCTGCTCACCGTCCCGCCCAACCTCGGCTCCCGCAAGCCGCGGGACCTGGCGGAGACCCTCCGGCTGGCCTGGCGGCAACCGCGGCCTGGACGTGCGCACGATCGCTGACGTGACCCGGCTGATGACGATGAGCATCGCCGACCTGCTCGACGACTGGTTCGAGTCCTCCCAGGTCAAGGGCGCGCTCGCGGTCAACGGCGTGATCGGCACCTGGGCCGGGCCGTACGAGCCGGGCACCGCCTACGTGATGGCGCACCACTCGATCGGCGACGTGGGCGACGGCCACCTGGGCAACTGGGGATTCCAGGAAGGCGGCATGGGCGCGGTGTCCAGCGCGATCGAGGCGGCCGCCCGCAGCCACGGCGCCGAGGTCCGGCTGAACGCCCGGGTGGCCCGCATCCTGGTCGAGAACGGCACGGCCGCGGGCGTGGTGCTGGAGAACGGCGATGAGATCCGGGCCCGCGTGGTGGTGTCCACGCTGCACCCCCGCACCGCGTTCCTGGACCAGGTCGGCCCGGAGCACCTGCCGGACGACTTCACCCGGCGACATCGAGCACTGGAAGACCCGCAGCGGCGTGGTGAAGATCAACCTGGCCCTGGCCGAGCTGCCCGACTTCATCGCCGACCCCGGCTCGAACCTGCAGGAGCATCACACCGGGCTCGGTGGAGATGGCGCCCAGCATGGACTACATCGAGCGGGCGTTCCAGGACGCCCGGGACGGCAGGCCAGCCGTCCGGCCGTTCAGCGACGGTGTGATCCCCACCGCGTTCGACAAGACGCTCAGCCCGGAGGGCACCCACATCATGTCGCTGTTCACCCAGTGGGTGCCGGCCGGCTGGAGCGAGCAGCCGCACACCGCCGAACTCGAGGCGTACGCCGACCGCATGATCGACTGCTACAACGAGCTGGCGCCCAACTTCAAGGCGCCGATCCTGCACCGCGACATCGTCGGCCCGTATGAGATGGAGCACGAGTACGGCCTGGTCGGCGGCAACATCTTCCACGGCGAGCTGTCTTTGGAGCAGCTGTTCCACATGCGCCCGGCGCCCGGCTTCGCCGACTACCGGACCCCGCTGCCCGGCCTGTACTACGGCAGCTCGGCCACGCACGCGGGCGGCGGGGTGTGCGGCATCCCGGGCTGGCAGGCGGCCCGCGCCGCGATCGCGGACCGCAAGAGCGCCAAGCGGGCCAGCACCGTGCGCAAGCTCGCCCGGCGGTCATGACCCGCCCCTCAACTCCGCAACGAACACCTCCCGCCGCCCCTGTTCCCGGCCTGCCCGCGGCCGGAGGGGCTGCGGCGAGCGGACGGCACGCGCCCGCCCAGGGACCGCCCCCCGGTCCGGAGACACCGCCCGCCAGGCGGCCGTCTCCCGTCCCGGTGCCGCCCCCCGGTCCCGGGGCGGCTGATGGCCGCGAGCCAGCTCCGGCCCCCCGTTTCCCGCCCGGTCCCGGGCCAGCGAGCGGGCCGTCGCCAGCGCTGGTCGCCATGCTGGAAGCGCGCAGCGTGGCCCTGGTCGGCGCCAGCCCGCGGGATGGCAGCCTCGGCCAGCGGATGATCAGCGAGGTGGCGCGCAGCCCGGCCGCCCCGCGGACGTACCTGGTCAACCCGCGGCACGACCAGATCGCCGGGCGGCCCTGCCTCCCCTCACTCGCCGATCTCCCGGAGCCCGCCGACCTGGTGCTGCTGGCCGTACCCGATACGGCCCTGGAGGACCAGGTGGCCCTGGCTGCCCGGCGCGGTGACCGCTCAGCGGTGATCTTCGGCAGCGCGCACGACCGGCCCGGCCAGCCACCCGGCCTGCGCGGGCGGCTGGCCGCCCGTGCCGCCGCGGCCGGGATGGCGGTGTGCGGCGCGGGCTGCATGGGCTTCGTCAACGTGACCCACGGCCTGCGCGCCGTTGGCTATGTGGAACCGGACCCGCTGCCCGCCGGCCCGGTCGCGCTGATCACGCACTCCGGCTCGGTGTTCTCCGCCCTGCTGCGCACCCGCCGGGCGCTGGGCTTCACCGTGGCCGTGTCGTGCGGCCAGGAACTGGTGACCACCGCAGCCCAGTTCGCCGAGTACGCGCTGAGCCTGCCGCAGACCCGGGTGCTGGCCCTGGTGCTGGAGGCGATGCGGGACACCGGCCGCCTGCGCGGCGTGCTGGCTCAGGCCGCCGCGCGGGACATTCCGGTGGTCCTGCTCACCGCGGGCCGGTCCGCTGGCGGCCGTGCCCTGGTGTCAGCGCACTCGGGCGCGCTCGCCGCCGCCGACGGCGGGTGGGAAGCCCTGGCCCGCGCCTACGGCCTGCACCGCGTCAGCGACCTGGCCGAGCTCGCGGACACCCTGGAACTGTTCGCCCTCACCCACCAGCCGCACCCACCCCGCACGCCCGCCAGCCCCACCAGTCCTGGCGAGGACCCGCCGCACGCCACCGGGATCGCCACCGTGCACGACTCCGGGCTGGAGCGGGCCCATGTCGCGGACCTCGCCGACGAACTCGGCGTCCCGTTCGCAGCCATCAGCGAGACCACCGCCGCGGCCCTGGCCGACCTGCTCGACCCTGGCCTGGAGCCGGGCAACCCGCTCGACGTGTGGGGCACGGGGGCGCGGACCCGGGAACTGTTCGCCGGGTCGCTGGCCGCGCTGGCCGCCGACCCGGCGGTCAGCGCGGTCACGCTCGCCGTCGACCTGGTCCGCGAGCTCGACGCCGACCGGTCCTACCCGCTCGCCGTGCTGGACGCCGCCCGCTGCACCAGCAAGCCTCTTGCCGTGCTCAGCAATGTGCCCAGCGCCATCGACCCGGACACCGCGGCCGGGCTGCGGCAGGCCGGCATCCCGGTACTGGAGGGCACCCGCAGCGGTCTGCTGGCTCTGCGCCATCTGCTCGGCCACGCCACCCGCCCGGAGCCCACGCCGCCGCCGCCGGTCGACCGGGCGCGGCAGGATCGCTGGACGCGGGTGATCGCCGCCGGGCAGGCCCGCGGGGCCCGGCTGCTCGAGCTGCTCGCCGACTACGGCGTGCCTGCGGCCCGGACCCACGCTGTGGCCAGCCGCGGCGAGGCGCTGGCCGCCGCGGCCGCGATCGGCTACCCAGTCGTACTCAAGACCGACGAGTCCGGGATCGAGCACAAGTCGGACGTGGGCGGGGTCATCCTGGGCCTCCGCGACCCAGCCGGGCTGGCCCTTGCCTACCAGGACCTGGCCGCGCAGCTCGGCCCAAGGGCGCTGGTCTGCGAGACCGCCGGGCCCGGCCCGGAACTGGCCCTGGGCCTGGCCCGCGACCGCGATCTCGGGCTGCTGGTCGTGGCCGGGGCTGGCGGCCTCCTGGTGGAACTGCTCGCCGACCGGGCGGTGGCCCTGCCGCCGGTGGACTCCGCGGAGGCGCTGCGGATGCTGCGCCCCCTGCGGATCGCTGCCCTGCTGGCCGGTGTACGCGGCCAGCCCGCGGCGGACCTGACCGCGGTGGCGGCGGCGGTCACCGCGATCTCGCAGATCGCCTGTGAACTCGGCGACCACCTGGACGCCCTCGACGTCAACCCGCTCATCTGCGGCCCCACCCGCACCGTCGCCGTCAACGCCCTGGCCCTCCCCCGCCAGCAGCCCGGCCTGCGCCGCTAACGCGACGTCGCCACCACCCTCCTCGCCGCCGTCCTGGCCTGAGTTCCCCAGGCAGCGCTTCGGGCCTCCCGGCGACTTGCTTCGGGCCTCCCGGCGACTTCTTACCGAATGCTTACCGGGACCGCCAGGGGCGAACCGCCGCGGCGCGGCACTCCGTATTGCAGGTGAGACGAGCGGGTCCGGGAGCGGCTGATTCCAGCCGGTAGCGCCCGGGCGGCGCCGACGCGGCGCAGGTCTGCCGGGAAGGGGAAGTCCTGTGGCCAGCATCGCTAACCGCACCGCCGCTACCAGGCAGCACCGGACCGAGGCGCCGCACGCCCGGCCGGGCCTGGTACTGACGGCCATCGGAGCCGGGGCAGCAGCCGTCCTGTTGCTCTGGTGGCACGACGCGCCCACGTTCCACGGTCTGGGCGACTGGCTGACGAACGCCGGGCGGATCTGCGGCCTCCTGGCTGGCTACGGCGTGGTGGTGCTGGTGACGCTGATGGGCCGGCTGCCCCCAGTGGAGCGCGGCGTGGGCGCGGACCGGCTGGTCCGCTGGCACGCGGCCGGCGGTCGCTGGGTCATCAAGCTCATCGTCTGCCATGCGCTGCTGATCATCTGGGGTTATGCGGTCAGCCAGCACGCCAGCCTGACCGGGGAGACGGCCTCGGTGCTGACCACGCAACCGGACGTCCTGATGGCCACCGCCGCATTGTTTCTGCTGATCGGGATCGGCATCGTATCCGCGCGGGCGGCCCGTCGCCGACTGCGCTATGAGACCTGGTACTACCTGCACTTCTACACCTACCTGGCGATAGCCCTGGCGTTCAGTCACCAGTTCGCCGACGGCAATGATTTCACTGGCCTGCCGAACCGGGTCGCGTGGTCGGTGCTGTATCTGACCGCCGCGGTGCTGCTGCTCTGGTACCGCGTGGTGGCCCCGCTCCGGCTGACCCTGCGCCACCGGCTGCGGGTCGTGGACGTGCGCCCGGAAACCCCCGGTGTGATATCGATCTACCTGGCCGGGAGGCAGCTCGACGGGCTGCGGGCCGAGCCGGGACAGTTCTTCCGCTGGCGTTTCCTGACCCACGATCTGTGGTGGTCCAGCCATCCCTACTCGCTGTCAGGCCGGTCAGCCCGGGGGCTCCTGCGCATCACGGTCAAGGACCGTGGTGACCACAGTGGTGCGCTCGGCAGGCTGCGGCCGGGGACCCCGGTCATCGCCGAGGGGCCCTACGGCGCGCTCACGGCGGACCGGACGCGGCGCAAGGTGCTCTTGCTGGCCGGTGGGGTCGGCATCACGCCACTGCGGACCATGTTCGAGACGCTGCCGGGCGAGATAACCCTCGTGTACCGGGCCAGCAGGCCTAGTGACGTGCTATTCCGCCGCGAGCTGGACGCCATCGCGCAGTCGCGCGGCGCAACCGTGCACTACGTCATAGGATCACGCGCCCAGCTGGGCCGGGACCCGCTCAACCCCAGGCACCTCAAGGCGCTCGTGCCAGGGCTGCACCGGCGCGAGGTCTACGTGTGCGGGCCGACCGGAATGGCCGAGACGGCGGCTGCCGCATTACTGGCGGCGGGGGTACCGCGGAGCCGCATTCACCGGGAAGTCTTCGAGTTCTGACTGGAAGGACCCGCCATGCGCCGCGCTCTCCTGGCCATCGTCGGCACGATCGCCGGACTGATGGTGCTGCTGTCCTTCAAGACGCCCTCCGCCACCCCGGACAGCCCGCCGGCCAGCAGCGCCGCCACGGCGGCGCAGGCCAGCAGCGCCGGACAGGCCAGCCCGCTGGCCCACGGCAGCCCGCTACCCCACGCCAGCGCCACCGCACACGTCAGTACCGCACACGTCAGTACCGCACACGTCAGCCCTGCCACACACGCCAGCCCCGCCACACACGGCGGCCCGCCGGCCCACGGCGGCACCACCCACGCACCCCAGCCAGGCTCCCGGCACCGGGCCAGGACGGAACGGAAACACCACACTCCGCAGGACCACCCAAAGCCGCAGTGATCAGCCGACTGCCCGTTACCGGCTCCGCCGGCGGGCGGCACTGGCCAGCCCAGCGGCGCGGCGGCGAAGGCGGCCGGCGCGCTGGTCGGCGAGGACCTGGCGGACCACGTTGCGGCCCGGGATACCGGTGACCCCGCCGCCGCCGTGCGTGGCCGAGCCGGCCTGGTACAGGCCAGCGACCGGGGTGCGCAGGTCTGCGTAGCCAGCAGCGGGCCGGGCGTGGAACATCTGGCCCAGGCTCAGCTCGCCGTGGAAGATGTTGCCGCCGACCAGGCCGTACTCCTCCTGCATCTGGTGCGGCCCGATCACCTGCCGGTGCAGCACGGAACTGGTGAAGCCCGGCGCGACGTCCTCCAGCCGGGCGATCACCCGGTCGGCGTACGCGGCCAGCCCGGCGTCGTCCGGCGCGTCCGCCCAGCCGTGCGGTACCCACTGGGTGAACAGCGACATGACGTGGTGGCCGGGCGGGGCGAGCGAGTCATCGAACACGCTCGGGATGCAGATGTCCGCGAATGGCCTAGGCGACGGTCGCCCGCTGACCGCCTCCTGGAACGCGGTCTCGATGTCGTCCAGGCTCTCCGCCAGCACGATCGTGCCCCCGTGGACCTGCGGGTCATAGTCAGGGTGGCTGGCGAACACCGGCAGCCGGTCCACGGCCAGATTGATCTTTACGGTGCCGCTGCGGGTCTGCCAGCGCCGGATATCGGCGACGAAGTCATCCGGCAATACCGCAGGGTCGATCAGCCGCAGGAACGAGATCTGCGGATGTGCGGTACTGATCACGATGCCCGCGTCGATCTCCTCACCGCTGGCTAGTGTCACCCCACCGGCCGCGGGACCATGGCCAGGCCGGGTGCGGATCTCGGCGACCTCGGCCCGGGTGCGGATCTCCGCGCCGAACGAGCGCGCCGCCGCGGCCAGCGCGGCGCTCACCCCGCCCATCCCGCCGCGGGGAAAGCCCCAGGCGCCCGCCTGGCCGTCCACCCCGCCGATGTGATGGTGCAGCATCACGTAGGCGGTGCCCGCGGACCGGGGCCCGGCCCAGGTGCCGATCACCCCGGACACCGAGAGCAGGCCGAGCATGGCGTCGCTGGAGAAATACTCCTCGATCAGGTCGGCGATACTGCCGGTAAGCAGCCGGGTGACGTCCACCACCCCGCGCTCGCTGAGCCCGCGCAGGTGGCGCAGCAGCAGGCCCTGCCGCCACAGGTCGGCCGGGCGGTGCGAGCCCAGCCGCGGTGGTATCTCGTCCAGCAACGGCCCGAGCACCCGGCCGAGCGCCGCCAGATGTGCCTCGTACCGTTCGTAGGCGTCCGCGTCCCGCGCGGAGAACTTCGCGATCTCGGCGTGCCGCTGCGCCGGGTCCGGCGGCAGCCGCAGGTAGCGCCCGTCCACCCGGGGCGCGAAGTACGGGCCCTGCGGGAACACATGGTAGCCGTGCCGGGCCAGGTCCAGGTCAGCGACCAGGGCCGGGGGGAGCAGCGAGACGACGTAGGACAGCGAGGTCACCGTGTAGTCCGGGCCGAACGGGTGCTCGCTCACCGCGGCCCCGCCGACCACCGCCCGCCGCTCGCAGACCAGCACGTCGAGCCCCGCCCGGGCCAGGTAGGCCGCGGCGACCAGACCGTTGTGCCCGCCACCGATGACCACTACATCGCGGTTGCCCACGGCAGCTCTCCTCTGCAACGCGCACGGACGCCAGCGGCCGATGACCCGCCAGCGGCGCCGGTCAGGCCGCGGGCGGCGGGTCAGCGGGCGCGAGTTCCACGACCGCCGCACGCAGGCCGGTGTACGTCACGCCCAGGTTGTCGAGTAGCTCGGCCGCCAGGCCATCCTGAACGGTCAGGCAGCCCAGGGCAAGGTGGCCGGTCCCCACGTAGTCGTGGCCGAGGCGCACCGACTCGCGCAGCGCGTGTTCCAGGGCCGCCTTCCCGTTGCCCGTGAACGGCAGCTTGGCCGTGCCGGGCTCGCCGTGCGGCACCCCGATGCGCCCGTTGATCGCAGCGATGATGACCTCGGGGCCCGCCCCGCAGCGGCCCAGCGCCCGCGCGCCCACCGACTCGGGCTCGGCGGCCACGCCGAGCAGCAGGTGCTCGGTGCTGATGTAGCCGGTCTGCCTTCGGCGGGCTTCCTCCTGGGCGTGCACGACCACGCGCTTGGCGTCGCTGACCATCGTGTCGTACACGAGGTAGCCGGTCGTCCGGCCATGGCCCGACTGAGCGGTGTAGCGCTTCTGCACCGCCTGGCGGCTGATGCCGAGCCGGTCGCCGATCGCGGCCCAGGACTCACCCTCGCGGCGGGCTTCGTCCACGAAGAACCCCACCAGGTGGTCACCGAGCTGGCCGAGCGCCTCCGCCGCCTGCACTGCGCTGGCCACCCGGTCCAGCGGGCCAGCGGCCGGGGCGGGCTGGTCCGCCCGCACGTCATCGATGAGAGTGTCAAGTGAGAGTGGCAGTGATTTCATCTCGCCACCTTACGTTGCAGAAAAGAAATTTGGCAACTATCAGTTGCCTTCACGCATCGCGGAACCGGAGCAGCAGGCCACCGGCCAGCAGGGCCGCGGCGGCCCAGGCGGCGAGCACGCCGAGCCCGGCCCAGGGACTGAGCGGCAGGCTGCGCAGGCCGGTGGTGGCCTGGATGTCCAGGCCCGCGGTCATCGGCCCGAACTGGTCGATGCGCTGCTGCCAGCGCGGGTCGCCGACCACAGCGGCGGCGACCGGGAACAGGTAGAGCAGCCCGAGCACGACCCCGATGGCGACCGCGGAGTCCCGCACCGCGGCGGCGATGCCCAGGCTGAACAGGCCGATCAGGGCCAGGTAGAGCACCGAGCCCGCGGCGGCGCGCAGGACTGGGCCGTCCCCCAGTGACAGTGGCGGGAAGCTGTGCCTGGCGCCGCGCACCGGGGTGACGCCGTCGCCGGGGAGCAGGAGCCGGCCGGCCAGCACGCAGCCGAGGACGGCGACGGCGCTGGCGGCCGCGACCAGGCCAGTGAGGACGGCGGCCTTGGCGGCCAGCACGGCGGACCGCCGGGGCATCGCAGCGAACGTGGTGCGGATCATCCCGGTGCTGTACTCGCCGCTGATCACCTGCACCGCCAGGACGGCCACCACCGCCTGGCCGACGCTGACGCCGGTGAGGCTGAGCTTGGCCGGGTCGGCCGGGCACGCGGTCGCCCGGGCGCAGCGGACGGCGGCAACGGCCGCGGCGCTCACGGCCACGGTCAGCGCGGCGGCAGCGAGCAAGAGCCAGCCGGTACTGGCCAGCGTGCGCAGCTTGGTCCACTCCGCGTGCAGTATCCGGCTCATACGTCCCTGCGCCGGACCAGGACAACGGCCGCGGCCAGGGCCAGGGCGGCGTAGCCGCACAGCACGGCGAGGCTGGCCCATGGCGACAGCGGGAAGCAGCCGCCCTGCGCGGGCGTGCAGGCGCTGATCACCTGCGGGTACTGGGCCAGGCCCTGCTGGACACCGAAGGCGGCCGCCGGGGTGACCCGCAGCACCCAGGCGTCGATGCCCAGCGGGAACACCTGGGCGGTGGCCAGGATGTACGGCACGATGATCACTGCGATGCCGAGCGTGACCGCCAGGCCGCTGTTGCGCAGCAGGGCGCCTACGGCGACGGAGAACACGGCGCTGACGGCGAGCAGAGCCGCGGTGCCAGCGACGATGCGCGCTCCGGTCAGCGGCGGGACCGGCAGGAAGACGCTGTGGCTGGCGTGCAGTATCTGCCCGACCAGCGGGGCGGCGATCACGGCAGCGGCCAGCCCGGCCAGGAACGTCACCGCGCCGATCACGATGGCCTTGGCGGCCAGCACCCGGCCGCGCCGGGGGCTCGCGGTGAACGTGGTGCGGATCAGGCCCCGCCGGTATTCGGCGGTGATGAACATCGTGGCCACCACGATGACCGCGATCACCCCGGCGAACTCACCCGTGAGGGACTGCTGGATGGTGACGCCGGAAAAAAACCCGGGCCCGCCCACAGTGGGCGCGATGTCACCTGACCCGCTGACCGTGATCCTGCCGCCGGCCTGCCGGAACCGCCCGGGCAGAATCGGGTACGCGTCGGAGTCCCCGCCCAGCTCAGTGCCGCTCCAGCTGCCGCGCGGCCAGCTGCCCTGGCGGCCGATGTGGGCAAAGACGGCGGTGGCCTGAGAGCTCCCCCCACCAGTACTCTGGCTGGCTGGCACCGGGTAGTCCGGGGACGCGGCGAACATCCCGGCCTGCACCGTCCGGGGGAATCCGGGCAGCCGGGCGGTGCCCACCGTGTCCCAGTGCCTTCCGTCGGCGGAGTCGTAGCCAGTGATGACGCTGCCGTCACGGACCAGCCGGAGCCAGCGCGGCGATGCCGCGGACACCCGGCCGGGCAGCCCGGCGATGTCCTGGATGTAGTCGTACTGTATCCGCACCCCGTGCCCGCCGGTGACCATCATCGCCGCGTACGCCGAGCCCCGCCGGGTGCTCGCCTTGATGATGATCCCGGCTTTGGACCACGGTTCCAGGCCGGGGCGCGCGCCCGCCAGCGGGTCCCGGCCGGACTGGCTCCCGGTGGCCGGGACGATCAGGCCCGTCAGTGCGGTGACCGCCACGGTGAGGCTGCCGCTTCCGGCCAGTGGCTGGTACACGAAGTAGAAGCTGTCGGTAACCGCCTCGCCGCCTGGTCCCGCTGGGACGTAGGAGTTGCAGTCAGAGCCGACGCAGACGTTGTGCGTGCCCAGTCCGGACAGCACCCCGATCAGCACGATGACCAGCGCCGCGACGAGGATGCCGATCACCCACCCGCGGACCGTGCGGAACTTGGTCCATTCGGAGCGGAGCAGCTGGATGAATCCGTCGTGGCCGGGCAGCTGGGCCGGCCGGTACGGGCCCGTGCCGCCGGCCGTCACCGGCCTTCCTCCTGCCCCGCGGCCGGCCCGCCGGTATCGGTGTGGGGAGCGGTGCCGGCGTGGAACTCGGCCGCGTCGCGGGTGAGTTCCATGTAGGCCTCCTCGAGCGTCGCCCGGTGCGCGGTCAGCCCAGAGAACGGCACCCGGCTCTCGCCCAGGACGGCAGCGACCCGTTCCGCGCTCAGCCCGGTGACCGTGAGCGTGTCCCGGCTGCTGGCGGCCACGGTCGCCCCCGCATGGGCCAGCACCGTCATCGCCTCCGACCGTGCCCTGGTGCGGAGCGTGATCCGGCCATCAGAGGCGGCGGCGATCAGGTCCGCGACGCTAGCGTCGGCGATGACCTTGCCCCGGCCGATCACTACGAGGTGAATGGCGGTGTCCTGCAGCTGGCTCATCAGGTGGCTGGAGACCAGCACCGCGCGGCCCTCGGCGGCCAGCGCCCGCAAGAACCCGCGCATCCAGATGATGCCCTCGGGATCCATCCCGTTGAACGGTTCATCCAGCAGCAGCACCGGCGGATCCCCCAGCATCGCCGCGGCGATCCCCAGCCGCTGCTGCATGCCCAGCGAGAACCCACCCACCTTCCGCCGGGCCACCGTCTGCAGCCCAGACTGCTCTATCACCTGTTCCACCCGCGCCGTGCCCAGGCCCTGGGATTGCGCCAGCCAGAGCAGGTGTCCCCGCGCGCTGCGGCCCGGCTGCAGCGCAGACGCGTCCAGCAGCGACCCGACGTGGGTCAGCGGGCGGCGCAGGCGGCGGTACGGCGTGCCCGTGATCAGCGCATGCCCCTCGTCGGCGGCGTCCAGGCCGAGGATCACCCGCATCGTGGTGGACTTCCCCGCACCGTTGGGCCCCACGAACCCGGTGACTTCACCCCGGGCGACGGTGAACGACATCCCGTCCAGCGCCAGCACCGGGCCGAACTGCTTCCGCAGGTCCCTGACTTCGATTGCCGCCTCCATGGCAGCAACGCTAGGCACTGGCGCGGCGCCGGTCGTCCCGCTGGGGAGCCGTCTTCGCCACTGCTGGCCTGAGGGACACCCAGGCCCGGGTATCCCTCGTACGGGGGAGGAGGAGATTACTGGCCAGGGGGGACGCGGGCCTGCCGTCCAGTGACGACAATGGCAGGGTGGGCCGAGCGGACGACTGGCGTGGCAGATGGGCCGCTCAGTGGCGCCGCATCAACTGGGCCGGCCGGTGGCGCCGGATCACGGCGGCCCGGTCCGCGCCTGTGGTCACCGCGGCCCTCCTGGGCGGGTCCGCCCTGATCGAGTCGGCGGGGCGGGCAGGGCAGGTCGCACGGGTCACGGGCCATCAGCTGACCTGGCCCTTCGTACTGGCCTTCGGCCTGGTGGCGCTCGGTAGCACGCTGCCGCTGGCCCTCCGCCCGGTGGTCGCCGCGGCGGCGGTGACCGCGGCGAGCGTGACGTCGCTCGCGGCCTTCGGCGTGCTGACCATCGCGGGCCTGGCCGCCCAGCTGATCGTGGTGTACCGGCTCGGCCGTCGCGGCTCGCCGCTGGCCGTGCTGCTCGCGGCGCCGTTCCCGGTGCTGGCGCTCAGCACCGGGGCGGCGGGCGAGACACGGATCGCCACCGTACTGCTGGCCTCAGCGGCCCCGGCAGCGGCGATCGCCGGCATCGCCGAGCGGGCCCGTGGCGAGGCCCGGGCGCACCGCACCGCCCGGCAGGCCATCGCCGGCACCCTGGTGGAGCACACGGCGCGGGGCGAACGCGCGCGGATCGCCCGTGAGCTGCACGATGTCGTCGCTCATCACATCTCGATGGTGGTGGTGCAGGCGGAGTCCGCCCGGCTGACCACACCCGGCATGCCCGCCGCCGGGGCGCTGCGTCTGTCCGCTATCAGCGCCACCGCCCGGGACGCGCTGACCGAGATGCGGCGGCTGCTGGGCGTGCTGCGCGAGGACGCCCAGGTCGGCCCGGCGGAGCGGCAGCCCCAGCCGGGCCTGCGGCAGCTCAACGAGTTGCTGGATGCGGCGCGGGAAGCGTCCGGCACAGCCGCACGGCTGATCCTGCGCGGGGCGCCCGCCACCCTCGACCCCGGCGTGGAGCTGGCCGCTTACCGGATCGTGCAGGAAGCCCTCACCAACGCCCGGCGGCACGCGCCCGGCGCGGCGGTGGACGTGGAGCTGAGCTATGCCGATGATGCCCTGTGGCTGCGGATCCGGGACAACGGGCCCGGGCCCCCCGCAGATGCGCCCGTCAGCCCGCAGCGGGCCCGGCGGACCGGCCCACCAGCCACCGGGCAGGCGGGCGGGCACGGGTTGCCTGGGATGCGGGAACGCGCCGCCGCCGTCGGCGGCGAGCTGCGCACCGGCCCTGCGGCCGGCGGCGGCTTCCTCGTCGAGGCCTTGCTGCCCGTCAAGGCGGAGGCGGCCGCGTGACCGCGGCCTGGCCGGCTGGACCTGGTGGCGGGAGCGGCCCAGCCAGACCCGGTGACGGCGGCAGCCCAGCCGGGCCAGGCGGCCCGGGCAGCCCGGGCGGCATGGCTGCGCCAAAGCTGAGAATCGTAGTCGCCGACGACCATCAGGTGGTCCGCGCCGGGTTCGCCGGGCTGCTCAGCACCCAGCCCGACTTCACGGTCGTCGGCACGGCCTGCGACGGGGCCGAGGCGGTCCGGATCTGCCGCGAGCTGCGTCCCGATGTGGTGCTGATGGACGTCCGGATGCCCGGCATGGACGGCATCGAAGCCACCCGGCAGCTGGCCGGGCCGCCGACCGCGGGCAGCACGGCCGGTGGCCCACGGGTGCTCATCCTGACCACGTTCGACCTGGATGAGTACGTCTACGACGCGCTGTCCGCGGGGGCCAGCGGCTTCCTGCTCAAGGACGTCACGGCGGAGCGGCTGTTCGACGCGGTGCGGGTAGTCGCGGCCGGCGAGGCGTTGCTGGCGCCGACCGTGACCCGCCGCCTGATCAGTGAGTTCGCCCGGCAGCGGCCCCGGCCGGCCGCCCCGGCGGCGAGCATGCTGGACGCGCTCACGCCCCGGGAGACACAGGTGCTCCGGCTGATCGCCGAGGGCCTGTCCAACCCCGAGATAGCGGCCCGGCTGGTGGTCACCGAAGAAACGGTCAAGACGCACGTCAGCCGGATGCTGGGCAAGCTCGGGCTGCGCGACCGGACCCAGGCCGTGGTCATCGCCTACGAATCAGGCCTGGTCGTGCCGGGCTCGCCCAGCCCAGACCGACCCAGCTGACGGCGCCGCTTGCGGGCTGGCTGCCGCTGTGCTCGCTGGTCGCGGGCGTCGGCTGGCTCCGGGCCCACGGCTAGGATTCAGCGCGGCGCGGTCACCCGGGCCAGCGGGAGCACCAGCTGGCGGAGGAAGCCGTCCGGATCCGGCCACGGGAATCCCGGCAGGGCCGTGCGCAGCGTGACCGACCCGTGCATCGCGACCCAGACCGCGGTGGCATCGGCGAGTACGTCCGTGCTCTCTGATGCGCCGGATTTGACGCAATCCTCGATGGCCTCGACGAGCAGCGCGAACGACTCGGCGCCGAACTCCAGGACCGGCTGGTCGTCCGGGCCCAGGGCCACTGGCGCGCAGTACTTCTCGGCGGACGTCCCATGCGAGGTGAACAGCACGCCGTAGCGGGCGGGATGGCTGAGCCCGTAACCCACGTACCCAGCGCAGCCAGCCACGAGGCGGTCCACCGGGTCTGGGCCGGCCGCGGCCACGCCCTGCTGGATGGCCCCGGTCAGCTCATCGAACAGCCGCATGACCACGGCCATGACGATCGCGTCCCGGTCGGCGAAGTGGGCGTAGATCGACGGGGCCGAGATGCCGACCTCACGGGCCACCGCGCGGAGCGTGACCGCCTCGTCCGATCCGGTCCGCTCGATCAGGGCTAGCGCCGCCGACACGATGTCCTCGGACAGCCGGGCGCCTTCGCCGCGGGCGTTGCGCTGCCGCCGGCCCTGAGCGCCGACCGCCATCTCGGCCGCGGACCCAGCCCTCGCCGCAGCGGCAGGTCCAGCCGCAGCCACCGATCCAGCCCCTGCTGCAGCCACCGACCCAGCCACCGATCCAGCCACCGATCCAGCCCCCGCTGCAGCCACCGACCCAGCCGCTGCCGCGGGCGTCGCATTTTCCTGAACTGTTGTCACGACTCCACTTTACATCTGTTAGCTCATCTGTCTATGCTTACGACTGTAAGTCAACGAACGTAAGTCAACGAGCGTTAGCATCCAGTCGTAAGGAGACTACGATGGCGACCACCTCCTCCGCCCGCCCGGCTCCGGCCGGACCTGGCGGCCAGGTCAACTCACGGTGGCCGGGCGGCCATCCCCAGCGGCGGCGGATCCTGCTGGTGCTCTGCCTGAGCCTGCTGGTCGTCGTGATCGACAACACGATCCTGAACACCGCCCTGCCCACGCTGGCCCGGGTGCTGCATGCGGGTACCAGCTCGCTGCAATGGATCACTGATGCGTACACGCTGTGCTTCGCGGCCCTGCTCATCCCGGCTGGGGCCCTGGGCGACCGGTACGGGCGCAGGCTCTCGCTGGTCGGCGGCCTCGCCGTGTTCGGCCTGGGCAGCGCGATGGCGGCGGTGGCGCCCGGCACCGGTGTGCTGATCGCGGCCCGGGTGGTAATGGGCCTGGGCGCGGCGTTCGTCATGCCGTCCACCCTGTCCATCCTGAACGCCGTGTTCCCGCCCCGGGAGCGCCCGCAGGCCATCGCGGCCTGGTCGGCCGTGGCGGGGGTGGGCATCGTGATCGGCCCTACCCTGGGCGGCCTGCTGCTGAGCCACTTCTGGTGGGGCAGCGTGTTCCTGATCAATGTGCCGCTCGTCGCGCTCGCGCTGGCTGGGGTGCTGGCGACCGTGCCGGAGACCGCTGAGCCGGGCGGCCACCGCCTCGACCTGGGTGGCACGGTGCTGGTCGCGGGCGGCCTGTTCGCCATCGTGGACGCCATCATCGAGGCGCCGGACCGCGGCTGGACCGCGCCCGTGACCCTCGCCGAGGCCGCCGCTGGGCTCGCCGCGCTCGCCGTCTTCATCTGGTGGGAACTGCGCACCGAGCACCCACTGATCGACCTGCGGGTGTTCACCTCACGGGCCTTCTCGGCCGCGGCCGGATCGGTGACCGTGATCTTCTTCGCCCTGTTCGGCAGCTTGTTCGTGCTGACCCAGTACCTGCAGCTGGTGCACGGCTACAGCCCGCTGTCGGCTGGGGTGCGCGCCCTGCCGTTCGCGCTCGCGATGGCCGCCGTCTCACCGGTCTCACCGCTCATCGCCCAGCGACTCGGCGTGCGCATCGTCATCGCGGCCGGGCTGGCGCTGATGGGCCTCGGCCTGGCCGACCTGTCCACCGCGGGCGTGCACACCAGCTACCCGCCGCTGGCCGTGGCCGTCGCCATCATGGGCGCAGGCATGGGCCTGGTGATGGCACCCGCCAGTACCACGATCATGACCACGGTGCCCGCGCACCAGGCGGGGGCGGGCAGCGCGGTCAACGACACGATCAGGGAAGTCGGCGGCGCCCTCGGCGTGGCCGTCATCGGCAGCCTGTCCGCCGCCGTCTACCGGTCACACCTCAGCAGCGCGCTGGCCACGGCCCACACGCCACGGCTGGTCACCCACCTGGCAACCGGCTCGATCGCTGCGGCCGACCGCGTCGCGGCCAGCGTCGGCGGCGTGCGCGGCAGCGAACTGGCCAGCGCCGCGCACAGCGCCTTCGTCACCTCGATGGGTACGGGCATGCGGGTCGCCGCGGCGGTGGCGCTGGCCGCGGCCATCGGCGCGGTCTTCGCCCTGCCGCGGCGGCCGGCCCGGGACACCACGGCGGCCGCGGCCACGCCAGCACCGGCCACGCCAGCACCGGCCACCGCCACCGCGCGGTAACCCGCCCTGACCCGCCAGCATCACCGGCCCCAGGCCCGATCACCGGCCTGGGCCGGCGCACGTCAGCGGCCGGCCGGTGGCACCGCCCGGCCGCCGACGTGATCAGCCCGATTCCGCCGCCTTCTTGATCGCGGCCAGGGTCGCTGGGATGCCGGTACGGGCCGCCTCGCTGCGGTTGCTGATCTGCGCCTCGGCCTCGTCGCCGTACCGCTGGTGGAACCGGGCGATGCCGGTGGAGGAACTCCCACGACTCGGTCAGCTCGGTGCCCCCATCGACCGGGGTGAAGGTGTAGGCCCAGCGCACCCAGGCGCCGCCCGGAGCGAACGCGAATTCCCGGCCACGCTCGGCCGCCACGACCTGGGAGCGGGTCTCCCAGGTCCGGTCGGGAGTCTCATTGCGCCCACTGAACCAGGCGCCTACCTCGGGGCCTGCCCCGTCATCCCACCAGCAGGCTTTGCAGACCGGGCTCCACTCCCCCATCCGGGTCACGTCGGAGATCATCTCGTAGAGAAAGTCCGCGGACCGGGCCACGAAGATCGACTCAGAGCGCTGCAGGACAGTCATGGGCCCCAGTATCCACGACCCAGCCGCCACCCAGCCCGGCCACCCAGCCCGGCCACCCAGCCCGGCCACCCAGCCCGGCCAGGCCGGCCGCTGCTCCCGCGGCCGGGCGAGGTCAGAACAGCACGTACAGCTTGCGGATCGTCTCGTGGATCTGCCAGGTGCCGGACCAGCCCCGCGGGAAGACCGCGCTGTCCCCGGGGCCAATGTCCTGCGGCTCGCCCCCGTCCGGGGTGACCGTCATCCGGCCCGCGACGATGTGGATGGCCTCGTTGGTCTCCAGCTTCCAGTAGGACGGGCCGGGGGTGCATTCCCACACCCCGACCTCCAGGTCACCGTCGGCCCAGGTGGTCGTGCCGGAGGTGCGCATCTCAGCATCACCGGTGGCCTCCGCAAGCGGGCCCCAGTCCTCCAGTTCGCCGTTCAGTGCGGCCGCGGGCAGGAAGGGGGTACCCGGGATGGTGTCGGTCATGGTGACGTGTGGTCCTCTCAGGAGATGGTCAGCTTGCTGGGCGCCTCGCCCGGCATCATGTCCGGGCAGCCCAGCCGGGCACATCACGGCCGGGCACATCACGGCCGGGCACATCACTGCCGGTCCCGGCACGCTCAGGGAACGGCAGGGCGATCGGGTCCGCGGCCAGCCGGCTGCGGCCCTGCGCGTCGAATCGGCCAAGGCCGAGGACGGCCGTGTCCACCACGTCTGAGGAGCCGGTGAGCACCAGGTCCGCGGCGGCCCGGGCGACGCCAGGGCCCCACATCATGCCGGCCCCGCCCGCGGCGGCTACCGTCACTCCGGGCAGCGGGCCGTCCGGCCCCAGGGCCGGGCCGATGATCGGCAGGTGGTCCGGGGTGTAGTCGATGGTCGCCGCCCACAGGCGGCGCAGCCCGAGCCCGGCGGTCACCGGCACAAGCTGGCCCAGCCGCGCCCGCATCCGGGCCAGGTAGGCCTGGTCCACTTCCCGGGCTACCCCGGGGGGCTCCTCGGGGTTGCTCATCCCGAACAGCAGGCCGCCTTCTTCAGGCCGCCAGTACAGGCCCGCGGCCAGGTCGAAGACCATGGGCAGCCGGGACGGGTCCAGGTCCGGGTGTGGCTCGGTCACCGCGATCTGGTGCCTGGCCCCGCCGACCGGGATACGCAGCCCGGCCAGGCGGCCGACCTCGGCGAGCTGCGGCCCGCCGGTCAGCACGACCGCACCGGCCGGGATCGGGCCCTCGCTGGTGCGCACGCCGGACACCTGCCCGGCGGCGGTGAGCAGGCCCTGGAACCGGACCCGCTCCCGCACCCGGACCCCGCTGACGGCCAGGGCCACCGCGTAGGCGGTGACGTTGCGGGGCGGGAGGATGTAGCCGTCATCTGCGCAGAACGTGCCGCCCAGGGTCAGCCCGGGCGCCAGGGCCGGATTGAGCTCGTCCACCTCGCCCGGCTCGAGCCAGCGCACCGCGACACCGAGATCGGCCTGCATAGCCAGGCGCTCGCGGGCCGGCGGGATCTCGGCTTCGGTGAAGCACGGCAGCAGATAGCCCTGAGCCACGAACCCGGAATCGATCCCGAGCTCATCGGCCTGGCGCAGGTAGAAGGCGCGAGACCACTGAGCCAGCCGGACCGCCTCGGGGGTACCGCCCTGAGCGCGGACCACGCCCGCGGCCCGGCTGCTGGCCCCCTGGCCGAGCAGGCCCTTCTCCACCAGCGTGACCTGAAGGCCAGCCCGGCGCAGGAAGTAGGCACACCACGCGCCGACGGTCCCACCGCCCACGACCACGACGTCGGCGCCCGGCTGACTGGAAGACGTTGGCACGAACCCGATGCTGACATAGACTGAACATTCAGTCAAGATGCGGGTCACCCCATGATCGCGGGCAATTGGGGGTGCTATGTGGCACTGATTCCCCACGATCATGGTGGCCCATCAGAGCGGCCGGGCCGGGCTGGGCACGAGTTTCCGGGCCGGGCTGGGCACGAGTTTCCGGGCCGGGCTGGGCACGAGTTTCCGGGCCGGGCTGGGCACGAGTTTCCGGGCCGGGCTGGGCACGAGTTTCCGAGCCGGGCTGGGCACGGCTTCCCGGCTGGGCTGGTGCCCTTTCCAGGCGAGGCGAGGAGCGGACTGTGTACGGATTGTCAGAGGAGGACCTCGCGATCCAGGCGAGGGCCCGCGAGTTCGCGGACGAGCTCATCCCGTTCGAGGTCGCGGCCGAGATGAACGACGGCGAGCTGCCGCCGGACATCACGGCTGGGCACGCCAAGCGCGCCCGGGAACTGGGCCTGCACTCCACCAACATGCCGGCCGAGCTGGGCGGCGGCGGCTGTACCACGCTGCAGCAGGTCCTGGTCCAGGAGCAGGTGGGCCGGGTCACCAACGCGCTCGGCTGGGTCGCGGCCACGCCCCCGTCGTGGCTGCCCGCGGTGGCCACGCCCTATCAGATCGAGCATTTCGTCCGGCCGGCCGTCGCCGGTGAGCGGGAAGAGTGCTACGCGATCACCGAGGAAGGAGCGGGCTCGGATGTGGCGGCCATCGAGGCCACCGCGCGCCGGGACGGTGATGACTACCTGCTCAACGGCGTCAAGTGGCACGTCACTTCGTTCAACACGGCCGACTTCGCATTCTTCCAGGCCCGGCTGGCGGACGGCAGGCACGCTGGGGAGCACGCCATGTTCCTGGTGGACCTGCCCAGCCCGGGGGTCCGGGTCCTGCGCACCCCCGCCTACTCGCACACGATCAGCCATCACCACCCGATCGTCGAGTTCAGCGACGTCCGGGTGCCGGCCGCGCACCTGATCGGCGCGGAAGGGGACGGGATGGCGTTCGCCTACGAGTGGTTCCGGTTCGAGCGGCTGATGGTCGCGGCCCGCTGCCTCGGTGCGGCCGGGCGGCTGACCGCCGAGATGACCGCGTTCGCCAGCGAGCGGCAGGTCCAGGGGCGGCCGGTCAGCGAGTTCGGCGCGGTCGCGGCCATGCTCGCGGACAGCCTCACCGAGCTGTTCGCGGCCCGGTCGCTGACCTACGAGACGGCTCGCGGCATCGACCGCGGGGCTGATGTGAAAATCGCGCACGCGCAGTGCTCGATGGCCAAGCTGTACAGCTCGGAGATGGCCGGCCGGGTCGCCGACCGGGCCGTGCAGGTCTTCGCCGGCCGCGGCTACATGCGGGAGAACGTGGCCGAGCGGTTCTTCCGCGAGCTGCGGGTGGAGCGGATCTGGGAGGGCACCAGCGAGGTGCAGCGCGCGATCATCGCCGGCCAGATGACCAAGCGCGGCCCCGCCGCCCTCGCCTGACCCGACCCGCCCCCGCCTAACTCCACCCACCCTCGCCTGACGCGACCTGCCCTCGCCTAGCTCCACCCATCCTCGCCTGACCTGTCCGCCACCCCACCCGGCCCCCATCTGACCCCGTCCGCGCTCAGCGCGCCATGTCCCCCACTGGCATTTCGGCGGGCCCGGAAGGTGTCGCTTCCCGCCCGGCGCGGACGAAGTCCTTGCTGCGGATGAGCGCCATCGCGCATACCGCTCCGACCAGGGCGAGCGCGCCCGTGACGAGCGCCAGGTCGTTGATGCCCGCCGCGAAACTGGAGCGGATGGCCGCCTCGGCCTGGCCCCGGGCCGCGGGCGGCAGGCTGGCGAGCAGCCGGCCGGTCTGGCCCTGCCGGGTGAGCGCGACGATGCGCGCGGTGGAGGCCGGCCAGCGACGGCGGGAACACACTGGCGAGATGACGCTGCATCGCCGCGGTGAAGATCGAGCCCAGGGCGGCGATGCCGGTGGCGATGCCGATCTGCCGGAACGTCGCGTTCACGCCCGACGCCATGCCGGCCTGGTGCGGGGCCACGACGCCGATCGCGGTCGAGGCCAGCGGCGGGTTCACCATCCCGCCACCGAAGCCGGCGATGACGAAGCCAGGGATGAGGTGCGTCCACGAACTGTCGCCGGTCAGACCCGTCATCAGGATCAGCCCGACGCCGACGAGCAGCAGCCCGGGCCCAATCAGCCAGCGAACCGGCATGTGCTCGCTGAGGCGTCCGGCGATCGTCGCGGTGACAAGCTGGGCGAGGCTGATGATGGCCAGCCGCAGACCCGCGTCCCGCGCTGAGTAGCCGAGGATGTCCTGCAGGTAGAGGACCAGGTAGAGGAGCAACGCATACAGCGAGCCGTTCATCGCGAACGCGGCGATCGAGCCGCCGGCGAACGTCGGGGTGCGCAGCAGCGACAGATCGAACAACGGGTGCGCGACCAGCCGTTCGGCGACGACGAAGCCCGCGAGGGCAGCGGCCGCGACCGTCAGGCAGACGATGACGCCCGTGTCGGACCAGCTGCGCTCACCCGCCCTGATCAGCCCGTAGACCAGGCCGACCAGCCCGGCGGTCAGCAGCACGAACCCGGCCCAGTCGGGTGGCGCGGGGTGCGCCGAGCGGGACTCGCCGACCCGCCACGCGGTCACCGCGATCGCGGCGACGCCAACGGGAACGTTGATGAGGAAGATGCCCCGCCAGCTCCAGTCGGTGGTGATCACGCCGCCGAGCACCGGGCCCAGAGCGGTAGCGATGCCGGTTACCGCCCCCCACACGCCAAAGGCGACGCCCCGGTCCTTGCCGCGGAAGCTGTGCCCGAGCAGGGCCAGTGACGTGGCGAACATGATCGCCCCGCCGATCCCCTGCCCGCTCCGCGACAGGATGAGCATCAGCGGGTCGCGGGCCAGGCCGCACACTCAGCGAGCCGAGTGTGAAGATGATCAGCCCGATCTGGAACAGCCGTTTCCGGCCGTAGCGGTCGGCGAGCACGCCCGACGTGAGCAGCAGCGAGGCAAGGGTGAGTGCGTAGGCGTCGATCGTCCACTGCACATCACTGAACCCCGCGTGCAGCCCGCTCTGGATCGCTGGCTGCGCGACGACGACGATCGTGACGTCAAGCAGCAGCATGAAGGTCCCCGCGCCGACCGCCAGCAGCGTCCACCATTTCCTATCCATGTTTCTCCTCCGTTTGCTCCCCCATCAGATTGCTCTGCAGTGCTTCGGATGAACCGCACTCGGCCCCTAACGTGCCGGATCTCGACACCAGTAGGCTTTTCCCCATGGAAATCAGTCACGTGGATGAGGTTGACCGGCAACTCGTGCACGCGCTGGCCGCCGCCCCCCGGGCGCCCTTCCGCGTGCTCGCCGACGTGGTGGGGGTCTCCGATCAGACCGTGGCGCGGCGCTACCGCAAGCTCAGCGAGTTCGCCGGGCTGCGCGTCCATGGGGTCGTGCACGGATCACGGGCCGGCTGGGTCAACTGGCTGGTCCGGCTGCAGACGACGCCAGGCAGCGCGGAGCGGATGGCGGACTCCCTCGCCCAGCGGCCGGATACCCGGTGGGTCCGGATGTTCTCCGGTGGCACCGAGATCGTCTGCGTGTTGCAGGCTCGCACCCCAGAGCAGCGTGACACCCTGTTCCTGCGCGGGCTACCGGGCAGCCGCCGGGTAGTGCAGATCTCCGCCCACTCGATCCTGCATACCTTCAGCCCGGTGGCGTGGCACGGCATAGCGAGCGCGCTTTCCGCGGACCAGCTAGCCAGGCTCCGCCCCGCCAGCGCCGACTCCGGCGGCGACGCTACCCTCCGTCCCGACGACGACCCGCTCCTTGCCGAGCTTGCCCGCGACGGCCGGACGCCGAACGCCGCACTCGCCAAGGCCATCCACTGGCACGAGTCGACGGTGCGGCGCCGGATCGATGAGCTCACGGCGGCCGGGCTGCTGTACTTCGACGTCGACATCAACGACGCATTCGTCGGCAACAGCGCCTCCGCCATGCTCTGGCTCACCGTCGACCCCGCGCATTTGGAGGCTGCGGGCCGCATGCTGGCCACCCACCCGGAGGTTCCGTTCGCCGCAGCGACGACCGGCCCGACCAACGTCGTCGTAAGCGCCGGGTTCCGCGACACCCGGCATCTCTACGAGTACCTCACCACCCGCCTGACCGAGGTGCCCGGGGTGCGCTCGATGGAGACCGCCCCGATCATCGGCACGCTCAAGCGGACCGGCATGGTCCGGCCACGCGGCGCCGGAGGGAGGCGGGAGAGCGACACGGCCGCATGAGCGGCGGTGCCCGGGCCCAGCACTCGCGGGCCACATCAGCGCGGTGCGTTGTGCCCGCCGGTGAGGCCTTTCTCACCGCGCTGACACGCGCCCGGTCGGGCGGCCCGCCTAGAGTCAGCTGACGGCGGTCCAGGCTTGCGGGCTGCCGGTATTCCACACTGGCTGGCCCTGGTAGCCGCGGGCGACCATGGTGACGAACTGGTATACCGCGTCCTCCTCGGCAGACAGCGGGCCGGCCACCGCGTGCGGGGAGGTCAGCCCGCCCTGCACCGACTCACACGCGTGCCAGTCCTGCTGGTTCGTGATGTCCCAGAAATCCACCGCGTAGCCGGGATCGAACCCAGGCGCGTCCGCCACCTCCGGCGCGAACGCCCAGGTGCACTCGATCCGGGTACGGTCCGCGGCCAGCGGGGTGAGCCGGTGCGTCATCACGTAGTCGGGGTGCATGCTGAGCAGGATGTTCGGGAACACGTTGAGGTACAGGACGGTGCGCAGGCCGCGCGCGTCCAGCTTCCGGAGCGGCACACCCCGGCTGGTGCCGTCCAGCGACATGGTGGCCATCCCGTCCCGCAGGTCCATCCAGCCGCCCACCCAGATCCCGGGATCGGCGTAGTTCTCGCCGCTGCGCGGCGGGCTCACCCGGCACAGCTCGGGATGGATCGTCGGGCAGTGATAGCACTCGTGGTAGTTCTCGGTCAGGATCTTCCAGTTCGCCCCGACCTCGTAATCGTGCTGGCCGCGGACCACGAGCCGCTCCATCTCGTACGGCACGACCAGGTCATCGAGTACCCCGAGGGAATCCGCGAGGGGCCCCGCCCGACCCGATCCATCAACGAACACCAGCCCGTGCCACTCGCACACAGGGAGTTCGACGAGGCCCCAGTCACTGGCCTCGAAACCCGGCTTGTTCTTGAAGCCAGCCGCCGCCCGCAGGGCTCCGTTGAGGCTGTACGTCCAGGAGTGGTACGGGCAGATGATCACGCGTTGCTGGGTGGACGATCCGCACGGCAGCAGCTCATGCCCACGATGCCGGCAGAAGTTGGCGAACGCATGGGCCACGCCATCGTCGTCCCGGACCAGCAGGACGCTGCCGATCCCGGCCTGCTCGGCCCGCATGTCGCCGGGAGCCGGGAGCTGATCGGAGCGCCCGGCGCACAGCCAGCTGGCGCCGAAGAAGTGCTGTTGCTCCCAGCGGAACACGGCCGGGCTGGTGTAGGCGGCGGGGGGCAGCATGCGGCTGCTGCCGAACGGGCGGAGCGCCTCGGCTACGGCCGCCGGGTTAAGCGGGACAGGCGGGGCCGGCGGGCCCGCTGCGGCAGGTGATACGGACGGGTGACGGGACTGACTGACCATACAGTCAAGAATAGGCGGGAACCTTGCGGGTGTCCAGGCCAGCGGCGCCCGCCCGGCGCTGCCGACCTGTCCATCCCGCCCGGTAACCAGCCAGTAACCTGGGCGGATGAGCACTCCGCTGGAAGTTGCCGCCCAGGTGCAGGTACCGGCCGGCGCGCAGCAGGTCTGGGACGCGATCGTGGACTGGCCCCGGCAGCGCGAGTGGATCTGGGCCACCCGGGTGCACGGCGGCCACGGCGTCGGCGCCACCGTGACCGGCCGGACCGGGGTCGGGCCGGTCGGCTTCACCGACACCATGGTGATCGCCGAGTGGGATCCGCCGCGCCGCTGCGTGGTCCGGCACACCGGCCGCCTGGTGCGCGGAGCGGGGGTGTTCGAGGTGCGCGGGGACGGGCCGGAATGCGAGTTCCGCTGGTCTGAGGATCTGCAGCTGCCGCTGCCGCCTGCGATCGGCGGCCTGGTGGGCCGCCTGGTCCGGCCGGTTGCGGAATGGGGCCTCGCCTCCTCGCTGCGCCGGTTCGCCCGGATGTTCTGACCCGGCGCCCGGGCCGCCGGATCAGCCGGGCTGTAGCTCTGTGGCCTGTAGCTCTGTGGCCCGTAGCTCTGTGGCCCGCAATTCCGCGGCCCATGGTTCCGGGTCCTGCGGTTCGGGGGGAAGTGGCTCGGTCATGGGACAAGGCTGCACTATGGTGGTCAGTGAAGGGGAGTAGCCCCCCGACCGGTAATCGACATGCTGGTGCCCGTGGGCGCCCGGTTGCCGGGCCTGCATCGGTGCAGGTGGGCGAGACCTTCGTTCCAGCCGTCGTGGTGAGATACCAGGGCCGGGATGAAGGCATACCCCCGGCCCTGTCACAGGACAGATAAGGGCCCGCGTGAATTTTGCCGTCATCGGCGCGACGTTCCCCGTGATCTTCCTCGGCGAACTGCCCGATAAGACCATGTTCGCCTCGCTCGTGCTGGCGACCCGGGGCCGCCCGTTCGCCGTCTGGCTCGGTGCCGTGGCCGCTTTCGCGGTGCACGTGCTGATCGCGATCACGCTGGGCGTGCTGCTGCTGCATCTGCTGCCGCACCGCGGCGTGGAGTTCGCGGTCGCCCTGACGTTCCTGGCTGGAGCCGGCTTTGCCGTGCGCGAGGCGCTGGCCGGTGACGACGGCGAGACAGCCGCGGCAGGCCAGCCCAGCGCCCCAGTGCGGCGGCGCACGGCCATCACCGCGTTCGTGGTCATCTTCCTGGCCGAGTGGGGCGACCTGACCCAGCTGCTCACCGTCAACCTCGCCGCCCGTTACCACGTGCCGCTGTCCGTCGGCCTCAGCTCGCTGCTCGCCATGGCCGCAGTGGCCGGTATCGCCGTGGTCGGCGGCCAGGGACTGCTGCGGTTCGTCAACGTCACCGTGGTTCGCCTGATCACCGCGCTCGTGCTGGTCATCCTGGCTGCTTACACCGGTTGGGCGGCAGTGGCGGGATGACAGCGCAGTACCGGACCGCCCGGCCGTATGCTCGGGTGGCATGAGAGGCCGCAACCCCGAGTCGTTCGGGAAAACGCTCTCCCCTCGCGGGAAGCGCGCGCTGGCCGCCATCGGCATCATCGTCCTGGTCGTCGTGGGCAGCGCCGCGGCGTTCGGCGTGTTCAACCAGGGCAACTACAACAAGTCGCAAAACGGCTGCGTCACCGTACTCACGGCGAGCAGCACCGGCGGGGCGGAGACCCACCAGTGTGGGGCGGCCGCCCGGACGCTGTGCAAGAGCGCTTACACCCACAGCGACAACTTCTCGCTGGCCGCCCGGCCGCAGTGCCACCTGGCCGGGATCAGCCCGGCCGCCGTAGGCGTCCCCTCGCCATAGCAGCATTCCCCCGCCGTAGCCAGCACTGGCCCGGTCGTTGCCAGCCCCCGCCCCGCCGCTGCCACCACTAGCCCGAAGTTCCCCCCAGGCTCATAAGGCCCATCATGTCTGTCCTGGTCCTAGAACTGCAGGGGCCGGGCTTACCTGCCTACGGTAGTCATGTGCGTCCACGTTTTCCCAGGTGAATAGGGGTGTCAGATCATCCGGGGGAACTACGGGCTAGCTGGCACCAGCCGGTGCCCGCGTTCGCCCCGCCGTAGCCACCGGTAGCTGGCGCGTACCCATATCTGTATCCAGACCCCTTGCGCTCAGCCCACCAGGCGCGGCAGAATTTAATCGTACAAACCGTCTGAGTAAATTGCTGATCATGCCCACCGGAAGGACTCGATGGTGACTGCGCCACCCACGTGGCCCGGGCCGGCCGGTACCGGCCCCGCCACCTATCCCGACCTGGCTGGCCACATCGCCGTCGTGACCGGCGGATCCCGCGGCATCGGGGCCGCCACCTGCCAGGCCCTCGCCGTCAACGGCGCCGCGGTAGCGGTGGTCGGCCGGGACGAGACCGCCATCGATGTGGTCGTCGACTCCATCACCAGCCAGGGCGGGACAGCGCTCGGGGTGCGGGCGGACTGCACTGTCGAGGCCGACCTGCAGCGACTGCACGCCCTCGTGCGGGAGCAATTCGGGGCCGCCGACATGCTGATGCCGTTCGCGGGCGGCGGCGGCATGCCGATCCCCACCGCCAAGGAGACCGCCGATCACTGGCGCAGTGTCATCGACAACGAGCTCACCTCGGTGTTCCTCACCGTGTCCACGTTCCTGCCGGACATGATCTCCGCCCGCCGCGGCGTGATCGTCACGATGTCCTCGGCGGCCGCACGCCAGCCCGCCCAGTCCTCCGCCGCCTACGCCGCCGCCAAGGGCGGGGTGATCACGTTCACCCGGCACCTGGCCCGGGAGGTGGCGGGCGATGGCATCCGGGTCAACTGCCTGGCTCCCTCGGCCATCGAGAACGACAAGATGCGGGCCTGGGTCCCGGCCGAGCAGCGCGAAGCGCTCGGCGCCAGCTTCCCGCTCGGCCGGATCGGCCAGCCCGCGGACGTGGCCAGCGCCGCCCTGTTTCTCGCCTCCGCCGCCTCGTCCTGGATCACCGGCGCCACCCTGGACATCGCGGGCGGAAAGATCATGGTGTAGGCCCGGGCCTTGACGCACGGCCGGAGGGCAGGAACGGCGAAGGCCTGCCGCATGCCGGGCCGGCCTTCGCCGTTGGACAGGAGTGGAGGTGGCGGGAATCGAACCCGCGTCCTTCAGTACATCACCAGGGCTTCTCCGAGCGCAGCCCGCGTCGATTTTCTCAGCCCCGGCGGTCCTGCAGGCCGGCCGCCGACGGGCTCAGTCGCTGTTAGATGTCCCGCTCAGTCCCGCGACCGGGCTGAGTGGTGGATCCTCCTCGCTGATGCCAGACACCGGGCCGGAGGCGTTCCCGGGCTGACAGCCCCTTAACTCGCGTCAGGCCGCGAGGGCGAGGGCAGTGCGCTTAACATTGGCACTTATAAATGTGCGGTCACAGTATTAACGAGGTTATGTCCGCCGTCCTCGGCTCGCTTCCCCTGGCTCAACCACTGAAGTCGAAGCCTGTCACCCCCTGTGGGTAACTCATGTTGAGTTGTCAACCAGTCCCAGCCGCCAGCGGCGGCTGATCCTGACGTTACTGGATGCAACGCTAACCGGCCAACTGGGATTCCGCGACCCCTGCCACGGAGCGGGGACAGGGCAGCCCCGCCAGGCGCGGCGGAAGCCGCCGGCGCCGCGGGTGAACGAGAAACCCCAGGCTGCGGTCAGCCGCCGCTGAAGCCAGCCAGGAACGAGGCGCCGAGCGGTGCGGCCGAGTCGGCTGGCGACCTGGTCACCACTAGCGCGGCGAACGCCACGTCGCCCCGGTAGCCGACGAACCAGTGCGCCCACCAGGACGACCCCGGGCTCAGCGGGGCGACGCCGACCTGGCCGTAGACCGGGCGGCCGGCCAGGTTGGCGGCATTGGCCGCGCCCGACTCGACCGCGGAACGCATCAGCTGGCGCAGCGCCGTCACGGTCTGCGACGCCGCTACCACCCGCGGCGTGAGGCCCGGGTCAGCTGGCGAGGTGACCAGCGACGGCGGGCGCCAGGTACCCGAATCGACGGCCGCCGCGACCAGTGCCATGGCCAGCGGGCTCACCTGCACGCCTTGCTGGCCGATGGTGTCCGCCGCCAGCCCAGCCTCGGTGCCGGACGCGTGGACGGACCCGGCGAACGCGGTGAGCGGCAGCTTCCAACCAGCCCCCAGGCCGAAGCTGGACGCGGTGCGGGTGAGTGCGGACGCGCTCAGCCGCCGGGACAGCCCGGCAAAGGCTGTGCCGCAGGACTGGGCGAAGTCGGTGCTGAACGGCGGCTGGGCCAGTGCTGCTTGCGAGGGGGTGTTGACGAACGTCTGGCCGCCGATGATGGTGCTGGTGGTGCACGGGATCGGGGTGTCCAGCGGCAGCTGGGTGGACAGCAGCGCCGCGGTGGACACGATGGTGAACGCATTGCCGGGCTGGTAGCGCCCGGCCAGCGGGTCCACCCGGGGCAGGCCGGGGACCGACTGGTCGGCCACGGCGAGAATCTGCCCGGTCGAGCCGCTCACCGCGACGATCGCCGCGGCCGCGGACTGGCCGGCGAGCGCGCTGGTCGCCGCCGTCTGCACGGACCCGTTGATCGTGGTCCGGACCGGGGTTCCGGCCTGGCTGTCATCCACCCGCGCCAGCACGGCCACCTGGTGGCCGGCCTGGTTCTCCGAGATGATCTCGGTCTCCGGGGATCCAGCGAGCCGGTGCTGGAACACTTCCTGCAGCCCGGACAGCCCGACCGTGGCCCCGGGCCGGTAGGAGATCCCTTCCTGCTGCAGGACCGGCGATGTCTCGGTGCCGACCGAGCCAGTGACATCGTTGGCCATGCTGTTGAACAGGGTGCTGGTGACCCGGTGCAGGGTCACCCCGGGCACCCGCCGCAGACCCGCTTGCATGGTCGCGTAGGTCGCCGGGTTGAGGGTCACCAGGGTGAACGCCTGGTCCTGCGGAGCCGCCTGGATCACGCTCAGCACCTGATCCGGGTCCAATCCGGTGACCTGGGCAAACGCCGTCGCGGTGGCCTGCGGGCTGTCCAGGCGGCCCGGGTTGACCTGAGCCACATAGGCAGGTGACGGCAGCGCCAGGGAGGCGCCCTCCGCATCCAGCAACGGGGCCCGGGCGGGTACCTGGGTCACCACGGCCAGCCGCAGGCCCGGGCGCAGCCGCGGGTTGATCACCGACGGGTTCCATACCACCCGCCAGCCAGCCGGTGTCTTGCGCAGCGTGAAGTGCCCCCGGTAGTTCCACGGCGCCCCATCCTGGCCCAGGTTGACGGAAGCCCCGAAGTACGCCTGCGCGGTGCCCTGCCCCTGGCTGATCGGGCCCATCGTAAGGTAGAAGGCCGCCGCCCCCAGCTGCTGGTAAGCGGTGCGCAGGTCGCTGGTCACGGTGGCGGACGGGGCGCCGGTGGTCAGCGCTGCGGCCATCCGGTACTGGCCATCCGTCCAGGCCAGCAGGAAATCCTGCGCGGTCGGCTCGGCGGACGGCTCACCTCCGGCGATGCCACCCACTACGCCAGCGACGAGAATCGCTAGCACTACCACGACAGCACCAAGCTTGAGCTGGCGTGAGCGCACAAGCAGGCCGCCCACTAGTCCCCCGAAGCCGCCTCGCACGGGTGCGCGTCCGCCAACGGCGGGCCGCGGAACGCGCTTTGCTGTGACGAAGGGCGTTACCGGTCTGCGAGCAGCGGCGTGCGCCCCCCGCCTACGGTAGGAGGTCATCACTCCCCGCGCCATCAGCCTCGCCGCCGGAAGGCACGTTCCACCTCCCTGGCCGCATCCCGCTCTGCCAGATCTTGCCGTTTGTCATAGGTCCGCTTGCCTCGCGCTAGCGCCAGCTCGACCTTGACTCTCCCGTCCTTAAAGTACAGGGCCAGCGGCACGAGGGTTAGCCCGCGTTCGGCGATCCTGCTCGCCAGCCGGTCGATCTCCCGGCGGTGCAGCAGCACCTTGCGCGGGCGCCGCGGCTCATGGTTGGTCCAGGTGCCCTGCGCGTACTCGGGGATGTGCACCCCATGCAGCCAGACCTCACCATCCTGAAGCTGGGCAAATCCGTCGGTGAGCGAGGCGCGTCCGGCCCGCAGCGACTTCACCTCGGTGCCGGTGAGCACGAGGCCCGCCTCGACGGTGTCCTCGATGTGATAGTCGTGCCGCGCCCGCCGGTTGCGGGCGATGATCGTCGGCTGCTGCTCCCTGCTTGCCACTTCTTTGCGTCCGCAGGCGTCAGGCGCGCAGGTAGCGCCTGAGCGTGAGGAAGGACGTGACGCCACAGAGCGCCACCCCCATCACCATGGCGAGCACGATCACCTCAACTAGATCGCCCAGGCTGAGCTGGACGTTGTAGGGGAAGTACTGCTGCAGGGTATCGAGGCCCAGCGTCTTCACCGCGATCAGCAGCCCGGCCGCGATCAGCCAGCCGAACATCCCGGCGATGATTCCCTCTAGCAGGAAGGGTAGCTGCACATAGAAGTTGGACGCGCCGACCAGGCGCATGATGCTGGTTTCCCGGCGGCGGTTGAACGCGGACAGCCGGATGGTGTTCGCGACCAGCAGGATGGCCGCGATGACCAGGATGATGGCGATGATGATGACCGCATTCCGGGCACCGTCGAGCAGCTTGTAGAAGTTGGACAGGATCGACTCGACGTTCACGATGTTGTCCACCCCTGGCCGGCCTTCCACGGTGCCGGCCACCACGCCGTAGTCAGCATCGGCGTTGCGCAGCTTCACCTGGAAGGAGTCCGGGATCTCGCCCTGGGTGACCAGGCTGGAGAACGACTTGTCCTGGGAGAAATCCTGCTTGAAGCGCTGGAAGGCCTGGGATTGCGACTCGTAGGAGACCTGCTCCACGCCCTGTGACCGCAGCGCCTCCAGGTCGGTGCGGATCTGCTGCTTTTCCGTGGCGGTGGCGGGGCCGTTCTGCTTGCACTGCGGGCTGACGCTGGTCGAGGTGCACAGGAAGATGGACAGCTGGACCCGGCCCTGCCAGTAGGTCCGGGTGTTGTCCACCTGCTTCACGAACAGGAACCCAGTGCCGAGCAGGGAGAGGCTGATCGCGACCACGACGACGAGCGCCACCGTCATGGTGAGGTTACGCCGCAGGCCTGTCCAGACCTCTTGGAAGACGAACTGTGCACGCATTGATCGCTGATCCCTCGGTAATCATCGGTATCCGGTACCGCCCAGGCCCCGCCAGCGGGCTCAGCAGGCTCGCTGGCCTGGTCAGTACGCCTGCCCGTACACCCCGCGAGACTGGTCGCGCACTACTTTCCCGTACTCCAGCTCGATCACGCGTTTGCGCATCGAGTCCACGATCGCCGCGTCATGCGTGGCCATCACGACCGTGGTCCCCGTCCGGTTGATACGGTCGAGCACCTTCATGATCCCGATGGAGGTGGCGGGGTCGATGTTCCCGGTCGGCTCGTCCGCCAGCAGGATCATGGGCCGGTTCACGAACGCCCGGGCCATGGCGACGCGCTGCTGCTCGCCACCGGAGAGCTCGTCGGGCATCCGGTCGTGCTTGCCTTCCAGCCCGACCAAATCCACCACTTCGGGCACGACTTTACGGATGAAGCGCCGCGGCTTGCCGATGACCTGCAAGGCGAAGGCGACGTTCTGGTAGACGTTCTTGTTCGGCAGCAGCCGGAAATCCTGGAACACACAGCCGATCCGGCGCCGGAGGTAGGGCACCTTCCAGTTGGTGAGCCGGGCGAGGTCCTTGCCGGCAACATGAATCCGGCCGTCGGTCGGCTTCTCCTCCTTGAGAATCAGCCGCAGGAACGTTGACTTGCCCGAGCCGGAGGGCCCGACCAGGAAGACGAACTCACCCTTCTCGACGTCAATCGTGACGTTCTCCAGAGCCGGTCGGTTCTGATTCGGGTACGCCTTAGTGACGTTATCGAAGTGGATCACAGGCCCATCACAACGCTCGACGGAATGCGGATCGCGCTGGCCGGAGGGGAACCAGCCGCCGTGTAGCCCTCCCGGCACCACTGGGCCCGGTTTGGCTAGCGGACAGTCTAGGGGGGAAACTGGCTGGGAAAGTCCAACACCGCCGAAGTTACGCCGGCAGGCGCCAGCCGGAGAGGACCGAGATGAGTTGTGAACATCTGATCTGCGCGAGATGCGCGGGGCCAGTGGTAGAGGCCCGCTGCCCGGCCTGCCAGGCCGCACGGGCCCAGACGCATCATCACTCGTCCGGCCTGAACGTGCCGCTGATCGCAGCGATCCTGCTGCTCCTGCTGCTGGCGGGGGTGACCCTGCAACTGGCCCACTGAGCGGCCCACCAGCACGGGCCGCCCACCCCGGAAAGCTAAGCCACTCTTAAAGCTAGGCCACCCCGGGATTCTTCCGCAGCCAGCGGATCTCGGCCTCGATGAAGTCGTCGATCTCACCGTCCAGGACGGCCGCGGTGTTGCCCGTCTCCAGGCCGGTGCGCAGGTCCTTGACGTTCTGGTAGGGGTGCAGCACGTAGTTCCGGATCTGGGTGCCCCAGCTGCCGGAGGAGTCGCCGCGCAGCTCGGCCATTTTGGCGGCCTGCTCCGCCCGCTTCCGCTCCAGCAGCCGGGCCTGGAGCACCGCCATCGCGCTGGCCTTGTTCTGGATCTGGCTGCGCTCGTTCTGGCAGGACACCACGATCCCAGTGGGCAGGTGGGTGAGCCGCACCGCGGAGTCGGTGGTGTTGACGCCCTGGCCACCCGGCCCGCTCGACCGGTACACGTCCACCCGGATGTCGTCGTCCGGGATGTCGATGTGATCGGCCTGCTCGACCACGGGGATCACGTCCACCCCGGCGAATGAGGTCTGCCTGCGACCCTGGTTGTCGTACTTTGAGATACGCACCATCCGGTGCGTGCCGTGCTCGCCGCGCAGCGTGCCATACGCGTACGGCGCCTTGACCACGAACGTGGTGGACTTGATCCCCGCCTCTTCCGCGTACGAGGTGTCGTAGATCTCGGTGAGGTACCCGTGCCGCTCGGCCCAGCGCAGGTAGATGCGCCGCAGCCCTTCCGCCCAGTCGGCCGCGTCGGCCCCGCCCGCCTGTGCGTTGATCGTGATCAGCGCTTCCCGGGCGTCGTACTCGCCGGCCAGCAGGGTCCGGATCTCCAGGTGGTCGATCTCCCGGCGCAAGGTGGCCAGATCGCGGGTCGCCTCCTCCCGGGTCGGCTCGTCCTGCTCGCTGTCCGCCAGCTCGAACATCACCCGGGTGTCGTCCAGGCGGCGGCGCAGCCCGTCCAGCCGGCTCAGCTCGCCTTCGAGGTAGGACAGCCGCCGGGTGACCGCCTGGGCCTGCTCCTGGTCCTCCCACAGCCCTGGGTCCGCCGCCCGCTCCCGGAGCCGGTCCGCCTCCTGCCGCATAGCCTCGGGGTCGAGCACAGCCTCAACGCTGGCGAGGGTTGCGGACAACTCGGAGATTTCGGTCGCTGGATCGGTGCCTGCCATGCCGGAAAGCCTACGCGAGCGCGGACATCCGAAAGGACGATCTACCGTCCCAGCTCACGGATGCCCCGGAAGTGCGCTCGCGGCGACCAGCGTCCGGATGGCCCGGACCGCCACCGACAGCATGGCCACGGTGAATCGGTCGCTCTCCCACAGCTCGCTCAGGGTCTGCGCGCACCGCTGTACCGCCGGATCGTTGCGCTGGACCCAGACCGCGAGCCGCTCCTCGGGACTGCCCGGCCCAGTCACCTGGAGCACATCTTGGGTGATCGCCGCGTGCGCCGCATACACGTCGTCCCGGAGCGCGGCGCGGGCCATGGTGTTCCACCGGTCGTCCCGCGGCAGCGCGGTGACCCGGTCCCGCAGCCGGGTAATCTGCAGCCGCTCCGCCAGGTCGAAGTAGACCTCCGCGGTCTCCTCGACGCTGCGGCCGGTGGCGGTGGCGATTTCCACCATGTCAAAGGCTGAGTAGGCCGGCACCATGGCGGCCACCTGCTCGGCCAGCTCACCGGGCACACCGCGGGCCGCGAACGACTCCAGCCGGTCAGTGTAGGTGGACCGGTCCCGGCCGACCAGCAGCTTGGGCAGGCCCGCGCTGACCGTGCGCACCCCGCCGGCGAAGAAGTCGATCGTCTGCTGGATGTCGAACGGCGGCCGCCGGTTGTGCAGCAGCCAGCGGGTGGCCCGCTCCGCGAGCTTGTGCCCTTCCAGCAGCAGGGCCAGCTGGGTGGGCACCTCGACCTGGCCGCCCAGCGCCTCCACCTGGGCCCAGAAGCCGGGCATCCCGAACACGTCCCTGACCACCAGGAAGGCGCAGGTGATGTCCGGGATGGACGCTCCAGTCTCCTCGTTCATCCGGAACAGGAAGGTGGTCCCGGACCGGTCCACCATGTCGTTGACCACGGCGGTGGTGATGATCTCCCGGCGCAGCGGGTGCGCGGGCATCTGGCTGGCGAACTCCTCCCGCAACGGCGCCGGGAAATACCTGGCGAGCACCGACGCCAGGTAGGGGTCGTCGGGCAGCGCAGAGGCCAGCATCTCCTGCTCAGCGGCGATCTTCACGTGCGCGAGCAGCACCGCGAACTCGGGCACGGTCAGGCCCAGGCCCGCGGACCTGCGCTCGGCGATCTCCTTGTCCCCGGGCAGTACGTCCAGCTTGCGGCGCAGCCGCCCGTCCCGGACCATCTTCCGCATCAGCCGGCTGTGCACGTGCAGCATCTCCGGGGCCTGCGCCCGGGAGGAGGCCAGCGCCCGGTTCTGGTGGTAGTTGTCCCGCAGCACCAGCGCGGCGACCTCGTCGGTCATCTCCTGCAGCAACCGGTTCCGGTCGGCGGGCGTCAGCTCGCCGCGGCTGACCCGGCCGGCCAGCAGGATCTTGATGTTCACCTCGTGGTCGGAGGTGTCCACGCCCGCCGAGTTATCGATGAAGTCGGTGTTGATCAGCCCACCGGCCAGGGCGTACTCGATCCGGGCCGCCTGGGTCACGCCCAGGTTGCCGCCCTCGGCGATCACCTTGGCGCGCACCGGGGTGGCATCGATGCGGACCGCGTCGTTGGCCCGGTCCCCCGCGTCCCCGTGCGACTGGGTAGTGGCCTTCACATACGTGCCGACCCCGCCGTTCCACAGCAGGTCCACCGGCGCGGCCAGCACCGCGGAGATCAGCTGGTCCACCGGCAGCGCATGCACCCCAGCGTCCAGCCCCAGTACCGCGCTCGCCTGCGGCGACACCGGCACGGACTTGGCGGATCGCGGCCACACCCCGCCGCCCGCCGAGATGAGCGCCGGGTCGTAGTCGGCCCACGACGAGCGGGGCAGGCCGAACAGCCGCTGCCGCTCGGCGAAGCTGACCGCCGGGTCCGGATCGGGGTCGAGGAACACATGCCGGTGGTCGAACGCGGCCACCAGCTTGATGTGCCGGGACAGCAGCATGCCGTTGCCGAATACGTCCCCGGACATGTCCCCGATCCCGGCCACGGTGAAGTCGCATCGGTCGGTGTCCATCCCCAGCGTGGCGAAGTGGAACTTGACCGACTCCCACGCACCCCGGGCGGTGATCGCCATCTTCTTGTGGTCGTAGCCCTCGGAACCGCCGGAGGCGAACGCGTCCCCCAGCCAGAACCCATAGCTCTGCGCGATCTCGTTGGCCGTGTCCGAGAACGTCGCGGTGCCCTTGTCCGCGGCCACCACCAGGTAGGGATCATCGCCGTCGTACCGGACCACCCCGGGCGGCGGCACCACCCGGCCGTCGTGCAGGTTGTCGGTCACCTCGAGCATGCCGCTGATGAAGGTGCGGTAGCAGGCCAGTACCTCGGCCTGGTGCGCCTCCCGGTCGGCCGGGTCGGGCAGCCGCTTGCAGACGAAGCCGCCCTTGGCCCCGGACGGCACGATGACGGAGTTCTTGACCTCCTGGGCCTTGGCCAGGCCGAGGATCTCGGTCCGGAAGTCCTCGGTGCGGTCCGACCAGCGCAGCCCGCCCCGGGCCACCGCGGCGAACCGCAGGTGCACCGCTTCCAGCCGCGGTGAGTAGACGAACAGCTCATACTGCGGCCGGGGAGCAGGCAGGTCGGGCACGGCGGCCGCGTCGAGCTTGACCACCAGGTACGGTGGCCCGGCGGGGCTGGCCGCGGGCTCGTGCCCGCTGGCGGCCGCGAAGTAGTTCGTGCGCAGGCTGGCCAGGATCAGGCCGAGGTAGCCGCGTAGCACCCGGTCGTGGTCGAGCACGGCCACGTCGTCCAGCTCGCCCCGGATCTCCTCGGTGATGGCCTCGCTGCGCTCGGCCTGCCCCGCCAGCCGGACCGGGTCGAACCGGGACTCGAACAGCCGGACCAGGAGCCGGGTCACGGTGGTGTTGGAGCGCAGGACCCGCTCGATGTAGTGCTGGCTGAACCTGGTGCCCGCCTGCCGCAGGTATTTGGCGTAGCCGCGCAGCACCATGACCTGGCGCCAGCTCAGATGCGCGTCGAGGACCAGGGCGTTGAACCCGTCGTCCTCGATGTCGCCCCGCCACAGCGCGCCGAGGGCGTCCTCGAACAGCGCCTTGACCGGCCCGGGATGCAGCGGCCCGTGCGGCGCGCTGCTCGCCGGGGCGCTGCTGTGGCGCAGCCCGAAGTCGTAGATCCAGAATGGCTGGGCCACCCCGGGCCCGGCGAACTCGTACGGGTGCTCGTCCACCACTTCCACGCCCATGTGCTGCAGCCGGGGCAGCACCTCGGTGAGGGTGATCGGGGCACCGGCGCGGTAGATCGTCAGCCGCCAGACCCGGGGCCGGTGGTCCGGCCCGGCCCCGCCCGCGGGCACCCCGCCGGAGAACCCCTCGGCTTCCCACAGGTCGAAGGCCACGTCCTGGCCGGCCCGCAGCAGGCCGAGCACCCGGGTCAGGTCGCTGACCGCGTACGCCGCGGGCACGTCGGCCTTGTAGGTCTCGGGGATGGCCTCCGGGCAGATGGCCAGCACGGCCCGGGCCTGCTCCTCGCCCAGCGCGCGGCGGGCCTCGGCGGCCAGGTCCTCATCCCACGAGCGCACCGCCGCGGCCAGCTTCGCCTCGAGCTGCGTGGGGTCTACATCACGCAGCCGCTGGCCCGGCTCAGCGCGCACCACGACGTGCAGCCGGGCCAGGGCCGAGTCGCCCACGGTCGCGCTGTATTCCACCGCTATCCCGTGGAAGGCCTGGCGCAGGATCTCCTGGGCGCGTAGCCGCACCGCGGTCGTGTAGCGGTCCCGGGGCAGGTACACCAGGCAGGACATGTACCGCCCGTAGATGTCCCGGCGCAGGAACAGCCGGGTCTGCCGCCGCTCGCGCAGCGCCAGCACGCCGAGCGTGATGGGGATGAGCTCCTCCGCCGAGATCTGGAACAGCTCCTCGCGCGGGTAATCCTCCAGGATCTCGATGATGTCCTGGCCGTCGTGGCTGTCGGCGGTAAGCCCGGCCGCCTCCAGCACATTGGCCAGCTTACGCCGCAGCACCGGCACCCGGGTGATGCTCTCGTGGTAGGCGGAACTCGTGTACAGACCCAGGAACCGGAACTCCCCGACCACCTGGCCCGACTCGTCCACCCGCTTGATCGCGACGTAGTCGAGGTAGGACGGCCGGTGCACGGTGGACCGCGAGTTGGCCTTGGTCAGCACGAGCCGTTGCGGGTCCCGGGCCCGGGCCCGGACCTCGGGCGGCAGCGCGGCGAACGAGTCGGAGCCGTGCCGGTCATCGCGCAGGATGCCGAGCCCGGTACCCGGCAGCGCCAGCAGGGCCATCCCGTCCGGCCCGTCCACCAGGTTGTATTCGCGGTAGCCGAGGAACGTGAAGTGGTGGTCGGCCAGCCAGCGCAGCAGGGCCACGGTCTCGGCCGGCGACCCGGGCCCCTCGGCGGCCAGCCGGTCGGCCAGCTGGACCGCCACCGCCTGCATCTTCGGGTAGTCCTCCACCGCGACCCGGACGTCGTGCAGCACCCGGTGCAGGTCTGTCTCCAGGGACGCGGCCACCCCGGCGCCGGCCTGGCCGCTGATCTCGATGTGCGTCCAGGACTCGGCGATCTCATCCGGCCCGGTCCTGGGGCTCTCCAGCGGGCCGGCCACCTCGCGCAGCGCGCCCGCCACGTCCCGGCGGACCAGTAGCTGGGGGTGGATGATGTGATAGCTGTCCAGGCCGTGCCGGGACAGTTCGGTGGTCACCGAGTCGATCAGGAACGGCATATCGTCGGTGACGATGTCGACCACGCAGCGGCCCGGGTCGAACGCCTCGCCGGTGCCCGCCGGGCGGACCCGGACCAGGGCCCGGCCCTGCGGCCGGTGCGCGGCGAACCGGGCCTGGGCCAGGCCCACCCCGGCCACCGGCCCGGGCCCGGCCGCGGCTAGGTCCTCCGCCGGGACATGCCGGTAGTAGGCCCGGAAGTAGGCCAGCAGGTCCCCGACCCGAGTGTCCGCCGCGGCCGCGGCGCCGTGGCTGGCCGCGGCCGCGAGCAGGGAGTCCTTAACGTCGGCCGGATCAAGCACCGCGGGATTAAGCTCCGCCGGATCATGCACCGCCGTGCCAGTCGCAGCTGTACCTTCCGCTGCCCTGGCGGCGCTGCCACTGGCGTCATCGGCACTGGCTGCACTGTCCGGCATCATCTCTAACTCTCCGTCGTCACAAGAAGTCGCGCAGCTCCCACAGCAGTGGGTAGTAGCGCAGCGGGGAGTCCACTGCCATCCCGCGGGTGCGCAGCAAGCTCAGGTAGCCGTCCCAGACGTTCGGCTGGGTGAGCCGGTGCATGAGCCGCCCGCGTTCCGCTTCGGTGAGGGAGCGCTGCCGGATAAAGAACCACTGGTCCTTGACCCGGGCAGGTATTCCCGCTCACGATACTGCACCGACTGGAATCCGCTGCCCGGGCCGAGCACGAGCCGAACTCGTTGAAGTCCTGCGGCGCCATCGTCTCAGGATGTCCACCTGCGCGATGAGCAGCGCGGGCGCTACCGGCGCCTGCGTCACGCTGTTCCCTCGATCGCCGTTGATGGCTGCTCCCCGCCCGGCCCCGACCCTGTGCTGGCTGGCCCGTGCCGGGCAAACAGGCCAAGTACCTCCGGATTGGCCAGCGCGTCCGGATCCGCCGCCTCTGCCACAGGTGTGCCGAGGAGGATCTTTCGGACTGGCACCTCCAGCTTCTTACCGGACAGGGTGCGGGGGATGCCGGGTACCTGGTGAATCTCGTTGGGCACATGCCGCGGTGACAAGTTCACGCGGAGCGTGGCCCGGATCCGTCCGGCCAGCTCATCGTCGAGCTGCTGGCCTTCGGCGAGCACGACGTACAACACCAGCCGCCCGTCGGTGCCCAGCTGGCCGGTATCCACCACCAGGCTGTCGGTGATCTCCGGCAACCGCTCCACCACCCGGTAGAACTCGCTGGTGCCCATCCGCACGCCGCCCCGGTTCAAGGTGGCGTCCGACCGGCCGAAGATGATGCAGCTGCCGTCCGCCAGCATGGTGATCCAGTCGCCGTGCCGCCACACCCCGGGGTAGTCGGCGAAGTAGCTGGCCCGGTACCGCTCCCCGCCGGGGTCGTTCCAGAAGCCGGCCGGCATGGACGGCATCGGCCCGGTGATGACCAGCTCGCCGACCTCCCCGGTGACCGGGTGGCCCGCCGCGTCGTAGGCCTCGACCCAGGCGCCCAGGCAGCGGCCCGCGATGAGCCCGGCCCGCACCGGCAGCAGCAGGTTCGGGCCGACGAAGCCGGTGCACACGTCGGTACCGCCGGAGAACGAGCCCAGCTGCAGGTCGCGGCCGACCTCGCGGTAGACCCACTGGAAGCCCTCGGGGGTCAGCGGGGAGCCGGTGGAGCCGACGCCGCGCAGCGCGGACAGGTCCAGTTCCGCGGCGGGGGACAGGCCAGCCTTGGCGCAGGTCAGCAGGTAGGGCGCGCCGGTGCCAAAGTAGCTGACCCGGACCTGCGCGGCCAGCTGCCACAGGGCGTCCGTGCCGGGGTAGGTGGCGCTCCCGTCGTACAGCAGCAGTGTCGTCCCCACCAGCAGGCCGCCGGCCAGGTAGTTCCACATCATCCAGCCGGTGGTGGTGTACCAGAAGAACACGTCTCCCGGCCCGAGGTCCTGGTGCAGCCCCAGCGCCTTGAGGTGCTCCAGCACGATGCCGCCGTGGCTGTGCACGATCGCCTTGGGCAGGCCGGTGGTGCCAGAGGAGTACAGCACCCAGAGCGGGTGGCCGAACGGCACCTCGGCGAACTCCGGACCGTCCGCACCGTCTCCGCTGAGCTGATCCCAGCGCACCACGTCCAGGCCCGCCCGCCGGACCGCCTGCGGCACCGCTGAACCATCCGGGTGGTCACCCACCAGCACCAACGCGTCCAGGCTGGGCAGGCCACCCACGATCTCGGCCACCGCCTCCGCCCGCGGGAACGTCTTGCCGCCGTAGCTGTAGCCAGCCACGGCGAACAGGACTTTCGGGGCGATCTGCGCGAACCGGTCGATTACGCTGCCCGCGCCGAAGTCCGGTGAGCAGGAGGACCAGATCGCGCCGAGGCTGGCCGTGGCGAGCAGGCCTACGAGAGCCTCCGGGATGTTCGGCAGGAAGGCCGCGACCCGGTCGCCCTGGCCCACGCCCCGGCTGCGCAGGGCCTCGCGGACCCGGGCCACCTCGGTGGCGAGCTCGCCGTAGCTCAGCCTGCGCTCGGTGCCGTCTTCTGCGCGGGCGATGACCGCGGTCCGGCCGGGGTCAGTGCGGGCGGTCCGCAGCGCGTTGCGCGCGTAGTTGAGCGTGGCCCCGGGGAACCAGCTGGCGTCCGGCAGCTGCCCGGTCACCGCCGGGCCGGTGCCGCGCTCACCGAGCACTCCGAAGTAGTCCCAGACGGAATCCCAGAACGGCCCGGGCTCACGGACCGACCAGTCCCAGAGCTCTTGGTATCCGGTCGTGCTCACCCCGCGCTCGGCGGCGAGCCAGCGTTGGTATGCGGTGATCCGCGCCCGGTCGATGACCGCCGGGCTGGGTTCCCACAGCACCTCGCCGTAGTCAGGCCCGGGCAGCCCTGCGTTGTCCCGGCCCCGCTCGCTGCCTGCACCTGCGCCATTGTCGTAAGGCATGCGTCCCAGCATCCGGTGTTCCGGCCCGGGCCGCAACGCCGCCGGGACGGCTCATCCGCTCACTGGAGCCCCGGCGAGGAACGCCACGATGCCCAGGGCCGCCGCGCCCGCGATCGCGGGGACCACGCCGCGCCGCGCGCCGAGCAGCCACGCGGCCGCGGCCACCAGCACGCCGATCTGCCACAGGTGAGCCAGGGCCAGGCCCAGCGGGATGGCAGCGCCTGCGATGGCGCCGATCGCAGCGGGCCCGGCGCCGGTCAGGAAGGCCTGCACCCCCGCGCTGCCCCGGAGCCGGTCGAAATACCGGCCGCCGACCAGCACGAACACGAACGACGGGGCGAACGCGACCAGGGAGGCGAGCAGCCCGCCGCCCACTCCGGCGGCGGCGTACCCGACCACCGCGACGGTCTGCACCACCGGGCCCGGGGTCACCTGGCCGAGCGCTACCGCGCTGAGGAACTGGGCGGCGGTCATCCAGTGGTAGGTGTACACCGCGTCGTGCTGGATCAGCGGGATGATCACGAAGCCGCCGCCGTAGGACAGCAGCCCGACCTTTATCGCCACCCAGGCCACCGCGGCCAGCCCGCCCGGAGCGACCAGGACGGCCACGTTGGGCGTGCCGAGCCGGGCCATGGCCGCCCGGGCCAGGGCGGGAAGGGCCGCGGCGGCACGAACCACGGCCACCCGGAACGTGGTGGGCCGGAGCATCCCGCTGGCCGCTGGCGCGGACAACGCCGGCCCGAACAATAGTGCCGCGGATCCCCCGGGCCGGCCCAGGCCGTCCAGGGCCGCATCTGGACCACGAGTTCGGTGAGCCCGCAGCCGGCCAGCACGAGCGCGAGCCACGGGCCGATGGTCGCAGCGGCCAGCCCGCCCGCCACCAGGTAACCGATCCAGCGCACGCGCGCGGCGCGGGCCGGGCCAGCCCGCCGCCAGCTGGCCGGCGCAAGCCCGGCGGCGGCGGCTACCGCCACGGCGGGCACCGCCGCGCCCGCGCCCGCGGCGGCCCCGTCGATCCAGCCGGGCGGACGTGCGGCCAGGAACACCGCGGACAACCCCAGGATGATGATGAGGCCGGGCACGATGAAGCAAAATCCGCCGACCAGCGCGCCCACGGCGCCGCGCAGCCGCCAGGCACAGTAGATGGTCAGCTGGGTGGAGGCAGGGCCGGGCAGCAGGTTGACCGCGGCCACCCCGTCCTCGAATTCCCGCTCCGGCAGCCAGCCCCGGTCAGTCACGCAGAGCTTGCGGAGCAGCGCGATGTGCGCGGGCGGGCCACCGAAGCCGATGCAGCCGAGCCGGGTCCACTCGCGGGCGATGGTCGTCAGCGGGACCCAGGGCGGTCCCGCTGGCTGTCCGCCGGCTTCCTGCTCGGCCACGGCGCCACCCTACCGGCCGGGTCCGTCCCCGACAGTGCTGGGAACGACGGTGCTGGCCACGACGACGCCGGGAATGGTGCCGGGAATCAGGTCAGCCCGCGGCGGCCAGGGTCAGCCGGTCCACCGCGCGCAGCACCGCGACGGTGTCGGTCAGCTCCGCCAAGACCACGTCGGCGCCTGCCGTGCGCAGCTCACTGACGGTGGACCGGCCGCTGGCCACCGCCAGGCAGCGGGCCCCGCCCATCCGGGCCGCTTCCACGTCGCGGGTGGAGTCGGCGATGTATACGGTGGACCGCTCGTCGAACCGGACACCGTACTTGTCCGCCGCCCGCTCCCGGATCATCAGCAGCTGCGCGCCCTTCGGATACGCCTGCGACCCATAGCCGCCGATCTCGGTGTCGAAGTTCCCGGTGAGGCCGAAGGCCCGCAGCTTCTCGATGGCATTCGGCATGATCGTGCCGGTCAGCAGCGACTGCACCACCCCGGGCAGGGCGGCCACCTCGGTCACGGCCTCGGCCGCCCCGGGCAGCAGCCGCCCCTGCTCACGCAGTTGCTGACGGCGGCGGACGAACTCGGCGGCCAGCTCATGGGTGAACCGGGCCAGCAGCTCCTCACTGGCCGACCCGGCTGGAACCGGCCGGCCGCCGGGCCCGGCGTTGATCGCCAGCGCGTCGAAGAAGATCTCCGATTCCATCCGGCCTGGCAGCTGCGGCAGCTGGATCATCGGCCACCCGGTGACCCGGCGGAACGCTTCGACGTAGGCGTCTCGGGTGACCCGCCCGACGTCCATCAGGGTCAGGTCAATGTTCCACAGCACCAGGCGGTGAATGAGAACCTCCAGGATCTCGGCCGCCCGGGGACACGTTCAGCGCTGCCCCGACAACGGCAGATGTCCTCCCCTTGCGGGCGGCACCACCCTATGCCCGGGAACTTCCGGTCCGCTGCCAGTCCCGGACCGTCACTCAAGACCGGCCAGCGAGCACGGGCCGCCAGGCCCGTTCCGGTCAGCCCATGTGTGGATAGCGCCAGTCCACCGGCGGGTTGAACGCCTCCTTGATCGCCCTCGGATTCGCCCACCGGGTCAGGTTGAGGATCGAGCCCGCCTTGTCGTTGGTGCCACTGGCCCGGGCCCCGCCGAACGGCTGACGGCCGACCACGGCACCGGTGGGCTTGTCGTTGATGTAAAAATTGCCGGCCGAGAACCGCAGCGCCTCGGTGGCGGCCGCGATGGCGGTCCGGTCCTGGGCGATGATCGAGCCGGTCAGCGCGTACGGGGCGGCCTCCGCGGCCTGGGCGACGACCTCGTCGTAGCGCGCGTCGTCGAACACGTGCACGGCCAGGACCGGACCGAAGTACTCGGTGCGGAACACCTCGTCCTCCAGGTCGGTGCACTCCAGCACGGTCGGCTGCACGAAGTAGCCATGCGTGGCGTCGGCGTCCCCGCCGGCCAGCACCCGGATCGAGGGGCGGGTCCGGGCCCGGGCGAGCGCGTCCGACAGCCGCTCGAACGCCCGGGCGTCGATCACCGCGCCCATGAACAGGGACAGGTCGGCCGTGACATCGCCCACGGTCAGCGACTCCACCTGGGCCAGGAAATCGTCCCGCATCCGGTCCCAGACCGAGCGTGGGATATAGGCACGGGACGCGGCGGAGCATTTCTGCCCCTGGTACTCGAACGCGCCCCGGATCAGCGCGACCGACAGCACCTCGGGGTCGGCGGAGGGGTGCGCGATGACGAAGTCCTTGCCACCGGTCTCCCCCACCACCCGCGGGTAGCCGCGGTAGCTGGCGATGCTCTCACCGACCGTCCGCCACAGGTGCTGGAACGTGGCGGTGGACCCGGTGAAGTGGATACCGGCCAGGTCCCGATGCCCCAGCGCCACCCGCGACACGGCCTGGCCGTTGCCGGTGACCAGATTGATCACGCCCGGCGGCAGCCCGGCCGCCTCGAGCAGGCGCATCGTGTAGTGCGCGGACAGTTGCTGGGTGGGCGACGGCTTCCAGATCGCCACGTTGCCCATCAGCGCGGGCGCGGTCGGCAGGTTGCCCGCGATCGAGGTGAAATTGAACGGGGTGATGGCCAGGACGAAGCCCTCCAGCGGGCGGTATTCCATCCGGTCCCACTCGCCGCTGGCCGACGACGGCTGCTCCGCCAGCAGCCGCCGGGCGAAGTGCACGTTGTACCGCCAGAAGTCGATCAGCTCGCAGGCCGCGTCGATCTCGGCCTGGTAGACGGACTTGGACTGGCCGAGCATGGTGGACGCGTTCACGGTGGACCGCCAGGGGCCGGCCAGCAAGTCCGCGGCCTTCAGGAACACCGCGGCGCGATCGTCGAAGGACAGCGCCTGCCAGCCGGGAGCCGCGGCCCGGGCCGCATCGATCGCGGCGGCCACATCCTCGCCGGTCGCGTCGCCGAGGTGGCCGAGCACGTGGCGATGGTTGTGCGGCTCGACCACCGCGATCCGGTCCCCGCCGCCCATCCGCTGCTGGCCGCCGATGGTCATGCTCAGCTCGGCGGGCTCGGCCGCGAGTTCCTTGACCTTGGCTTCCACCGCGGCGCGGTCCGCACTGCCCGGCGGGTACTGCCGGACCGGCTCGTTCACCGGGGCGGGGACGTTACTGACCGCATCCATGGCAGACCTCCCTGCGCTCACACCCGTGCTCACCACATCAATGGCGGCGTTTCCCATCGTCGCACGGGCTCGCCACACGGGCTGGCCGCACGGGCTGGCCGCACGGGCGCAGGGTGCTGGTTACTCCTTATACTCCCCGTCCAGCCGGGCGAATTACTCCCCGTCCACGGGTCGTTGCGGAATCTCCGCGTCCGCTTAAGAGTGCGGGATGCGCCCGAGCACCCTTGGTCGTGATCTGAATAACAGTTCGAATTTTTGCCCCCCCGCGGGCAAAAATTCGAACTACTGATGAGCGTTATTCAAAACCGGCTAGCGAGGGCAGGCCCGGAGGACCTGCCCGAGCGGTCGGTGCAGGTCAGCGCGATGCCAACCGTTCATGATCATTTGAATAACGCGACTTTTGAATAAGACACGATGCCCGGCGCCCCGGACTGTCTCATTTACTGAGACGCCAACCTCGATCCTGCAACAGCCTGTCCAGCCGGGCGAATTACTCCCCGTCCAGCCGGGCGAGTTCCTGGGTGGCGTACCAGAGCAGCTCGTGCCCTTCCGCGCCGTCCACCAGGAACTGGGCGTCGTCATCACCGTTGTCCGCAGCGGGCAGCGCGGCCACGGCGGCGCTGATGTCGGGGACCGCGAGCACGCCATCGATGTGCCCGGACACCACCCGCGCCAGCGGGACCGGGGCGGACAGCAGTACCCGGGTCGGCTCCTCGAAGCCGCTGCGCTGGTCTACCTGCTGGTCGGGCACGTCCGCGGCCAGCACCACCCGGCGCCGCGGCGCGCCGGCGTCCGCGAGCAGCAGCCGCAGCGAGGCCCGGGCCGCGTGCGTCATCGCGACGTACTCGAGCTCCTCCAGGTCGCCGCTGGCGTACCACTCACGCAGCGCCGGGGTGACCGCGAAGGCCTGCACCGGCGCCGGGCCGATCTCGGCCGCCGCGCAGCACGCTGGTGAGAGCCGGCAGCGTGACCGGCAGGTAGACACGCATGGTTTTCCCCCGCTGGCCGCGGCCCGGCGGCCGTCTCGGTGATCAGAGTGTGCCATCGCCGGCCCTGTCCGGACCCAGGAATGGCCGCGCCGGGCCAGGGCTGCCGTCCGCCCGGGCCGGGCCATCGCCCACCCGAGCCGGGCCATCGTCCGCCCGAGCCGGGCCATCGCCCGCCCGGGCGCCGCCGAGGGCAGCGATCACGGCCCCGATGGCGGCGTCCAGTGACTCATGTTCCCAGACCCGGACCACCCGCCAGCCCGCCGCGGCCAGCGCGGCGTCGGCGGCCCGGTCGCGCTCCATGTTCCGGCGTAGCTTCGGCGCCCAGTACCACTCGTTCACGGTCGGGTCCCGGCCATGCTCCGGGCAGACGTGCCAGAAGCAGCCATCCACGAAGACCGCGACCCGGCGGGCGGTGAACGCGATGTCCGGCCGGACCCGGGCACCGCCGACCAGATCCAGCCGGTAGTCCTTGCGGAACCGGTAGCCCTGCCGGTGCAGCGCGCTGCGCAGGGCGAGCTCGGGCTTGGTGTCGGTGCGCCGGATCGCCGCGCATGTTCGCCGAGCGGCCCGGGCTCGACGGGGCCGGGTAGCTGGAGCGGCTCGGTGTCAGCCACGGCGCCCAAGGCTAGGGCAATCCGGCCCACCGCGTCAGCAGCAATCCGGCCCACCGCGTCAGCAGCAATCCGGCCCGCCGCGTCAGCGGACCGGCCAGCCCAGCAGCTCGGGCACGCGGGCCGCGGTCTGGGCCGGGCTCGACGTGCACCACCCCGGTCATCCCGATGGCTTCGGCGGCGCGCACGTTGGCCTCGATGTCGTCGATGAACACGCAGGCTCGGCGGGGCGAGCCCAAGCATCTCCGCCGCGTACCGGAAGATCCGCTCCTCCGGCTTGCGCATGCCCACCTCGGCGGAGATGACGACTGCGTCGAACAGACCGGGAAACAGGTGGGTCGGGTAGGCGTCCGCGCCCCAGGAGTTGGACAGCAGGCGCGGTGCGCAGCCCGGCCTGGCCGCACGCCGAGGACCAAGTCCAGCATGGGCTCGCAGAGCGCGGTGGCGGCGAACATCCGGTCCAGCAGCCCCTCGGCGGCCACCGGGGTTCCGTCGGGCGGACGAGCTGGGCGGCCAGCGGCCAGCTCGAACTCTGCGTTGCTGCACTCGCCGCGCTCCAGGGCATGGATCGGGTTATCCTGACCGCCGGCCGCGTAGGCGCCGCTCACCCAGGCCCGCATCACCGTGGCGTAGCTGGCGAAGTCGATGCGTTCCAGCTCGATCCAGGCCCGGACGGTGTCCAGGATGGGGTTGGTCAGCACCCCGCCCCAGTCGGTGATCACCGCGGTCAGCGCCGCCGGGGCCGCGGTGACCTGCTCCAGGGCCGCGGTGACCTGGTCTGGGGCCGCGGTGACCTGGTCTGGGGCCGCGGTGACCTGGTCTGGGGCCGCGGTGACCTGCTCCGGGGCCGCGGTGACCTGCTCCGGGGCTGCGGTGACCTGGTCTGGGGCAGGCTGGCCGGGATCGCGCACATCCCCGATGGTAAGCGCCCCAGCTCGATCTGGGTGATCCCCGGCTGACCAGTGCGTGAACGATGCCGCAGCCGCGTGGCCCACCCAGTCCGGCCGGGCGGCAACATGCGGCACGGCGAGGGTCAGCTGACTCTCGCCGTGCCGCAGGTGCTGTGCTGTGCGGTTGTGCTCTGAGGTCGGTGTCGTGTGCTCTGGTGATGCCGGGGCGGTAGCCGGGTTGACCGGGGTGGTCACCGGGCGGCGTGCGCGCTGGCCTGCTCGCCCACCACGGTGTGCTCACGGACGCTGCGCTGCGCCACGGCGTGCCGGCGGCCAGGCACCACGGTCTGGGCGGCGGCGTGCTGCCGGGCGGTGCGCAGGCGGCTCGGGCCGGCCGAGGTGGCGGCCGCATAGCTGGGCGTGGCGGACGCGGTGGCCTGGTAGGCGCGGGCCTCGGTGTAGTCAGGTGCGGTCTCCGGGCGCTTGAAGGTCATCCAGAGCGGGATGCCCACGATGGCCAGGAAGATCAGGGCGGCGATCGGGAAGTTGGCCAGGATCAGTGCGTTCATCGTTCTCTCCTCACGGTCTGCACCAGCGGGGCCGGGCCGGTGCAAAGTCTTTATGTCTGCGGCGGGATGACCCGGCCGTTTGCTTATGGTCAAAGCTTCGCTCCGCGACCTCTGCTGGGCGTTCGCAGATCTTCTGAGCCGCCTCTGAGCTGGTTCAGTGCGTTCTGCTGACCCGGACGGCCGGAAACTGTTGGTGCCAGGTCGTACCGTGCTGCTATCGGGACGAGCGACGACGCGGCCCGGTGCGGTGGATCGCGGCCCGGCCTGGGCCGCAGAAGGGCGGGCGGAATGCCAGAAACCGAGCAGAACGTGCGGGCTGGGACGGAGCGCGCAGATCTGCTGGCATCGCTGCAGCGGCAGCGCCACTTCCTGCGACACACTCTGCGCGGGCTCAGCGACGAGCAGGCGGCGCAGCGGACCACAGCGAGCGAGCTGACCCTGGCCGGGCTGATCAAGCATGTTGCGATCACCGAGCGGCAGTGGATGAACTTCATCCTCGACGGCCCGTCAGCCATGTCATGGAGCGGTGAGGGCGCCGTGGCCGCCTGGACCGATGGGTTCCGGATGCTGCCCGGCGAGACCCTGGCTGGCTTGCTGGAGGCTTACGAGCAAGTGGCCGCGCGCACCGACGAACTGGTGCTGGAGCTGCCTGACCTGAACGCCAGTCAGCCGCTGCCGCAGGCACCCTGGTTCGAGCCGGGCGCGACCTGGTCCGCCCGGCGGGTGCTGCTGCACGTGATCGCGGAGATCGCCCAGCACGCCGGGCACGCCGACATCATCCGGGAATCCCTGGACGGCGCCAAGTCCATGGGCTGACCCCGCGGGTCTATGGGCTGACCCGCCGCGGTGGGCCGCTCCGCTAGGGCGCGGGTCAGCGCCGATGCAGGTTGGGCGAGTCAGCGCCGGCCCAGGGTGGGCAAGTCAGCGTCGGCCCAGGGTGTGCTCACTAGGCCCTTACGGAACACCTTTCACGGTGGTTTCGGCGGAAATATCCAACTGACGACACGTTCAGCCAACCGCCTTGTTCCGGCCATCAGCGTCTGCGATGCTCACCGCTGACGTCAGGGGGGACGATCGGAGGCCAGCATGGCGGATGAGCGGACGGCCGGGAGCGGTCCTACCAGGCGGGGGCTGCTGACCGCGGGACTAGCGGCAGGCGCGGCGCTGGGCGCGGGCGGCTGGCACAGCGCCGGGTCGGCCGCGGGCCAGCGGTCCGCCCGTGCCACCCAGGCCGCCCGGGCCGCGCTGCGTAAGGCCGGCTCCGGCCCCACCCCGGCCTGGCCGCGGGCACCGACATGATTGCGCAGATCAAGCACATCGTCGTGCTGATGATGGAGAACCACTCCTACGACAACCACCTCGGCGTGCTCGGCCGGGCTGGCGCGGACGGGTTCCCACTCGGCGCGAACGGCAAGCCACTGGCCAGCAATCCCTACCCGGACGGCCGGGTGCAGCACGCGTTCCAGATGCCGAACACCTGCCAGCAGTTCGGCAAGCCCAGCCAGACCTGGACCGACAGCCATACCCAGTTCGACGGCGGCAAGCTGGACGGGTTCGTCAAGTCGGCCAGCGGCCCGGTGTCCATGGGCTACTGGGATCGCTCAGCACTGCCGTTCTACTATTCGCTGGCCTCGGTGTTCCCGGTCGCCGACCGGTACTTCTGCTCGGTGCTCGGGCCGACCTTCCCGAACCGCCGCTACCTGCTGGCCGCCACCTCGATCGGGATGATCAACGACACCGTGCCCGGTCTGACCGACTACCCGGCGAACGGGACGCTCTTCGACCGACTGCACAGCGCCGGTGTGTCCTGGAAGGACTACTACTCCGTGCTGTCCATCGCGCCCACGATGGCGCTGTTCCCCCCGCTGCTGACGAAGTACCCGAGCCACCTCGCCCCGGTCGCGGAGTTCTTCGTTGACGCCGCGGCTGGCACGCTGCCCGGGTTCTCGCTGGTCGAGCCGAACTACGGCCTGTCCTCGGAGGAGGACCCGCAGAACATCGCCCTCGGCGAGCAGTTCGCCGCCAAGGTCATCGATGCGGTGATGAAGGGCCCTGGCTGGGAGAACACGCTGCTGATCTGGACCTTCGACGAGCACGGCGGCTACTACGACCACGTCGTCCCGCCCACGGCGATCGTGCCCGACGACATCCCCCCGGACACTGATGGCGGCCCCGCCTACGAGGGCTTCGCCCGGTATGGCTTCCGGGTGCCCTGCGCGGTGATCTCCCCGTACGCCCGGCGGGACTACGTCTCGCATCAGGTGTCCGACCACACCAGCCTCTGCGCGCTGGTCGAGGCCAAGTGGAACCTGCCGTCGCTGACCAGGCGGGATGCCAACGCGCACACCATGCTGGACATGCTCGACCTAACCCAGCCGGCGTTCCGGACGCCGCCCGCCCTCGCCAAGCCGCTGCTCGATGTGGATCTCGGCGCGCTCACCTGCAGCGTGACCGGGCCAGGGACCATCCCGCCGGTCGGCTCAGTCTCCGGCTAACAGTCCAGGCACGGGCGGTCCAGGCACGGGCGGTCCAGACACTGGTCCGCCCGTCTGCTGGGCCTGCTGGCCGTGGGTGCGAACACGCCCGCTGGGCACCGGGGAGCGCTCTGGCAGAATCTGAGCATCGCGACCTCGGGAGGCGGGCAGATGCAACCAGTTGCCGTGGTCACCGGCGCAAGCAGCGGTATCGGCGCGGCCACCGCGATCAAGCTGGCGCAGGCCGAGTACCGGGTGATCCTGGCCGCGCGCCGGGCCGCACGGATCCACGAGCTGGCCGGCGAGATCCGCGGCGAGGGCGGCCAGGCCGACACGGCTGTGCTGGATGTGACCGACCGCGCGGCCGTTGACGCGTTCGCGGCCACGCTGGATCACTGCGATGTCCTGGTCAACAACGCAGGCGGCGCCTTCGGCGGGGAAACCGTGGCCGACGGGGATCCCGCCGACTGGCAGGCGATGTTCGACGTCAACGTGCTCGGCACGCTGCACGTCACCCAGGCGCTGCTGCCCAAGCTCATCGCCAGCGGCGAGGGCACCATCGTGGTGCTCTCCTCCACGGCCGGTTTCGTGGCCTACGAGGGCGGTGGCGGCTACGTCGCGGCCAAGCACGCTGAGCACGCCATCGCGGCCACGCTGCGGCTGGAGCTGTCCGGGCAGCCGGTCCGGGTCATCGAGATCGCCCCGGGCATGGTCCGCACCGACGAGTTCGCCGTCAACCGCTACCGCGGCGACGCTGAGCAGGCGGCCGCCGTGTACGCGGGCGTGGCCAAGCCACTGACCGCCGACGACGTCGCGGACACCATTGCCTGGTCGGTCACCCGCCCCCCGCACGTCAACGTGGACCTCCTCGTCCTGCGCCCCCTCGCCCAAGCCGCCCAGCACAAAGTCCATCGCGTCCCGTAACCCGCTTATGTGGTGGATCGTGCATCGCATATGCGCAAAATCCACCGCACAAAGGCAGGTCTGCGCCGGGCCGACGGGGCGGGCGGCACGGCGAGGCCAACGGGGCTGACGGGGCGGCGCGGCAGGGCTGACGGGGCGGCGCGGCAGGGCTGACGGGGCGGCGGGGGTGCAGGCGGCAGGCGGGGGTCAGGCGGGGGGCCAGGTGACTTCGGTGAGGTCGGGGACTACCTGGTCGGCGGCGGTCAGGTCGGCGGCGGGGTGGGAGGTCGTGACCGCGACGCAGTACATGCCGGCGGCCTTGGCCGCGGCCACCCCGGCGGGCGCGTCCTCGAACACCACGCACGCCGCTGGCGCCACGCCCAGCGCGGCACTGGCGGCCCGGTATCCCTGCGGGTCGGGCTTGCCTACCGGGACGTCCTCGGCCGCCACCACGACCGAGAACAGGGAGCGTATCCCCAGCTGGGTCAGATTCTCCTCGGCGTAGCGCCGCCCGGCCGAGGTGACCAGCCCGAGCGGCACGCCCCGCCCGCCGAGCCGCCGGACCAGCTCGACCGCGCCGGGCAGCGGTCCCAGCGGCGGGTGGTCCGGGTCGTGGAAGTGCGCGTGCGACGCTGCCATCAGCTCGGCCGGGTCGTGCTCGGGCAGCCCGGCCTGCAGCAGGTCACGCACGTCAGCCCCGCGGCGGCCGACAAAGGACCGGATCAGCTCCTCGTCCGGCGGCACCCCGATCGCGTCGAACACCCGGAGCCAGCTTTCCCGGCTCCGGTTCTCGCTGTCTACCAGCGTGCCGTCCATGTCGAAGATGGCCGCCCGGAACGGCCCGGACACCCGTCCGGCGACCCCCATCAGGCCACCATCAGGCGGTCTGGGTGACCTTGCTGAGCCCGCGCGGGCTGTCCGGGTCGATACCGAGCCGCCGGGACAGCGCCTCGGTCAGCAACTGGCCGGGCACGATCAGTCCCAGCGGCGCGAGCCATTCCGGCAGCTGCGGGCCGGGCAGCGCCAGGCTGCTCGCGGCGGCCAGACCTGGGCCGCCGCCGATCGCGTAGGCCCGGGCCCCGGCCGCCACCACCCGGCGGGCCAGATCGATGGTGCCCGGCAGGGCGGGCCCGGAGTCCGCGGCCACCAGGATGGCCGGGGTCCGCGCGTCCACCACCGCGATCGGCCCGTGCAGCAGGTCAGCCCAGGACAGCCCCATCGCGTGCAGGTAGCACGCTTCCTTGAGCTTCAGCGCGAGCTCCAGCGCGGCCGCGTAGGCGAGCCCGCGCCCGGACACCACCACCCCGGACGCCCCGGCCAGCTCGGACACGATCGGGCCGAGGTCAGCCGGGCGGGCCAGCATCCGCTCGATCTCATCGGGCACCGCACGCAGCGCCCCGGCGTCCAGGTCCGCGCCGAGCGCGAGGGCGAGCACCGCCAGCGCGGCCAGCTCGGTGGTGAACGTCTTGGTCGCCGGGACCGCGCGCTCCGTCCCGGCCTCGGTGACAAAGGCCAGGTCGGCGGCGGTGGCCAGGGACGAGCCCGGGCCGTTGGTGATGGCCATGGTCCGCGCGCCGCAGTCCGCGGCCCAGGCCAGCGTCGCGACGATCTCCTCGGTCTGCCCGGACTGGGACAGCGCGACCGCGAGCACCCCGGACAGGTCCACCCGGCGGCGGTACTCGGTGGCGATGGACGGGGAGGCCAGCGTGGCCAGCATCCCGGCGTGCGCCTGGATCAGGTAGCTGCCGTACACCGCGGCATTGTCCGAGGTGCCCCGGGCGATGAACAGCACCTGCTGGCAGCCGGCCGCCAGCGCGGCCACCTCGGCCCGCCGCGGCAGCAGCGCGTCCAGGGTGGCGCGCAGCGCCGCGGGCTGCTGCCCGATCTCGGTCCACATCGCGGTGGGCCCAGGCCCAGGAAACTCGGTCACGGGTACACCCTCTCACCATCGATCCAGGTCCCAGTGGTCCGCAGGCCGTCGTCCAGCCAGGCCAGGTCGGCCCGGGCCCCGGGGGCCAGGCGGCCCAGGTCCGGCCGACCGATCAGGTCCGCGGGGATCCGGGACGCGGCCGCTACCGCCGCGGCCAGCCCGGCCCCGGCCGCCACCATGGTCGCCACCGCCTGGTCCATCCGCAACGCCGACCCTGCCAGCGTCCCATCCGCCCGGCGCGGCGGCTCGCCCTCGCCCGGTGGCAGCTCGATCGGCTCACCGCCGAGCAGATAGCGCCCGGGCGGCATGCCCGCGCATGCGGCCGCGTCGGTGACCAGGCAGATCCGGCCCGGCGCGGCCGCGAACGCGACCCCGCACACGGCCGGCGCCACGTGCACCCCGTCCGCGACCAGCCCGCTGGTCAGCCGCGGATCGGCCAGCGCCTGGCCGACGACGCCGGGCTCACGGTGGTGCAGCGGCCGCTGCGCGTTGAACAGGTGGGTGACCATCCGGGCCCCGGCCGTGGCGGCCGCCGCCACCTGGGCCGCGGTCGCGTCGCTGTGCCCCACGCTGACGACCACCCCGGCCCGGGCCAGCTGCCCGACAGCGGCCAGCGCCCCGTCCGCCTCCGGCGCCAGGGTGACCAGCCGCAGCCAGCCGCCACCCGCGGCGAGCAGCTCACTGACCACCTCGGCGGATGCCGGGATGATCCACTCCGGATTGTGCGCGCCGCGCCGGGCCGGTGCGATGAACGGCCCCTCCATGTGCACGCCCAGCACCCGCGCGCCCGGCCGCCGCACCCGCAGGTATTCCGCAACGAACCCCAGTGACCGGGACAGCGCCCGCACCGGTGCCGTGATGAACGTGGGCAGGAAAGCCGTGCATCCAGTGGCGGGCAGGCCCTCGATCACGGTCGCCCAGCCAGCTGGCTCAGCCGCGCTCAGCTCGACCCCGAAGTACCCGTTGACCTGGAGGTCGACCAGGCCCGGGACGAGGACCCCGAACTCCAGCGCCAGGTCCGGTGGGCCGGGCGGCGGGCCCTGCCCGAGTTCGGTGACCCGGTTCCCGGCGAGCACCAGGTACCCGGGTTCCAGCACTCCGGACCCGGGCAGCGCCGGGATCAGCCGCGGCGCGGAGATGATCACGCCGCTGGTGGTCACAGGCCGATGTGGGCCATGAAGGCAGGCGGGTACCGGTCCCCCGCGACCGCGCCGGGCGGCACCGCCTCGCCGAGCGCGGCCAGGTCCTCCGGGGTGAGCTCGATAGCCGTGGCGGCCACGTTCTGCTCCAGGTAGGAGCGCCGCTTGGTGCCCGGAATCGTCACGATGTCCACGCCCTGGGCGAGCACCCAGGCAATGGCCAGCTGGGCCGGGGTCACCCCCTTGGCCGTGGCCAGCCCGGCGACCCGGCTCACCAGGGCCAGGTTGTGGGTGTAGTTCTCACCCTGGAACCGTGGGGCGCGGGAGCGGAAGTCCGTCGCGCCGAACTCCCCGGAAGCCGGGAGCGCGCCGGTCAGCATGCCCCGGCCGAGCGGGCTGTAGGCGACCAGGCCGATGGCGAGTTCCCGCAGCGTGGGCAGGAGAGCGTCCTCGACGTCCCGGCTGAACAGGGAGTACTCGTACTGGCCCGCGGCCACCGGGTGCACCGCGTGCGCCCGCCGGACCGTGTCCGGCGCCGCCTCGGAAATGCCCAGGAAGCGCACCTTGCCCGCGAGCACCAGCTCGCTCATGGCGCCCCAGGTCTCCTCGACCGGGACATCCGGGTCCACCCGGTGCTGGTAGTACAGGTCGATGTGGTCGGTGCCGAGCCGCTGCAGCGACCCGTCGCAGGCCGCCCGCACGTACTCGGGGCGGCCGTTCACCGTCCGGGTGCCGTCCGGCCGCCGCTCGTTGCCGAACTTGGTGGCCAGTACCACCTCATCCCGGCGGCCCTTGAGCGCCCCGCCGACCAGTTCCTCGTTGGTGAACGGGCCGTAGGCATCCGCCGTGTCCACGAACGTGACGCCGAGCTCGAGCGCCCGGTGGATGGTGGCCACCGACTCGTTGTCGTCGCCCGGGCCGTAGGACTGGCTCATGCCCATGCACCCGAGGCCGAGTTCGGCGACGGTCAGGCCCTGACCGAGCGCACGTTTCCTCATCAGCTGCCGCCCTCCTGCAGGTTCCGTGGCGGGGACAGGTTACTGGGCGAGATGTTCGTTGCGGAAAAGCGGGTCGCGGCGACCACGCGAGCGGCCGAAGCGGCCGCTGGCGCGAACGGCATGCCGTCAGGCGCTGGCCTTGCGGCGGGTGGTGCGGCGCTTGGGCGCGGCGCCGTCCTCCTCCGCGGCAGCCTTGCGGCTGGCGGACGTCTTCAGGCCGGCGGGGGGCTTGCCGGGCTGGCCCTCGGCCGCGGCCAGGCTGGCCTTGAGCACGTCGACCAGGTTGGTGGAGGCGTCGACCGGCTCCGGCTCGGCGCGCGCGACCACCTCGCGGCCCTGGACCTTGGCCTCGACCAGCTCCTCCAGGGCCTCGCGGTAGTCGTCGTGGTACTGCGTCGGATCGAAGTCCCCGTCATCGAGTCGATCAGCGAGGCGGCCATCTTCAGCTCCTGCGAGCGCACCTCGACGTCCTGGTCGAGGAAGGGGAAGTCGGCCGCGCGGACCTCGTCCGGCCAGAGCAGGGTCTCCAGCACCAGCACCCCGTCCCGGGAGCGCAGCGCGGCCAGCGACTCACGCTGGCGCAGCGCGACCCGGGCCAGCGCCACTTTCCCGGACCGCTCCAGCGCGTCCCGGAGCAGCACGTAGGCCCGCAGCCCAGCCGGGTCCGGCTCGATGTAGTAACTGCGCCCGTACAGGATCGGGTCCACCTGCTCGACCGGGGTGAAGTTCAGCACCTCGATACTGCGCGTGCTGGGCAGCGGCAGGTCGTCGAAGTCCTCGTCGGTCAGGACGACCGTCTCGCCGTCGGGAAGCTCGTAGCCCTTGGCCACGTCGGCGTACGGGACTTCCTGCCCGTCCAGCTCACACACCCGGCGGAACCTGATCCGGCCGCCGTCCTCGCGGTGCACCTGACGGAAGGTGACGTCGCGCTGCTCGGTCGCGGTGTAGAGCTTCACCGGGATCATCACGAGCCCGAATGAGATCGCGCCCTTCCACATGCTCCGCATGTCTGGACACTACCCGCTCACGCTCAGGTCAAGGCTTTTCGGTGGCGCCTTTGGCCAGTTCAGCGATGGGTAGCGGAGCGACACGGAGGTCGATCGTGCTGCCGTCCAGGCACTTCCCGCTGGCCGCGTCCCACTTCCAGTGCTGCCGCGGGCATTCGATCACGCCGTCGCAGATCGTGGCGAACGTCAGGTCCTCGCCCGGCAGCCCCCGGTGACCTCGGGCAGCGGGCCACGGTTGTCCGGGTACGGGAACCTGGCGCCGACGTTAGTCCCCTCCTGCGCCGTGCGCCCCGGGTGTGGACGATAGGCCCGGCAGGCTGGAAGCACAGGGAATGTACTGATGTGAGAGCCGGCGCACCGGGCACGGCTGTCATGATGAACGGACCGCGTGCGTCCAGCGAGGCGGGGGAGGATGAGACCATGCCTGAGTTCGACGTCGTCGTGCTTGGCGGTGGCACGTCCGGCACGCTCATCGCCATGGAGGTAGCCCGGGCGGGCCGGTCGGCCGCCATCGTGGAGGCTGGCCTGGTCGGCGGGGAGGCGCCGTATCTCGCGGACATGCCGTCTAAGTCGCTGTCCCAGTCGGCCCGCCGCGGCGAGACCTGGGAACTGGCGGTGGCCCGCCGGGATGAGGTGACCAGGCATCTCGATGACACCGCGGCCGCCGCGCGGCTGGCCGAGGCCGGCGTGACCCTGTTCCGCGGCACCGGCCGGATCAGCAAGCCCGGCACGGTGCTGGTGGCGCCGATCCCGGCGGTGCCCGCCGGGCCCGCCGTGGGGCCCGCCGCCGGGGCGGTCGTGGCCCGGCGCGGCGCCGGGCGGCGGCCGGCCCGGTCAGCCTGCGCTACCGCGACCTGGTCCTGGCCACCGGCAGCGAGCCGGTCGCGCCGCCCATCGAGGGCCTGACCGACGTGCCCGCCTGGACCAGCGCGGAGGCGCTCACCTGCCCGGACCTGCCGCGGCGGCTGGTGGTGCTGGGCGGCGGCCCGGTCGGCTGCGAGCTCGCCCAGATCTACGCGGCGTTCGGCTCGCAGGTCGTGCTGGCCGAAGCCGAGCCACAGGTGCTGCCCGGCGAGGCCGCGTTCACCGGGGAGATCATCGGCGACGCGCTCCGCCGGACCGGGGTGGACCTGCGGCTCGGCTCCCCGGTGGTGAAGGCGGAGACCATGGATACCGGGCTCGCGCTGACCCTGGGCGACGGGACCCGGATCGAGGCCGACCGGGTGCTGCTGGCCACCGGGCGCAGGCCTCGGGTGACCGGTCTCGGCCTGGAGGAACTGGGTATCCCGGCCGGGCCGGCGCAGCCGCTGCCGCTGGACGAGACCGGCCGGGTGTCTGACTGACCCGGAGAGCGCCGCGTGCCGAAGCGGCGGGGCCGCGGCCGGGCCGCAAGGCCGGGCGGGTCTGGGCGGCCGGCGACGTGACCGCGGTCGCCGCCGTATACGCACACCGCCCGGTACCAGGCCCGGATCGTGGCCGCCAACATCCTGGGCGGGCACCGCTTCGCCGACTACCGGGCCATGCCCGCGCACCGTCTACACCTCACCGTCGGTGCTACACGGTGGGCATGTCGCCGTCGCTGGCCGAGGCCAGCCGGGGTGGACCTGGTCACGGTCAGCTTCGACCTCGCCGAGACGGCCCGGGCCACGGTGGAAGACGACGACCGGGGCCGGGTCGAGTTCTACGCGGACGCCGGGCAGGGACGACATCCTGGTCGGCGCGGCCGCGGTCGGCCCGTACGCGGAGGAGTGGATGGGCGAGGTCACGCTGGCCATCCGGGCCGGGATCCCGCTGGCCGTGCTCGCGGACGTGGTGCACGCGTTCCCGACGCTACGGTGAGGCGGTGGAATCGCCGCTGCGCGGGCTGGCGCACCGGAACGCGGAGGAGGACGCGACCGCGGAGGAGGACGCGGCCGCTGCGACGGCGCCGGGTCCGGTGGCTGCGGCTGCGGTCACGGACGAGGTGCCCGGCGACGGGCTTCCCGCCGACGGGCTTCCCGCCGCGAATGGCCTAGCCGCGGACGGTGCCCTGGAGCAGATCAGCGTGGGGCAAGCAGTATCAGGTGAAACCGAGCCGGACTGACCGGACAGATATAAGGGGCACGCAGATGAGTAACGTCAGCTGGGACCCGGACCAGGACATCGAGGCACCCACCGACGACGTGCTGGAACAGCACCAGCTCCTGCGTGGGGAGAGCGACGAGGAAGCCGCGGACCAGGGCTTCGAGCTGCCGATCGAGGCGAACGAGGCCGACGCCGTGGAGCAGCACACCGAGGCTGAGGACGAGGACGAAGACGAGGACGACTACCGCTGACCGATGCGCGGGATACGAGCCGCCTGCCCGGGCGGGCTTGAGCCGTCCGCTGGAACGGGGTTACCGTCAGTCACGCCGAGTTCAGGCCGTGGCGGTCGTAGGATGGCGTGCATTGACTGGAAGTGCCGCCGGGACATGACGTATCGGAGAGTCTCGTGACAGCAACACCGCAGGCCCGTACGGCCGGTACGCGGCTGCCGAGGCAAGCCCGGCGTCGGCAGCTGCTGGGCGCCGCCCAGGAGGTCTTCGTCGCGCAGGGCTACCACGCGGCGGCCATGGACGAGATCGCCGAGCGGGCCGGGGTCAGCAAGCCCGTGCTCTACCAGCACTTTCCCGGCAAGCTCGAGCTGTACCTGGCCCTGCTGGACGAGAGCGTTGCGGCGCTGACCGACACCATCCGTACCGCGCTCGCTTCCACTACTGACAACAAGCAGCGGGTCAGCGCCACCTTCCAGGCGTTCTTCGACTTCGTCGCGAGCACCGGTGAGGCCTTCCGCCTGGTTTTCGAGTCCGACCTGCGCAACGAGCCCGCGGTGCGGGACCGCCTGGACGAGACCATGCGGGTGCACGCGGACATGATCAGCGAGTTCATCCGCGAGGACGCCGGGCTGGGCGATGCAACAGGCGCACCTGCTCGGCATCGGCCTGGTCGGCATGGCCCAGGTCAGCGCCACCTACTGGCTGGGCACCGACCGGGCCATCCCCAAGGACGCGGCCGAGCAGCTGATGGCCCGGCTGGCCTGGCGCGGGATCAGCGGCTGGCCGCGGACGAGCTGAGCTGGCCGGGTTGGCTGGCCGGGTTTCGCTGGCCGAGTTTCGCTGGCGGCGTATCTGCCCTGGGCGCAGACCAGCCCGCCACCCGAAGGGCAGCGGCTAGCCTCGGAGCACGCCAGCGCCGGGACGGCCCAGGGGTAGGAGGAGCGTCGTGGAAGTCAGGATCGGGATCCAGTTCGTGCAACGCGAACTGGAGATTGAAACGCACCAGTCAGCTGAGGACGTGCAAAGCTCGCTGGCCGCGGCCATGACGTCCGGCGACGGCGGGCTGTTCACCCTCTCCGACGACAAGGGCAGCATGTTCGTCGTCCCGGCCGACAAGATCGCCTACGTCGAGTTCTCCGGCACCGAGCAGCGCCGCGTCGGTTTCGGCGGCGGCCGCTAGGGACTGGGCCGCTAGGGGCCCAGCCCCTACGGCGCCGGTCAGGTAGCCAGGTTCGCTGGCCACCGCTGCCGGATGTGTGTGCAGATGTGTGTGCAATGGCCGTCGGCTGGGTCACGGTCATCGCACACGAAGGGTAAATCCGGGCCCAGGCACGGATGCGCGTGTGCGGAAACCGCGATCACGGCAGCGGTGAGTGCACACGCACGGCAGGCCAGCGGCCGGGACAGCGGTCAGCGCACACGCACGCGAGCTGGCCCACTCCTTGACCGGCGCTCGAGGGGCCCTGTGGGCCGGGCGGTTAGCCCGCGAGGCCTAGGGCGGTCATCCGCTTGGCGTGCTCGTCGGTGATCTGCGCCAGCAACCGGCCGATCTCGCCCAGATCCCCCGGCCCGCTTCCGGCGAGCAGGCTGGCCAGCGACTGGCGATCAGCCACCACCCGGTAGGACTGGGCCAGCGCCTCGCCGACCAGCCGCCGGGCCCAGAGCGCGAGCGGGCCGGCCACCTGCGGGTCGGCGGCGATCGCCGCCCGGACCCGGGCGATCACGAACTCCGCGTGGCCGGTGTCCGCCAGCACCGTGAGCACCAGGTCCCGGGTGGCCGGATCGACCAGCTGCGCGACCGCCCGGTAGAAATCAGCCGCGATCCCGTCACCCACATACGCCTTGACCAGGCCTTCCAGCCAGTTACTCGGCGCGGTGCGGGCGTGGAACGCGTCTAGTGCCGCTGCGAACGGCAGCATCGCCTGGTCCGGATCGATCCCCTGGGCCGAGAGGTGCTCGCAGATGCAGCCGGAAGTGGCCGAACTGGGCGACCGCCATCCCGGCCAGCGCCGCCTTGTCCGCGAGCGTGGGCGCCAGCGCGGCGTCCTCGGACAGCCGGAAGAACGCGACGAGCTCTGCGTAGCCGATCACGCCGAGCAGGTCAAGGACGCCCTCGCCCGCGCCGGAGTCCCCCGGCGCGTCATCGCGCCGCTGTACATGTATCACCCGCGAAGCGTAACAACCAGCCCACAGTGAGTCGGTTCACCCGCCGCGTGGGTCACATTGGTACACTGCCGCAAAGAACCTGTGATGGGAATGCGGCAGCCCCCCTGCTGTGTTCTTGCTGGCAGTAAGGCCGTAGTCACTGATCCGCGGGCTGCGCGATAATACGCGCGGACGCGAATGATGATGTGACCGCCGTCACGCGACAGTGCCGTTGGGTGACTGTGCCGTTGAGTGACACTGCAGTCACGAGACAGTGCAGTCGGGTGACCTGGGAAGCCGGGTGATCTGGCGGGATCGATCGGACCGCGTGCCTTATTGCGCTGGCGGGCCTGGCCCGGCAGCACAGCCAATAGCCAGGTCCGAGGTGGCTGCATGCGACGGGCATGCGGTCGGCCCGCGGGCCACTGATGGAAGCTGATTGCACTGACAACGCACACAATTACACCGCCCGTAGCAGAACCGCCGGCCGACGACGGCCAGGAAAACGGCTCTCCGGACGCACCGCCAACCTTCCGTGATCTGGGTGTCGATGACCGGATCGCGATCGCCCTCGAGGGCGTCGGCATTAGCACGCCGTTCCCGATTCAGGCGCTGGCCCTGCCTATTGTCCTGGGCGGCCACGACATTATCGGCCAGGCCCGGACCGGAACCGGGAAGACCCTGGCGTTCGGTATTCCGCTGCTTCAGCAGCTCGGCGGCACCCCGGAGACCGGTGCCCCAGCGCGCCGTCCCGGCGCCCCCGCGGCCCTGGTCGTGGTCCCCACCCGGGAACTGGCCGGCCAGGTCGCGGATGACCTGCGCGTAGCCGGGGTCGGGCTGGGCGTGAAGGTACTCACCGTCTACGGCGGCCGCGCCTACGAGCCGCAGATCGAGGCCCTGCGCGGCACCGTGCACATCGTGGTGGGCACCCCCGGCCGACTGCTCGACCTGGTCGGGCAGCGCCACCTGGACCTGTCCGAGGTCCGCGCGCTCGTGCTGGACGAGGCGGACAAGATGCTCGACCTCGGGCTTCCTGCCGGACGTCGAGCGGATCCTGCGAGCTGCACCCCGGCCGGAGCGGCAGACCATGCTGTTCTCGGCCACCATGCCCGGTGAGGTGGTCACCCTCGCCCGGCGTCACCTGCACCAGCCGCTGCACGTGCGGGCCGAGCAGCACGACGAGCCCGAGCTCGTGCCGCTGACCGAGCAGCACGTCTTCCGCGCCCACCAGATGGACAAGATCGAGATGCTGGCCCGCATCCTGCAGGCCGACGGCCGCGGCCTGACCATGGTGTTCTGCCGGACCAAGCGGTCTGCCGACCAGGTGGCCGAGGCGCTGACGACCCGCGGCTTCGCCGCCGCCGCGGTGCACGGTGACCTGGGCCAGGGACAGCGGGAACGGGCCCTGCGCGCGTTCCGCAACGGCAAGATCGACGTGCTGGTCGCCACCGACGTGGCGGCCCGCGGGCTGGACGTGGACGACGTCACGCACGTGATCAACTACGAATGCCCCGAGGACGAAAAGGCCTACCTGCACCGCATCGGCCGGACCGGCCGCGCGGGCCGGACCGGCGTGGCCGTCACCTTCGTGGACTGGCGCGACCTGCAGCGGTGGAAGCTCATCAACGAGGCGCTCGGCCTCGGCCATCCGGAGCCGCCGGAGACCTACTCCACCTCCGAGCACCTGTACAGCGACGCTGGACATCCCGGCGGGGGTCAGCGGCAACCTGCCGCGGGCCCGGCGGGAGCGGCTCGGCCTGGAGGCCGAGGAACTCGAGGACGTCGGCGAGACCGGGCGGTCCCGGACGCCCGCGCCCAAGCGGCGCGGGCAGCGGGGCGAGCAGACGCCCCGGACGGCGCAGGGACCGCGCACATCCCGCATTCGCAAGCGGACCCGGGTGGTGTGGCCGTTCGCGGTGACGCCGCGGCCGCGCAGCCGGCGAACGCCGCCAGCGGCCCAGGTACCGACGGTGCGGGTACTGGCACCAGCGGCCCGGGGGCTGGCGGCATGACCAGCACCGGGACGGGCGAGGCGGCAGCCTCCGGGGAGCCCGGACCAGGCGGCGGCGCCGGTCACGCGGCCGGAAGGGCCCGGTCGCGGACCAGGTCCCCGGTCAGGCCTGACCGGCTGGCCGCAGCTTGACGGCTGGCCGTAGCGCCAGCTTCCAGGAAGCCCCAAGATGAGCTGGGGCGTGCTGACAGCATCCGTGGGTAGGCTGGCCGCCTGTGAGCACTCCCAAAACCCTCCAGCTGCCCTCCGGGGTGCACCGGATCACGATCGAGACCAGCCGTGGCACGTTCGCGGCGCTCGAGGCGCTTCCGGCCATCGGCGTATCTGAACGGCAGCCCGCACTGCTCGTGCCCGGCTACACCGGCAGCAAAGAGGATTTTCTTCTCATCCTGCACGGCCTGGCTGCGGCCGGGCGGCAGGTGGTCGCTATCGACCAGCGCGGCCAGTTCGAGACTCCGGGCTCGGACCAGCCCGCCGATTACGACCTGGCGGCGCTGGCCGCGGACGTGGCCTCGATCGTGGACTTCCTCAGCGCCCGGCCGGGCCACCCGGCGGGGCCACCCGGGACCGGGGTGCACCTGCTCGGGCACTCACTCGGCGGGCTGGTGGCCAGGGAGCTGCTGCTGGCGCAGGCGGCGCCGATCAGCTCGTTCACGCTGATGAGTTCGGGCCCGGGTGCGCTGACCGGCCCCCGGGCTGCCGTGCTGCGGGCCCTGCTCGCCGAGCTCGACGCGGCCCTGGACGACCTGGCCGCGCAGATCAGGCGGATCTGGGACACGCAGCTGGAGCCGGGCGCGGTGACGGACGGAGTGCCCCGGGAGATCATCGACTTCCTGGGCTTGCGGATGCTCCGCAGCTGCCCGGTCGGCCTGCGCGCCATGGGGTACAACCTGCTCACCTGCGCTGACCGCACCCAGGACCTGGCCGAGCTGGGCCGCGTGCCGTTGCTGGTGCTGTACGGCGAGAACGACGATGCCTGGGCCCCGGCCACCCAGGAGGACATGGCCGCCCAGCTCGGCGCGCAGCGGATTTGCATCCCGGCCGCGGCGCACTCACCAGCGGTGGAGGCACCGGACACCACGGCCAGTGCGCTGACCGCCTTCTGGAACGCGGTGGAATGCCAGCAGGCCCGGCACCGCCCCGCCCAGCCCCGCTGCCCCCAGCCCCGCCTGACCCCGCTGGCCCGCTCCGCACGACCTGAGGCATTCCGCCGGTGGCTCAGCCTTCGGCGGGCTGATCGAGGCCGTCCCAGGACCGGCGGGCCGGAGCCGCGGCCGCCCCTTCCGGGCACAGGGCCCGGAAGTCGCACCAGCCACACCCCGGTCCCGGGCTGGGCGGGAACACCTCGTCCCAGCGCCCGGCGGGCAGCCCGGCCCGCATCCGCTCGTCGGCCTCTGCGCATTCGCCAGCGATATCCTCAGCGCGGCCCAGATGGCGGGCCAGCGTGGCGTCCGTGTGCGCCCAGCGTGTACTGTCCCGCTGGGCAGGTGGTGCAGCTCGACCCGATGGCAGGGACGCCGCAGCACCCGGGCCGCGGCCAGCGCGTACAGCGCTAACGGCAGCGAGGTCCGGGCGTCATCGGTGCTCAGCCCGCGGCGGCCGGTCTTGTAATCCACGACGACGAGCTCGGTCCGGGCTTCCGCGGCTCGGCCTTCCGCGGTGTGACCGTCGGCCGCGGGCCGCTCGTCCAGCCGGTCGATCCGGCCGGACACCGCGATCCGCTCGGTACGGGTGGACACGGTCCGTTCCACCCCGACCGGCTCATCCGCGGGATCCAGCTGCGCGACATAGTCCTCGACCATGCCCCGGGCTCGCTCCCGGGTGCTGGCAGACTGCGCGTCGCTGGCGAACCCCTCGTTGATCCAGCCCCGCTGCAGCAGGTCCCCCACGGCCGCAACGGTCCGCTGCGGCTGCGGCAGCCGCCACCAGGCCGCCAGGGCGTTGTGCACGCTGGCGCCCAGGCTGTTGTGCGCCCAGGGCGGCCCTTTGCGCGGGGCCGGGCGGTCCAGGTAGCTCATCCGGTACAGCCGCCGGCATCCCAGCCAGGTACTCAGCCGGGTCGGGGTGCACGGGTACAGGCGGCGTGGCATGCCGTCCAGGCCCAGCTGCTCACCCTGCATCAGCCCGGGCCCGTCAGTCCAGGCCGAGACGGCGCGGACCAGCCGTCACCCACGAGTCAAAGTTCTTCTGGGCCATGGCCACGGTGGTCTCCTCGCCATGCCCGGGCAGCACCCGGGTCTCAGCGGGCAGCGGAAGCAGATGCCCGCCGATGGCGCTCGAGCTGGGCGGGGAAGTCCTGGTACTCGCCGTCGTGGGTCCCGGGCCCGTCGGCGAGCAGGCAGTCGCCGGAGAAGATCACGTCGAGTTCCTCGCTGTAGAGGCAGATCGAGCCCGGAGTGTGGCCGGGGGTGTGCATCACTTCCAACGTGACGTCGGCGACCTCGAAGATGCCGCCGTCTTCCATCTCGATGTCCGGCTCGTCGTCGCGGTGCGCTTCCCGCCACAGCGGGCGGTCCTCGGGGTGCAGGGCCACCGGGGCCTCATCGCGGGCCGCGACGTCGATCGCGGCCGCCACATGCCCGGTGTGACCGTGCGTGCAGATCACGGCCAGGACTTCCCGGTCACCCACCCTGGCCAGCACCGCCTCCGCGTCGGCTCCCGGGTCGACGACGATGACCTCCGTGTCGTCACCCACGATCCAGGCGTTGCTCTCCGGGGCACTGGGCGCTTGCGCGGTCCCGCCCGGCGAGATCACCCGGTCTATTCGCGCTTTCATGCCAGCCGTTCCTCCTCCATACGTGGACCCAGTACTGGCTACCAGGGGCACAATCATCAGGCCGTGCGGCCACGGCCACGATATCGGCACCCGCGCTCAGCCGCCCTGCGCCCGCGGCCGTCATCCGGCAGCTTCGGCCCGCGCGGCGGCAGCGCTGGCCATGAGGCGGTCGAAGGCGGCGGGGTCGGTGGTCTCGCAGCCGAGGCGGTAGCCGGTCAGGCTGCCGTGGTCGTCGCTGCCGCCGGTCGTGATGAGGTCGAGGTCCAGGGCCAGGGCGTTGAGCTGGGCGCGCTGGGCCGGGTCGTGGTCTGGGTGATCCACCTCGAGGCCGGCCAGGCCGGCTCGGCCAGGCTAGCGATGGCTTCCGGCGAGATCCGCCAGCCGCGGGAGACAGCCGCGGGATGGGCGAGCACCGCAGCTCCCCCGGACGCCCGGACCAGGCCGACCGCCCGGACCGGGTCCAGCGCGTACCGGCTCACGTAGGCGCGGCCGCCGGGGCCGATCCAGTCCGGGCTGAACGCGTCCTGTGGCTGGCTGATCGTGCCCGCCGCCACCATCGCCCGGGCGATGTGCGGGCGGCCCACGCTGCCGCCCGCGGCGAGCGCGGCCACCTGCTCCCAGGTGACCGGGGCGCCCAGGTCACGTCAGCCGTTCCACCATCGCCTGGGCGCGGCGGACCCGGTCCTCCCGGATCGCCTCGCATTCCGCGGCGAGTTCCGGGCTCAGCCCGGACGGCAGGTAGCTGAGCATGTGCACGCTGTGCCCGTCGAGGCGGCAGGACAGTTCCATGCCGGGGACCAGGGTCAGCCCGGGTGGCGCTGCCTGCCGGGCCTCGTCCTGGCCGGCCAGGGTGTCGTGATCGGTCAGCGCCAGCACGTCCAGGCCAGCCAGCGCCGGCCCGGCGGACTACCTCGGCGGGCGGGTCAGTGCCGTCCGAGGCGGTCGAGTGGGAATGCAGATCGATGCGCACAGCGGCTCATCGTACGTCCCAAGTCCGGACGGCTCATCCCGGCAGCCGGGGGGACTTGGCCCCGAACGGCAGGTCCAGGTCCTGCCCGGGATCGCGGAGATCCCGCAAGGTGCAGCGTTTCCAGCAGCAGCATACCTGCCGTATCCGGCCACAGGATGATCCACAGCCAGTTGCCGAGGACCTCGCCCGCGAAGGCCGCGGCGCCGGGCGAATCCACGTGCCAGAGCGGGAACTCGTGCAGGCCGAACTGGACGAACGCATGCGGCGGGCCCGTCGCGAAGTCATCGCCGGGGTCCGGGCCGGTCAGCTTGGCGAACCCGGCCCCCAGGCCCGACCCCAGGCTCTTCGGAGATGACCAGCATCTCGCCGGGGCCGCCCACCGGGTTCGGCCCGGACAGCGCGACCACGCAGCCCGGGTGCCGCTGCGCTCGTCTCCCGCCCCGGTGAACCCGGTGACCAGCCAGCCGAGCGGGATCGGCCAGGGCAGCCAGACCGGGACAGCGGCGGCGCGTGAGCAGCGCCTGCAGGCCGCTGGGCGACGGGCTGCGGGTCATCCGCAACGGCTGGACCGCGCCGTGCAGCTCACACTGCCATGCGCTATGCCACACGCTGGGCTCGCTCAGTTCGCGGTGGCAGCGTGGGCAGACCGGGGCCTTCATCATGAGTACCGCCGTTGATGTCCAGCGGGGGCGCACGTCAAGCACCTTGCGGCCCGCGCCCACGATATGGCCTGCGATGTGGGGCCAGGATAATGGAGGACGTGCCCGGGCGACGGATTCCCTGCGTAGGAGCGATCATCACTGACCCCGCAGGGCGGCTGCTGCTGATCAAGCGGGGGCACGAGCCGGGGATGGGCCTGTGGTCGATACCCGGTGGCCGGATCGAGCCGGGGGAAAGTCCTGAGCAGGCCGTGGTCCGCGAAGTTCAGGAGGAGACCGGCCTGTCCGTGACGTGCGGGCGCCTGGTGGGCGCGGTGGAACGACCCGGGCTGGCCGGGGACATCGTGGATATCCAGGACTATGCGGCGACCGTCACCGGCGGGGTGCTGGCCGCGGGCGACGACGCGGCGGACGCCCGCTGGGTCAGCCCGGCTGAGCTGGCCGGCCTAGCCCTGACCAGCGGGCTGGCCGAGGCGCTCACCGCCTGGGGAGTGCTCGCCTGAGTCCGGGCCGGCTGAGTCCGGGCCGTCGTTCGCGGCCTCCTGGCCGTCCATGGCACGCTGGGCAGGTGAGCGAGACCCAGCCGGGCCGGCCCGGCCCGCCCTCATCGCGGAGGCGACCAAGCGGGCGGGGCTGATCTGGATCGCGGTCCCGGGGAGCCGTCCCCGGCCCGCCTGGCACGTCTGGCGTGCCGTGGCGGGTGGTCCTGCTGCGGCCTACGTGCTGACCGGCCCGGGCGAGCAGCCCGACCCGGGCCTGGCCACGGCCGGCCAGGTCACCGTCACCGTCGCCAGCAAGGACTCCGGCGGCGCGGTGGCGCGCTGGACCGCAGCGGTTACCCACGTAGACCCGGCGTCTGCGGAGTGGGCCGAGGTGCTGCCCGCCATGCTCGCTGGCCGGCTCAACGAGACCCCCTCCGCGGCGGGCAGCTCCCCCGCGGAACGGTGGGCGCGGACCGCGGCGCTCTACCGGCTCACCCCCGAGGCGTGACCGCGTTCGAACCTGCCCAGGCGGCTCCGTAGCATGAAGGCATGGTTATGCCCCCTGCTGTCTCCTCCCCGCCCAGCGCCGAGCAGGTCACCCAGGCCCTCGCTGGGGTCAACGACCCTGAGATCCACCGTCCGATCACCGAACTCGGCATGGTGAAAGGGATCGACGTCGGTGCCGATGGCGTGGTGCGGGTGGATATCTGGCTGACCGTGGCGGGCTGCCCATTGCGGGACAAGATCACCAAAGACGTGACCGCCGCCGTCAGCAAGCTGGCCGGGGTGTCCCGGGTCCGGGTCGAGCTGGACGTGATGAGCGACGAGCAGCGCAAGGAGCTGCAGGGCCGGCTGCGTGGCGGCCGCCCGGAAAAGGAGATCCCGTTCGCCAAGCCCACCTCGCTGACCAAGGTCTTCGCGGTGGCCAGTGGTAAAGGCGGGGTCGGCAAGTCCTCGGTGACGGTGAACCTGGCCGCCGCGCTGGCCGCAGCCGGCCAGCAGGTGGGTGTGCTGGACGCGGACATCTACGGCCACTCGGTGCCCCGCATGCTGGGCGTGACCGGCAGGCCCACGCAGGTCGAGCAGATGATCATGCCGCCGTCAGCGTACAACGTGAAGGTCATCTCGATCGGGATGTTCACCAGCGGCAACGCGCCGGTGGTCTGGCGCGGGCCGATGCTGCACCGGGCGGTGCAGCAGTTCCTCGCCGACGTGTACTGGGGCGACCTGGATGTGCTGCTGCTGGACCTGCCGCCGGGCACCGGCGATGTGGCCATCTCCGTGGCGCAGCTGCTGCCCGGGGCGGAGCTCGTGGTCGTCACCACCCCGCAGCTGGCCTCATCCGAGGTGGCCGAGCGGGCCGGTGCCATCTCGGTGCAGACCCACCAGCGGGTCGCCGGGGTGATCGAGAACATGTCGACGCTGCCCTGCCCGCACTGCGGGGAGGAGATCAGCGTGTTCGGCTCCGGTGGCGGCCAGGCGGTCGCCGACGCGCTGACCCGGGTGACCGGGGCGACGGTGCCACTGCTCGGCCAGGTGCCGATCGACGCGCGGCTGCGCGAGGGCGGGGATCAGGGTATCCCGCTGGTGCTCGGGCACCCGGAGGCGCTGGCCGCGCAGCGGCTGTCCGGGATCGCGAACAGCCTGGTCGGCCGGGCCCGCGGGCTGGCTGGGCGCCGCCTCGGCCTGACCCCCGCCTGAGGCCTACTGCGACCTGATCCGTTACCCGGCCGCCCGGCGCGGCTACCCGGCCGGCCCGGCCGGAGACTTAGGTGGCTTCCGGGTCGAAGGGCGGCATTTCCTCACGGCCCAGCGTGGCCGCAGCCGCCTGCGCCGGGACATCGGGCGCAGCGCCGTCCAGGTCGTCGAACAGGTGCTTGCGCACGAAGTTCGCCGGGTGCAGGTCGCTGACCTCGAAATCGGCGAATTCCGGGCCCAGGCCCTCGCGAAGGTCCGCCGTGGCGCTGTCCGCCAGCCGGCGGAGTTCACGCAGGGTACGGCCGACCTGGCCAGCAATCTTCGGCAGCTGGTCCGGGCCGAAGACCACGATGGCGATCACGGCGAGCACCAGCAACTTGCTGAAGTTCAGGTCGAGAAACACGTCACCGCTCCAGGCCAGGCCGCGACCGCGGGGGAACCGCGGTCGGCATCCACTGAGCGTTATTCAAAACCGGCTAGTGAGGGCAGGCCCGGAGGACCTGCCCGAGCGGCCGGTGCAGGTCGCCGTGACGGCCGCCGCGTATGATCATTTGAATAACGCGATTTTCGAATAAGACACACTGTAGACCGTCATTCACCCGTTTGACGCCCCCGGCCAGGCCGGGACCCGGGCCAGCCCAGAAACCCAGGCTGCCTGGAAACCCCGGCCGGGCCCAGAAAACCTAGGCTGGTCAGCGGAACGGGTTCACCCAGGAGATCAGCCGACGCAGGCCGCGCGCCATCCGCACGAAGAAGCTCGTCCCGTTCTCGTGCGGCAGGGCGCCGATGACCTGGCTCACCGTCTGCTGCGGGGCGTCCGCGATCAACGTGTACACGTAGCCGCGGGCGGACCAGGCCATGCTGCGCTGGTCGGGCTCGGCCGCGTACACGTTCTGCCCCTGCAGGGCCACCTTGGACCAGCCGTTCAGCACGGTGGGCAAGTGGCCGGGCTGCAGGAACAGGGAGACCACGGACAGCCCATCGGAATAAGCGAGATCGATCACCGGCCCCGGATTCCCGGCCGTCTCGCTCGCCTGGACCAGGGTCAGGTTGCCGGGCAGGGCCGTCGGCAGCGGCCAGCCCGCGGCGCGCAGCCGGGCCAGCTGGGCGGGGTCAGCGGTTTGCTGACGGGCAGGGCGCCCGGGCCCGTGCCCGGGCCCGGAGCCGCGGCCGCGGCCGAAGCCGGGACGCCGATCTGCAGACTGATGAACACGGCTTCGGTGGCCACCTGGGCGCTGGCGCCGAACGTCTCCCGGCGCAACGGCAGCTTCGTGTCCTGGTCCAGCCAGAACTGCGCGGCCAGCGCGCCGTCGCTCCGGCGGACCCGCACGACCTGCGCCGGGCGCCCGGCCACCTGGGCTGATCCGGCCACGGACACCTGGTAGTTCGCGGCCATCAGGACGACCATCTGTGGGGTCATGTCCATGATGCCTTCGGGATCCGGCTGGCTGGCGTCGTCGGCATTCGCGTCGGAGTCGGCAGCCGCCCGGGCGGTGTCGTCCGGCGCCACCGCGAGGGCTACCGGAACCGAGGCAGCACGGATCAGCGTCTGGTGGTTGCGTTGATGCCAAACATCCACCATTGACGTCCAGCTGCTGTCCTGCGCCGCGCCAGGCCGTGAGCTGGACGCCCTGATAGGAGACCGTGCGGCAGGCGGCCGCCGCCTCGCGGAGCAGGCGCAGCCCAGCGCCGTCCTGGGCCGTCGATGGGCCAGGCGCTGCGGCTGGGCGGCTTGTGCAGCCGACAGGTCGGCTCCGGTGACGGGCACAAGGGTGCCGCTGTGCCCGGCGTCCAGCCAAACCACGGCGACGCCGGTGGCGATCAATCCGAGGACGACAACGGCGGTCGCGTATCCGCACGTGCAGCGAATCGTGGGCCAGGGCTTCCCGGTCCCGCCCGGGGGCAAAGCGTGAAAACATCGGTCAGCTCACGGTCCCGGGCTTGCCGCCACCGACGCTGCGAGGGTGTGCCGCTCGCGCCACCGTGCCAGCCGCCACCCTGCCAGCCGGCGCCGGGGCCTGGGCCGGGACCTGGGCCGGGCTGCTCGTGGCCGAGGCCAGGTTGCTCGTAGCCGCGGCCGGGCCATCCGCAGCCGCGGCCGACCCGGCGGCCGCGGCGGTGGGCGCAGCCGACGGCCAGCCAGCCGTGCTGGCCGCAGCCGCCGCCGCAGCCGCGGCGGAGGCAGGGGCCGGGACCGGGGTCACCGGCAGATCACCGATGACGCTCGCGTGCTGGACCAGGAAGGTGCCCACCGCCGGGGTGACCCGGGGCCCGGGCACTTCCTGATCACCGCCGATCATGAACGCGGTGGTGCCCAGGCCGACCATGGCGGACGCGATCAGGCCAGCGGTCAGGTAGAACGCGGCGGGGCGGCCGTGCCGGGGCCGCCAGGGCGCACGTCCGGCCCAGGAGGCCCCGCCGTCCGGGACGTCCATGGCCATCAGCCGGCCGGTCAGCGCCGCATCCACCATGGCCTCACCCAGCGAATGCATCCGCCGCTTCAGCGCCCGCAGCGCGGCTGCCTCGTCCCGGCAGGGATCGCATCCAGCCAGGTGAGCCAGCACTCGGTCGCGTTCGTCCGCACTGAGCTCCCCATCGATCAGTGCGGAAAGACGGTGTCCCAGGTGGCTCATAGCTCACCTACCAGGGGCACGGATACCTCCCCCGCAGCCACTGGCTCCGCAGATACCGGCTCCGCCGGCGCCGTGGCGGAGCGGCGCGGGCGCCGGTGGTCGAGCGCGGTCCTGAGCTGAGCCCGGCCACGGTGGATCCGGCTGCGCACCGTGCCGAGCTTGACACCCAGCGTGTCAGCGATCTCCTCATACGACAGGCCCTCGATATCGCAGAGCACCACAGCGGCCCGGTACTCGGGGGCCAGCGCCTTGAGCGCGGCCTGGATATCGCCGTCCAGATGCCGTTCGTCGAACGCCTGGGCGGGAGTGGGCTCCCCGCCGCGCAGCCGCTGGGCCGTGTCGTCGCCGAGGCCCTCGAACCTGATCCGCTGCCTGCGCCGGGCCATGTCGAGGAACAGGTTGGTGGTGATCCGGTGCAGCCAGCCCTCGAACGTGCCGGGGGTGTAACTGGGCAGCGAGCGGAAGACCCGGACGAAGACCTCCTGGGTGAGGTCTTCGGCGTCGTGTGAGTTCCCGGTGAGCCGGTAGGCCAGCCGGTATACCCGGGCCGAATGCTGGCGGACGATCTCTTCCCAGGTCGGCGGCGTCCAGTCGGTCCCATCCGGCGCAGCTTCGGCCAGCACGGGCTTTCCCAGGACGGGCTCGGCAGCACGGGCTCGGCCAGCACGGGCTCGGCAGCACGGGCTGGCCAGCACGGGCTCGGCCAGCACGGGCTTGGCCAGCACGGGCTTGGCCAGCACGGGCTTGGCCAGCACGGGCTTGGCCAGCACGGGCTCGGCCAGCACGGATGCGTCGGCGGTCCCGGGCCCGGACTGGTCCGGGACCTCGGTCCCCTGCCACGTGCTGTCCGCCTGTACCACCATCCCGGGGAGGCATCCTCTCGCACCTAGCCGCTCGGATTCCGCCATCGCCGCGCGTCACCCGCCGATTGCCGCAGCATCAGTGTCAACGCCTGAACTGGCCCCGCTGGTTCCCGTGTTCGCGTACGCGACGCTAGGCTGCCCGCACGGGGGTAGAGCGTACCTGGGTGAACACCGCAGAAAAAGGCGCTGGGGCGTACGGAACATATGTGTGTAGCAGGAGGCAGCCATCGTGAGCGCTGAGGCCAACCTTGCCTACGTCGAGGACTACCTCCCCGAAGACGAACCATTGCTGATCGCGGCCCGGAACGCAGCCGAGGTGGGCGGGGCCACCCCGATCGGGCCGGCGGGTGGCGCGACCCTGCGCTTCATCGCCGCGGCCATCAACGCCAAGACGGTAGTGGAGATTGGCACCGGGTGCGGTACCTCGGGCATCTGGCTGCTCCGCGGGATGCGCTCCGACGCCGTCCTGACCAGCGTGGACGCCGAGCCCGAGCACCAGCGGCTAGCCCGCAAGGCGTTCACTGAGGCCGGATTCGCCGCGAACCGGTACCGGCTGATCAGCGGCAAGGCGCTGGACGTGCTGCCGCGGCTCACCGACGGCGCCTACGACATGGTGTTCTGCGACGCGGACAAGCAGGAGTACCCGGATTACCTGGCCGCGGCCCTGCGGCTGCTGCGCGCGGGCGGGGTGGTGGCCTTTGACAACGCGCTGAGCGGCGGCCGGGTCGCCGATCCCAGCTGGACCGACCCGGTCACCGAGGCCATCCGGGAGGTCGGCGAGCAGGTCCGCCAGGATGAACGGCTGGTGCCGGTACTGCTCCCCGTCGGCGACGGCCTGCTAGCCGCCGTCAAGCGCACCGCCTAGCCTGCCGCCGGAGCCCTGCGTCCATGATCATGGGCGATTGGTGCCATATGGCCCCCTACTGTCCACGACCATGGGGCGGAGCTTGCGGCCAGCTAGCTTGCTGCCAGCCAGTGCAGTAGCAGGCGGGTGCCGAAGCCGGTCGCGCCCTTGGTGTTTTCCCCGTCGTCCGAGGCGGCCCGGGCCGCGCCCGCGATGTCCAGGTGCGCCCACCGCCGGGGCCCGGCGAACTCGCGCAGGAACAGCGCGGCGTCGATGGACCCGGCCCGTGCCCCGGACCGGGCCACGTTGGCGAGCTCAGCGACCGGGGAATCCAGTCCGTCCCGGTACTCGCTGGCCAGCGGCATCCGCCACAGCCGGTCCCCGCTAGCCTCCCCGGACTCCAGCAGCGCGGTGGCCAGTGAGTCGTCGGTGGCGTACAGCGCGGCCATCGCGGAACCGAGGGCCACCCGAGCGGCCCCGGTCAGCGTCGCGAGGTCCACCACGAGATCAGGAGCGAGCTCGGCGTCCGCGTAGGCGAGCGCGTCCGCGAGAACCAGCCTGCCCTCGGCGTCGGTGTTGAGCACCTCGACCGTCCGCCCGCCGTAGTGCTGGAGGATGTCACCGACCCGGACCGCGGATCCGGATGGCATGTTCTCCGCCGCGGCGACCAGGCCGGTCACCCGCGCCGTGACGCCGAGCCGGGCCAGGGCCGACATGGCCGCGATGACCGCGGCGCCGGCCGCCATGTCGGTCTTCATCGTCTTCATGCCGTCGTTGGGCTTGAGGGACAGCCCGCCGCTGTCGAACGTGATGCCCTTGCCGATCAGTACCACGTGCCGCCCCGCGGCCCCGGCCGCCCTGTTCCCGGCCGCCCTGTTCCCGGCCGCCCTGTTCCCGGCCGCCCTGTTCCCGGCCGCCCCGTTCCCAGCGGCCCCGTCCCGGGCCGAGCCATTCCCAGCGGCCCCGGCCTTCCCGTGCTCAGGGGTATAGCTCAGCTCGATCAGCCGGGGCGGCCGGGCCGACCCGGAGCCTACGCCGAGCAGGCCACCGAAGCCGCCCGAGCGGAGTTCCACTTCGGTCCATACCCGGGCAGAGAGGCCGTGCTCGGCTGCGACCCGGACGGCTTCGTCAGCCAGCCAGGCCGGACTCTTCACCGCCGACGGCGTGTTAGCCAGGTCACGGGCCAGGGCCACGGCTTCGGCCATCGTGACGGCGCGCTCAGCCGCCTGGGCCGCCTCCGCCGACCCGGTCAGCACCTGGACCTCGCCCAGCTCCTCCGCCGGAGCGGCTGACTTCATCTCGAACTGGTAGGAGCCGAGCAGCAGGCCCTCCACGAACGCCTGCACGCCTGCGGCGGGCTCCGCCACCACCGCCGTGGTCAGTACCGGCCGCCCCGCGGGTAGGCGGCGGCCGAGCGCGGCACCGGCCCGGCGCAGCGCGCCTGGCGACCGGTCTCCCACGCCCAGATACAGCACCAGGCAGGCCGCCTGGCCCAGGCGGACCACGGTCTGCCCGGTCTCACCCGCCCGGCCCGACATCTCGTAACAGTCGATCACCTCAGCTGTACTGACGGTAAGCTCACGATCCAGCTCAGCAGCACCGGCCCCGGGAACCGGGCCGCCGGGCGGGTCCGCCGGGCTGCTGACCGGAATGGCAATGACGGCTGGGGCGCCTGTTTCCCTATGGCGCAGGTAATCGCCCAGCGGGTGCTGCGGGCCAGCCGATGGGATGACGGCTATCCGAGCCTTAACTGGCAATGTCAGCCTGTGACGTTTTTGAGCGCGTCCGACAGCCGTGAGGCCTCGTCCGCGGACAACTCGACCACCAAGCGGCCGCCACCTTCGAGCGGGACTCGCATCACGATGCCGCGGCCCTCCTTGGTGACTTCGAGCGGACCGTCACCCGTCCGCGGCTTCATCGCCGCCATCCAGCATCCCCTTCCTGCTCGGGGCCGCAATGAGACCTCGCGGAGGCCTGCCGCGCCGGGCCCCAGCCGTTGCGGCGGGTCCGGCCACTCACAGCCGTGTTGATCAGTATCTCTATTATCCAGAGTTCCGGCCCACATTGGTAACGATCAGCCTTCCGGTGACCCCGTGTCATGTCGGCTCGGTTGTCCGGGAGGCCCGGATGACGCCTTCAGCCGCCGGTGCACAAGCGCGCCGGGAAATCCCAGACTTCCCCTTTGGGGTCACAGCCGCCCAGGGCGGTCTCGCCGGGCCACCCAACACCGGGCCACCCAACACCGGGGCAGCAACACCAGGAAGGGCCGTCTCTTGCCAGCCCGCACCCGTTTCGGGAACTGTGGGGGGCGAAGGCCGGCCAGGCGGAAGGCGATCTGAAGCCGGCCGAACGCGAGCTGAAGGAGAGCCACGTGACCGACAGCGTGCTGTATGACCTCGATGGGGCGGTCGCCACCATCACGCTGAACCGGCCGGAGGCCCGGAACGCGCTCACCGCGGAGATGAAGGCCGAGCTGCTCGCTGCGCTGCGCCAGGCCGGGTCGAGCAGCACGGTCCGGGCGGTGATCATCACCGGCGCCGGGGCTGGGTTCTGCGCTGGCCAGGATCTTCGCGAGCACGCTGGGCTGCTGGAAGCCGCGGCGCCGCGGGCACCCGGCGCCGCCGCAGCGGACCAGCCGCTGGACACGGTCCGGGCGCACTACAACCCGATCGTGACGACGGTCCGCTCCATGCCCAAACCGGTTATTGCCGCGGTCAACGGGGTCGCCGCCGGGGCGGGCGCGGGCCTGGCCTTTGCCTGCGATTTCCGGGTAGCGACCCAGCAGGCCAGCTTCCTGATGGCCTTCGCCCGGGTCGGGCTCGCCGCCGACTCGGGCACCTCGTGGACCCTGCAGCGGCTCGCCGGGTTCGCCCGCGCGACCGAGCTGCTGATGCTCGCCGAACCGGTGCCGGCCGCCCGTGCCCTCGACTTCGGGCTGGTCAATTCGGTAGTGGAGGCTGCTGACCTGGCCGCCACGGCCGGCGCCCTGGCCGCCCGGCTCGCCGCCGGCCCGACCGCGGCCTACGCGGGCATCAAGGCGCAGCTCGACTACTCGGCCGGGCACGGGCTGGCCGAGTCACTGGAGAAAGAGGCCGAGATCCAGGCCGCTCTCGGACAGAGCAGCGACCACCGGGCCGCCACGCTCGCTTTCACCCGTAAGCAGGAACCAACCTTCCAGGGCCGCTGACTCGAGCCGGGCTACTTTCGCAGCAACGCTCCGCCGGCCGGGGCGGCGGCACGGCTGATCCGTCCGCGTCCGCCCGGGCCAGTTCCTCGTGCGCGCACACGATCCGCTCGGCCGCATCGACCAGGTCGGTGAAGGCCCGCCATTCGCGCCCATTGCTGGTTCACCAGGACACCACCCGGCTGCGGCACCATACGGTCAGGTCGCGCCGGATCGAGAGCACGGCCATGGCCGAGGCGGGCGCATCGGCCCGGAAGATGTGGCTGATGCCACGATCAGCGAGCATCTGGTCGAGCAACACGGCAGCCTCGCAGGAGCCTGGCTGCGGACCATAGAACCGCTCCAGTGCGCTGCTCGGTGGCACCGGGAGGGCGAACCAGACGGCCTTTCCTGGCACCTTCCGGCCGCCGAGCCGGGACCGGGTCAGGTGGTGCCCCCAGCGGCCCTGCGACAGCGCGTCGATGACCTGGAGCCCGCGCCCGCTCACCGCGTCCAGGTCGGCCAGGTCCAGGTCGGCCAAGTCCAGCTGGGCCGCGTTCAGCTGGGCCGCCGGGTTGAGGTGCGCGGTGGCCACCGCCGGTAGCGCGCCGTCGGTCCAGGCGGGCAGCGAGTCAAAGACCTTGCAGACGAACTCTTGCGTGCCGCTACCGGACCGGCGCAGGTAGAGCCAGATTTCCGGGCCGCCGGCCACCGGGTAGGGCTGAGCTCCCTCGACCTGGATGCCAGCCTGGGCGTGCAGGGTGTTGGCCGCAAGTTCACTGGCCATCGTGACGCCGTCGTCGACCAGGTCCGCTGGCAGGCCCACGCCTGCCGCGGCCACCCGGAACACATGCCGGGCCAGGCCCGCGCAGGTAGCGTCCAGCGGGAGGGCCGAGGTAGCGCAGCCGCCCGCAGAAACCGTCCTAGCCGGGGTGCGCACCGACGGCGCGGCGTACGGTGCATCAGTGGCAAGCGACCGCAACATGATCCTCAGCCTTCCCGGCCACGCAATCTGTGAAACACAGATTACGAGTCACTGAACGTGTTGCGCAACGTATTCGGCCCGGAAGCGCAAGATTGTTTTGACTTGTTGCCCTCCTGAGCACTCTGGTGACCGAAGTCCCACTAATCCACTACGTCACTTCACACACGTTACATACCTCCAGTTGGCTACGTATTGCTGTCCAGTAAGGAATGGACTGGCGCGGGGTCTACCCGTCCCGGGCAGCCGCACAGTAATGTCGAGCCCGCAGCGTTGCCAGTGGCACGCCGCGGGCTCGAGACAGGCCCAGTGATAGCAGAGTCCCCCGGGTGGCGGCCCGGGGGACTCTGCTGCCTAACCGCGGCGGCGGGCTGACTCAGCCTGCTGGCGCGGGATGCTCGAGGTCGTAGCGCCCGGCCTTGGTGTCGGCCAGGAACTGAGCGAACGCCGCCCGGGTGACCACATGCGCACCCGCACTGGGCCGGGTGCTGTCCCGGACGGCAACGATTTCGGGGAGATTAGCGGCAATTTCCACGCAGCCGCCGTTATGCAGGCTTCGGCGGGCCTTCCGCCAGTTTGCTCGAGACAGGTCGATCATCGATTACTCCAGTTGTTCCGCTAGGTGTTCTAGGTAGGACTGGGTAGCGGGGGGCTCCAGCGCCCCTTCGAGCGCGCGCTTGAACGATTCCGCGTAGGTGCTCACCTGGCTTGCGTTGCTCACCTCCTGGATAGCGGCGTCGGTCTCGGTGTAAACGAGACTCGGCTCATCGACCGGGAAGTCAAAAATGTTGACCGGGGACAGCAGGCCCAGCGGCGGCCCATCGGCGAAGCGCTGGATCCGCAGCTCGATCCGGGGCCGGCGGCTCATCTCGAGCAGCTGCTCGATCTGCTCGCGCCGCTCCGGCTTACTGCCCCAGTGATACATCAGCGACGCCTCGGTGATCACCGCCACCAGCTGGGGCGCGGTGCCATCGGTCCGGTCGAGGATTTCCTGCCTGCGCTGCCGCGTCTCCAGCGCTTTGCGCCGCCAGGCCAGCGACCGGGGGCCTGCGCGCAGGTGTGCTTCGGCGTAGTCCTGGCTCTGCAGCAGCCCGGGTAGGACGAGCGGCATGAAGACCCGGATCCGCGCGGCGTCGTTCTCGAAACCGGGGAACTCGTTCTCGAAGATCTCGGAATAATCCCGCCACCAAGGCCGGGCCCGGGCCCGGACCGCCAGTTCCTCGAGCTCTCCGGCGCCTACGGGGTCCACCCCGTAGATGCGCAGCAGGTCCCGGATGTCGCTCATCTCAGGGCGCTTCCACTGGTTGGCCTCGAATCGGCCCACCTTGCCGCGGCCCCAGTTGAGAATGTCGCAGACATGGTTCGCGGTGTGGCCACTGGCCATCCGGAGTTCAGCCAGGCGGCGGGAGAGCCGACGCTTGGCCACGGTCGAGCCGTAGGCGTCGTCGCTCATCCGAAATCGCCCCCTTGACGAGAGATTGATTGCAGCATAACGCTACCTAACTTGTGAATCACAGATTATTGAGTACTTTCCTGAGACTCTCAGTTGGCGCCCGATTCCAACCGCGCTGACCGGATCTGCTACCGGCTGTGGCTCGGCCCAAACCACTCCTCCCAAGCCGCCCGGCCCGGGCCACTCCGCCAGTGACGCCGCGCCGTGGACGCGGCGCCGGGACGCATGGCCCAGCGGGGACAGCGGGCCCCAGCAGGGCGCCTAGCCCGCGGCGTCGTCGAATTCGCCGCCGCGCACGCCGTCCAGGAAGCACTCCCACTCATGGCGGTCGTACACGAGAACCCGGCCTTCCGGGTCACCTGCCACCCGCATCAGCACCCACGCGGCGCGGTCAGCGTCCGGCCCGGTCCCGGATTCCGGCCCAGTCCCGCCGTCCGGCCCAGGCCCGGGCACGAAGGCGATCTCGATCGCACCGTCACGATCACCCGACCGGCGCCATGATTGGGCGTCCACATCGATGCCGAGTTCCTGCACGGTGGGTTTTCTCGTCAACATGACCCTCCTCGAGCGGTTCAGGCCAGCGGGAAACACAGTAGAGCACACACCCGCATCACTGTCCGCAACCGGAGGATCTACCCCAAGTCATCCTGCTTATCCGGACTGCCGTCCGGCCTGGAGCCACTGCCATCCGGCCCGGAGTCCTGGTCCGGGACCCGGCCGACCCCGCAGTATCCCCAGCGGGAGCCGTCGCTGTCGGCGAGCTCGGGGTCCTCTGCCCCCCATTCGCCCAGGAAGACCAGGCCCGGCTCAGCGCCCGGCCAGGCCGGCACCAGGTCCAGGCCCGCGAAGAACCGCTGCACCTCGGCGCGTGACCGGATGTAGAGGTTCTCGGTTGACTTGGCGTAAAGAGCCAGGCCACTCTGCACGCCCCGCGGGGGCAGGTTGTCCGCAGTGGCATGAGTCACGGCCAGGTAACTGCCAGGCGCCAGCGCGTCGACGTAGCGGGCGACCAGTCCCCAGGGATCCGCCTCGTCGGACACGAAGTGCAGCACGGCCGTCATCAGCAACCCCACCGGCTGGGTGAAGTCGATCAGCGCCAGGAGCGAGCGGTTGTTCAGCACGCTGTCCGGGTCGCGCAGGTCAGCCGCGACAAAGGTGGTGAGCCGCCTGCCCGCCAGCAGTTCCCCGGCGTAGGAACGCACCATGGGGTCGTTGTCCACGTAGACCACGCGCGCATCGGGCGCCACACTCCCGACGACCTCGTGGGTGTTGCCCTGCGTCGGCAGCCCGGACCCGATGTTCGACGAACTGGCGGATCCCGCAGGTTTCCGCCAGCCATCGCGCGGCGCGCTGATGAAAGCCGCGATTCGCCCACGCCACATCCGATAGCTCCGGCAGGTCGGCCCGCAACCGGTCGGCCGCGGCCCGGTCGGCCGGGAAGTTGATCTTCCCGCCGAGGAAGTAGTCGTACAGCCGGGCCGGGCTCGGCACCCGTGGATCCACTCCGGGCGGAACCGGCGGCGAGTCGATCAGGTCGCCGTCATCCTCCGCTGCCGCGGAGCGCCCTTCGATCATTCCCACCTCCGCAAAGCCGTTGCCGCCTAGTCTGGCACGCCCCGTGCGATTCACGAACCGCGATGTCCAGCCTATCGGGCGTAGTCGCAGGTCAGCGGTAGGCCCCGCGCCGCCAGCAATCCCGTAGGTGGTCATCGACGCCGCCGCAGGCCTGCAGGGTCGCTTGCGCGGTGACGGGGCCGGTGAACGAGAAGCCGTGACGGCGCAGTTCCTGGGACAGCGCCTTGGACGCGGGAGTCCAGGCCGCAATGTCGGCCATGGTCAGCGGTGCGGGCGGCCGGGCGGCTGGATCGTCGGCGTACCGCCAGACCAGTGCGGCCAGACCGCCGGGGAGACCCAGCGTAGCCGCGGCGTTGCGGATCACCGCCTCGATCTTGGCGCGGTTCCGCACGATGCCCGGGTCGCCGAGCAGCCGGGCCACGTCAGCCGGGCCGAAGCCAGCCACCACCACGGGGTCGAAGCCGCAGAACGCCGCCCGGAAGCTGGCCCGCTTGCGCAAGATGATGAGCCACGACAAGCCCGCCTGGAACCCCTCCAGGGACAACCGCTCGAACATCCCGCGGTCATCGCGGACCGGCCGGCCCCATTCCTCATCGTGATAGCCGAGGTACTCCGGGCTGCTCAACGCCCACGGGCAGCGCAGCCGCCCGTCCGGCCCGGGCCGGACCCCCTGGTCCAGTTCGCCCTCGCTCAGCTCACCCCGGCCCAGCTCACTCATCGCGGCTGGCGGCCGCTCCCCCGGAACTCATCGTCCCCGCTGGCCGCGACGCGGGCTCCGGCTCGGCGTCAGCGCTGCCCGGCTCCGCCCCCTCCGGCTCCGCCACCTCAACCTCGCCCGCTTCAGGTTTGGCCGCTTCCGGTTCGGCCGCTTCCGGCTCCGCCACTTCAGGTTGCGCCGTTCCCGGCTCGGCCGCTTCAGATTCGGCACTACCCGGCTCCGCCACTTCGGCTTGCACCGCTTCGGGCTCCGCCGACACAGGCCCCGTCGCCTCGGCCGCTTCAGATTCGGCACTACCCGGCTCCGCCACTTCGGCTTGCACCGCTTCGGGCTCCGCCGACACAGGCCCCGTCGCCTCGGCCGCTTCGGGCTCCGCCGCGCCCGCTGGCACCGCGTCCGCTGGCACAGCCTCTGCTTGCGCACTCTCTGCTGGCACAGCCTCCGCTGGCACAGCCCCTGCTGGCACAGCCCCTGCTGGCACAGCCCCTGCTGGCACAGCCCCTGCTGGCGCACTCTCTGCTGGCACAGCCGTGCTCACCTCGTCATGGTGGACCGCGGCACCCATCAGCCGGGCGCTGCCCAGGAACCCAGTCCCAGCCGCCCTCGTCCCCGCCGCCCCGGCCCCAGCCGCGCCCGCGGTGCGCAGCCGGGTACTGCGCGGCCCCGTACTGCCTGCCCCCGTACTGCCCGCGCGGGCCCGGCGCAGCTCCGCCAGAGCTGGCAGCTGCGTGCCGGCGGCCGAGCGGAGGTCGGCGATCTGCTGCCGGAGTACCGCGATCTCGATGTCGCGCTCGGTCACCACCTGGGCGATCCGGCTGAACACCTCGTCCGTCACGTGAATGTTGTAGCCCCAGAGCGACGGGGGCGGCTTCAGCAGCGCGACGTCGGCTGCGGTCAGCACGTCATCCAGGGCAGGCGGGACGTAGTCACTGGCGAATTCCGCCATCTCACCGCCACGGCCCATGGCCACGGCGACCACCCCGGCCAGGATGACTGCTCCGGCAAGTAGCAACAGAACGGGCACGGTATGTATCGTGCCACGCCCGGCGAGCACTGTCCCACCCAAGCACTGACAAAGCACCCGGCAGTAACGGGCGGCCGAAACCCCTACGCCTGCCCCGGTCCTGTCTCCGCGGCCGGGGCCAGGCTGGCGCCGCCGCCGTTGCGCTGGGCGTGCGCCTTCCTGATGACCTCGACCACCTCAGCCGGATCGTCCGTCAGCGTCAGCAGGTCCTCGTCTCCGGCCGAGATCTTCCCCTCGGCCAGCACCTTGTCCCGGATCCAGGTCAGCAGGCCGGACCAGTACCCGCTGCCCACCAGCACGATGGGAAACCGGGTGATCTTGCCGGTCTGCACCAGGGTGAGCGCCTCGAACAGCTCGTCCAGCGTGCCGAACCCGCCCGGCAGCACCACGAAGGCCTGGGAGTACTTGACGAACATGGTCTTGCGGACGAAGAAGTAGCGGAACTCGAGGCCGATCTCGACGTAGTCGTTCAGGCCCATCTCCATCGGCAGTTCGATGCCCAAGCCCACCGACACCCCGCCGACGCTCGTCGCTCCCTTGTTGGCCGCCTCCATGACCCCGGGGCCGCCGCCGGTGATCACCGCGTACCCGGACTCGGCCAGTTCCCGGCCGATGCTCTCTGCCAGCTGGTACTCCTGGCTGCCCGGGGCGGCCCGCGCGGAGCCGAACACGGACACGGCTGGGCCGAGCTCGGCGAGCAGGCCGAAGCCCTCGACGAATTCCGCCTGGATCCGCAGCACCCGCCACGGGTCGGTGTGCACCCAGTCGGCCGGGCCATGTTTGTCCAGCAGCCGCTGATCAGTCGTGGTGCTGGGGATGAAATTGCCGCGCAGCACAGCCGGCCCCTGGCGGCGTACGCGCCGACGTGATTCTGCCACCCTCCCGATCCTGCCACGCTCACCAGGCCAGACGACCAGCCCGGCACGCCGAACGAAGGGCTAAGTTTTGCGGCCCTTTAGGGCACGGGACGTCTCGCCGGCACGAGCGCGCCGGTAACTTCAGGATGTGCCCCCAAGCCGCCCGAGCCACCCAGCGTGAGGCGTCCGAAACGACCGAAACGCAGGCGCCGCTTGACGATCACCGTCGTCGTGCTGGCGCTTCTCGCTACGGGCGGCTTCCTGGCGGTCCGGCGGCTGGCGTCCTCGCTGGCCCCGGTGCTGACCGTGGCGGGCTGCCAGGCGGCCGCCCGGCACCAGACGGTGCTGCTGGACACCGAGCAGGCGAGCATCGCGGCGACGATCGCCGGGGTGGCGCACCGGCAGTCGATGCCCACGGCCGCGGTCACCATCGCCTACGCGACCGCGATGCAAGAGTCCAAGCTGCATGACCTCGACTACGGCGACCAGGATTCGGTCGGCGTGTTCCAGCAACGGCCGTCCCAGGGCTGGGGCCCGGCCAGGGATCTCGAGGATCCGGTGTACGCCACCACCAAGTTCTTCGGGGCGCTGAAGACCGTACCCGGCTACCTGTCCATGCCGGTCTACCAGGCGGCCCAGGACGTGCAGCGCAGCGCCGACGGCAACGCGTACATCCAGTACGAGCAGATGGCCGCCGAGATGTCCGCGGCCTTCACCGGCCAGCGCGGGCACGCGGTCTACTGCTGGTACACCTCGCCCACCCCGAAACGGGCCGACTTCAGCGCGGTCGCGCAGGGGCTGGCCAGCACCTTGGCGAGGTGCCGGTGCTGCAGACCCCGGCGGGGCACAGCCGCCAGCTGCTGGTCCAGGTCGGCACCGGGACCTTCGGCTGGGAAGTGGCCTCGTGGCTGGTGACCCACGCGCCGGGTTACAGCATCCACCAGGTGCGCTACGGCGGGTACGAGTGGCAGTCCGCCACCGGCGACAACGGCTGGATCAAGGACGCGGGCGAACCGCCGTCCGGGAGCATCTCGCTGAGCTGATAATCTTCGGCCGCTGGCGATTCTCACCAGGCCGCCGTGAACGGCCATTATGTTGTCACGAGATACTGGCCAGAACTACCGGGACAGTGCCGGAAGAGGAGTTTCCGACGTGACCTACATCATTGCGCAGCCCTGCGTCAACGTGCTCGACAGGTCATGCATCGAAGAGTGCCCCGTCGACTGCATCTACGAGGGCGAGCGCATGCTCTACATCCACCCGGACGAGTGCGTGGACTGCGGCGCCTGCGAGCCGGTCTGCCCGGTCGAGGCGATCTTCTACGAGGACGACGTGCCCGACCAGTGGAAGGACTTCTACAAGGCCAACGTGGAGTTCTTCGAGGACCTCGGCTCGCCGGGCGGCGCGTCCCGGGTGGGGAAGATCCACAAGGACCACCCGCTCGTGGCGGCGCTGCCGCCGCAGGCCGAGGAGGGGGCGACGAGAGCTGACGCTCGCGCCGCGGCTGCCCCAGTTCCCCTGGGACCTGCTCGCCCCCTACCGGGACAAGGCCAGGGCCCACCGGGACGGGATCGTGGATTTGTCCGTCGGCACCCCGTGGACCCAGTGCCACGGGTGGTGCGCGGCTGCGCTGTCGGCCGCGGCCGACAGCCCCGGCTACCCGGCCACGCACGGCACGCAGCGGCTGCGCGAGGCCGCGGCCGGGTGGCTGGCCCGCCGCCATGGGGTGACCGTCGATCCGCAGGCGGTCCTGCCGCTGATCGGCACCAAGGAGTTCATCGCGGCCCTGCCCGGCCTGCTCGGCTGCGGGCCGGGGGACGTGGTGGTGCATCCGCTGCTGGCGTACCCGACCTACGACATCGGCGCCCGGCTGGCCGGCGCGACCGCAGTTGCCGCGGACGGGCTGACTGCGCTGGGCCCTGGGCCCGCCCGCCTGGTATGGGTCAACTCCCCGTCCAATCCCACTGGCCGGGTGCTGCCGTCTGCGCACCTGGCCAAGATGGCGCGCTGGGCCCGGGAGCGGGGCGCGGTCCTCGCCTCGGACGAGTGCTACATCGGCCTGGGCTGGACCGCCGAGCCGGTGTCCGTGCTGCACCCGGAGGTGGCCGGGCGGGCGCACGACGGCCTGCTCGCGGTGCACTCCGTGTCCAAGCGGTCGAACATGGCCGGCTACCGGGCCGGTTTCGTCACCGGCGATCCCGGGCTGATCGCGGAGCTGCTGGAGATCCGCAAGCACGCCGGGATGATGATGCCCAGCCCCGGTCCAGGCGGCCATGACCGCCGCGCTCGACGACGACGAGCACGCGGACCAGCAGCGAGCCCGGTATGCGGAGCGCCGCGGCACGCTGGCCGCCGCGCTGGCCGCGGCCGGCTGGCAGATCACGCACTCCGAGGCGGGCCTGTACCTGTGGGCGTCCCGGCCCGGGCAGGACTGCTGGGGATCGGTGCAACTGCTGGCGGAGGCCGGCATCCTGGTCGCCCCCGGCGATTTCTACGGCCCGGCCGGGGCCCAGCACATCCGGGTGGCCCTGACCGCCACCGACGAGCGGGTCAACGCCGCCGCCCACCGCCTCACCGCCCTCGCCTGACCCCACCCGCCGCACACCGCGCCCTCCCCCGCCGCCGGGCGCTACTCATAGGCTGTCGGGTGTGCTCCATCTCTACGACACGCGAACCAGGCAGCTAGAGCCGATCCAGCCGACCGGACGCGGTTCGTTGCGGATATACAGCTGTGGGCCGACGGTGTATCGCTATGCGCATGTCGGCAACTTGCGCTCCTATCTTTTCGCCGACCTGATCCGGCGTATCGCGGAGCGGCATCGGCTGCTGGTGACCAGCTGCCTGAACATCACCGACGTGGGGCACCTGGCCGATGACAGCGACATCGACCCGGACGGTGAGGACAAGGTGCTGGCCGAGGCGCGGGCCGAGGGCAGGAGCCCGCTGGAGGTCGCCCGGCACTACGAGGACGCGTTCCGGGCGGACTGCGCGGCGCTGAACATCCGGCCCGCCGAGCACAACCCGCGGGCGTCCGAGTCGATCGGCATGATGATCGACCTGATCGCGCGCCTGATCGAGCTGGGGCACGCGTACCCGGTGCCGGGCGGCTCGGTGTACTTCGCCGCCGAGTCCTTTCCCAGCTACGGCGAGCTGTCCGGGAACCGGCTGGCGGACCTGCGGCCCGGGCACCGGCTCGGCCGGGTCGAGCCGGACAAGCGGTTCCACGCCGACTGGGCGCTGTGGAAGGCCGCGCCAGCCGGCCGGGAGCTGACCTGGGACACGCCGTGGGGGCACGGCTTCCCAGGCTGGCATACCGAGTGCTCGGCCATGTCCCTGCATTACCTGGGCGAGTCCATCGACCTGCATACCGGCGGCATCGACCTGCGCTTCCCGCACCACGAGGACGAACGGGCCCAGTCCGACGCGGTCACCGGGCACGAGGTGGTGCGGCACTGGGCGCACGGCGAGCACCTGCTGTTCGAGGGCCGGAAGATGGCCAAGGCCACTGGGAACGTGGTGCTGGTCAGCGACGTGGCGGCGCGCGGGATGGACCCACTGGCGGTCCGGCTGGCCTTCCTCGAGCACCGGTTCCGCCAGCAGATGAACCTGACCTGGGACGTGCTGGCCGGAGCGGACCGGACGGTGCGCCGGTGGCGGGAACGGGTCGCCGAGTGGGCCCAGTCGCCCAGCAAGGCGATGTGCGTTCAGTACGTCACCGAGTTCACCGCCGCGCTCGACGACGACCTGGACAGCCCGGCGGCGTTGCGGGTACTGCGTGCGCTGGAGCGCGATCCGGCGGTGCCGCCCGGGTCGAAGTTCGAGACGTTCGCCTATGCCGACCACTGGCTCGGCCTGGACCTGGCCCGGGACATCGGCCGGCCACCCCCGGCCCGGCCGCTGCCCGAGGGCGCCGCAGAGCTGCTGGCGGCCCGGGCCGCCGCGCGGGAGGCGGCCGACTGGGCCGCCTCGGACCGGCTCCGCGGCCAGCTGGCCGGCCTGGGCGTGACCGTTACCGACACTCCCGGCGGGCAGTCCTGGGCCGTGGCCGCCGGCTGACCGGCGCCACCCCTGGGCCGTGGCCGCCGGCTGACCGGCGCCGCCCCTGGGCCGCTGCTGTCGGCTGGCCGGTACCACCCCTGGGCCGTGGTCGCCGGCTGGCCAACGCCACTCGCGGGATACTCGCAACGATTCATTCCTAATTGCCGAATCTTCGCAACGAATGTGCGTGATCACGCAGCGCAGGCGCATAGTTCGACCCCTGGGCAGCCCATACTCTGGAGCCATCTGACCAGTGTGGTCGGACCAGTAGCCGGTAAGGGGGCTCGTTGACCGAGACGTTCGACATCGCTGCCGTGCCTGCTGTGACCCGCGCGCCGCTTCCCGCGCCGCGCCGGACGCCGCGGCCCAGGACCTACCTCATGTGCCCGCCGGAGCACTTCGCCGTGCAGTACATGATCAATCCGTGGATGACCAGCGGGGATCCGGTCGATCCGGCGCTGGCCAGGCAGCAGTGGCAGATCCTGCGGGACACCTACCGCTCGCTCGGGCACTCGGTCCAGATCATCGACCCCGAGCCCGGGCTCCCGGACATGGTGTTCGCCGCCAACGGCGGCACGGTCATCGGCGGTACGGTGCTCGGCGCCCGGTTCCGGCATCCGGAACGGGCCGCGGAAGGCCCGGCGTACCTGGACTGGTTCCGCTGCCACGGGTTCGCCGCCGTGCACGAGCCAGCCGTGATCAACGAGGGCGAGGGTGACATCGTGCCGACCGGCCGGGTCCTGCTGGCCGGGCACGGGTTCCGCACCGACCCGGACGTCCGCGGCGAGCTGGAGCGGCTGTTCCGGCTGCCCGTGCTCAGCCTGCGCCTGGTCGATCCGCGGTTCTACCACCTGGACACCGCGCTGTGCGTGCTGGACGCGGACACCGCCGCCTACTACCCGGCCGCGTTCGACAACGCGGGGCGGGCCCTGCTCGGCTCGGTGTTCAGCGAGCTCATCGAGGCCAGCGAGGCGGACGCGGGGGTGCTCGGGCTAAACGCGGTCAGCGACGGGCGGCACGTCATCCTGCCGGCCCAGGCGGAGCGGCTCGCGGCGCAGGTCGCGGCGTGCGGCTTCGAGCCGGTGGGCGTGGACATGTCCGAGTTCCGCAAAGCCGGCGGCGGGCCGAAATGCTGCACCCTGGAACTGCGACCCGGCGCGGAGGACTGACCATGACCGTGAATCTTGCTGACCTGCGTGCGCTGTCCGACGCGCACAGCGCACACAACTACCACCCGCTGCCGATCGTCATCGCCGAGGCCGAGGGGGCCTGGGTCACCGACACCGACGGCCGCCGCTACCTGGACATGCTCGCGGCCTACTCCGCGCTCAACTTCGGCCACCGCCATCCCGCCCTGGTCGCGGCGGCGCAACGCCAGCTGGAGCGGGTGACCCTCGTCAGCCGGGCCTTCGAGCACGATCAGTTCGGGCCGTTCTGCGCCGAGCTGGCCGACCTGGCGGACATGGAGATGGTGCTGCCGATGAACACCGGCGCGGAGGCGGTGGAAACGGCGATCAAGACCGCGCGCAAGTGGGGGTACGAGGTCAAGGGCGTGCCCGCGGACCAGGCCGTGATCGTGGTGTTCGAAGGCAACTTCCACGGCCGGACCACGACGATCATCAGCTTCTCCACCGACCCGAGACGCCCGGGCCTCGTTCGGCCCGTACACCCCGGGCTTCCGGATCGTGCCCTACGGGGATGCGGACGCGCTGGCCGCGGCCATGGACCCCAACGTGGTCGGCGTGCTGGTCGAGCCCATCCAGGGTGAGGCCGGAGTGGTGCTGCCGCCGCCCGGCTTTCTGGCGGCCGTGCGGGAGCTGTGCACGGCCCACGGGGCACTCATGATCGCCGATGAGATCCAGTCCGGGCTCGGTCGGACCGGCTACACCTTCGCTTGTGACGCAGAAGGCGTGCGGCCCGACCTGTACCTGCTCGGCAAGGCGCTCGGCGGCGGCATCGTGCCGGTGTCCGCGGTGGTCTCCACCCGGGACATCCTCGGCGTGTTCCGGCCCGGCCAGCACGGGTCTACCTTTGGCGGCAACCCGCTGGCCTGCGCCGTGGGCCGGGAGGTCATCGCGTTGCTAGCGACCGGGGAGCTGCAGCAGCGCTCCGCCCGGCTCGGCGCGCACCTGCTGCGGCGGCTGGCGGCACTGCTCCCGGACGTGGTCCGGGCGGTGCGCGGCCGGGGGCTGTGGGCGGGCGTGGACTTCGCCTCGCTGCCCGGCCGGGAAGTCTGCGAGCGGCTCGCGGCCCGGGGCGTCCTGGCCAAGGACACGCACGGGACCACGATCCGGCTCGCGCCGCCCCTGATCATCAGCGAGCCGGATCTGGACTGGGGACTCGACCGCATCGAAGAAGCCATCCTGGGCTAGTCCAGCGGGCCCGGGTTATGGCATCACGGCGGCGGGCGGAACACCGGCTCGCTGCGGTCGGAACCCTTGAGCAGGTACGCACCTAGCCGCCGGCCCTGCAGCTGCTCATCTTGCGGGCAGATCGGCAGCGGCCAGCGGAGCTGCTGGTACAGGAGCGTCCGGTGAATGTCGAAGGCCGCCACGACCAGCTGGCCGAAGGTCTCGGCCCGCGCCGGGACCCAGACCAGCGCCGCAGCGGCACAGACCGCGAGCCCGGCCGGCAGCGCCAGCAGCGTCCACGGGATGAAGACCAGGAACAAGATGCCCCAGATGGCCGCCCCAACGGCACCGTCCAAGGCGGTCCGCGCGGCGGTGATCTCCTGGCGCGTCGCCTCGGGCAGGGCCAGCCAGAGCCGGGGCCAGACCGCCACGGCGTCCAGGCCGTATTTGTCCAGGGGCCGGGTTTCCGCCGCGCGCAGGATGTTGCCGGTCGTGGTGGGCAGACAGCGGTCGAGCTGGCTGGGACGCCGGGCCCGGGCCCGTTCCAGCCGGCCGTACCGGGCCAGGAGCTCCGCGCGCGCCACCGCCGCCCGGATGACGGCCTGCTGCCGGGCGGCGATCTCCTCCGGGCCCGGGGCCTCTTCGGAAGCTGAGCCCTCTTCGGGAGCCGGGGCCTCCTCGGGCCCCTGGGGCTGTTCCGGGACCTCGGCCGCGGCGTATAGCTCGCCTATGACCTGCTGCCACTCGTCGTCCTGAGTGGCGCTCCGGCGTATCATCCGGGCCACCAGCCGACGCCGGACCGGATCGGCCCAGCCGGGCCAGTAGCCCTCAAGCAGTCGCAGCACGGGCTCGGTAAGCCGATTGACGATCACCGCCGATGCGGCCACCCCGACCAGGACGACGCCGATGACCAGCACCTCGGTGAAGCTGGACTGCCGACTGAGCCAGCTCGCTGGGCGGGTCAGCGCGTGACCGCCGCCGTTCGCGTAACTCCAGGCCAGCAGCCCGCCGAGCCAGAAGATGAGGGCGGGCGCAGAAACCGCGGCCAGGCGGTCACTGAGCTTACCGCCGATCGAGGTCCAGAATGTGGTCAGCACCTGCGGCTCTACCCCGCCCGGATGAGCACGATGCGGTGGGTCGGGCAGTCCGGGATGTCAGTGCCGACATCCGGGCGGTACCAGGTGTAGTCACCGCGCGGGCAGCCGTACTTCCCCGCGTGCATCGGCAGGAGGTCCCCGGGCAGCGCGCCCGGACTCCGCAAGGCAGAGGGCGGCTGCCATCGCGGTGGCCGGTATTCCGGCGCATCCTCGAGCACCGTGGCCAGGAACCGGCTGGTAGCCCTGTCGCTGTCGAGCAGGGTGCGCAGGCTGGTCACGGCGTCCGCGCTGGCGGGCGCCGATGCCAGCAGCTCGGCTATGCGTTGATCGAGCTCGGCCGCGGCGTGCGGGCCGACCAGCCCGGTGAGAAACGGGCGGATCTCGCGGGCCGCCTCCAGCACCGGGTCATCCATCCCTTGCCTCCGTGAATCTGCCCGCAGAACGCATGGACCGTCGCAGCTTATGGTCGCGGCCTGGTCAGCTGCCGCTGTGCATGTGAGCCGCCCACAGCGAGGGCTGCTCGGCATAGATGAGGCGGATGTCACGGGTCGCATCGTGCAGCAACTGCGCCATGGCGGCGGCTGTCCCCCCCAGGTTCAGCCCTTCATAGCAGGCACGTGCCACTTCTTCCGCCATTTTGTCCTCGACCGGCCACATGGTGGCCACGACCTGCCGGTAGCCGGCCAGCTGAAAGGCGGCCGCGAGGTTGATCGCCTCATCGGGCAGCGCCAGCCCGGTCTGCGCGGTGGAGCAGGCGGACAAGAACGCCAGCTCGGCATATTCAGTGTTGAGGCGGCCGATGTCCACGACGGTCAGCTCCCGGCCCGCATCATCGGGCGGCAGCACCAGGTGACTGGCTGACGGGTCATCCAGACGGCTCATCGCATGACAAGCAAAGTGCGCCGACCGGAACCCCGGCAGCGCCGCACGGACGTTCTCGTAGGTGGCGGCCGCGGGGCCCGCCTGGCCCGCCAGCACGGTCGCGTCCGTTCCGAAGCGGTCCCGCAGGAAAGCAACTTCCCGGGAGGCATACGTCAGCTCGGCTGCACCGTTGACCTGCCATGCGCCGACCACGAGAAGCCGGCCGCGGGTTGCGGCAGCCCCAGACGGCCGACGACTGTGCAGCAGCGCCCGCACGGTGGGGAATACGAGGAAATCACTCGGTCGATCACCGTCTGCGGCTGCGCGTCGAACCGGGTGCCGTGATGGCCCGCAGCATGCAGCGGGAGCAGCGAAAGCAGCCCGGTCGGGCACCACCAGACCCGCGGCCCGGGCTGGCCGGCGGGTAGCGGGCTGGTCAAGTCAAGCTCCGCCAGGACCGGGCCGGTCACGGCGTCCCACAGCCAGCCCAGCACGCCAGCCAGGCGCGCCTCGGTCTGGCCGGTGCGGACTGCTCTGGCGGAGCCCGGCAGCTCGCCCAGCGCGCCGAGGAACTCCGTGACCTGACCGCGGACATCCGCCGGGGACAGATCGGGTAGCGGCACATGACGCACGCCGGCCGGGGTAAGGACCAGCGCATCCGAGCGGAAGTCATCCACGTTGACCAGAACGACCGGGCCTTCCCCGGCCGCCGCCAGCAGTTCACCGGCCGTCGCGGGCAAGAGGAACTTCTCGAAGCCCGGCAGGGCGCGCACCTCAGCGATCACGGCGTCGAGTTCGCCGGCGAGCTGTTGCCGCCGCTCTGCCGCCAGGTCCCGCAGCTTGCGCGCAGCGGGGGCGGTCAGGTCCGCAGTCGGATCCAGCATGCCCAGCGCTGGGTCGGCGTCGAGGCTATCCCGGAGGTAGCTGAAGCGATCAGCGACGTCAGGGTGCTGCCGGGCCAGGTCCGTGAGATCGCTGCGGGTGTCCAGGGCCTGGCCGAGCAGTACCGCGCGGCCCTGCTCCAAGAGCTCGAGCGCCAGGTCGGTCTCGCCGAGCTCAAGGCAGCAGGCCGCCGCCCGCGATCCGGTGCCGGTGATCCCGATGAGCTGGTATTCCTGATCGGTGCGGGCCAGGCCGCGCGGGGCAACCGTGCCGAGCAAGTCGATCGCCGTCCGGTAGGCCAGTACCGCCTCCGCCCAGTTGCTGGCCCGGGCCGCGAGGTAACCCCAGGTGACCGCGGCGCCCGCCCGTATGCTGGGTGTGGCCGTCACCAGCGCCGCAGCCTCCCGGCCGACCGCGATCCCCGCGTCGGCGTCCGCCGTCGCCCCAGTCATCTCGGACCGGGCCACCAGCGCGACCATGAGGCGGATGAGGAACACAGCCCGGTGCGGATCGTCCGGGGCGGCCAGTTCCAGCCCGCTCCTGGCCGCGTCGATCGCCGCGGTCAGGTCCGCCGGGTCGAGTGTCTGGGTGGACTTCAGGACCAGTCCCAGGGAAAGGCCAGCCAGGACTATCCCGCGCGTCGGATGCCCCGCCGGGACAGCCGCCAGGGCCTGGCGGCTGACATCGACCGACTGCTCGATGTCGCCCGCCTCCCTGGTGCTCTGGAACCGCAGCTGGAGCACGTTCGCCAGGCTGTTCAGGTAATTGCCCCGGTTGGCGTCGTCCGCGGGGGAGGCTGCCACGGCCTGGCGGGCGACATCGACGGCCCGGTTCAGGTCGTCGAGCGCGCGCAGCCGGACGGACCTGGCCTGCAGCACGTTGGCCAGGTTGCCCAGGACCCGCGGCCGGTCCGGGGCCCTGTCCGGCGTGACGGCGCATGCCTGCTCACTGGCTGCCACGGCCGCATTCAGGTCGGCCGTCGCCCCCGACCGCTCGAACCTGCGCAGCAGGGAGTTGCTCAGGTTGGCGAAGCACAGGGCACGGAACGGATCATCATCGGCGCCTTCCGCTACGGAGCGGTACCCAGCCGCCACGGCGGCCTCCAGGTCGGCCGCGGACCCCGTCAGCCCGTACCGGAGCAGCAGCGAAACACCGAGGTGAGATACCCGCATCGAGTGGCTGGGTTCACCAGGCCGGCTGGCTGCCACCGCCTCCTGGTCGTTCGCCACGGCGGCGTTGATATCGGCCAGGCTTCCGGTCCGCTCGCCCCGCAGCCGCAGCACGGTGGCGTGGCTGGTTAGGTACGCTGCGTGGTAGGGATCATCAGGGCCGGCCTCGTCCAGCGCTTGCCGGGTGGCCTCGACCGCGGCGTCCACGTCGGACAAGTCTCCCATCCGCTCGAACCGCGTCTGCCACGACAAGGCCAGATTCATCAGGCTGACCGCCCGGTCGGTGCCCGTTGCCGCCGCAGCCACCGCCTGCTGGCCGACAGCGACGGCTTCGTCGAGGAAGTCAAGGCTCCCGGCGCGGCGGTACTCATCCAGCAGGACCAGGCCACGCTGGGAAAGGATCGTGGCCCGCCGCGGGTTGTCAGCAGCACAGGAGTCCACCGCCCGGCGGCTGGCTTCGACCGCCGCGTCCAGGTCGGCCTGAGCCCTGGTCTGCTCGAACCGGAGGCGCCGCACGTTGGCCAGGTTGACGAGGAGAGACGCACGGTGGCTGTCGCCGGGAGCGGCCCCGTCAACGGCCTGCTGTGCGGCCGACACCGCGGCGTCCAGGTCGGCCAGCGCCCCGGTGAGTTCGAACCTGTTCCGCAGCGCGCTGCCGACATCGGAAAGGATCGCCCAATGCAACGGGTCATCGGCCGGGGTGAGATCTGCGGCCTGCCGTAGCCGCTCGATACCCGCGGTGAGCCCGGCCGGATCGCGGGCCTGGCGGGCCTGATCGATGAGGTCACTCCCGTCGAGCGCGATCCGCTGGAGCCGCTCCTGGAGTTCATCGTCGGCGGCGGTGCTGGTGAACCCGGCCCGCGCCTCCGCCAGCTTGGCCAGGCGCTCCTGGTAAAGCGCCCGGACCGGGTCGGACTCCGGCGCGCCGGCCAGCGCCTGCTGATAGGCGCTCGTCGCGGCGTCCAGGTCGGCTATGTCCCCCGACTGGCCGAGCCTGGCTACCCGGAGATTCCCGAGGAGTGCCTGCCATGCCACTGCTAATAGCGGGCTGGACGTGGCGCTCAATGCTCGCGTGACAGCCGCGATAGTGGCGTCGAGCTCGCTCATCGACCCGCGCTGGCTGATGATCTTGGTGGCTTCCTCGACCGTGGCCATGACCTGCGCCACGCCCGTATCCTCGGCGCGGATCAGGTCTGCTGACTGGGCGAGCCGCTGAATCCCGGCGATCATCCCGGGGATGTCGCCAGCGGCCACCCGGCGGCGCAGCCCGCCGTTAATCACTCCCAGGGTTGATGACGCGCGTGCCTTACGCCACATGGCAGATCCCCCCGTAGCCCACGTAGCCGCCGAGCAAGCTTCCTGCATTGTGGCAGTAGGTAATGGGTGGCACAACCGGGGAACCGCGGGGCGCGTCGATTGACAGTTATTAGCTGTCCGGCCTGTCGTCGCCCAGGGTGCGGTACTGGCCGCTGTAGTGGATCAGGGGGGCGCCGGCCGGGTTGGGTTCGCTGGTCCCGATCACCTCGCCGACTACGATGGTGTGGTCGCCGCCGTCGTGCACGGCAGTGGTCCGGCACTCCAGCACGCCGAGAGCGTCGGTCAGGATGGGCGCGCCGGTCACCGGGCCGGGGTAGTGCCGGATCCCGTTCAGCTGGCCGTCCAGCGGACGGCCCCGGGTGGCCAGCCAGCGTGCGGTCTTCTCGGATTCATCGTCGAGCACGGATACCGCCCAGGTCCCGCTGGCCAGCACCGCGTCGTGGAAGCGCGCGATCTTCTCCGCGCAGAACAGGACCAGCGGCGGGTCCAGCGATACCGAGGTGAACGCGGTCACGGTCATCGCGTGACCGACCCCGTCCAGGCTGGTGGTGACCACCATGATGCCGCTGGCGAACCGGCCTGCGACGCGCCGGAAATCCGCGCCGTTGACGGGGCTCACCAACGGGCGCTCCGGCTGACGGCCTGCAGGACAGCCGCAGTCACGGTCCGGCGTCCTGGGTGGGGCGCGGCCCGTGGCTGCGGGCGCGGGCCGCAGCGTGCCGGGGTGCGGTCCTGGCCCGGAGCACGAAGGCCAGGATCACGCTGGCCCCGGCGCACACCGCGCCGCCGTAGAGATACCACTGCCCGGCCGCGGTACCGGTGATGATCACGCTGCCCCCGTGGGTGGGCATGGTGAGGATGAGCGAGACCAGGAACCAGCCGATGGCGGGCGCGAGCGCCCCGCCGGTCGAGCCCATCCCGGCCGCGCCGAGCAGGCAGGTGGCCAGGATCAGCACGGCCAGGGCCACGGCCGCCAGAGGGAAGGACCCCACGCTGTGGTTGTACTGGAAGCTGCCGATCAGCCCTTCCAGCGCACCGAGGACGAACAGCATCGAGTAAGCGCCGCCGGTGACGAACGCATCCGCGTGCCGCTGCGGGCCCGGTTCCGGCAAGCTCCTCACGCACTGCAGGCTATAACGCCAGCTAGTCCAACCCGGCGAACAGGTCGTCCTCGCGCCCTCCGGGCCCAGCCGGTCCTGGCGGGCCAGCCAGCAGGGTGTAGTACTCGTGGCCGAGGATCCGCTGGCCGACCCCATCGGACAGGGCGAAGAACAGGCCGTCCACTGAGATCTGGGTCGCGTGCGCGCGCATGGCCGCGGTCTTCGCGGCCAGCTGGGCGGTCCCGTCGATATCGGTCGTGACCAGCTCGTCGGCCACCCCGAAGGGCAGCTCGTCCACGCTGGACACCGCGCGGAACCGGGCCGGGGCCCGGCCGGGCGAGCCGCCTTCGACCAGCGGACCGCCCTCGACCAGCGGACCGCCCTCGACCGCTGAGCCGTCCGGGCTCAACCTGATCGCCCCGGCCAGGACGGACCGGGGCATCGCGGTGGCGTAGAACTTGGCCACCGACCATGGGGCGGCCCCGCTGGCTCCGGGGTCGCGGGCCAGGTGGAACGCGCGCCAGGCCACCCGATGTGCCTGGATGTGATCAGGATGGCCGTAGTAGCCGTTGTCGTCGTAGCTGACTATGATCCGGGGCCGCACCTCGCGGATGATGGCGGCCAGTTCGGCCGCGGCCTCGGATACGTCTGCCTGCCAGAAGCAGCCAGGCTCGTCGTTGTCCGGCAGGCCCATCATGCCGGAGTCCCGCCACCGGCCCGGGCCGCCGAGGAAGCGATGGTCGGTGACGCCGAGCGCCGCGCAGGCCGCCGCGAGCTCGCCAATCCGGTACTGGCCGAGACGGTTCTCCTGGTCCGCGGCCAGGTGCGCGAGGCTGGGCGGGATGATCTCGCCCAGCTCGCCCAGTGTGCAGGTGACCAGCGTCACCGGGACGCCCTGGGCGGCGTACCGGGCCATGGTCGCGCCGGTGCCGATGGACTCGTCGTCGGGATGGGCATGGACAAGCAGCAACCCGCCGCTAGCCGGGGTATCAGCCATGCCCGAAACGTAAGCCAGCCGCCTGTTGACGGCCGGCCCGGGCCGCCCGCTCAGCAGCGCCGCAAGGTTGTCCACGGTGGACCGGGACTCGCGTAGCAGCCGGACCGTGTCCAGGCCGGCGTCACCGACCACGGCCAGCAGGGCCACGTAACCGACCGGGTAGACCGCCACGCAGCCGCCGCTGCTCCGGGTCACGGCTTCACGCAGCGGACCCCTGCCCACCTCAGCCGCTAGCCGCTGGGCCAGGCCCTGGGCGGCGGCGGCGAGGGCAGCGAGGTTGTCCGGATCGATGTCGTCGGTATCCGCCCGGATGATCAGGCCATCGCGGCTGGCCAGCGCGGTGTCCGTGATACCCACCACCCGGTCGCGCAGCGCCTGCAGCTCACCGAGCACAGCATCGTCGGTCACTGATGCTCTCCCCTCCATCGCGATCCAGGTGCCCTCGCGCCTACTTCGTGTCCGGGTAGCGGCCAGGTTGCGCCGTCCACTCCCCGGCTGAGGTCATCCGGCCTGGTTAACGCCTGTTCCTCAATCCTGGTGATGGTCGGCCTGACCAGCCGCGGGCCCGGGGCGGAGCAGGCGGAGCAGGGTGCCCCGGTCCGGCTGGGCCGCAGCTGGCTTCGGGCCGGATGGCTGGCTACGGTGCGGCAGCAGCGGGCTGCCCGGCGCCGCCGCGGCAGCGGGCTGGCCTGACCCGCATCGGCCCCGCCAGCGTCCGCTGCCGCGGGAGCACCGGTGGCGGCGGGAGCGCCCGCCGCGCCCGGCCCGGCTGAACCCAGCGCCCGCCGCGAAGCGACCACGAGCAGGCCGGCCGCGTGCATCTGGGCGAGCTGGAGAGTGACCGCGTACACGCCGCGGCCGAGCACGAACGCCATGTCCCGGGCGGTCCGCCTGCCGTTGGCCAGGTCGATGATCGCGTCGTAGCCGGTGCCGGACGGCACGGCCGGGCGGCGAACGCCCCGCGCGAGGGTGAGCCGGTCGCGATCGTGGCTGATGGCGGTGGGCAGGGTGGTGAGCACCTGCACGCGCCGCGCTGCCTCGCTGATCAGCCAGCCAGCGGAGGCCGCCGGGATCAGCGGCAGCAGGTACTCCGGGCCGGGCGCCCGCTCGGCGATGTCGCAGCCGTTCACCCGGCCCGCGGCCAGGGCGAACATGGCATCAGCCAGGGCGACGCGGAGGAGCGCTTCCAGTTCGCCGGTCCCGACGAGGCCGCGCCGGACGAGTTCGGCATTCATCCGGCCCGCCGCCGCCCCGGCCGCGAACGCCGCGGTCCAGGCGGGCTCGGCGATCCGGCCCGAGCGGAGCAGGATCACCTCCGGTCCCGGGGCGCCGGGGGTGTCGATGGCGGTCACGTTCCCGCTGGACAGGTAGATCGTGCCGCCTGGTTCGCCGGTCACCCGGAGCAGCCCGGACACACCCTGGGCCGCGCAGTACAGCAGCCCGTCGCGGAGCAGCACGGGCACGTCCCGTGAGCTGCCACCATCCGAGATACCCAGCCCAGGGTGGCTGGCCGCGCCGCCGTCCGTGGTCATGCCGTCTGTGGTCACGGCGCCCGTAGTCAGGTTGCCCGTGGTCACGGCGGGCCCGCCAGGCTGCGATGCGCTCATGCCTAAGCCAGCACCGCTGGCGCGGCCTGGCTGATCTGCAGATCAGCCAGGGCGATGTTGGTCTGGGCCCGGTCCACGTCGACGTGCAGCAGCAGGCCATCCCCAGGACGGCGATCCAGCACCTTCAGCACCTGGAACCGGCTCGCGGTGACCACCGTGACCTGCTCGAGCTCACCGCCCAAGCCGTCCGGCCCCAGCACGCGGCCTACCGCCCGGTACTCCTCAGCCAGGTTCGCGGCCACGGCCGCGAAATCAGCACCGGTATCACCGGCCGAGCGGATGACCATACCGGTCCCGGCATCGAGCAGAGCCGCCGCGCGGACCCCGGCTATCCCGGCCACGCGGCGGAGTGAATCATTCAGCGCTGGCACGTTTTCCCCCTCAGAAACCACGCGGCAGGATACTTTGCACCAGCTGGTCATGGCAACTCCGGCGGCCCGGTTAAACTGCCCGCTATATTAGGCAATGCCGTTTTGCGCCAATATTCCGAAGCGGAGGGTAGCGAATCTGCTACCATAAGTGAGGAAACGTCTTCACCGTTCCCGCCCCGCGGCGAGCTGATACGGTTCCCTACCGTACCGGCGGCAAACTGCATAACGCGGGAGGGGACGGCGCGTGAACATCGAGACTGCGCTTAAGGAAGCAATGGCCATTGAGGGCGCCCTTGGCGTCGCGCTGGTCGACTGGGAGAGTGGGCTGGCCCTGGGGACCCTGGGCGGGGGCAAGTACCTCGACCTGGAGGTGGCCGCAGCCGGGAACACCGAAGTGGTCCGGGCCAAGATGCGGACAATGGAGTCACTGCGCCTCAACGACACGATCGAGGACATCCTGATCACGCTGAGCAAGCAGTACCACATTATCCGGCTGATGAAGGGCTCCGACGGGAGCAACGGCCTGTTCCTCTACCTCGTCCTGGACCGGTCGAAGTCCAACCTCGCCCTCGCCCGGCACAACCTCCGGCGGATCGAGTCGGAACTCACCGTCTGACCGGAGGAACTCCGCCCGGCCGGATCAGAGCCGGTTAGAGCCGGGCCAGAATTGACCGGATCGGCTCAGAATTCGTCCGGCTGACCGGAATGATGCCCTGCGGCGCAGGCCTGGCACGTCAATATTCGGGTAGCGGCGCAGGGCATTTTTACCGTCATTTATTGCCTTTTGGCGACCCACGGCCGCGGCGGTGGCAGCAGCGCGGCCCGGCGGCGGTCCTGGCCCCGGCGTGGTGGCAGGATCAGGGGGCATGACGGATAGTCTCCTGGGCCAGGCGGGCAGTTTCCCGCGCCAGCTGGCCCGGACGCAGCGGTTCAGCCTCGGTCTTCCGCACGCCTTCCAGGTCTCCCCGGACGGCGGCATGGTGACCTTCCTGCGCAGCCGCGGCGGCACCGACCCGGTTACCTGCCTGTGGGCCCTGGACGTGGCGAGCGGGCAGGAATACCTGGTGGCCGACCCGGCCGCGCTGGCCGCGCGGGACGAGGATCTGCCGGCGGAAGAGAAGGCCCGCCGGGAGCGCAGCCGGCAGCAGGCCGGCGGGATCGTTTCGTACGCCACCGACCGGCAGCTGCGGCTGGCCGTTTTCGCCCTCGGTGGCCGCGTCTACCTGGCCGACCTGCCCAGCCCGGAGGAACTGGCCAGCGCGGCCAGCGCCGACGGCCGGGACGGCGCCGACAGCCCGGACGGCGCAGCTAGGGGGCGGCCAGGGTCCGGGAGATCGCGACCCAGTTCCCCGCGCTCGACCCGCGGCCTGACCCGGCCGACCACCAGATCGGTTACGTGTGCGAAGGGACGCTGCACGTCATCGACGCCAGCACGGGCCAGGACACGGTGCTGGCCGACCCGGCCGGCCAGCCCGGGATCCAATACGGCCTGGCCGAGTTCGTCGCGGCCGAGGAAATGGGCCGGATGCGCGGCTACTGGTGGGCGCCGGACAGCTCGGCCCTGCTCATCGCCCGGGTGGATGAGACGCCGGTGCAACGGTGGCATATCGCCGACCCGGCCAACCCGGACCGCCCGCCGGCCGAGGTGGCCTACCCGGCGGCCGGCACGCCGAACGCGGACGTCTCGCTGTTGCTCGCCTACCCGGCCAGCACCGGGCCCACCAGCACCGGGCCCACCCGCCCGCGGCAGGAGATCAGCTGGGACCGGGTCATGTTCCCCTACCTGGTGACCGTGTGCTGGGACTCCGCTGACCCGCTGATCGTGGTGCAGACCCGGGACCAGGCCACGATGCGGCTGCTCCGCGCCGACCCGGCCACCGGGCAGACCACCGTGTTGCGGGAGGACAACGACCCGTACTGGGTGGATATCGTGCCCGGGGTGCCGGCCCGGACCGGCGACGGCCGCGTCGTGTGGACCAGCGACACCGGCGGGGCGCGCCGGCTGCTGGTGGCGGCCCCAGACGAACTGGCCGCGGGCCGCGCGGTACCGGCCACCCCGGCCACGCTGAACGTCCGGGCGGTGCACAGCGTGGACGGCGGCACGGTGCTGTTCACCGCCTCCGCCACCGGCACCGGCACCGGCACCGGCACCGGCACCGGCACTGGCAGTACCGTCCCCGGCAGCACCGGTCCTGACAACACGAGCCCCGGCAGCACCGGTCCTGACAGCACAAGCCCCGGCAGCACTGCTGACCCGGCCCAGCCGCCCGCGGCCGCCGAGATCAGCCTGTGGCGGTACAGCCCCGCGGGCCTGGAACAGGTCAGCGACCCGGGCGGGGTGCACACCGGGACCCAGTCCGGGGGCACCACGGTGGTCGTCAGCCGTACGCTGGCCGGGCCCGGCTCCACCGTCCGCGTGCTCCGTGGCCACCCGGCCGCTGAGGTGGCCCGGATCGTCAGCCTGGCCGAGCGGCCCAGCCTGCCCGATCCCCGCCCGGACCTGTTCGCGGCCGGCACCCGGCAGCTGAGCAGCGCGCTGCTGCTGCCGTCCTGGCACCAGCCGGGCTCGGCCCGGCTGCCGGTGCTGCTCGACCCGTACGGCGGCCCGCACGCGCAACGGGTGCTCGCCATGCAGGACGCCTTCGTGACCTCCCAGTGGTTCGCCGAGCAGGGCTTTGCCGTGCTGATCGCGGACGGCCGGGGCACTCCCGGCCGCGGCCCGGGCTGGGAGCGGGAGGTCTGGCGCGACCTGGCCAGCCCGGTACTGGAGGACCAGGTGGCGGCGCTGCACGCGGCAGCGGAGCGGTGCCCGGACCTGGACACCGGCCGGGTCGCCATCCGGGGCTGGTCGTTCGGCGGCTACCTGGCCGCGCTGGCCGTGCTGCGCCGTCCCGACGTGTTCCACGCGGCGGTGGCCGGGGCCCCGGTCACCGACTGGCAGCTGTACGACACTCACTACACCGAGCGCTATCTCGGCCAGCCGGCCCACGACCCAGCCAGCTACCGGGCCAGCTCGCTGCTGGCCGACGCGCCCCGGCTGACCCGGCCGCTGCTGCTCATCCACGGGCTCGCGGACGATAACGTGGTCGCCGCGCATACGCTGCGGCTGTCCTCGGCGCTACTCGCGGCGGGCCGGCCGCATAGCGTGCTGCCGTTGTCCGGGGTCACCCACATGACGCCGCAGGAAGAGGTGGCCGGGAACCTGCTGCTGCTGCAGGTGACTTTCCTGCGCGAGTCCCTCGGCATGAACAGCGCCGCCACCGGCGGTCAGGGCGGCATGGCAGCCAGCGGTCAGGGCGGCGGCCCGGGGCCGGCGGGCCGGGGCGGGCGGGCCGCAGACGTCGCGTCGCCCGCCGGAACCAATGACGAAGGCGTCTCGGGCGCGGCAACGGGACCGTCCGCCGACCTCAGCCAGCCAGCGGCCCGTCCGCCCCGGCCCGCCCCGGCAGTTGGCCCGGCGGATGGCGAGACAGCCGGCCAGCAACAGGTGTAGTGAGAGTCACACGCTCGGAAAGTACGCACGACGCGTAGTAATGATATGGAATTGAATACAGTTCGACTGCAGTGCGCGGGCGGGTGCGGGCCAGCACGGCCAGCCGTTTCCTGCCGCGGCCAGCCGGCGGGCCCAGCACCAACACCCCAGCCACACAGCTGACGTTCAGAGGCGGAGACGTCGAGGATGACGCAGGTATCACAAGCGCCGGCCAGCACCCGGGCACAGATCAAGGAAGCCACCCTGCGCAAGGACCGCTGGTGGCGGCAGCCGGCCATCAACGCAGCCGCGCTGGCGGTCGTCGTCATCTACCTGACCTGGGCCTCCCTGGTCAACAGCGACTACTTCTGGAAGCCGTACATCTCGCCGCTGTACTCCCCCTGCCTGGCCACCACGTGTGCCAAGGGCGCCGGGTTCGACTGGATCCCGTGGCTGACCTGGCTCACCCCGGCGATCATCATCATCGGCGGGCCGATGGGCTTCCGGCTCACCTGCTACTACTACCGGAAGGCCTACTACCGGGCCTTCTGGCGGGCCCCGGCGGCCTGCGCGGTGCGCGAGCCGCACGCCAAGTACACCGGCGAGACCCGGTTCCCACTGATCCTGCAGAACGTGCACCGCTACTTCTTCTGGATCGCGATCGTGTTCAACGTGATCCTGTCCGCGGACGCGGTGATCGCCTTCCGCAACCACGCCGGCCAGTGGGGTCACATGGGCCTCGGCACACTCGTGCTGATCGTCAACGCGGCCCTGCTCTGGCTGTACTCACTGTCCTGCCACGCGTGCCGGCATATCACCGGCGGCAGGCTCAAGCACTTCTCCAAGCACCCGGCCCGGTATTGGATGTGGACCCAGATCTCCAAGCTGAACGCCAGGCACATGCAGCTCGCCTGGGTATCCCTGTTCTGGGTGTTGTTTACCGACCTCTACATCCGGCTGGTGGCCAGCGGCGCCATCACCGACCCGCGGTTCTTCTAGGCCGCCCGCAGGACGCCGACACAGAAGGCACGAAGGCACAGAATGAGTGACATCGAACGGCTCTCCTACGACGTCGTAGTGATCGGGGCTGGCGGCTCGGGCCTGCGGGCCGCGATCGAGGCGCGTCAGGCGGGCAAGAAGACCGCGATCATCTCCAAGTCCCTGTTCGGCAAGGCGCACACGGTCATGGCCGAGGGTGGCTGCGCCGCCGCCATGGGCAACGTCAACCCGAAGGACAACTGGCAGGTGCACTTCCGCGACACCATGCGCGGTGGCAAGTTCCTGAACAACTGGCGGATGGCCGAACTGCACGCCAAGGAGGCGCCGGACCGGGTCTGGGAACTCGAGGCCTGGGGCGCGCTGTTCGACCGGACCAAGGACGGCAAGATCAGCCAGCGGAACTTCGGCGGGCACGAGTATCCGCGGCTGGCGCATGTGGGCGATCGCACCGGGCTGGAGATGATCCGCACGCTGCAGCAGCGGGTGGTGGCGCTGCAGCAGCAGGACGCCATTGAGCACGGCGACCCCGAGGCGATGATCAAAGTGTTCGCCGAGACCACGATCACCCAGCTGGCGAAGGATGGCGAGCGGATCGCCGGGGCGTTCGGCTACTTCCGCGACCGCGGGCAGTTTGTCCTGTTCGAAGCGCCAGCCGTGGTCCTCGCCACCGGCGGGATCGGGAAGACCTTCAAGGTCAGCTCGAACTCCTGGGAGTACACCGGGGACGGCCACGCGCTCGCGCTGCTGGCCGGCGCGAAGCTGCTGAACATGGAGTTTGTGCAGTTCCACCCCACGCACATGGTGTGGCCGCTGTCGGTGCGCGGGCTGCTGGTCACCGAGTCGGTCCGCGGCGATGGCGGGGTGCTGCGCAACTCCGAGGGCAAGCGGTTCATGTTCGGCTACGTGCCGGACGTGTTCCGGGCGATGTACGCGGAGACCGAGGAAGAGGCCGACCGCTGGTACGACGACCAGGCCGGCAACCGGCGCCCGCCGGAACTGCTGCCCCGCGACGAGGTGGCCCGCTCGATCAACGCGGAGGTGAAGGCGGGCCGCGGGTCGCCGCACGGCGGGGTCTTCCTCGACGTGTCCACCCGGCTGCCGGCCGAGGTGATCCTGCGCAAGCTGCCGTCCATGTACCACCAGTTCAAGGAACTGGCCGACGTGGACATCACCAAGGAGCCGATGGAGGTAGGCCCCGCGCAGCACTACATGATGGGCGGCGTCGAGGTCGACCCGGACAGCCAGGCGGCCAGCGTGCCCGGCCTGTTCGCGGCCGGCGAGGTCTCCGGTGGCATGCACGGCTCCAACCGGCTAGGCGGTAACTCCCTCTCCGACCTGCTCGTCTTCGGCCGCCGGGCCGGGATGGGCGCCGCGGAGTACGTGGCAGGCCTGGGCGGGGCCCGGCCTGCGGTCAGCGACGCCGACCTGGCCGCGGCCCAGGCCGAGGCGACCGCCCCACTGGAGCGGGCGGGCGGCGAGAACCCCTACACGGTGCACGCCGAGGTGCAGCAGACCATGAGCGACCTGGTCGGCATCATCCGCCGCGAGGACGAGATCAAGACCGCGCTCGCCGAGCTGGAAAAGCTGCGGGAGCGGGCAGCCAAGGTCAGCGCGGAGGGCGGCACGCACCTACAACCCCGGCTGGCATCTGGCCCTGGACCTGCGCAACATCATGCTGATCGCGGAGTGCGTGGCCCAGGCCGCGCTGGAGCGCCAGGAAAGCCGCGGCGGGCACACCCGCGACGACTTCCCCGTGATGTCGCCGGAATGGCGCAAGGTCAACCTGATCTGCGCGCTGGACGGCGACCAGGTCGCGCTCAAGGCGCAGCCGCATGCCCCCGATGCGCGACGACCTGATCACCCTGTTCGATCGCGACGAGCTGAAGAAGTACTTGACCGACGAGGAGCTTGCCGCGCTGCCGGCGCCGGCCCAGCCCGCGGGTCAGGCCGCGCCAGAGGAGACACACTGATGGGCTACAAGGCACAGCTGCGGGTATGGCGCGGCGACGCGGGCCAGGGCGGGCTGGCCGATTACACGGTTGAGGTCAACGAGGGCGAGGTGGTGCTGGACATCCTGCACCGGCTGCAGGCCACCCAGGCAGGCGACCTGGCGGTCCGGTGGAACTGCAAGGCGGGCAAGTGCGGCTCCTGCTCGATGGAGATCAACGGGCGGCCCAAGCTGGCCTGCATGACCCGCATGTCAACCTTCACCCAGGAAGAGACCATCACGCTCACCCCGCTGCGCACCTTCCCGGTGATCCGGGACCTGGTCACCGACGTGACGTTCAACTACACCAAGGCCCGGGAGATCCCCTCGTTCACTCCCGACCCGAGTGTGAGCCTGGGCGAGTTCCGGATGCAGCAGGTCGACGTGGAGCGGTCGCAGGAGTTCCGCAAGTGCATCGAGTGCTACCTGTGCCAGAACACCTGCCACGTGATCCGTGACCATCCGGAGAACGAGCGCGAGTTCGCGGGCCCGCGGTTCCTGATGCGGATCGCCGAACTGGAGATGCACCCGGCCGACACCGCCGACCGGCGGGAGATCGCCCAGGACGACTTCGGCCTCGGCTACTGCAACATCACCAAGTGCTGCACCGAGGTCTGCCCGGAGAACATCAAGATCACCGACAACGCGCTGATCCCGATGAAGGAGCGCGTGGTCAGCCGCAAGTACGACCCGCTGGTGTGGCTCGGCGCCAAGATCGGCCGCCGCCCCCGCCATGACACCCCCGCGGTCCCCGGCAAGAAGGCCTGAAAACCCTAACTGCCTGCAACGAACACCGCCCCGGCGCTGGTGCCGCCCGGCCGCTGACGGGTGGGCCGGGGCTGGGCTGCGGTGGCCGGGCCGCCGCATTCTTAACGGAATCTTTGACCAGCGGGCGCAAGAGCGGGCAGGCCGGGCGCGTAGGGTTCGGTCAGGATTCTGTCTCCCGGCGGCGAGGCGGCCTGTCAATGCTGCTCGCACGGTAGCTCTCACGACCGGATGCCTACGGGGCGGTCTGCCCGCGAGAGTGTATCGGTACCCCGCAGATTGAAAGGTTTCCATGTCCCACCTGACCTATCTCGAGGCTTCCGTCGTCGGACTGATCCAGGGGGTGACCGAGCTCTTCCCGGTGTCCAGCCTCGGGCATAACGTGCTGATCCCCGCGCTGGTCGGCGGCAGCTGGGCGCAGGACCTGAACGTGGCCCAGCCCGAGTCGCCGTACCTGGCGTTCATCGTGGGCCTGCACGTGGCCACGGCGATCGCGCTGCTGATCTACTTCTGGCGGGACTGGATCCGGATCATCGGCGGGTTCCTCAGCTCGATCCGGGACCGCCGGGTGGAGACCCGGGACCAGCGGCTGGCCTGGATGATCATCCTGGCCACCATCCCGGTCGGCCTGGTCGGCCTGGTCGCCGAGCACGCCTTCCGGGTCATCTTCGGCAAGCCCATCGCGCGCCGCGGTCTTCCTCATGGTCAACGGGGTGATCCTGTACTGCGGCGAGCGGTTCCGCCCCCGCCGGTCGGTGCAGGCCGACGAGAAGGTCGCCGCGCAGCGGGAGAACGAGCTACGGGCCGGGCCCCCAGACCCCGGCCGGGCCGCCGGGCCAGGCACGCCTCCGGTCATCAGGTGGTGCGCCAGGAGGAGGTCGCGCTGGCCGTCGCGGCGGACGAGCGGCTGGCGTCGGTCGGGCTACCGCGAGGCGGTCATCATCGGCGCCTCGCAGATCCTCGCGCTGCTGGCCGGCGATCAGCCGGGACGGCGTCACCATGGTGACGGGCATGGCCCGCGGCCTGTCCCGGGAGGACGCGGCGCGGTTCGCGTTCCTGCTCGCCACCCCGGTCATCCTGGCCGCCGGGGTACTGAAGGTCCCCGACCTGATGGGCCCGCTGGGCAACGGCATCCGCGGGCCAGATCCTGGTCGGCAGCGTGCTGTCCGGCGTCGGCGCCTACGTGTCGGTGCGCTTCCTGATGCGCTACTTCCAGACCCGCACGCTGATCCCGTTCGCTATCTACTGCTTCGTGTTCGGCCTGGCCAGCGTGATCTACCTGGGCCTAATCAAGTAGCTGCCCGACTTGTCCCGCCCGGGTGCGGGCGAGTTGCGGTAATCCGTACCATGAGACCTGCCTGCGGGGCGGGACCTTGCAGGGCACGTGCGTGCCGGGAGCGAGCGGGCCGATCAGCGGCCGCCGTGGCCAGCAGCGTGAGCGCATCAGCACCCCGCGGCTCGAAAGGCGTCCATGTCCCACCTGACCTACCTCGAGGCTTCCGTCGTCGGACTGATCCAGGGGGTGACCGAGCTCTTCCCGATCTCCAGCCTCGGGCACAACGTGCTGCTCCCCGCGCTGATCGGCGGCAGCTGGGCCCAGGACCTGAACGTCTCCAAGGCCAACTCCCCGTACCTGGCGTTCATCGTGGGCATGCACGTGGCCACGGCGATCGCGCTGCTGATCTACTTCTGGCGGGACTGGATCCGGATCATCGGCGGGTTCCTCAGCTCGATCCGGGACCGCCGGGTGGAAACCCGGGACCAGCGGCTGGCCTGGATGATCATCCTGGCCACCATCCCGGTCGGCCTCGTCGGCCTGGTCGCGGACAAGCCGTTCCGGGAGATCTTCGGCAAGCCGGTGGTGGCCGGGGTCTTCCTGATCATCAACGGCATCATCCTGTACTGCGGCGAGCGGTTCCGGCCCCGGTCCTCGGTGCAGGCCGACGAGATGGTCGCCGACGAGCGGCGCCGGGCCCTGGAGTACGGCCGCCCCGGCCGGGGCAGGCATGCGTCCGGCCAGCAGGCGGTGCGCCAGGAGGAGGTCGCGCTCGCCGAGGCGGCCGACGACCGGTTGGCCACCATGGGATACCTGCGGGCCATCATCATCGGCGGGGTGCAGATCTTCGCGCTGCTGGCCGGGATCAGCCGGGACGGCATCACGATGGTCACCGGCATGGCCCGTGGCCTGGCCCGGGAGGACGCGGCCCGGTTCGCGTTCCTGCTCGCCACCCCGGTCATCCTGGCCGCGGGCGTGCTGGAAGTGCCCAAGCTGACTGGCCCGCTGGGGCACGGCATCCACGGCCAGATCCTGGTCGGCAGCATCCTGTCCGGGGTCGGGGCCTACGTGTCGGTGCGCTTCCTGGTGCGCTATTTCCAGACCCGTACGCTGACCCCGTTCGCCTACTACTGCATGGTGTTCGGGCTGCTCAGCGTGATCTACCTCGGGGTGATCAAGTAGCGGGGCCTACTCGCCGCGGGCGTTGCGGCCGCGCTGGCGGGCGCGCTCCTTGGCGTCCAGCACCACCTTGCGCAGCCGGACCGTGGACGGGGTGACCTCGGCGCACTCGTCGTTGGCACAGAACTCCAGGGCCTGCTCCAGGCTGAGCGCGCGGGGCGGCACCAGCCGTTCCAGTTCCTCCCCGGCGGACTGGCGCACGTTGGTGAGCTTGCGCTCCCGGGCGATGTTCACGTCCATGTCGTCAGAACGCGAGTTCTCGCCGACGAGCATGCCCTCGTAGACCTCAGTGCCCGGCTCCACGAACAGCGTGCCCCGCTCCTGCAGCGAGAACATGGCGTAGGCGGTCGCCCGGCCGGACCGGTCGGCGACCAGCGAGCCGGTCGGCCGCATCCGCAACGGCCCGGACCACGGCTCGTACCCCTCGAACACGTGATGCGCGATCCCGGTCCCCCGGGTGTCAGTAAGGAACTGGGTGCGGAAGCCGATCAGGCCGCGGGCGGGCACGATGAAGTCCAGCCGGACCCAGCCGGTCCCGTGGTTGGTCATCCGCTCCATCCGGCCCTTGCGCACAGCCAGCAGCGAGGTGACCGCGCCCAGGTACTCCTCGGGGACGTCCACCGTCAGCCGTTCCACCGGCTCGTGCAGCGCGCCGTCCACGTCGCGGGTGACCACCGTGGGACGGCCGACGGTCAGCTCGTACCCCTCCCGCCGCATGGTTTCCACCAGCACGGCGAGGGCCAGCTCACCGCGGCCCTGCACCTCCCAGGTATCCGGGCGGTCAGTGGACAGCACCTGGAGCGAGACATTGCCGACGAGTTCCCGGTCCAGCCGGTCACGCACCATCCGCGCAGTGACTTTCGTTGCCTGCCGTGCCCGGCCGGGAGAGCCATCCTCCGGGCCTGCGCCGCCCCGGCCGACCAGCGGCGAGGTGTTCACCCCGATCGTCATGGAGATCGCCGGCTCGTCCACGGTGATCAGCGGCAGCGGCCGCGGGTCATCCGGGTCGGCCAGCGTCTCACCGATCATGATTTCCGGGATGCCGGCCACCGCGATGATGTCGCCCGGCCCGGCGCTCGGCGCCGGTACCCGCTCCAGCGCCTCGGTGCGGAACAGCTCAGTGATCTTGACCCGCTCGATCGAGCCGTCCCGGCGGCACCAGGCTGCCTGCTGGCCCTTGAAGATCTCGCCGGACTCCACCCGGCACAGCGCGATCCGGCCCAGGTAGGCCGAAGCGTCCAGGTTGGTCACGTGCGCCCGGAGCGGCTCGGCCGGGTCGTAGGTCGGCGGCGGCACGGTCTCCCGGAGCATGGTGAACAGCGGCTCCAGGTCCGGTGAGTCCGGCAGCGTGCCGTCCGCGGGCCGGTGCAGCGACGCCCGGCCAGCCCGGGCCGAGGCGTAGACGATCGGGAACTCGATCTGCTCCTCGGTCGCGTCCAGGTCCAGGAACAGCTCGTAGCACGCGTCCACCACCTCGGCGATCCGCGCGTCCGGCCGGTCCACCTTGTTGATCACCAGGATGACCGGCAGGCTGGCTTCCAGCGTCTTGCGCAGCACGAACCGGGTCTGCGGCAGCGGGCCCTCGCTGGCGTCGACCAGCAGCAGCACCCCGTCCACCATGGACAGGCCGCGCTCCACCTCACCGCCGAAGTCGGCGTGCCCGGGGGTGTCCACGATGTTGATGGTCAGCCCGCCGTGCGCGACCGCGGTGTTCTTGGCCAGGATCGTGATGCCCTTTTCCCGTTCCAGGTCACCGGAGTCCAGCACCCGGTCGGCGACCTGGGCGCCGACCCGGAACGCGCCGGACTGCCACAGCATGGCATCCACCAGGGTGGTCTTGCCGTGGTCGACGTGCGCAACGATCGCGACGTTGCGCAGTTCATCACGAGTGGCCAGCTGGGCCTGGGACGCGGGCATACGGGAATCTCATTTGCCTGGGGAGTGGGAGCTGCCGCGCACGAAGCGCCGCTGTCTTATTCTAGTCGGCGCTGCTCACCGGTGCCGACGCTGACCGTCGCCGGCGCTTCTAGTCGGCGCTGCTCACCGGTGCCGACGCTGGCCGTCGGCGGCGCTTCTAGTCGCCTCTCGTGAGCGGTGCCGAGCGGCCGTGGTTCTGCTGGTGACTGACCTGCGGGCTGCTGCCGTGCGGGCCGGGGCGGTCCCAGCGCAGCACCGCGAGTAGTTCCTCGTAGGGACCGATCAGGTAGGCCTGGTCGCCGGACCGCAGCCGGGTGCCGCGGCGCGGCGGATGCTCCAGGATGGCCTGGTCGGCGGCCCGGCGGATGGCGAGGACCCGGGTCCGCGCGGCCATATCGCGCATGGCCAGCCCATTCAGGCCGCCGCCCTCGGTCACGGTCAGCCGGGCCACCAGCAGTGGCTCGTCACCCACGTAGAACGTGCTGCGCACGTCGAGCCCGAGCGCGACGCCGACGAACCACGGCGCGGCCAGCGCGGCGGTGGACCGGACGTAGCTGAACCCAAAGTTGTGGCGCACCGACCGGGCCAGCTGCGGGTCGAACATGCGCAGCACCACGGGGGTACGGTCCCACCGCTCGCCCAGCTGGTCGCGCACGGCCAGCCCGGTCTCCAGGTTGGCCAGATCATCGCTGGTCAGCACGGCCACTGCGGACGCGCTGGTCAGGCTGACCGAGTCGAGCGTCTCAGGGAGAGTGGCATCCGCGATGACCACCGGCACGCCGAGCGCGCGGGCCTGGCCGAGGTGCCGGTTGCTGTCGTGCTTCTCCACCACCACGACATCACTGCCTGCGGCGGCGAGCCGCGAGGCGACCTGGATGCCGACCGAGCCTAGGCCGATGACCAGGATATGCCCGCTCAGCCCGGTGATCCGGCGGCGTCCCAGGGATTCCTCGATGCGCCGGCTGATGAGCGTATTGGTGACCAGCGCGAAGAAAACCGCGACGAACATCGCGCCCAGCAGCATCAGGCAGATGGCCCCGGCGATCAGCCACGGGCCCTGGTTCCGGAAGGAGAAGTCACCGTAGCCCACCGTGGTGACCGTCTCCACGGTGAAGTACGCGGCGTCCAGCAACGGCATCCGCGCCCCGCCCGGCAGCCGGTAGGCCAGCCGCAAGATCACCGTGGACGCGACGAGCACGGCGAACAGCGCGCCCAGCGCGATCGCGAGTCGCTGGTCCGCGGCGTGCAGCAGCGATACGCCCAGGTGCCGGAGATAGTGCAGGCAGCGGACCAGGCGGCTGGGCCCGGCCGCGATGACCGGGGCGTGGTGGTGGCCGATCACCCCGGCGGCCCGCAGCTCGTCCGGGGTACCGATCAGCGTCACCTGGTCTCCCGGGCCAACCTGCTGATCGCGCCCGGGGCAGATGGCCACGTCCCCGCCGCTGGCCGGCTGCACCGCGATAGGGGCCAGCGCCCCGTACAGCTCGCGCAGGCTGGCCGCCCGGGGCGCGGCCGTCCGTACGGCGGCGAACCGCTCCCCGGCCAGCTGGATCTCCTGGATTCCGGACCGCAGGCAGGCCTCGGCGATGGACGGGGCGGACAGCCCGGCCACGTCGAGCATGGACACCGATATCCGGGCCAGCGCCCGGCCCACGGCCGGGTTGCCCAGCTGCACGACCACCCGCACGTCCGCCCGCAATTCCCGGGTCAGCAGGGCCGTCTCCAGGGTGCGCAGGTCGTCGTCCAGCGCGCAGATGACCGCCTCGGCCCCGGCCAGCCCGGCCTCGGCCAGCGTCCCGGCACTGCGCGAGCTGCCTGCGATGTGCGGGATGCCCCAGCCGATCAGGTTCCGGGCCAGCCGCAGGTCCGGGTCGTCGTCCACGACCACGGTGGGCACCCCGGAGGCGTTGAGCAGCTCGACGATCCGCAGGCCCACCCCGTGCAGGCCGCAGACGATCACGTGCCCGCGCCAGCCCGCATACTCCCCGCCCACGTCGCCGATCGTCGCACACGCAGATGTCAAGTGTGTTAGCAGCGGAGTTTGCCGCGGTGTCACAGCCCGGCACCATGATCCGCGCCAGCCCGGCGCGGCCCTGCAACCTCATTCGTCACCAGAGTGTGGGTCTGACCCGATAGCCACACTGGCGGCCCGGCTTAGGTCAGCTCATGTCTTAGGCGGCGGCCGACGGCCGAAGATAAGGCGTCCGCCCAATGTGGCGAGCGGGGCCTTACCGCGAACCTCGAAAGTGTGCAGCTGTGACCGCAGCCGCACCCGAGGAGGACATCATGCATCCGGTGATCCGTGCCGCACTCGGCACCGAGCACATCAACGACATGCTGGCCCAGGCCGCGAAGGCACAGCGGGTCCGCGAGGCCCGCACAGGGTGGGCCCGCATGGCCCGGCACCCAGGCCGGTCCCGGGCCGCCACCGGCGGCTCCGGGCAGATGCGCCGGGAAGGCCCGCTTCCCCGGCCCGCCGACGCGGCCCAGCCCGTACCATGCCAGGCTGGCGCGTCCCGGGCCGCCTGACCCGCAGGCCGAGTCCTGGGCTGTCAGCCGGGCCGGGCGGTGATCATCAGGTCCCGGCCGGGGGCGGCGGCGGGCTCCAGGTCCGCGGCGTCCGCCACGTGCTCCGCCTGCCAGCCGGCGTCCTGGACCAGGGCGAGCTGGGCGTCCGCGGTGAGGATGGTCCGCCACGGCTCAGTGTCCCCGGTACGCCGGCGGGCGTTCGCAGCCGCGGTGACCCGCGCCGAGTCCAGGCCGGCCGGATGCACCGCCAGGCTGGCGGCCAGGGCGCTGCCAGGCGCGGCCCGGCCGGCCAGCCCGGCGAGCAGCCGCGTTATCGCGACCAGGTCGAGGTAGACGAGCAGGCCCTCGCAGAGAAACAGGCTGGGCTGGCTGACCTGGTGCCCGCAGCTGGCCAGTACCGTCGCCACGTCGTCGTGCCGGAAATCGGCCTGGGCCAGGGTCGCCGCAGCCGGACCGCTGGTGATCGCCTGCAACCGCCGCGCCTTGTCGGCCTGGGTCGGACCCTGATCAAGCTCGAAGAACCGGACGCCGCTGGTACGGAACCGCAGGGCCCGGTCGTCATACCCGGCGCCGCAGATCACCACTTGCCGGACGCCGCCCGCCACGGCCGCCAGCACCTGCTCGTCAAAGAACTGGGTGCGTGCCGCCAGCATGGGCTGCAGCCCGAAGGACGACACAGGCCGCATCCCGGCACAGAGCCGGGCCTGTGCGCCAGGATCACCCTCCGCGCTGTGCGGCCGGTCCAGCCCGGCCCGGGTCAGCGCCACGGCCTGGCTCGTCCGCGAGATGCCGCTCCCGGCACCGGCACGCGGGGAACTGGATCGCCACCGTGCCCGTAGCGTCAACTGCGGAAATTTCATACGCTCAGCGTACTAAATTTCTGAACACTCCTCAGCACTGCGATGCGGTCCAGATCGTTCTAGTCTCGTACCATGTTCTAGTCTCGTACCATTGGGTGGAGACGGTGCGCACGCCAGCCGTCGGTCACCAGAACATACGTGTTAGCGTATTAGTTATGCCGGATGATGAAGTGCTGTCCGCGGCTACGGCGGTCCGCCGGGGAGTGACAACACTCAGCCGCCGGCTGCGGCTGGAACGCCCGGCGCATAGCGAAACGCTCCTCCAGCTGAGCGTGCTCGCCGAGCTGAACCGGCACGGCCCGATGACGCCGGGTGAGCTGGCTGCGCTGCAGCGGGTCCAGCCGCAGTCGCTGACCCGCACCCTAGCCAGCCTGGAAGCCCGGCAAGTGGTCCGGCGGGACGCCCATCCAGAGGACGGCCGCCGGGCCCTACTGACCGTAACCCCGGACGGGCTGGCGGCACTGCGTCAGGACATGGGCCAGCGCGACAGTTGGCTGGCCCATACCATGGCCGCCCGGCTGACCCCCACCGAGCAGGAACTGCTGCGCCTGGCCGGCCACCTCCTGGAGCGCCTGGCAGAAGCAGAAGCAGAAGCAGAAGCGCATCCAATTTCATGATCATGGGCAATCAGCGCCGGATAAGATCCCTAATTGCCCACGATCATAGAGCTATACTGTGTTTTGGGAACATGCGTTCGATGGTTTGTTAGTGTTTAGAGATGGCAGCGTACCTTCCGCCTGGGTGGCCCGCTGGGGTGCATCCCCCGGACAGCGAGGACTTCGAGGCCACCGCGGTGGCCTGGCTGCTTGACGTGGTCCCGCCGGACTACCGGCTGTACGGGGTACTCCGTCGTCATCCGATCGCGCTGGCCATGATGGCCAAGCATCATGTGGCCGCCTGCGTACAGGGCGCCCGCCAGGGGTACCGGAGTACCCGGTCCGAACTGGGCGGGGTACTGCCCGCGCATGGCCTCGATGCGGTGCTGGCGGCTTACCGGAGCGAGGGCCGGCGGCTGGTGGACACCGCTCGCGGGGTTGATCTCCTGGTCCAGGCGCTGCGCGGAGAGGTGTTCAGTCCCCAGCTGGCGCAGAACGAACCGCCCCGCACCAAGCGGCGGCGGGGCTAGAGCGGCGGGGCAAGCGGCGCCGGGGCTAAGGCCGCGGGGCTAGAGCGACGGGGCCAGGACGGCGGGGCTAAGGCGGCGGGGCCAGGACGGCAAGGCCAGGACGGCGAGGCTAAAGCGGCGGGGTTAGGGTGCGCGGCCGTCCGCTGCTCACCGGTCGCAGTGCGAGCCGGGTCAGGTGACGGCGCGGAGGGTCAGTAGCGCCATGCCGTCATCGGGTGGCTGGCCTCCGAAGACACGTACTTCCTCGCCGATCCTGGCCGCGACCACGTCGGCAGCCAGTCCCGCGTACCCGGCCAGCAACCGGGCCAGGCCGCCGTCGTCATCGAGCAGTCGGTCGCCGTCACGCCGCCGGGTGACCCCGTCAGTGACGCAGAGCAGCAAGTCGCCACGGCGCAGGCGGACGGTCTGCGCGGTGAAGGTGAGCCCCTCGATCACCCCGAGCAGCGGCTGCGGGCCTGCGGCAGGCTCCGGGGCGGTAGCGCCAGCCCGGAGCACCAGCGGCAGCGGCAGGCCCGCGCAGGCGAGTGACAGCCGCAGGGAACTGTCCGGGCCCGTCTTCTTCTGGCCTAGCCCGCCCCGTCCCCGCTCGCCGTGCCTCAGTTCGCCGTGCACCAGCGTGAGGAAGACCCCGGCGGCCTTTTCGGCCAGGATCAGCTCGTTCAGCCGGCCCAGCACGGAAGCGATGCTGTGGCCCTCCGCGGCCAGGATTCGCAGCGTGCTGCGGGCCAGCGCGGTCACTGTCGCGGTAGCGGGGCCGCTGCCGCAGACCTCGCCCACGGCGAACCGCCACCGTCCCCCGGGAACCGGGAACACGTCATAGAAGTCGCCGCCCATGGCACCGGCCGCCTCCGGCAGGCCGTGCGCGACAGCCAGCTCAGCCCCGGGAATGCGGGGCAGTTCTGGCGGCACCAGGGCGGCGCGCCATGCCTCGGCGGAGCGGCGTTGCTGCGCGGCGAGCCGGGCGTTCTCCAGCGCCAGCGCGATCCGGCCCGCCAGGTCCCCGGCCAGCCCGGCCACTTCGCGGGACGGCCGGGCGGCGCCAGGTCCGCCCAGGATGAGCAGGCCAAGCAGGCCGGCCGGGGTGACCAGGGGGAAGCACCAGCCACCCTGGGCGGCCAGGCTGGCCGCACCGGGCGGGGCGCTGGCCAGTGGCACCGCGGGCAGCGGCCAGCCGGCCCGGCGCGGCCGTGCGGCCGTCCGCGGCGCAGTGCCGTGCGGCCCGGTGCCGTGCGGCCCGGTGCCGTGCGGCCCGGTGCCCGGTGACATGCCCTCCGGTGACATGACCCCCGGCACGGCGCAGACCTGGTCCACCAGCCAGGCCAGCGCGGCCTGCTGGGAGTCGTCAGCGTGCCGCACCGAGGCCGGGCGCAGCCTGCCGCCCGGCTCAGCCAGCAGCACGGCCGACCAGGCCGCCAGCCGGGGCACGGCGACCCGCTGTGCCACAGCCAGGATCCGGTCCTCATCGAGCGGGCCGGCCAGCAATTCGCTCGCTTCGGCGAGCACGCCGATCCGGGCCTGCCGGGCGCATTCCAGCTCGGCCAGCCGGGCGCGTTCCAGCGCCGGGGCCATCCGGTCGGCGAGCTGCTGAAGGCGCTGCAGGTCGGTCTCGCCGAAACGGCCGGGCAGCACGGCGGCCACCGCGAGCACCCCGGTGAGCCGCCCGTCAGTGAGGATGGGCACAGTGCTCACTGACGGCGCGGTACGCAGCAGCGCCGCCGGGCTGATCCCGGTCGCCGCGCGCACGCTGAGATCCCCGTCCTCGTCCGCCACCAGGGCGTACGCGGCATCCGCAGCAACGAACACCCGTGCCTGCGTGACAGACTGGCAGAGTAGCTCGTCGTACCCGGGTTCAGCGGCAGGCCCGCCAGCGGCGTCCCCGGCTTCCCCGGCGGCTCCGTGGTGGCTAGCACCGTCGTGGCCAGCCCCGGGCTGGAGGCTGGGCGGCGATGAGCGCACGTTCCAGGCCACCGTGGGCACCGCTGCCTGCGGCAGCTCCGGGTCAGCGCCCGGGCTGGCCGCGCCAGGGAACGGGCCGATCAGGGCCATCCGGAACCAGACCGCCTTGGACTGCGGCCCGTAACTGACGCCCCACGCCGAGGCCAGCGCCGAGGGCAGCAGCAGCCCGCGGCCGCTGGTGCGCTCGGCCACCCTCCGCTCGTCCCGGGCCGGGCCGGGCACCATCTTCGCGGGATGGCTGTCCCGGACCACCACCTCGACCCCGCTGGCCGCGAGCTTGCAGGTGACCTGTACCTGGGTGCCCGCGTGCACGACCGCGTTGGTCACCAGCTCACTGGTCAGCAGCACCGCGTCGTTGACCAGCCCGGGTCCTTCTGGGGGCGGCCCAGCGTCCAGCCAGGACTGCAGTGTTTCGCGGACGAACTTGCGCGCCGCAGCCACGGCCGCCGGCTCAGGCCGGTAGGCCTCGCTTGCGACGAGGTCGGTGCGTCCGTCCACGTGCCCTCTCGGCTGTCCAGGCTCTGCTGCCTAGGCCCGGCCACCCGGGCAGATGCCCAGGTCCGGGACGCTCGCAGAGCGGGTACGGGCCACAGTAATGGTGTCCTTAGCACCCGCGGCTGTCCCCATCGTGACAGACTCGTGCCTGCTTGCCAGTCGTTCAGGAACGTTCGCCCGATACCGGCGCAGGCCGTGACCAGCCATCGCCGGCCACGTACTCCCGGACGATCTTCGCGGGCACCCCGGCGACCACGCACCGGTCGGGTACCTCACCGCGGACCACAGAGCCCGCCGCGACCACCACGTTCCGGCCGATGCGGGCCCCGGGCAGCACGATCACGCCAGCTCCGAGCCAGCTTCCCGGTCCTACCGAGACCGCGGTGTTGCTCGGCCACTGGCGGCCGATCGGGACGTCCGGATCGGAATAGCCGTGGTTCTGGTCGGTGATGTAGACGTACGGGCCGGTAAAAACGTCATCGCCGATGTCGATCGACTGATGGCCGATGATGTGGCTGCCGCGGCCGATCACGCAGTGGTCGCCGACCCGCAGTACCGGCGCCTCCCCCAGGTACTGGCCGGGCACCATGCCCGCGCACATAGTGACCTGGGCGCCAATCAGCGTGCCCGTCCCGATCTCGATCCATCTCTCGCCGTACAGCGCGCCGGTGGGGAAGGTGATGAACGAGCCAGGGCCGAACGCCGCGAACCGGCGGCCGGCCGGGTGCCCGCGGTGATCGTCCCCGCCTGCTGCGCCGCCTGCCAGGCCCGGTGCACCAGGCGCCAGGCCGCGGCACGGTAGGCCTTGCCGAGAACGTCCTTGCCGGGCATGGAGGACTACGGTACCCCGGAGCCACCGGGCGGCTCCGCCAGTGCCTCGTCCAGCGCAGCGTCGTCCAGCACGGGGCCGTCCAGCACGGGGCCGTCCAGCACGGGGCCGTCCAGCACCGGGCTACCCAGCACCGGGCTACCCAGCACCGGGGCCAGCGGCAGCGGGCGCCGGGCGCCCGGGGCGCCGGGCCCCGCCTGGGCCGCCAGGCGGGCCGGGGCGGCAAGCTGGCCGCAGGCGCCGTCGATCTCACTGCCCCGGGTGTCCCGGACCGTCACCGGCACGCCCCGCGCGGCCAGCCTGGCCACGAATTCGCGCATCGTCTCGGGCTGCGAGGCGGTCCACCGGGATCCGGGCGTGGGGTTGAGCGGGATCACGTTGACGTGAACGAGTTGCCCGGTCAGCAGGCTGGCTAGCGCGTCCGCCCGCCACGGCTGATCGTTGATGTCTTTGATCAGTGCGTATTCCACCGAAACGCGGCGGCCGGTGGCACCGGCGTAGGCCCAGGCGGCATCGAGCACCTCCGCGACCTTCCAGCGCCGGTTCACCGGGACGAGCTCATCCCGCAGTTCGTCATCGGGAGCGTGCAGGGACACCGCGAGCCGGACCTGCAGCCCCTCGGCGGCGAGCCGGTGGATCGCCGGGACCAGGCCGACCGTGGAAATGGTCACCGACCGCTGCGAGATGCCCAGCCCGTCCGGCACGGGATCGGTGATCCGGCGCACCGCCCGCAGCACGCTGGCGTAGTTGGCCAGCGGCTCGCCCATGCCCATGAACACCACGTTCGACACCCGCCCGGGGCCGCCCGGGAGCTCACCGCGGGCCAGCGCCCGGGCGCCCTGCATCACCTGGGCGACGATCTCGGCCGTGGACAGGTTCCTGGTCAGCCCGGCCTGGCCAGTCGCACAGAAGGGGCAGGCCATGCCGCAGCCCGCCTGCGACGACACGCACATGGTGGCGCGGCCCGGGTAGCGCATCAGCACTGATTCGAGGAAGGCGCCATCGTGCGCCCGCCACAGCGTCTTCCGGGTCAGGCCCTGGTCGCAGGACTGCTCCTGCTCGGCGGCGAGCAGCCGGGGCAGCAGGGCGCCAGCCAGTTCCGCCCGGGCCAAGGCGGGCAGGTCGGTCATGTCCGCGGGATCGTCGGTCAGCCGCCCGAAGTAATGCCGGGCCAGCTGATCGCCGCGGAACGGCGGGCCACCGAGCGCGGCGGCGGCCGCGCGCCGCTCAGCCGGATCGAGATCAGCCAGATGCCGCGGCGGCCGGGTGACGGATCTGCTGCCAGGCACCTGTGCTCCGTTGGTAAGGCCGTTGCAAACGCTTAACGATACCCGGGGGTTGACAGACGGTGACCTCTGATGGCTCAGTAGATTTCGTCTATGCCGACTTTGCGCAGGAGCGGGAGGGACGGCGACGTGACGGCCCGTCCCGGTCGGCCTGAGATCGTGCTCAGCAGCGATAGCCCCTACGGCAGCCGCCGTCTGGTCGTGGAGTACGACGGGGCGACCACGGCCGCATACGTCTATAACCAGGCCTCGGCGGTGGTCGCCGCGGTGTGGCTGGCCAACCACCAGCCCGCCCCCGCGACCGCGGACCCGACGCAGGTGACGGCCGGCCAGGCCCCGGTGATGCCGGCCGGGCACACCAAGCATCCGGGCGGCAGGCCGCCGCTGGACCCGCGGACCCTGCGCGCACTGTGGTTCGAGGAAGGCGATGGCGTCGCCATCATCGAGGGGGGGCAGCTGCTCGCGGTGATCCCGGGCTGGTCGGACATGTCCCGGGGGATGCCCGGGTACAGCCGGGAGGTGATCGGGCAGACCCCCTTCGCGTGGTCGCTGGGCGACGCCATGGAGGGGCTCGGCCCGCGGGCGGACCGGGCGACCGGGTTCTGGCGCTGGCGGGCCAGCGAGGGGGCGTGGGCGGGCTTCCAGAAGGCGTTCCTCGGGCATCTGCTGGCCCGGCTCGGGCCAGGCGCCCGGTACTGGGACGTCAGCGCGGGCAAGCAGCCGCTGGCGGGCGTGTCCGAGCGGCCGGCGACTCCAGGCCGGCCGTTCACGGTCCTGTCCACGATCGGGATGAGCTGCCAGCGGATGCCGGTGGTCGAGCAGTTCGCCGAGGACCCGGCCACCTGCGCCCGGATCGAGCTGGCGCTGGCCACCACCATGCCGAGCCCGGACGCGGCGCGGATCTTCCTGTGGCTCGCCCAGTACCCCTGGCGCGCGGTGACCTGGTTCGGGCCCGGCCACACGGTCCGCTGGTATCACGAGCCCGCCACGTTCCCGCTGGGCGGCGGGAACACGGCGGTGCTGCTGCTGGACGACCCGGGCAAGCTGCCTGGGCCCGAGGTGCCCGACCTGTCCGGTTTCACATTCGGCGGTGACCCGGTGCGCTTTCTGTGGGTGCTGCCGATTTCAGAACGGGAACGGCAATTCGCCAAGGAACGGGGATCCGCCAGCCTGGTAAACCAATTGGCCGCGCAGCGCCGCAACTGGGTGGTCGCGCAGTAGTCTGCGCGATTTGCCACGCAGCAACGGCGCCGCGGCGGCCGTAGTCACCATGTGTCTTATTCAAAAGTCGCGTTATTCAAATGATCATGAACGGTTGGCATCGCCCTGACCTGCACCGACCGCTCGGGCAGGTCCTCCGGGTCTGCCCTCGCTAGCCGGTTTTGAATAACGCTCCATAGGTGCAGGTTGACGCCCAGCAGGACGAGGCGCCATCGGCGCCTCCTGGTCACGATAGGTGCAGGTTGACGCCCAGCAGAACCAGCCACCAGAGAAAGATGGCTAGCAGCACGGACAGGATGAGTTTGAGCACAGCGACCGTAATGTAGGCCTTTTCCCAGGCTACGGCTATGCCAACGATGATGTAGATCAGAGTTACGAGGCTGGCCCGCCGAAACATTCAGTTCTCCCGGTTCTCCCCCGACTGGCGTACGAGACGCCCGCAAAGTCCCCCTGCATCGGGAAACCAAACGTGGCTAATGCAGGAAGACCAGCAGCAGCAGCCAGACCACCGGGGCGGTGATCAGCAGGGAGTCGAGCCGGTCCAGGATCCCGCCGTGCCCGGGCAGCATCGTGCCCATGTCCTTGATCTGCAAGTCCCGCTTGATCATGGATTCGACCAGGTCACCGATGGTGGCCGCGAGGAGTGCCCCGGCGCCGACCAGGACGCCCTGCCAGGCGGCGCCGTGCAGCAGGGTGGTCATCGTGATCGCGCCGCCCGCCAGGCAGGCCGCGGCCGCGCCACCAAAACCTTCCCAGGTCTTCTTCGGGCTGATCGACGGCACCATCAGGTGCCGCCCGGTGAGGATGCCGGCCGCGTAGCCGCCGACGTCACTGCACACCGCGAGGATGAGGAACACGAGCACGCGCCGGGCGCCGTCCGCGGGCGCGAGCATGAGCCCGACGAAGGACGCGGGCAGTGGCAGGTAGACCAGGGCGAAGAAGCCCGCGGTGACGTCCCGCAGGTACCCGGTGCTGCCACCCACCAGCCGCCAGGACAGCACGGCGATGGCGGTCAGCGCGAGCACGGCCACCAGCGGCCGCTCACCGCGCAGGTAGGCCAGGGCCAGCATGACCGCGCCACCCACGGCGACCGGGACCACCGGGAACCGGATGCCGCGGCCGCCCAGAGCCCGGCTCAGCTCCAGCATGGCCAGCCCCACCATGGCGCCCATGTAGACGAGGAAGGTGAACTTGACCGTGAACAGGGTGAGGATGGCGAGGCCGCCGAGGAGCAGGCCCACCGCGATCGCCGCGGGAAGGTTGCGGCCAGCCCGGGGCCTCCGGGCCGGGGCGGCTGGTGTGTCTGGCTCGGCTGGTGTGTCTGGCTCGGCCGGTGCGACTGGTTCGGCCGGGGCGGCCGCGGGCAGGGGCTGCGTCAGCGGCGGGACGTCGCCCGGCCGCGGGGCGGCATCATCCGGCGGGCCAGCGGGCGGGTACCCGGTGGGCGGTGGGCCGGCGGGCGGCAGTGGGCCGGCTGCGGGCTCTGGGCCGCCACTGGCCTCGCTCAGCTCGTCGGAACCCAACCTCAGACCTCGAGAAGCTCGGCTTCCTTGTGCCGCAGCAGTTCGTCCACCTGCCCCACGTAGGTGTGCGTCAGCTCGTCGAGTTCCCGTTCCGCCCGGTGCACCTCGTCCTCGCCAGCCTCACCCGCCTTGACCAGCTTGTCCAGCGAGTCCTTGGCGTGCCTGCGGATGTTCCGGATAGAGACCCGGCTGTCCTCGGCCTTGTGCCGGGCGACCTTGATGTAGTCCTTCCGCCGCTCCTCGGAGAGCTCGGGGAAGACCACCCGGATGATGGCCCCGTCGTTGGACGGGTTCACGCCGAGGTCGCTGTTGCGGATGGCCTTCTCGATCGAGGCCAGCGAGGACTTGTCGAATGGCTGGACGATGACCATCCGCGGCTCGGGGATATGGAAGGAGGCCAGCTGGTTCACGGGGGTCTGGGTCCCGTAGTACTCGGCCGTGATCTTGGCGAACATGGACGGGTGCGCACGGCCGGTGCGGATGGCGGTGAAGTCCTCCTTGGCCACCACGACGGCCTTCTCCATCTTCTCCTCGGCCTCGAAGAGCGTTTCGTCAATCACTGCGGCTCCTGTGCGTCCTTTGCCGTCGCCGGCTCGCGGCGGCCGGGCTCAATAGTCCCCGGTGTAGTCACTGGACCGGCATATCAGCGTGCCGATCTTCTCACCGCGCACCGCCCGCGCGACATTCCCCTCTTCCATCAGGTCGAAAACCACGATGGGCAGGCCGTTGTCCATGCACAGGCTCACCGCGGTCGCATCCATGAACTTCAGCTCGCGGCGCAGCACCTCGCCGTAATCGATCTGGGTAAACCGCACAGCGCCGGGAATGGTCCGGGGGTCGGCGTCGTAGACCCCGTCCACCTGGGTGCCTTTGAGCACGGCCTCGGCCCCGATCTCCAGGGCCCGCTGTGCGGCGCAGGTGTCGGTGGAGAAGAACGGGGCGCCGAGGCCGGCACCGAAGATCACCACGCGGCCCTTTTCCAGGTGGCGGATGGCCCGGCGGGGAATGTACGGCTCAGCCACCTGGCCCATGGTGATCGAGGTCTGCACGCGGGTCTCCACGCCCAGCTTCTCCATGACGTCCTGGAGGGCGAGGCAGTTGATCACGGTGCCCAGCATGCCCATGTAGTCGGCGCGGGCCCGGTCGATGCCGCGCTCGGCCAGCTGCTTGCCGCGGAACATGTTGCCGCCGCCGACGACGGCAGCGACCTCCACGCCATTCGCGACGACGGCCACGATCTCCTTGGCCATGTGGAAGACCACGTCAGGTGAGATGCCGAGCGGCTCGTCCCCGGAGAAGGCCTCACCGGAGAGTTTGACCACCACGCGGTTCCACGGCCGGTGCACCTTCTCCCCGGCGGACTCGGCATCCGGCGAGTCCGGGTACGCCACCGGGCCGGGAGGCATCTCGCGCACGGCGGCGCCCGCACGATGCGTGGCGCCGCCGTCCATGGGCCGTCCTCCTTCGCCCGCTGTCACTGAGTGGTCCTGCCGCTCATCCGGCCTGGCCGACCTGGAACCGGACGAAGGCACGCACGGTGACACCCTGCTCGCCGAGCAACTGCTTGATCGACTTCTTCGGGTCCCGGACATAGGGCTGCTCGGTCAGCACGATGTCCTTGAAGAAGGCGTTGAGCCTGCCCTCGACGATCTTAGGGACCGCCTGCTCTGGCTTGCCCTCGTCCCGGGTGATCTGCTCCATGATGCCGCGCTCCTTGGCGACCACGTCAGCGGGCACCTCGTCGCGGGTCACGTACTGCGGGCGCATCGCGGCCACCTGGAGGGCCACATCCTTGGCGGCTTCCTCCGACGGCTGGTCCAGCTGGACCAGCACACCCACGGTCGGCGGCAGGCCCGGGTCGGACTTGTGCAGGTAGGTGGTGACGTAACCACCTTCGAGCAGGGCGTACCGGCCGAGCTCCAGCTTCTCCTTGAGCGAGGCGCTGGCCTCCTCAATGTGCTGCTGGACCGTACTGCCCGGGCGGACCTCCAGGCCGAGCAGGGCGAGCCGGTCGGCGGGCCGGTGCTCCAGGGCGACGCTGGCGATCTGCGCCGCGACCGCCTGGAACACGTCGGTCTTGGCGACGAAGTCGGTCTCGCAGTTGAGCTCGACGAGCACTCCGGCGTCAGTGCCGTCGAGCTCGGCGGTGACCAGGCCGTTACCGGCGGTCCGGCCCGCCCGCTTGCCGACGTCCTTGGCGCCCTTGAGCCGGAGGATCTCCACCGCGGCGTCGAAGTCGCCGTCGGCCTCCGTCAGTGCGTTCTTGCAGTCGAGCATTCCCGCGGCCGTCTGCTCACGCAGCCGCTTCACGTCCGCGGCGGTGAAGTTCGCCATGTCCTCATCTCTCGTGTCTTAGTCCTGGGCGGTTCGTCTGCTGACCTCGCGGCTGCTGACCTGGCCGGGTGGCCAGGGCCGCTGGCGAGCCAGGCGCTGGCACGAGCCGCAGGGCCGGGTCAGGCCTGGTCAGCCTCGCCGGACTGGGCGCCACCCGCGGCCACACCAGCTGTCTCGGGCTGGCCGGCCGCGTCAGCGGAGCCGTTGGCCGCCTCAGCGGAGCCGTTGGCCGGGTCGGCAGAGCCGTTGGCCGGGTCGGTGCCCTCGGCGGCGTCATCGCTGGTGCCCTCGCGCTGCAGCACCGCCAGCTCCCACTCGGCCAGCGGTTCCTGGGCGCCGAGTTCGCCTGATCCCGGCGGCCCGGACGGCTTGTCCTCACCGTCGGCGGCACCGGTCTGGCGCCGGCCCGGGCGATGAGCCCATCGGCAACCGCGTCGGCGACCACCCTTGTCAGCAGTGCAACACTGCGGATGGCGTCGTCATTTCCGGGGATCGGGTAGGTCACCTCGTCCGGGTCGCAGTTGGTGTCCAGGATGGCGATGACCGGGATGCCCAGCTTCCGGGCCTCACTGACGGCGATGTGCTCCTTCTTGGTGTCCACCACCCAGATGGCGCTCGGCACCCGCGCCATGTCCCTGATCCCGCCCAGCGACCGGTCCAGCTTGTCCCGCTCACGCCGCAGCTGGAGCAGTTCCTTCTTGGTCATGCCGGAGCCGGCCACGTCGTCGAAGTCGATCTCCTCCAGCTCCTTGAGCCGCTGCAGCCGCTTGAAGACTGTGGAGAAGTTGGTCAGCATGCCACCCAGCCACCGCTGGTTGACGAAGGGCATGCCCACCCGGCGGGCCTGCTCGGCGACCGCCTCCTGGGCCTGCTTCTTCGTGCCCACGTAGAGGATGCTGCCGCCGTGCGCGACGGTCTCCTTGATGAACTCGTAGGCGGTGTCGATGAACTCGAGGGACTGCTGGAGATCGATGATGTAGATGCCATTGCGCTCGGCCAGGATGAATCGCTTCATCTTGGGATTCCAGCGCCGGGTCTGGTGCCCGAAGTGCACGCCGCTCTCGAGAAGCTGGCGCATGGTGACGACCGGAGCCATGCCGGTGGTCCCCTTCCTGTTGCGCGCCGCGCCTGACCGCGCTGGCGCTCTCGGTTAGTGCCTAGTGCCCGGACGCATCCGCCGCGGCTGAAACAAGCCCGCGGACCGGTGGAGTGCGTCCCGCTGGGAGCCATGCCGGCACCCTGGCGGCGAGCGGACACGCGAATTTGGCCGGGAGGCTACCTGTCACCCACACGCAGGTATGCAGGCATGCTTTCGCGACCCAGGGCAAGTCTACCTGCTGCGGTCGGCCGCCTGCTGCCCTCAGGCCCGGGGATGGGCCTGCCGGTACGCCGCGGCCAGCCGCTCCACCGACACGTGGGTGTAGATCTGGGTGCTGGCCAGGGAGGCGTGCCCCAGGATCTCCTGCACGCTGCGCAGGTCCGCGCCGCCTTCGAGCAGGTGGGTGGCGGCAGCATGGCGCAGGCCGTGTGGGCCGCTGTCCGGGACCGCTGGCACGGCGGCCAGCCGCGCGTGCACCACCCGGCGCGCGGTGCGCGGGTCCAGCCGTCGGCCGCGCGCGCCGAGCAGCAGCGCATGCTGGCTGTCCGGGGTCATCAGCACCGGGCGCCCGGCCGCGGACCAGCGCTGCACGGCGCGGTCGGCAGGCAGGCCCACCGGCACGGTCCGTTCCTTGCGGCCCTTGCCGAGCACGCGGACCGTCCGCCGCGCCGTCGTCCACGTCACCGACGTCCAGCCCGCACAGCTCGCTGACCCGGATGCCGGTGGCGTAGAGCAGTTCCATGATCGCCGTGTCGCGGAGCAGCAGGGCCCGGTCCCGGGCGCCCGGATCGGTGCTGCCTGAATAGGTGCCGACGGAATCGGTGCCGGCAGGATCGGTGCTGCCGGATCAGGGCCGGTCAGATCGCCCGCGGCCGGGATGGCGTCCAGCACCGCGGCTATCTGGTCCTGCCGGGCGACTTCAGGCAGCGTGCCGGTGCACCCGGGCTGTGCCCAGCAGCGGTCCGGGATCGCGGGCCAGCCAGCCCGCGGGCGTGCGCGAACGCGGTGAACGTCCGGGCCGCGGCCGCACGCCGGGCCAGCGTGGCGCGGGCCCGGCCCGCCCGCGTGCTGCTCCGCCAGCCAGCTGCGGAGCACCGCGATGTCCAGCCCGTCCACGCCGGGACAGGCCGGCCCGGGCCGGCGTGCTCCAGCAGCGCCCGGACATCGCCCAGGTACGCCCGGACCGTGTGGGCCGAGGTCCCGCGCTCTGCGGCGAGATGCCGCCGGAACGCCTCCAGCGCCGTCCGGTAGGCCTCCGGGAAGTGTCCCGGCTCAGGCCCTGGCTCAAGCCTGGGCCCGGGTCTGGGCTCAGGCCCGGGCGTGGCTCGCGGCTCCATGAGCCCAGTGTGCGCCTGCCTGCCGCTCCAGCGTGGTATCCACGCGGGCGGCGCACGGCTCAGGCGCCGCGGGTCAGTTCCGCGTGGCGCAGCTCGATCTGGCCGGGCCCGGCCAGGAAGATGGCGAAGACGACGGCGTCGGAGTCGTCGGGTACCCGCGCCGTGACCTGGTAGCTGGCCCAGTCGCGACCGCCCGGGATGGTGACGATGTTGTTGTCGGGGTCGGTGAGGACGGCCTCCTCGGTCAGCGGTCCGCGGATGTCCCGCCCCCGGTTGACCCGCAGGCCCAGCCCGGCGCGGCCGGAGCCGTCCCCGGTGCGGAACTCACCGCGGAAGACGACCGTGGCGCCGCGGTAGTCGTCGGCGAAAATCTCCTGGCCCAGCATGGCGAATCCCTCGGGCTGCGGCACGGCCGAGGAGAGCACCGCGACTCCCTGTTCCGTGCTGCAGGAGTAGTCGTGCCAGTGCGACTCGGCCGCATGCTCGGTGAAGCTGCCGCCGAACAGCCATCCGTCCAGGCCGTTAGTGAACGCTAGGTTGCGTGGCTCATATCTCGGCCGGTCACGCGGGCTGGAGGGCACAACGGACGCGATGGGCGGGGGCGCGGTGCCAGGCAGCGGCCCGGGCTGGCCGTCACCGGCGTCACCTGCGGCTGGGACCGCCAGCCGGTCCATCACCGCGTCGGCGACCCGGACCGGCGCGCCCGTGGTGATCGCGAGGGCGAGGCCTTCGGCGAGGCGCGCCGTGACGCGCTGGGAGCCGGCCGGACTGGCGAGCTCGATCCGCGCCGCAGGCACTTCCGGGCCCAGCTCGTCGATGTCCACTCTGGTCACGCTGGCGCCGGCGGCGCGCAGCAGCTGGCAGGCCAGCTCGTCCGCGGTGCGGGCCACCGCGGCCCTGTCCTCCTCGTGGCCCGCGGCGGCCTCCGGGCCGACGGCGCCCTCAGGGCCTGCGGCGGCCCGGTCGAGGAGCTGCGAGAGCCCGGCTGCCGTCGAATCCCAGCAGCCAGACCGGCAGCTCCCGGTGGCCCGCGTCGTCGGCGAGCACGAGGACATGAGTGGGGGACCGTATCGGCATGGGGCCGGGCGGGATGCGGCGCTCGGCGCGGGCGATGCGGACAGCGGTCATGGGCTTCCTCCGGGAGACAGCGGGAACGAGATCGGGACGGTGGGTGGTGATGTAGTCGCGCAGCCGGAGCCGGGCCTTGTGCAGGCTGGCCCGGGCCGCCCGGCCAGCTCGCCGGCCTGGCAGGCCGGCAGGTCGGCGTAGTAGTGCAGGGCGATGGCGCGCCGCTGCCCGGCGGGCAGGCCGGCCACGGCCGCGCGCAGCGTGTCGGCCCGGTCGAGGTCCTCGGCCGAGGGCAGGCCCTCCGCGGACAGCGGGTGGAGCGGCTCGGGCCAGTCCGGCAGCAGCGTGAGCGGGGCGCGGCGGTGCAGGCGGCGGCAGACGTTGACCACGATGCCCGCCAGCCAGCCGGCGAACCGGTCCGGCTCCCGCAGCCGGTCCAGCGCGACGAACGCCTGCAGGAACGACTCCTGCACGATGTCGTCCACGTCGCTGGGGTTGGCGCACAGCCGGGCGGCGCGGGCGCGGGCCATCGGCTGGTACCGCTCGACGAGCAGCCGGAACGCCACCGGGTCGCCGTCGCGGGCGAGCCGGGCCAGGTCGCCGTCGGAGATGTCCATGCTCACGGGAGCCCGGCGGTCAGGCGCGGATCAGCTCGGGGCCGCGCAGGGCGACCAGGCCGGGACCGCTGAGGCCGATGCCGAACCGGATGATGTCGGCGTCCTCGGGGATCGCCGCCGTGACCTCATGCCTGGTCCAGTCGTGGCGCCCCGCGAGGGTGACGGCGTGGTCCTCACGGGAGGTCTCCACGTACCGCCTCCTGAGGATCTCCACCCTTAGCCCGGCCTCATAGGTGAGGGGTGCAGTGCGGATCTCGCCGCGGAAGACGACCGTGGTGCTGCGGTAGTCGTCGGCGAAGATCGTCTGCACCAGGGCGGCCGATCCGATGGGCCGCTCTACAGCCGCCGACAGGATCGCGGACTGGCCTTCGGTGGCGGCCGAGTAGTCGTGCCCGTGGGACTCGCCGGCGTCGCGGAGGGAGCTGCCATCAAGATCCCACCGGTCCAGGCCGTCCGCGAACACCAGGTTGCGTGGCTCATAACGGGGCCGCCGGACGGGCCGGCGAACCGACTCCCCGGCCAGCCGGCCTCCGGTCAGCCGGGCGACGGGCGGTACCCGGTCGAGGAACGGGCCGAGCAGGTCGTCGCCCGATACCGGCACGGCCAGCCGGTCCATGACCGGATCGGCCACCCGGACCGGGGCGCCTGCGGCGACGGCCACGGCCAAGCCCAGGCCGAAGCGCGCCGTGACGTGCCGGGCTCCTGCGGGACCGTGCAGCTCGATCCGCGCGACGGCGGCCTCCGGGTCCAGCGTGCCCGTATCCGCCTCGCCCAGCGTGCCCGCCTCGGTCACGTCGAGGTCCACCCCGGTCACCCGGGCGCCGGCCGTGCGCAGCAGCCGGGCGGTGAGCTCCTCCGGGGCGCCCGCGGTCACGATATCCGGCTCTGGCCGGTCAAGAAGCTCCGACAGCGACAGACCAGCGGGATCCCGCAGCCAGACTGACAGCGCCCGGTGACCCGCGTCGTCGGCGAGCACGACCAGGACGCCACTGGTTCGGAACTGGCCGTTCCCGAGGTCCCCGGGCCGGGGCTCGGCGTGCGCGATCCGTACAGTGGTCATGGGCGTGCCCTCCCGGGATAACGGCGGCGAGATCCGGGACCGGGTGCGGCGCGTGCGCGCCAGCCGGCCGGATCTCCACACTCGTTAGTGCCCGGCGGGCCGTCCGGTGTTACCCGGAGCCCGCATTCCCGGGCCGGGCCACGCCGGCTCCCTGGCCGACCTACTCGACCGTGACGCTCTTGGCCAGGTTGCGGGGCTTGTCCACGTCGTTCCCGAGCGCGACGGCGGCGTGGTAGGCGAGCATCTGCAATGGCACGGACAGCAGGATCGGGTCCAGCTCGGGCTCGTTCTTGGGCACCCGCACCACGTGGTCGGCGAGCCGGGGATCGAGTTCGGTGTGGCTGACCGCCACGATCGGGCCGCGCCGGGCCCGGATCTCGCCCAGGGTGGAGATGTTCTTGTCCAGCAGGTCGTCGTCGGGGACGATGGCCACGGTCGGCAGGCCCGGATTCACCAGGGCCAGCGGCCCGTGCTTGAGCTCGCTGGCCGGGTAGGCCTCGGCATGCAGGTAGGACACTTCCTTCAGCTTCTGGGCGCCCTCCCGGGCCACCGGCCAGCCGCGGACCCGCCCGATGAAGAACATGCCCGGGTGCTGCGCGAGCGTGGCGGCGATATCCGCGATGTGCTGTTCACCGGCCAGCACCTCGTCGATCTGGTCCGGCAGCGCGCGCAGCCCGGCCACGATGCGCTTGCCGTCCGCTGGGGACAGGTCGTGGATACGGCCCAGGTGCAGGGCCAGCAGGGCGAAGACCACGGCCGTCGCGGTGAAGGTCTTGGTCGAGGTGACCGAGATCTCGGGGCCGGCGTGCAGGTAGATACCGCCTTCGCACTCCCGGGCGATCGCGCTGCCCACCGAGTTGACCACGCCGAGCACCTGGCCGCCCTTGCGCTTGACCTCCTGCACCGCGGCCAGCGTGTCATAGGTCTCGCCGGACTGGCTCACCCCGACGTACAGCGTGTCCGCTTCCACGACCGGGTTCCGGTAGCGGAACTCCGAAGCCGGCTCGGCCGCCGCCGGGATCCGGGCCAGGTCCTCGATGAGCTGGGCGCCCATCTCACCTGCGTAGTAGGCGGAGCCGCAGCCAAGCACCTTCACCCGGCGGATCTCCCGGGACTGCCGGGCGTCCAGGTTCAGCCCGCCCAGGTGCGCGGTGTGGAACCGGGCGTCCAGCCGGCCGCGCAGCGCGCGCTCCACCGCCCGCGGCTGCTCATGGATTTCCTTCAGCATGAAGTGCGGGTAGCCGTCGGCGTCGTAGGACGCGGCATCGGTCTCGATGATGGACGGCTCTTTGGTGGTCGCGCGCGCGTCCATGGTGGAGGTGCGGAACCCGTCCGCGCGCACGGTGGCGATCTCCCCGTCGTCCAGGTGCACCACCTGGCGGGTGTACCGGACCAGCGCGGCGACGTCGGAGGCCACGAACATCTCCTTGTCGCCGAGACCGAGCACCACCGGGCTGCCGTTGCGGGCCGCCACCACCCGGTCTGGGTACCGGGCATCGAGCACGGCAATGCCGTACGTGCCGACGACCGAGGTCAGGGCCTGGCGTACGGCCGCCTCCAGGTCATCGGCGGCCGCCGCGGCGATCAGGTGGGCGAGTACCTCGCTGTCAGTTTCCGAGGAGAACTGCGCTCCCTCGACCATCAGCTTGGCGCGCAGTTCGTCAGCGTTTTCGATGATCCCGTTGTGCACGATGGCGACGGGGCCACAGACGTGGGGATGCGCGTTCACGTCGCTCGGCTCACCGTGCGTTGCCCACCGGGTATGCCCGATGCCCGGGCTGCCCCGGAACCGGGCCGGCAGCCCGGTGGCGAGGTCAGCGACGCGGCCCTTGGCCTTGCGGACCCGGACGTCCCCGGTCCCGCTGAGCACCGCGATCCCGGCGGAGTCGTAGCCGCGGTACTCCAGCTGGGCCAGCCCCTCCAGCAGGATGGGAACGCAGTCGCGACCCCCGATATGCGCGACGATTCCGCACATGCTCTGCCTCCGTCAGCCATAGACGATCCGGCGCAGCTGGCGCAGCGAGTATTGCGGCGGCGCCACCAGCCGTTGCTGCAGTTCCGCAGCGATCTGATTGAATGCCTGGTCGTTTGTGAGTCCCCGCGCCTTGAGCTCCCCGTGGCGGCGGCGGACGTACGACTCCGCAGGTTCGGCGAAGTACCCGATTACCTCAGCGATCAACCGCGCCGCCTGGCCCGGGCTCAGCGGGCTGGTCCGGCTCAGATGGGCGATGAGTTCGCCGAACGGCTGCGGTGCCCCTGCCACAGCAGACAGGATGGCGGCACTCGCGAGGGAAAGGCAAGGTTCTTGCCCGAAATCGGGCAAGAATCAGCGGAAGTCTGGATGAAATTAGCCGGTTTCCGGCGCTGACCGGGCTCCTCGCCCGGAGGCCGGGCTCTTTCCCGCCCGCCCAGGCGCACCGGGCCCAGGCCCACCGGACCGGAGGCGCCAGCCGCGGTCGCAGCGCTCGACGAACCCGCCAGCGGCCAGCTCACCGAGGCAGCGCAGCACGGTGTCGAAATCCACCCCGGCGGCCACCGCGATCCGGGCAGGCCCGCGGCCGGCCGGGCCGGCACCGCCTCAAGTACGCTCCTGGTCACCCGGTCGAGGGCATCCCGGGGCAGCACCGGCTCCGGGGCCAGGTCAGCCAGCTCGGATTCACCGAAGGACAGGTGCTCGATGACATCGCGGGCGCTGGTCACGCAGGCGGCGCCCCAGTCCCTGATGATCGCGTGGCAGCCGGCCGACGCCGGTGAGGTCACCGGGCCCGGCACGGCCATCAGCGGGCGGTTCTGATCGCGGGCGTGCCGGGCGGTGCTGAGTGCACCGCTGCGCAGCGCGGCCTCGACCACCACGGTGCCCCGGCTGAGCGCGGCGATGACCCGGTTGCGTACGAGGAACCCAGGCCGGGTCGGGGTGCGGCCCGGCGGCCATTCGCTGACCAGCCCGCCGTGCCCGGCTATCGCTTCGAACAGGTCGTGGTGGCCATGTGGGTACGGGTCGTCCACCCCGGACGGGAGCACGGCGATCGTCATCCCCTCAGCGGCGAGGGCGCCCCGGTGCGCGCAGCCGTCGATGCCGTAGGCGCCGCCCGAGATCACCGTCCAGCCTCGTTCGGCGAGCGCAGCGGCCAGCTCGCCGCAGACATGGCTGCCGTAGCCGGTCGCCGCCCTGGTCCCGACGATCGACACCGAGCGCAGGCAGGCGAACCGCAGGTCGGCCTGGCCGCGCAGCCACAAGCCCCAGGGCTGCGCATCGCCGAGCACGCCGAGCTGGCTGGGCCATTCCGGGTCACCAGGGCAGAGCAGCCGGATACCAGCGTGCCGCCAGGCCTCCAGCGTGGCCCCGGTCGGCGCGCCACCCAGTCGTGCGGTCCACCGGCGCAGCGCCCGGTCCAGCCCAGGAACGCCATCCGGCGGCAGCTGCGCTGGCGCAGCGGCTGCGGCCAGGATGCTGCCGGGCAGGTCCCCAGTGAGGAGGCCGGCCACGATGCGCGCAGGCGGCCAGATCCGCAGCAGCGCGCCGAGCTGCGGATCGCCAGGCTCGGCCATGCAGGTGAGAGCGGCCCGCGCCACCCGGTCCGCGTCGGGGCGGGCTGGATCCCGGCTGGCTGGATCCGGCCAGCGGCTCACCGGGGCGCTCCCAGCCGCAGGCCCAGCAGGTAGCCGGGGGTCATCGCGGAACACCCAGCCACAAGCCCAGTGCGTAGCTGGTCTGGTCAGCGGTCGGGCGGGGTGCCTCGGCCAGGTCCGCGAGCGTCCAGGCGACTCTGATCACCCGGTGCACTCCGCGGGCGCTTATCTGCCCCAGATCCATGGCTCGCTCCAGCGGCGCAAGCGCGCCCGGGGCTGGCGGGTATCTCCGGCGCAGCTCACTGGCCGGGATCTCCGCGTTCAGCCGCCACGGGGTGCCCCGCATCCGGTCCTCGGCACGCTGCCGGGCAGCGGCAACGCGGGCGGCCACGACCGTACTGGGCTCCGCGAACGTCCGGTCGCTGAGCAACTCACTCCGGCTGACCGGCAGGAACTCGATCTTCACATCCACCCGGTCGAGCAGTGGCCCAGACAGCCTGGCCAGATACCTGCGCCGTACCGTAGGTGAACATTCGCACGAAACCCGCCGGCCGGTCCGCTGGCACATGGGCACGGATTCGCCGCCAGCAGCAGAGTGAACCGGGCCGGGAAGCGGGCGATCAGGCCCAGCCGTGCTATGACAACCTCTCCCGCCTCAAGGGGCTGCCGTAGGGCATCGAGCACGTCCCGGCCGAACTCAGGAGCCTCGTCCAGGAACAGGCACCCGTGGTGCGCCAGAGACGCCGCTCCGGGATGGATGACGCCGCTTCCCCCGCCGATGATCGCTGCTTTGGTGGAGGTGTGGTGCGGGGCGCAGAACGGGGGTGCGGTCAGCAGCGGGCTGCCGTCCGGGAGCACCCCGGCCACCGAGTGGATCGCGGTGACCTCCAGCGCCGCAGCGCTGTCGAGCCGCGGCAGGATGGTGGGGAGACGTTCGGCGAGCATCGTCTTGCCCGCCCCTGGCGGCCCGAGCAGGCAGAGGTGATGGCCACCCGCCGCGCAGATCTCCGCGGCGCGACGCGCGGTCGGCTGGCCCAGCACATCGGCCAGGTCAGGCCCGGGCCCAGGAACCGCCGGGCCGGGCGGGACGGTGGGCAGCCCGGCGGGCCCGGCCCGGCCGGAGGCACCTTCGAAGACCTGGACCTGCTCATCGTCCCCGGCAGGCGGGTCACCGCGGAGCCAGCCGAGCAGCCCGCGCAGGGTGGACGCCGCAGCCACCCGTAAGTCCGGGACCAGGGACGCCTCCGCGGCGTTGGCGAGCGGCACAGCCACCCGGGCGGAACCGCTGGCCGCCGCGGCCGCCACCGCGGGCAGCACCCCGCGGATCGGGCGGACCTGGCCGTCCAGCCCGAGCTCGCCGAGGAACGTGACGCCCTCGATCGAGGCTGGCGGGACCATGCCCGCCGCGCATAGGATCGCGACCGCGATGCCGAGGTCGAAGCCGCTGCCCCGCTTGGGCAGGCTGGCCGGGGACAGGCCTACCGTGATCCGGCGCTGCGGCCACTGCTCCCGGCTGTTGATGATGGCGGCCCGGATCCGGTCCCTGGCCTCACGCAGCGCAGTGTCCGGCAGCCCGACCAGGAGCAGGCCGGGCAGGCCGTTCTGGATGTCGGCCTCGATCTCCACGTCGTATCCGCTCACCCCGACCAGGGCGATCGAGTGGGTGCGGGCGACCGGCATTCAGCCCACCCCCCGGACGTGCTCGATGGTGAAGTTGCCCGGCCCGGTCCTGGACCAGCCCGATCACGTCGATGCGGATCTCGTCGAACCAGCACCCCGTGCGCGGTGACCCAGCGGACCGCCAGCCGCCGCAACCGGAGCCGCTTGCTGCGGCTGATCGCCTCCAGCGGGCTGCCGTGCCTGGACCCGGACCTGGTCTTGACCTCGCAGACCACGAGCGCCCGGCGCTCGGCCGCGACGATGTCGATCTCACCCTCGGCGCACCGCCAGTTGCGGTCGAGTATCCGCAGGCCAGCCCGCTGCAAGTAGTCCACGGCCAGTTGCTCGCCCTGCCTGCCCAGCGCGTCCTTGTCATGCACGCCGCACCACCTCCGGACATGACGCTGCCGGACCATCGTGCGGCTGCCCAGGGGCACGTGGTGGACTGTGGAGGGCCGAACCAGCTATCGGTTTCTGTGGATGGGCTGGGCTGTTCTGTCGGCATCATGTGCTTTGGTCGCCCGGGGGATCCCGGTCAAGTCCCGCGGGGTCAGGCCCGGACGGGACGGCGCGGCCGCAGCGACCGCCGGCGCGGGCACGGCGCGCGCACGGTGCGGGTCCGTGCGGCGCGGGCGCGGCACAGGGTCGGGCGCGGGCGGGACGGCGCGGCCGCAGGCCCGGGGACGCCCAGCGGAGCGGACGGGACCTATTTGTCCGGGACCTCGAGCTCGGCGCGGGCCAACTCCTCGACGTTCACGTCCTTGAACGTGACCACCCGGACGTTCTTCACGAAGCGGGCGGGCCGGTACATGTCCCACACCCAGGCGTCCTGCATGGTGACCTCGAAGTACACCTCACCGTTGTCGGCGGTGCGCACGTTCAGCTCAACCTGGTTGGTCAGGTAGAACCGGCGCTCGGTCTCGACCACGTGGGTGAACAGCCCTACAACGTCCCGGTACTCGCGGTAGAGCTGCAGCTCCATCTCGGTCTCGTACTTCTCGAGATCTTCTGCGCTCATCTGCTCCCCCTCCGATCAGCCAGCGTCGGGAGGCCCGGTCCGGTCCGGATGAGATCAACCATAGGTCAATTCTCCGCGCCTCATCTCGTCCTCCCCCAGGCAGGCCCCGTCATCCCTGAGTTCACCGGGCAGCTCAGCCACCCCCGGCCCAGCCACCCCAACCTCATCCCCCCCAAGCTCATCTACCCCAAGCTCATCCGCGCCGAGTTCCCCCACACCGAGTTCCTCCACGCCGAGCTCAGCCGCTCCGAACTCACCGGACGGCTCAGCCCAGCCGCCGGGCGGCTCGGGCAGGCCCCGGGTCACGCTCATCACGTTCGCGAACGAGGCCCGGTGCTCCGGACAGGGCCCATGCTCGGCCAGGGCCTGCATGTGGCTGCGGGTGGAGTAGCCCTTGTGCTGGCCGAAACCGTAGGCCGGGTACTGCTCGCCCAGCTGCGTCATGATCCGGTCCCTGGTGACCTTGGCCACGATGGACGCGGCGGCGACGCAGGCAGCCACCTGGTCGCCTTTCCACATGGCCAGGGCCGGGACACCCAGGCCACGGACGGGAAAGCCGTCGGTCAGCACGTACCCCGGGGTCCGGGCCAGGCCGGCCAGGGCGCGGCGCATCCCGGCGATGTTGCAGACATGCAGCCCGGACGCGTCGATGTCGGCCGCCGGGATGATCACCCGATGCCAGGCCAGCGCGGTGCGGGTCACCTCGGCGTACGCCTCCTCACGGGCCGCGGGGGTCAGCGCCTTGGAGTCAGCGATATCACGGAGGCCCGACAGCCGAGCCGGGTTCAGCATCACCGCGGCCACCACCAGCGGGCCAGCGCAGGCTCCCCGGCCGGCCTCGTCGATCCCGGCCACCGGGGATAGGCCAGCCCGGGCCAGGGCCCGCTCATAAGCGGTCAGCCCGGTACCGCGCCGGGGGGTGTACCCGGGATGCCGCCAGATTTGCGCGGGCACGACGTCACCGCCGCGGCCTGCGCCGCATCCGGCGCAGGCGCCCCTGCCCGGCCGGCCGTCGGCGTAGCCGCCGTTCCAGCACCGTGACCGGCACGGCCAGCGCAGCCGCCGCCGCAACCGGCGCACCGTTGAAGCCCAGTGCGTGGGAGGAATCGTTGAGGATATTGAACGTCTGCGGGATCGGCAGCACCCGGAACCGGCTGGGTGGCCACAAGATCAGGAAGGCCCGGCCGACCACCTGGCTCTCCGGGATGGTGCCGCCGCCCGGGTCGCTCACGTGGCCGCGTGAGTCGTAGGAAACGTCCCGGTGGTCGCCCATCACCCAGAGCCGCCCGGGCGGCACGGTGATGCTGAACCGGCTCATCGACGGCACGTTCCCCGGGTAGAGGTAGGACTTCTCGCTCAGCGCCACCCCGTTCACGGTGATCTGGCCCTGGGCGTTGCAGCAGGCAACGTGGTCACCGGGGACGCCGATGACCCGCTTGACGTAGTCGTGCACCCCGGGCGAGATGCCGAACAGGCCGATGACGGCGTGGCCGAACCGGTCGGCCGCCGCGACGATCGGGTTGCCAGGGCCGGGCGGGGAGGCCGGGTCCCAGGAGCCCTCGCCGTTGAACACGACGATGTCGCCCCGGTCGATCGAGCGGAAGTGGTAGATGAGCTTGTTGACCACGACCTTGTCGCCGATGTCGAGGGTGTTCTCCATCGACGAGGACGGGATGTAGAACGCCTGCACCACGTAGGTCTTGATGACCAGCATGATCGCCAGCGCCAGCGCGAACAGCACGAGCAGTTCGCTCCACCAGGACAGCTTGCGCCCGCGCCGGCCCTGCGGGCGCCTGCGCGGCCCGCTGCCCCCGGCCGCCATGGGCCGCCGCAGGCGTCACCGCGGGAGTACCGCCCGGCTCCGCGCCAGGTCCCTGGTCACTGTCGCGGCCTGGCGGCGCGCCAGCCCCGGTGATCGCTGGGTCGCCTGTGCCCCGGTCATCGTTCATTGTCCCCGAGCCTAACCTGGGCCGTCGGGAAGACGTGCCCGGAGTCGCCGGCACGCCCAGGCCAGCGGCAGCATCGCGGCCACGGCCGCCGTGCCCGGCAGCGCGGGCACCGAGCCCGCGGGCACCGAGACGGTGCGCGCCAGCCTGGGCCGGGTGAACGTAGCCGGGATCGGCAGCGGCCTGATCTGCGCGGGCGGCCAGATGACCAGGAACGCCCGGCCGATCACGGCGTTCTCCGGAATGGTGCCGTCCCCGGGGTCAGTGGAGTGGTACCGGGAATCGCTGGAGTCCCCGCGATGGTCTCCCATGACCCACAGCCGCCCGGGCGGCACGGTCACGCTGAACCGGTCCGCTGATGGGCGGTCGCCGGGGTACAGGTAGGACCGCTCGTTGAGCGGGAGCCCGTTCACGGTGACCCGGCCCCACGCGTCACAGCAGGCCACATGGTCACCTGGCAACCCGATGACCCGCTTGATGTAGTCCGTGCCACGGGATTCGAGGCTCGCGGCCTGGAGCATCCGGTGGTAGGCGGCCACCACCGGATCACCCGGGCCGGGCCCGCCAGCCGGGTCCCAGGACCCCTGGCCGCTGAACACGACGATGTCGCCCCGGTCGATGCCGCGGAACCGGTAGACGAGCCGGTTCACCAGCACCCGGTCGCCGACCCGCAGGGTGTCCTCCATCGAACCGGACGGGATCCGGAACGCCTGGACCGCGAACGTCTTGACCGTCACCGCGAGCACGGCCGCCAGCACCAGGAACAGCAGTAATTCCTGCCAGAGCCGGAGTCGGCGGCGGCCCCGCACCGGGCGCGAGCCCGGCCGGCCGGGTACCTGGGTACCCACGGCCTGGTCTCCTGAGGCCTGGTCCCCTGAGGCCTGGTCTCCTGAGGCCTGGGTTCCCGAGGCCTGGGTTTCCCGGTCGGCCACCGGAGGAGGCTAGCGGGCCGGCTCGCGGCGCTCCCGGATGCGCGCGGCCTTCCCGCGCAGGGAGCGGAGGTAGTACAGCTTGGCCCGGCGCACCCGGCCTCGGCTGACCACCTCGATCTTGTCCAGCGAGGGGCTGTGCACTGGGAACGTCCGCTCCACGCCCACCCCGTAGCTGATCTTCCGGACCGTGAAGGTCTCCCGGGCCCCGCCGCCCTGGCGCCGGATGACCACGCCCTGGAAGACCTGGATCCGGGAGCGGGTGCCCTCAGTGACCCGGACGTGCACCTTCAGCGTGTCTCCCGGGCGGAAGTCCGGGATGTCAGAACGGATCTGGGCCTGTTCCAGCTCGGCGATCGCGGTGTGCATGACTGCTGTTCCTCAAGTTCTTCTCACGCGCACAGGCCAGCGAACGCGTGGCATCGGTCTCGTGGGCGCCCTGGGCACTGCAGGCACCAGGACGCGCGCCCGCAGGGTCGGCCTGGTGCGGGCGGCGGACTTCAGTGTGCCATATCTTCGGCACTGATCGGAAAGCCAGCGTCGATCAGCACCTGCCGATCGCGGGCGTCCAGCCCCCCGGCGACCGGGTCTGTCCCGGATCCTCCGCCCTGGCCAGCCGCGGTCGCGCCCGGGTCAGCCGGGCCGGGCGGGGGCTGCGCCGTGGCGAGCAGCCGCTCGGCTAGATCGGGCCGGAATTCCGCGGTGCGGCGCAGCGCCTCGTCCCGCCGCCACCGGGCGATGGCGCCGTGATCGCCGGAGAGCAGCACCGGCGGCACCTCGCGGCCGCGCCACACCCGCGGCCTGGTGTATACCGGCCCTTCCAGCAGGCCCGCCATGGGTCCCGCGCCCGCGCCGAACGAGTCGTCGGCCGCGGACTCGGCGTTGCCGAGCACCCCGGGCAGCAGCCGGGCGATCGCGTCCACCATGACCAGGACGGCGGGCTCCCCGCCGGACAGCACATAGTCACCCACGGACAGTTCGGCGACCTCGATCCGCTGCCGCGCGTCCTGCGCCACCCGCGCGTCGATCCCCTCGTACCGGCCACAAGCAAAAATCAAATGCCCGCAACGGGACAGTTCCGCCGCGATCGCCTGCGTGAACGGGATGCCGCTCGGGGTGGGCAGGACGAGCCGGGCCGGGGCGTTCCCCGATCCGGCCGGGCCCGGCGGGCCGAGGAGCGCGTCCAGGGCTTCGCCCCACGGCCCCGGGGCCATCACCATGCCCGGGCCGCCACCGAACGGCGCATCGTCCACCGTGCGGTGCACGTCATGGGTCCACTGCCGCAGGTCATGCACGTGCAGGCCGACGTCACCGCGGGCCGCGGCCTTGCCGAGCAGCGACACGCTCAGTGGGCTGAAGTACTCAGGAAAGATCGTGACGATGTCGATGCGCACGCGGCTCACCTCACCCGCGGCGGGGACGGGCGACCCAGGGCCGGGCTCCTGGCCGAGCTCCAGCAAACCCGGCGGCGGATCGATGACGAGGCGGCCGCTAGCCACGTCGACCTCGGGCACGAGCGCCGCCACGAACGGCACCAGGATCTCGTCCGCGGCCGCTGCCGCCGGGCCGCGCCGGGCCCGGATCGCGGGCCCGGGCTGCCCAGCGCCGCGGCCGTCCCCCGGCGCGCCCGGTGGCCGCCCACCCTGGGCTGGCCTGACCGCGGACGGTTCGCCCTGGGCTGGTTCGCCCTGGGCTGGTTCGCCCTGGGCTGGGTTCGCCCTGGGCTGGTTCGCCCTGGGCTGGTTCGCCCTGGGCTGGTTCGCCCTGGGCTGGTTCGCCCTGGGCTGGTTCGCCCTGAGCTGGCCGGGCCGGAGGCGGCCCGCCTGGGCCGGCCGGGTGGGCTCGATCACCAGCAGGTCCTGCCCGAAGTGGCGCACGTCGGTCACCACCCCGACCGGCTGGCCGGAGGTGGTGACCACGGTGAGGCCGATCAGCTGGAAGTCGTGGAACTCGTCCGGGTCGCCGGTGGGCCCGGCCTCGGCTGGGTCCAGGGTCAGCCAGGTCCCCCGCAACTCCTCAGCCTGGTCCCGGTCACCCACCCCGGCGAACGTGATGAGCAGCCGACCCGAGTGCCAGCGGGCCGCCTCGACCGTCAGCGGGCCTGCGTCCGGCGGGTCGGTAGCCAGCGTCATGCCCACCGCGAACCTGCGGTCCGGTTCGTCGGTGCGCACTTCCACCGTTACCTCGCCGCGGACCCCGTGCGGACGGGTGATCCGGCCCACAACCAACTGCATGACGGGTTAGCGGACCTCGTCCACATCGAGCAGGTCGACCCGGACGTACTTGCCGCCCGCCAGTGACCCGATGACCGTCCGCAGCGCCTTGGCGGTCCGGCCGCCCCGGCCGATGACCTTGCCGAGGTCCTCGGGGTGCACTCGCACCTCGAGGACCCGGCCCCTGCGCAGTCCGTGGCTGGCCACCGAGACATCGTCAGGGTGCTCCACGATGCCCTTCACCAGGTGCTCAAGGGCCTCTTCCAGCATTTCAGGACCCGTCGCCCTGGGCCGCGGCCGCCGCAGCCGGCTGCAGCCGTTGCGTCAGCGGGCGGCTCGGCCGTGCCCGCGCCCGCTTTGGTGGAGTCAGGCGTGTCAGCGTCAGCCGTGGCCGTGTCGGCCGTGGCCGTGTCGGCCGTGGCCGTGTCGGCCGTGGCCGTGTCGGCCGTGGCCGTGTCGGCCGTGACGGTGCCTGCCGTGGCCGTGCCGGCCGTGGCCGTGCCTGCCGTGGCCGTGCCTGCCGTGGCGCGCCTTGGCCGTGTCCGCCTTGGCCGTGTCCGCCTTGGCCGTGTCCGCCTTGGCCGTGTCCGCCTTGGCCGTGTCGGCCTTGGCCGCTGGCTGCTTGCCGCCTGCCTTGGCCGCTGGCTTGCCCGCACCGGCCTTGGCCGGGCCACTGCCCTTGCCCTTGCCCGCGTCGCCGAGCGTCTCGGCGACCGCGGCGGCAAAAGCGTCCTTCTTGTCCGCCTTGGGCGCGGCCGAGCGCAGCGTGCCCTCGGTGCCGGGCAGCCCCTTGAACTTCTGCCAGTCCCCGGTGATCTCGAGGATCTTGCGGACCGGGTCAGTCGGCTGCGCGCCCACCGACAGCCAGTGCTGCGCCCGCTCAGAGTTCACCTCGATGAGCGAGGGCTCGTTCTTCGGGTGGTACTTGCCGATCTCCTCGATCGCCCGGCCGTCCCGCTTGGTGCGGGCGTCGGCGACGATGATCCGGTAAAAGGGCGCATGGATCTTACCCATGCGCTTGAGCTTGATCTTGACAGCCACGGGTGTGGTCTCTCCCAGAAACTTCGGATGCAGGCAGTGCGCGCGCCGGGTGGGGACCACCGCGCCAGCCCGCTCGGTCCCCCGGCCCAGCGAGCGTGAGAGGGCGCCGCCAAACCGGAGGGTGACCGTGTCATTGTGCCAGAGACCCCGCCCCAGGGCGTAATCGCCGCCGCAACCGTCTTCCTCCGCCCCCCGCCCAGCACTCCCGGCCCCGGTCCGGCACACCGGTGACCCCGCGACCCCGGTGGCCCCGCGACTCCGTTGGCCCCGGTGGCCCCGCGACTCCGGCGCCCCGCGGCCCGGCGGACCATGCTCATGGGGGATTCGGTGCCATATGCCACCCCTAATCCCACATGATCATGGGTGGCCGCCCGGGCCAGGCGCCCTGCCCGGTCCCAACTGTCACACAAGACGCCTGCATTCACAGCGGGAGAGGGCCGAGAGGGGGTGAGGCATGAGCGCGGTGCTTTGTGCTCCGCGGGCAGGCTGTTGCAGGATCGAGGTTGGCGTCTCAGTAAATGAGACAGTCCGGGGCGCCGGACATCAGTAGTTCGAATTTTTGCCCGCGGGGGGGCAAAAATTCGAACTGTTATTCAGATCACGACCAAGGGTGCTCGGGGCGCATCCCGCACTCTTAAGCGGACGCGGAGATTCCGCAACGACCCGCGGGTGAGGCAGAACGCACCGCGCTAACGAGGTTGGGGCACCGGGGTGCGCCGGGCTGGGGCGCAGAGGTTACTCGTCGTCCTTCTTGGCCTGGCGTCGCTTGCCGAAGAGGCCGAAACCAGCCGGCAGGCTGCCCGGGGCGGATGTTTTGTCCGGGGCGGGCAGCTGGTCGAGAGAAGGCAGCTGGTCCGGGGACGGTAGCCGCAATCCGCCCAGCCCTTTGCCGGATGTCAGCGCCTCCAGGCCAGCGGCGAGGTCCTCCGGCCGGCCGGGCAGGCCGGCAGGCAGGCCGGGCATGGCACCGGGGCCGGGGCCGACGCCGGGCACGCCACCCTGGGCCGCACCGTTGCCGTCCTGGGCCGCACCGTTGCCGCCCTGGGGCGCACCGGCCGGCTTGGCGGCACTGGCCTTGCCCGCGGCCGGGTTCCCGCCCGGACGGCCGCCCTTGGGCTTCTTCTTACCCTTCTTGCTGTTCTTGGCGCTCTTCTGCGCCGTGCGCCGCATGCCCGGGATGGGCGGCATCCCAGGGATACCCCCGCCGCCCATCATCTGCCGCATCATCTTCTGGCCCTCGAGGAACCGGACCACAAGGTTGTTGACCTCGCCCACGGTGACGCCGGCGCCCCCGGCGATCCGGGACCGGCGGGAGCCATTGAGGATCTTCGGGTTGCGCCGCTCGGCCGGGGTCATCGAGTTGACGATGGCAGCGGCCCGGTCCAGGTCCTTGTCACTGACCTGGCTCAGCAGCTCGCGGTTCTGCGCGGCACCGGGCAGCATGCCCAGCAGGTTCCCGATCGGGCCGAGCTTGCGGACCATGGCCAGCTGCTCGACGAAGTCTTCCAGGGTGAAGCCGTCGCCGGAGGCCAGCTTGCCGGCCATCTTGGTCGCCTGGTCTTCGTCGAACGCGCGCTCGGCCTGCTCGATGAGGGTGAGCATGTCCCCCATGTCGAGGATCCGCGACGCCATCCGGTCGGGGTGGAAGACATCGAAGTCCTCCAGCTTCTCCCCGGAGGAGGCGAACATCACCGGCCTGCCGGTGAGCTGGGCGATGGACAGCGCCGCGCCGCCGCGGGCGTCACCGTCCAGCTTGGTGAGCACCACGCCGTCGTAGCCGACGCCGTCCAGGAACGCCTGGGCGGTCTGCACCGCGTCCTGGCCGATCATCGCGTCCACCACGAACAGGATCTCGTCCGGGTCGGTCGCGTCCCGGATGGCGGCGGCCTGGCGCATCATCTCCTCGTCGATGCCCAGGCGGCCGGCGGTGTCGATGATGACGACGTTGTAGAGCTTGCGGCGGGCCTCGTCCAGGGACTCGCGGGCCACCTGCACCGGGTCGCCCACGCCGTTGCCGGGCTGGGGGGCGAACACCGGCACCCCGGCCCGCTCACCGAGCACCTGGAGTTGCTGGACCGCGTTGGGACGCTGCAGGTCGGCGGCGACCAGCACCGGGGTGTTCCCCTGGTTGCGCAGCCACAGCGCGAGCTTGGCCGCGAGCGAGGTCTTACCGGTGCCCTGGAGGCCAGCCAGCATGATCACAGTCGGCGGGGTCTTGGCGAACCGCAGCCGGCGCGCTTCACCGCCGAGGATGCCGATCAGTTCGTCGTGGACGATCTTGATGACCTGCTGCGCCGGGTTGAGCGCCTGCGAGACCTCTTCGGACGAGGCGCGCTCTTTGACACGCGCGATGAAGTCCCTGACCACGGGCAGCGCCACATCCGCTTCGAGCAGTGCGATGCGGATCTCGCGGGCGGTGGCGTCGATGTCAGCGGGGGACAGACGGCCGCGCCCGCGCAGGTTGGAGAAGACCTGGGTCAGCCGGTCAGAGAGTGTCTCGAACACGCGTCCAGGCTATCCGGTCGAGACCACCGGGTCAGCGTCGTCCAGCCGAGATCACCGGCCGGCTGGACCGGCGGGCCTGCTGACGGGCGGGCATCCAGCCGGGAAGCCGCAGTTCGTGTTCATTTCCCGCTGCTGGCCACTCCGGTGACCGGAGCCCTGCGAGTTTGTGTGCCCACAACGTCGTGATAGCAGCGCACACGAACTGAACGCTCTACTGGGCCATCGGCAGTCTGGGTGCGAAAACCGCTGTTATAGCGACAGTTTTCACACACGCATTCGAAGGGCAGGCTGGGATTCCCCCAGTGGGGCTTACGGCCGCGCTCGCGAGCCGGGATCTGGTTGGCGCGGGCTAGCCAGTGAGGGCGGCGAGAACCTGAGCGGCGATCTTTCCCCGGATCCGGGACCCACCCACCGGGCCGCCGGACGTGTCCACCACGTAGAACACGTCCACCGCCTCGGCGCCGAGCGTTTCCACCCGCGCCGCGCGCACGTCGAGGCCACAGTCGCCCAGGGCACGGCCGATCCGCCAGAGCAACCCGGGCGCGTCATGCGCGCGCACTTCCACCACGGTCGCGGTCCGCGACGCGTCGTCCAGCAGGGTGACCTTGGGCGGCGCGACCGGGGCCGGGCCGGGGGCCGCACGGTAGGACCGCATCCGCCGTTCCAGCCGTTCCGCAACGTCCAGCCGCCCCTCCAGGGCGCGCCGCAGGTCGCTGGTGACCAGGTCGGCGTCGGGCATGTCGCCGTACTCCGGGGCGACGGTGAAGCCCGCCACGGCCATGGTCCCGTGCGACACCGCATTGGCCGAGCGGACCGCTAGGCGGTGCGAGGCGAGCACCCCAGCAGCCTGCCAGAGCAGGCCGGGCCGGTCCGGGGCGACGACGGTGACCTCGGAGCCCTTCAGCTGAGCGGCCGACACCCCCTCATCGGCGAGCGCCACCTGCTCGGGACGCAACGGCAGCGGCTCCGGCGGGGGCTCCCCCGCCAGCCGCGATTCGACCCGCCGGACCAGGTCGCCGACCAGGCCCTCTTTCCAGTCGTTCCACGCCGCTGGCCCGGTGGCCTGGCCATCGGCGATGGCCAGGGCGTGCAGCAGCTCGAGCAGCGGCCTGCTGCCCACGACCTTGGCCACCTGATCGACGGTGACGGGGTCGTCGAGATCACGCCGGGTCGCGGTCTGCGGCAGCAGCAGGTGGTGCCGGACGGCACCGGCCACCAGCTCACCATCGGACGGGCCCAGGCCCACCCGCCGGGCCACGTCCCGGGCCACTACCTCACCGGTCACCCGGTGATCACCGGGCCAGCCCTTGCCGATGTCGTGCAGCAGGGCGGAGAGGAGCAGCAGGTCCGGCCGGGCGACGTCGCGGGTCAGCGCCGCGGCCCGGGCGGCCGTCTCCACGAGATGGCGGTCCACGGTGTAGGTGTGCAGTGGGTTGCGCTGCGGGCGGTTGCGCACCCGGTCCCAGTCCGGCAGCAGGACCGCGACCAGGCCTTCCTGGTCGAATGCCTCCCAGACCGGGACGGCGGCCGAGCCCGCACCGAGCAACGCGGCCAGCGCGTCGCGAGCCTCGGGCGGCCAGGGCACCGGCAGCGCCGGGCAGGTGGCCAGCCGGGCCAGCGTGCGTGGGGCCAGGACGAGCCGGGACTGCGCGGCGGCCGCGGCCGCCCGCAGCGGCAGCGACGGGTCGGTGGCCGGGTCGGCGGCTCGCGCCAGCACCACCTCCCCGTCCTGCTCGACCAGCCCGTCCGCGATCGGCCGGCGCTGCGCCTTGCTCCGCCGCCTGCCGCTACCCCGGCTGCGCTGTGCCTGCCGGAACGCCTGATCCACGGAATACGCGACGGCGCGGCCGGCCCCGGCGAGATGGCGCATCAGCGCATCCGCGTCCAGCAGCCCGAGCACCCGGGCGACCTCGTCCTGTTCCTGCAGGACGAGCCGGTCGGTGGGCCGCCCGGTGATGTCGTGCAGCGCATGCCGGGCGTCCATGATGGATTCGTAGGCCGCCCGGACCCGCGGCCCGGGGCCCGGCGCCACCCAGGCGGCGGCGATGGCCTGGATGGCGTGCACATCACGCAGGCCGCCCCGAGCTTCCTTGAGATCCGGTTCGAGCAGGAACGCGAGCTCCCCGCTGCGCTGAGTCCGCTCGACGTGCAGCTCCTGCAGCTCAGCCAGGCGGGTGGGGGCCGATGCCCGCCAGTCCTCCAGGGCGCCGAGACGGAGGGTATTGGTGAGCTCAGGATCACCTGCCACGTGCCGGGCGTACAGCAGGCCCAGGGCCACCTTCAGGTCGGCCCGGGCCACCCGGCGCGCCTCTCCGGTGGTGCGCACCGCGTGATCCAGCCGGGTGCCCGAATCCCAGATGGGGTACCAGATCCGGTCGGCCATGGCCGCGATGCCAGCCCGGCCGTCGTGCAGCAGGAGCACGTCGAGGTCACTGCCCGGGAGCAGTTCACGCCGGCCGTAACCGCCCACGGCGACGAGCGCGACCCCCGGCTCCGCGCCCAGCAACGACGCCAGCCAGCGGTCAGTTTCCGCACTCCGCCGCGTGCGATCCGCGGCAAAGGACGTGAGTGGCGGCCCGTCAGAATGCGAACGGGCCGAGGGTGGCGACGTCACGTATGCCAGCCCCCCGACCCGTCCCTCGCACGCCAATAAGCCCCTTTCCAGCGTGCCCGGGCTAGAGCGCGCCCGAGCCCCGCTCCCCGGTACGAACCCGGACAACCGTCTCGACGGGCACAGCCCAGACCTTCCCGTCACCAATCCGGCCGGTCTGCGATGCCTTGACGATCACGCCGATCAAGTCGTCCGTGTCCTCATCGTCGCAGAGAACTTCAATCCGCACCTTGGGCACCAGGTCAACCTGGTATTCAGCGCCCCGGTACACCTCAGTGTGACCACGCTGGCGACCGTACCCGCTCGCCTCGCTGACGGTCATGCCGTGGACGCCGAAGGCTTGCAGGGCAGCCTTCACCTCGTCCAGCTTAAAGGGCTTGATTATGGCAGTTATGAGCTTCATGCGACCACCTTCTCGGGGCACCCTGTCATGTGCCGACCCTCCGCCAGAGGCGTTTCGCCCGCCATCACAGAGTGTTTCGGCGGAGTGAAAGACACACGCGGGATGTTACGGATGTGTTTCACAATGGTGCCCTCCGGGCCGGCGGGTCGTCCATACGGGCCAGTGCGGATCATCAGTGCGGATCATCAGTGCGGGTCAGTTGCCCAGGATGGCGTCCACGAAAGCCTCGGGCTCGAACGGGGCGAGGTCGTCCGGGCCTTCGCCGAGACCGACCAGCTTGACCGGGACCCCCAGTTCGTGCTGGACCGCGATCACGATGCCGCCCTTGGCCGTGCCGTCCAGCTTGGTCAGCACGATGCCGGTGATGTCCACCGCCTCGGCGAACACCCGGGCCTGGCGCAGCCCGTTCTGGCCGGTGGTGGCGTCCAGGACGAGCAGGACCTCATCCACCGGGGAGCGCTTCTCGATCACCCGCTTGATCTTGCCGAGCTCGTCCATCAGGCCGGTCTTCGTGTGCAGCCGCCCGGCGGTATCCACGATCACGCAGCCCACATGCTGGTCGATTCCTTCGCGGACCGCCTCGAAGGCCACGCTCGCCGGGTCCGCGCCCTCCCGGGCCGACCGGACCACCCGGGCGCCGATCCGGCCGCCCCAGGTCTCGAGCTGGTCAGCGGCCGCGGCCCGGAACGTGTCGGCCGCGCCGAGCAGCACGGTTTCCCCCTCGCCGAGCAAGGCCCGGCCGAGCTTGCCGCAGACAGTGGTCTTGCCGGTGCCGTTGACCCCCACCACCAGGACCACGGCGGCAGGCCGGACTCCGTGCGGGTGTGCAGGCTCCGGTCAGTCTCCGGCCCGATCTCATTGATCAGCTCGTTGCGCAGCAGGTCGCGGACCTCGGCGGGGCTGCGGGTACCGGTCACTTTTACCTGGGTCCGGAGATCCTCGACGATCTGCCGGGACGGCGCCACGCCCATGTCCGCGGTCAGCAGGGTGTCCTCGATGTCCTCCCACGCCTGATCGTCCAGGACGTCCCGGGACAGCAGGTTGAGCAGGACGGACCCGAACCCGCCGCGGGACTGGGCAGCCCGGCCGCGCAGCCGGACCAGGCGGCCACGCATCGGGGTGGGCGCCTCCACCGGGGGCGGTTTCTCGGCCGTGGGCGGCAGCACGGCCGTTGCCGCGCCGCCCGCGGTGGCCTCCTGATCCGCTGGGGCGGCCTGGCCAGCGCCCGGGGGGGCCATGATGTCGGGCGGCGTCTGTGGCGGCGCGGCGACCCGGCGCCGCCGCCGCGGCAGGACCAGGAAGGTCGTGCCCGCCCCGGCGATCAGTACGACGGCAATGACAATGAGAATGATCACAAGTTCCATAACAGCCCCAGTCTTTCAGACGCACGGAGCGAGGGCGCTCCGCGGGCCAGCCCAGCCGCGGAGCGTGACAGCCAGCCCAGCCGCGGACCGTGCGGGCCGACCCGGCGCGGCGCGTGCGGGCCGACCCGGCGCGGCGCGTGCGGGCCGACCCGGCGCGGCGCGTGACGCCGACCCAGCCGCGCTATCCGCTGACCCCTGCGGGGCAGCCCGCGAATCGTGCCCAGCCCCGTTAGGCGGTTTCCCGCTCCCGCAGCCGCTGGCTGATCACCGTGGACACGCCATCCCCGCGCATGCTGATTCCGTACAGGGCGTCGGCGATCTCCATGGTCCGCTTCTGGTGGGTGATGATGAGCAGCTGCGAGCTGGTCCGCAGTTCCTCGAAGACGTGCAGCAGGCGCTGCATGTTGGTGTCGTCGAGCGCGGCCTCGACCTCGTCCAGGACGTAGAACGGGGAGGGCCGGGCCTTGAAGATGGCCAGCAGGAAGGCGATCGCGGTCAGCGAGCGCTCCCCGCCGGACAGCAGCGACATCCGCTTGACCTTCTTGCCCGGCGGCCTGGCCTCGAAGTCGATCCCGGTGGCGAGCATGTCGTCCGGCTCGGTCAGGATGAGCCTGCCCTCGCCGCCGGGGAACAGCCGGCCGAAGATGGCCTCGAACTCGCGGGCGGTGTCCTCGAAGGCCGCCGCGAAGACCTGCTGGACCCGGTCGTCCACCTCTTTGACCACGGTGAGCAGGTCGCGGCGGGTCTTCTTGAGGTCCTCGAGCTGGGTGGCGAGGAACGCGTGCCGCTCTTCCAGGGCCGCGAATTCCTCCAGGGCCAGCGGGTTTACCTTGCCCAGCTGGTCGAGCTGGCGCTGTGCGGCCGCGGCCCGGCGCTCCTGCTCGGCCCGCACGTAGCGGACACCCGGCTGGTCCGCAGGCCGGCTGGGCATCGGGGGCGGGCCCGGCCGCGGGCCGGATGCTGGCAGCGGACCCGGCGGCCAGCTCATCCCGGCTGAGGTGGCCACCAGATCCATTCTGCGGGCGCTGACCCTGTGTGAGGTCATCGGGAGCCCACGGGACCCCCCGGCCGTCAGCGGCCCCTGTGGGGCCCTCTGTGGGCATTGTGGCGCCGCTGACGGGCTCCTCAGCGGTCATGACAGGGATCAGCACCTCGGGGCCGTACTCAGCGACCAGGGCAGGCACGGTCACACCGAACTCCTCGGCGGCGCGGCTGGTCAGCTGCTCCAGCCGCATCCGGTGCTCAGCCCGGGCCATCTCGCTGCCGTGCGCCGCGTCCACCACCCGGTCGAATTCCGCTGCGAGCTGCCGGACCTGCGCGCGGACCTCCTGGAGTGCGACCGCACGGCCCTTGCTCGCCTGCTCGGCGGCCAGCCGCTGCTCACTGGCCATGGCCAGTGACTCGGCGAGCCGGGCCAGGGCAAGGGTGGCGCCCTCGGCGACCGCCCGGGCGACCAGCGCCTGGCGCTCGCGCAGCTGACGGCGGGCAGCGGCGCGCTCCGCGGCCTGGCGTTCCGCCGCGGCTGCGGCGACCAGCGCGTCGGCCCGACCGGCGATCGCCCGTAGCCGCTCCTCCGCGGTCCTGACCTCGAGCCGTGCGTCCATCTCGGCGTTGCGGGCCGCATCCGCCGCAGCGGCCAGGGTGTCACGGCTCGCCTCGTCCGCCGCGCTGTCGCCCGTGGTGCTATCACCCGTGGCGCTGTCACCCGCGATGCTGTCGTCCACCGCGCTGTCTGCTGTCCCGCGGTCACCTGCGACGGGCCCGGGGACAGGCTCCTGGCCGGCCTCGGCCTCGGCCAGCCGTGCTTCGAGCTCGCTGACCGAAGTCTGGCCCGCCTCCTGGGCCCGGTGCGCCGCCTCGATGGCGGCGGCCAGCCGCTCCGCCTCGTCGCGGGCGGCCCGGGCCGCCCCGGCCAACTGGCCGAGCCCGGCCGGAAACCTCCGCGGCCGTGGCGTCAGCCCGCCGCATAGCCTGCTCCGTGCCTGCCATCGCCTGGCGGGCCTGCTCCTCGGCGGCCACTGCCGCGGCGAGATCCACTGCGGACTGGGCGCAGCGGCGCTCGGCGGCGTCCAGGCCCGCGGCGGCCTCGTCAGCCGCCGCGCGCAAGGTGAGCACGCTGGGCGGCCGGGTCGAGCCGCCGGATGCCCAGTGCACGCCGAGCACGTCCCCGTGCCGGGTGACGGTACGCGCCCGCGGGTACCTGCTCAGCAGTTCCCTGGCCTGGTCGAGATCGCGGGTGACGATGACCCCGGCCAGCAGGCTGGCCAGGGCGGCGGCGAGCTCACCCGGTGCACGGACCAGGTCGAGCGCGAAGTGTGCGCCCTCCGGGAGTGCCGCGGCGCTCGGGAACACCGTGCCGTCCGGGAATACCGTGCCGCCGGGGAGCACTGTGCCGCCCGGGAGCCCCGCGCCGCCGGAAAGGCCGGCCCCGGACGGAGCGGCCATGGTGCTGGCCGGGTCCGTCCCCGCCGCACCGGCCTGGCCCGTATCCGCAGGCCCGGATCCAGCCGGCCCGGATCCGGCCTCGCCGCATCCGAGGCGATGATCAGGCCAGCGCTTCCAGCGTCCTGGCTCTTGAGCGCCTCCAGGATGGCCACCGCAGCTTCCAGGCCGGCCACGGCCACGGCGTCGGCCACGCTGCCCAGCGCCGCGGCGATCGCTTCCTGGGCGCCGTCCTGCACGGTCACCAGGGCAGCCACGGTGCCCAGCACCCCGCTGAACGTGCCGGGGTCCGCGAGCAGCGCCCCGGACGCGTCCTTGCCGCTGCGCAGTGCGTGCAGGCCCTCGCCCAGGGCGTCCCTGCGGGCCCGCAGGGCCGCCCGCTGGGCGCTGGCCTCCCGCTCAGCGGCGCGCAACCCACTGACCCGCTCGGCCGCAGCCGCCAGCGCGGCACGGCTCCGCTCGAGTTCGGCGGTCAGCCCGCTCCGGTCATCGTCTCGCCCGGCCGAGATCTCCTGCTGCTCCTCGTAGTCCTCCTGGGCCCGGGCCGCCCGGGAACGCGCCGCGTCGTAGGCCTCGGCCAGGCGGCCTGCTTCCTCGCGGGCCGCGGCCGCAGTGCTGCGCGCGGCCTCGACCCGGCCGCGCAGCTTGGCCAGCCGCTCGGCGTGCGCGGCCGCGGCGCGGGCCTCGGCCGCGGCCGCCCGGGCCTGGTCGGCCAGCCGCCGCTCCGCCGCGGCCAGCGCGGCTTCCGTGGCGGCGCGCTGCGCCGCCACGGCCGTCAGCTGCTCCCGGGCCGTCTCCAGCCGCTCGCCCAGCATGGCTTCCTGCTCGCGCAGGCCCTCAGCTTCCTGTTCCAGCTCATCCGGATCCCGGCCGGGCCGCGGCTGGTCAGGCTGGGTGGCCAGGTGGGTGTGCCGTTCCTGCGCCAGGCTGGCGACACTGCGGATCCGTTCGGCCAGCGCGGACAGGCCGAACCAGGCCTCCTGCGCGGCCGCCAGCCGTGGCGCGTGCTGCTGCTCGTCCGCGTCCAGCGTGGCTTCCCGCTGCCGGGCCCCGGCCAGTTCCTGCTCCAGGGCGGCCCGGCGGGCCAGGGCGGCTGCCTCGTCGGTCTCGTCCCGTTCCAGTGCCGTCGCGGCGGTGACGTAGTCGTCGGCGAGCAGCCGCAGCCGGGCATCCCGCAGGTCGGCCTGGATGACCGCGGCGCGCCGGGCCAGGGCCGCCTGGCGGCCCAGCGGCTTGAGGCGGCGCCGCAGCTCAGCGGTGAGGTCGACCAGCCGGGTCAGGTTGACCTGCATCGCCTCGAGCTTGCGCAGCGCTTTCTCCTTGCGGCGCCGGTGCTTGAGCACCCCGGCCGCCTCCTCGATCAGCGCCCGCCTGGCCTCCGGGCCAGCGTGCAGCACCTGGTCCAGCTGCCCCTGCCCGACGATGACGTGCATCTCGCGGCCCAGGCCGGAGTCGGACAGCAGTTCCTGCACGTCGAGCAGCCGGCAGTGGTCGCCGTTGATGGAGTACTCACTCTGCCCGGACCGGAACAGCAGGCGGCTGATGGTGACCTCGGCGTACTCGATGGGCAGCGCGCCATCGCTGTTGTCGATGGTCAGGGTGACTTCCGCGCGGCCCAGCGGCGGCCGGGAGGCGGTCCCGGCGAAGACCACGTCTTCCATCTTGCCGCCCCGCAGGGTCTTCACGCCCTGCTCGCCCATGACCCAGGAGAAGGCGTCCACCACGTTCGACTTGCCGGACCCGTTGGGCCCGACGATGCAGGTGATGCCCGGCTCGAAACGCAGCGTGGTGGCGGATGCGAAGGACTTGAACCCGCGCAGGGTGAGTGTCTTCAAATACACCTGCGGGCTTCCTCCCCACCGACCACGCGCTGTGTCTTATTCAAAGTCGCGTTATTCAAATGATCATGCTGGGCTGGCGTCGCCGCCACCTGCACCGATCGCTCGGGCAGGTCCTCCGGGCCTGCCCTCGCTGGTCGGTTTTGAATAACGCTTCCTGTCCCCGGTTCGGGATGTTCAGTCCACCCCAGCTTGACGGCAGACTACCGTCCGCCGCCGTCAAACCTGGGGATATGCGTTTTAACCGGCCGGGCCGGGGCGGCTGGCCGCCGCCCGTGGCGGCCCTGGCCAGCGCTGGCCGGGCCCAGCCGGACCCCGGACCGCTGAACCGGTACTTCCCGGGGAACGTTAGGAGGTGACATCCTAAAGCACACCACGCGGGCTTCACATGCCACAGTGGTTCACCCGAGATATCAGGGGACAGCACGAGCAACATCGCGCCTAAACGACGAATAGGGACGCCGGATCCGGCGTCCCCGGTTCGTCGTGCTGCTGCGGCGCGTCAGGCAAGCGCGCGGTCACGCTCCCGATCAGCAACGAGCAATGCGTGTTCAGCCTCTGCAGCCAGCGCGTCGTTCCTGTCCTGGAGTCTGACAAGCTCAGCCTCCAGGTCACGTACTCGCTGCTGGAGGCGGCGCATCTCAGAGACCATGCGGGGATCGGGCCCGCCGACGTGGCCTAGTAGAGCCTTCGCCATTGTAATGGGTCCTCCACACTGAGTGACCAGAGTGGGCGCAAACGCGAAAGATCGCAAGAGTGCGCGCAGGTGACACTCTTAGGGTCCCATCGGATCGGTATCCGGTCAAGTTGAGCGATGCCGCAGGTCACGCTGGCCCATCCGGGACCGGGGCCGCGGCTGGCAGCGCGGGCAGCTGTAGGCGGAGCGGTTCATGAACGCGTCCCGCCGGATCGGAGTGCCACACCGCAGGCAGGGCTGGCCCGCCCGTCCGTATACGGAGAGTGACCGGCTGAAGTAGCCGCTCTCCCCGTTGACGTTCACGTAGAGGCTGTCGAACGAGGTGCCACCGGCGGCCAGCGCGTCCCGCAGCACCCCGCGGACCTCGCCGAGCAGCCGGGCGGCGGCCGGGCGGCTGAGCGCCTCGGCCGGCCGGGCCCAGTGCAGCCGGGCCCGCCATAGGGACTCGTCGGCGTAGATGTTCCCGATGCCGCTGACCAGGGACTGGTCCAGCAGCGCCCGCTTGATGTCGGTGCGCCGCGTGCGCAGCCGACCGAGGAACACGGCGTCGTCGAAGGCTGTTTCCAGCGGGTCTGGGGCGATATGCGCGATCAGCGCAGGCAGCTCCGCGCCACCCGGGGACCAGACCAGGTGGCCGAACGTGCGCTGGTCGGTGAACCGGAGATCAGGACCACCGTCGGTGAACGTGAACCGGGCCCGGACGTGACCGGAAACCGGCCGGCCGGGCGGGCCGACCAGCAACTGCCCGCTCATCCCGAGGTGGGCCAGCAGCGCATCCGGGCCAACCGGGAGCCACAGGTACTTGCCCCGGCGGCGCGCGCCAGTGATGGTCCGGCCACTCAGCGCGGCGGTGAAATCCCCCACACCGGCCAGGTGCCGCCGCACCGCGCGGGGGTGCAGCACCTCGGCCGTGGCGATGGTCCGCCCGACCACATGCCGTTCCAGGCCCCTGCGGACGGTCTCGACCTCAGGAAGTTCCGGCACGGCGTCAGGTCCCGGCCGGCTCGTTCCCGGGCGGGGCGGGGGCGGTGGGCCCCGCGTCGTCGGCCGGGCCAGGTGCGGACGGCCCAGGTGCGGACGGGCCAAGTGCGGACGGTCCGGGTGCGGACGGCCCGGGTGCGGCCGAGCCGTGCCCGTTACTGATGGCGGTCCAGGCCGCCTCGGCGGCCTGCTGCTCGGCTTCCTTCTTGGAGCGGCCGGCCCCGGACCCGTAGCTGCGGCCGCCGACACTGACCGTGGCACGGAAGAACTTCTGGTGGTCCGGCCCGCTTTCGGTCACCTCATAGACCGGTACGCCGAGGAAGCCGGACGCGGTCAGCTCCTGCAGCGAGGTCTTCCAGTCCAGGCCGGCGCCGAGGCCGGCAGACCGGCGATCACCGGGTCGAACAGCCGGTGGACCAGCTCAGTCGCCTCGGCCAGACCGCGCTCGATGTAGACCGCGCCGATCACGGCTTCGAGGGTGTCGGCGAGGATCGAGGACTTGTCCCGGCCGCCGGTGCCGTCCTCGCCGCGGCCGAGCCGCACATAGCCGCCGAGGCGCAGCCCCCTGGCGACACCGGCCAGCGCCCGCATGTTGACCACGGCCGCGCGCAGCTTGGCAAGCTGCCCCTCGGGCAGGTCCGGGTAACCGCGGAAGAGCGCGTCGGTGACCACCAGGCCGAGCACCGAGTCACCGAGGAATTCCAGCCGCTCGTTGGTGGGCAGGCCGCCGTTTTCGTAGGCGTAGGAGCGGTGCGTCAGGGCACGCTCCAGCAGCCCGGGAGACAGCCCGGCATCGAGGACCCGCAGCAGCTCCGACCACTCCGGCCCATCCGCTGGTGGGCCGCCGTTCGCCCCGCCTCTCACGCAGTGCCCCTTCAGCGCATCAGCTAGGTGTGATCACCTGTCGGCGGTTGTAGGTGCCGCACGTCGGGCAGGCCGTGTGCGGCAGCTTCGGGTCCCGGCACTGCGGGCAGCGCACCAGCGCGGGCGCCGTGGTCTTCCACTGGGCCCGCCTGGACCTGGTGTTGCTACGCGACATCCGCCGCTTGGGAACAGCCACGCTCTCTCCTCAGTCGTTCGCACTCACGTCGTCCGGGCCTGCCCCATGGGAGCCCGTACCGTTCGGGCCAGCGCCGCTGCGCGCCGCGCCATTGACCTGTTCCGCCGCGATCTGCTGCAAGCCAGCCCACCGCGGGTCGATCGCCGGGCCGTGCCCGTGGCCCGGGCCGACCTGAGCCAGCTGCACCCCGCACTCCACGCACAGACCTGGGCAGTCCGGCTGGCACAGCGGGGCCAGCGGGAGCGCGAGCACGAGCGCGTCATGCAGGGCAGGCTCGAGATCGAGCAGGTCCCCGTGCAGAGCGTACCCGTCGGCAGCCTCCGGCCCGTCCGGGTCGTAGCTGTAGAGCTCCTGAAACCGGACGTCCACCTGCTGTTGCACCGGGTCCAGGCAGCGCGCGCACTCCCCGCTCACCAGCGCCTGGGCGGTGGCGGTAACCAGGACGCCCTCGGACACCGCCTCCATCCGGACGTCCAGCCCGACGTCCGTTCCCTCGGGTACGCCAATGAGACCGGCCCGCACGTGCGCGGGGGCCGGAACGGTCCGGGTGAGCGTGTGCTCTGATCCGGGGGCCCGGCCCAGGGCCAGGGTGCTGAAGACCAGTGGCTTGCGTGGGTCGAGGCGCACGGAGGGGTTTTTTCGTGACTGTGGCATGGCAAGGAGGACGCTCGGCAAGTTGATGACGCGTCAGCCTACCCGCGGACCAGCCGGATTCCCAACTCAGCAGCCCGTGACCGCGTGCGGCGCACCGCCAGGGGCGGATCGCGCCAGCTGGTCAGCGCGGCGCGAGCCGCTCCTGCAGCCGCTGGTGCACCACGGCGGGCACCAGGGAGGCGACGTCCCCGCCGTACTTGCAGATCTCCTTGACCAGGCTGGACCGCAGGAAGCTGTACACCGGGTTGGCCGTCATGAACAGTGTCTCGATCTCGGCGAGGCGGTAGTTCATCTGCGCCATTTCCATCTCGTACTCGAAGTCGCTGACGGCGCGCAGGCCCTTCACGATCGCCGAGATGCTGTTCTCCTTGCAGTAGTCCACGAGCAGCCCGCGGAACGTACCGACTTTGACATTCCCCAGGTCAGCGGTGACCTCACCGAGCATCGCGACCCGCTCGTCCACGGTGAAGAGGCCCTCCTTGGCCTGGTTGGCCCCGACCACCACGACCACCTCATCGTGCAGCAGGGAGGCCCGCCGGATGATGTCGAGATGACCGTTGGTCGCGGGATCGAAGGAACCTGGACAGGCGACACGACGCACGTGGTCACGCCCTTCCCTCGCATGGCGTTCGCGCCCAGTCACAGCAGGCCAGTCACGGTTCACCAGCGGACTGGGCACCTGCGGCGAGACCGTACCAGAACGTCGTGTCACCGTAACGTCGGGACCGGTCCAGTGTGTACCCGGGGGGCCAGCCGACCGGCCCGGACCGGGTCGCCCGCTCCACCGCGACCACGGCCCCGGGCGCCAGCCAGCCACGGGCGGCCAGAGCAGTGAGCATCCCGGTCAGCTCCGGGTCCGGGGTCGCGTACGGCGGGTCGGCGATGACCAGGTCATAACCGCCCGGCTCGGGGCTGCCCCGGCCGAGCACCCGGTCCACCCGGTCGGTGACCAACTGGCCGCCCGGCCAGGCCGACGGCCTCGATGTTGCCGCGGATCACCCGCGCCGCCCGGGCATCCGCCTCCACGAACAGCACCCGGGCCGCGCCGCGGGACAGCGCTTCCAGGCCGACCGCGCCGGAGCCTGCGTACAGGTCGAGCACCCGCGCGCCGTCCAGCGAGCCGCACACCGCGGCCAGCGTGCTGAACAGCCCCTCCCGGGCCCGGTCACTGGTGGGCCGGGTGAGCCGCCCGGCCGGGACCGCCAGGCGGCGGCCGCGCGCGGCTCCGGCGATCACCCGGGTCATCCGGGACCGCCGGGCTGGATCACGCCTTCTCCAGGAACTCAGCCTGCTCTTCGTCCAGCAACGTGACGATCGCGGCGGCCAGGGCCGGCTGCCCGGCCAGGCCGGGGTCGGCCGCCACCAGCGCCTGGGCCTCGGCCCGGGCCGCCACGATAAGGTCCTCGTCGCGGAGCAGGGTGAGCATCTTCAGGCCGGATTTGCGGCCCGCCTGGGCCGCCCCCAGCACATTGCCCTCCCGCCGCTGCTCCAGGTCCAGCCGGGACAGCTGGAAGCCGTCCACGGTCGCCGCCACCGCGGCCAGCCGCTCACGGGCGGCGCTGCCCTCCTCCGCGTCGGTGACCAGCAGGCACAGCCCGGGCTTGCCACCCCGGCCGACCCGGCCGCGTAGCTGGTGCAGCTGGGACACGCCGAACCGGTCCGCGTCCATGATCACCATGGCCGTGGCGTTCGGCACGTCCACGCCGACCTCCACCACGGTGGTGGCCACCAGGACGTCCACCTCGCCCCGGGTGAACGCCCGCATCACCGCGTCCTTCTCCTCGGCCGGCAGCCGCCCGTGCAAGGTCGCCACAGTGAGCCCGGCCAGCGGCCCCGCCGTCAGTTCCGCGGTCATCTCCGCCGTAGCGTGGGGCGGCCGGTCCAGACCGTCCTCGTCGAATCCACCGTCCGCCGCGTCCGAGTCCAGTGGCAGCGGCCCGGGGGGCGGTTCCGTTGAAAGGGTTCGGTTCCGGGAGTCGCCGTCCGCAGCCGGATCATCACCGATGCGGGGGCAGACCACGTAGGCCTGGCCGCCCGCGGCCACTTCCTCGCGCAGCCGCTGCCAGGTCCGGTCCAGGAAATGCGGCTTTTCCGCGGCGGGCACGACATGGGTGGTGATCGGGGCGCGGCCAGGCCGGCAGCTCGCTGAGCGTGCTGACGTCGAGGTCGCCGTAGACGGTCATGGCCACCGTGCGCGGAATCGGGGTGGCTGTCATCACCAGCACGTGCGGGCGGCTGTCGCGGGCCTTGGCGCGCAGCGCGTCCCGCTGCTCCACGCCGAACCGGTGCTGCTCGTCGATCACCACCAGGCCCAGGTCGGCGAACACCACCTGCTCATCCAGGCGCAACCGGTGGTACAGCAGGGTGTGCGTGCCGATCACGAGGCCGGCCGCGCCGGACGCCGCCGCGTTCAGGGCGGCCTTCCGGGCCCGGGCGCCCTGCGAGCCGGTGAGCAGCGCCACCCGGGTGGCGTGCTCCGCGCCGTCCAGCTCGCCCGCCTGGCCGAGCGGGCCGAGCAGCTGGGTGATCGACCGGTAATGCTGCTGGGCCAGCACCTCGGTCGGGGCGAGCAGCACTGCCTGGCCGCCGTCGTCGACGACCTGGAGCATGGCGCGCACCGCGACGACCGTCTTGCCCGAGCCGACCTCGCCCTGGAGCAGCCGGTGCATGGGATGGTCGCGGCACAGCGCGGTGGCGATCTCCGTCCCGGCTTCCTGCTGGCCCGCGGTCAGCGGGAACGGGAGCTGCGCATCGAACGCCTCGAGCAGGCCGCCGCGGCGCGGGATCCGCGGGGTGGCGGGCAGCGCGTCCTCGGCCCGGCGCCGCTGGGCCAGCACTGCCTGCAGCACGAACGCCTCGTCCCACTTCAGCCGCTGCCGGGCCTTCTGCACGTCGGCGAAGTCCACCGGGCGGTGGATGGCGTGGAAGGCTGCTGCCTGGCGCTGCAGCTTGTGCCGGTCGCGGACCTCCGCGGGCAGCGGGTCTTCCGCCGCGTCCAGGGTGTCCAGCACGGTGCGCACCGCCTTGGCGATCTTCCAGGACGGCAGGTCCTTGGTCGCCGGGTAGACCGGGATGATCTCGGCGGCGTGCTCAGCGGCCAGCTCGGTGCCGGGGTCAGCCTCGCCGAGCAGCTCGCAGTCGGGGTGGATGAGCTGGCGCTTGCGGCCGTAGCTGGACACCTGGCCGGCGAACAGGCCGTGCAGGCCCGGGCTTGAGCTCCTTCTCCCGCCACGGCTGCCGGAAGAACGCGAGGGTCAGCGTGCCGCGGCCGTCGGTCACGGTGACCTCGGTCAGCTTGCCGCGCCGGTTCTCATCTGCCGGGAGGTGACGGCGGAGATCTGGGCCAGCACCGTGACGTGCTCACCGTCCCGCAGCGAGGCCAGGTCGGTCAGCTCGCCGCGCTTCTCGTACCGGCGCGGGTAGTGCCGCAGCAGGTCGCCTACGGTGTGCAGATCGAGTGCGCTGGCCAAGACTTTGGCCGTGCGGGCATCGAACTCCCGGTCGAGCCGGTCCTCAAGCCTCGCCATGGCCCCACAGGATAGGCGCCAGGTCTGACGAACCCGTCCAGGCGGTGCCGTGCGGGAGGTGCGCGCCGGCGGTGCCGGGCGGGCGGTGCCGGCCGGCGGTACCGCGCGGCGGTGCGGGGATGTGGCCCGGCAGGCGCGGCGCGTCCTGGATTCGCGAAGCAGGCCGGTGGTCGGCTACCCTTGGACGGCTATCCAGGTGCGGCTGCGCGGGACCCGGGCTCAGGCCGGGCGCAGCAGCCAGCACCGCACCATCTCGAGCACCCATCGTGCCTCAAGCAAGGGAGCGACCCGTGGCTGCTGTCTGCGACGTCTGCGGCAAGGGGCCGGGGTTCGGCAACAGTGTCTCCCACTCACACCGCCGCACCCCGCGCCGCTGGGACCCCAACATCCAGGTGGTCCGGACCAACGCTGGTGGCACGCGCCGCCGGCTGCACGTGTGCACCTCCTGCATCAAGGCAGGCAAGGTCACCCGCTAAGGGCGCGGGCGCCCTGCTGGCGGCGGTCACCTGCCAGCGGCGACGTATGTAGCGGCCGGCTGACCGTCTGGTGGCCGGCTGGCCGCATCTTGGTGGCTGGGTCAACCGCTTAGTGGCCGGCTGGCCCGCCGCCGTGGCCTGCCCCTGACTCAGGGCCGCCGACGTGCGCGTGGCCGTACGGCCCGTCGCCGGGCGGGGCGAACGTGCACGGCGCGCCGTTGAGGGTGCAGCTGGCCGGACGGCCCGGCCCCCCTCCTTCCACGCTCACCATGAACGTGGCCTGCCCGTACCCGTCCGGGCTCGGGCTGGCGTCGCCTTCCACCACCCCGGAGCCTGCCCCGCTAGGCTGCCAGCGGGCGCCCTGGACGCCCACGATGTGGACCCCGGGATAGCCGAAGGCGAGCCGCCAGGTCCCGGCGGGCAGTCCGGCAATCGTGATCCGGGCGGTGAAACCGCCGGGCCACTGCTGGGCCAGCTGGTAGCTGATGACCGGATGGCCCGCGGCGCCCCCGCGCAGCCGGGACCCGCCCGCCCCGGAACCCGCGGGCGGCGGATGCCCGGGAGTGGTTGTGATCAGCACGCCCGGGTGGGCCGAGGCGAGGCTGCCACCGTGCTGTCCGCAGGGACCGGCCGCGCATTCCTGCCCCGGCACCGGCGAACTGAAATGCAGCACGGTCTTGGTCATGGTGGCGGCCAGGGTGGCGGCCACGACCACGCCAAGACCAGCCGCGAACGTCGGGGTGACCACGAGCCTGCGCAGGACCAGGCCGACCTGCTCCCGGCCGCGCCAGGCACGGCGCGGGCCAGAGTAGTCAGGTGGGCCGGACGGCCCGGGCGAGCGGCCGCGGCGGTGACCAGCAGGCCGGCCCGGCTGGTGTGCCCCGCCTGGCCCGAGCGTCCGGCCCCACTCGTGCGCCCGGCCTCGCTGCCCGCGGGGGCAGCACCCCCTGGCGCCCGGTGCCGGGGCGCTGCTTTCCTGCCCAGTGATCGCATGTTCGGGAGTACGCCTGGGGTTAGGGGGCGGGATGAGGACCGCGGTAGCAGCCTAATCTGCCGGCCGCGGCACTGCCGGGCAGGTTAGGACTGATCAGGCCGGGGCCAGCCATGCTCAGCGAAAATGACGCCACCCCGACATCCTCCCCGGTTGCCGTGAATCCACCCGTACCCCCTGGCCCTTGGCCACCTGCCCGATCACGGCCCAGCGCCCGGGCAGCGCCGTGTCCGGCGGGAATGTCGCGGCCAGAGCATGATCTTCGCCGCCGGAAAGAATCCAGCCAAGGGGGTCCTGACCACCCAGCGCTTCCGCCGCATCACGGAGCGAATCGTGACCCGGTAGCCGCGCCGACTCCAGGCTGATCTGCACCCCGCTGGCCGCCGCTACGTGGCCCAGGTCCTGCACCAGGCCGTCGCTGATGTCGATCATCGAGGTGGCGCCCAGCACGGCGGCTTCCGGCCCGGCCGCATAGTCCGGCTGCGGCCACCGGTGGGCGGCCAGCAGGCTGGCCGGCCCGGCCAGCCCCGCCTGCAGCAGGGCCAGGCCCGCGGCCGAGCCACCCAGCGAGCCAGAGACGGCCACCAGGTCCCCGGGCCGGGCACCGGCCCGGGTGACCGGAACGCGGCCAGCCAGGTCACCCAGGGCCGTGACGGCCAGCATGACTAGCGGCGCGCCGGACATGTCGCCGCCCGCCACACTGGCCCCGGCCCGCCCACACTCCTCGGCCAGCCCGGCCGCCATGTCCTCGGCCCAGGAAACCGGCAGGTCCGCCGGAGCGGCCAGACCCACCAGGAGCGCGGTCGGTGCCGCACCCATGGCCGCGATGTCGGCGAAGTTCTGCGCGGCCGCCTTGCCGCCGATCTCAGTCGCGGCCGACCAGTCCCGCCGGAAGTGCAGGCCCTCGACCAGCAGGTCGGTGCTCGCGACCACCCGCGCGTCCGGGGCGCGCAGCACGGCCGCGTCATCGCCGATGCCCACGAGCAGGCCCGGCCCCTGCGGCAAACGGGCCGCCAGCGCCGCAATGAGCCCGAATTCGCCCAGGTCCGCGACGGTAATGGGGCCCTCCAAGCTGGCGTAGTCGCTTTAGGGTAGCGTGTCGATTTCCGGCCGCAGGCGATGAGGCCCCCGGGGAGGACGCATGGTGCAGGCATACATCCTCGTTCAGACAGAGGTGGGCAAGGCCGCTGAGGTCGCCCGCCGCATCGGGGCCATTGCCGGGGTGACCCTGGCGGAGGACGTTACCGGCCCCTACGACGTCATTGTCCGGGCCGAAGCGCCCAACGTGGATGATCTCGGCCGCCTGGTGGTCGCCCAGATCCAGGGAGTACCCGGGATCACCCGGACCCTGACCTGTCCCATCGTGCACCTGTAGCGCCGGGCCGGGCGTCCCCGGTCAGCGCGTCCCCGGCCAGTGCGTCCCCGGCCAGTGCGTCCCCGGCCAGTGCGTCCCCGGCCAGTGCGTCCCGGCCAGTGCGTCCCCGGCCAGTGCGTCCCCGGCCAGTGCGGCACCGGGCGTCTCGGGCTGGCACGGTACCGGGTGTCCCCGCCAGCGCGCGGCACACCAGGCGTCTGCGGCCAGCGTCACACCGGGCGTCTCCGGCGCCAGCCTGACTTCTGCCCTGCAACGCTTTTCCCTGGATGGAGCGAATATCCCTGGGTAGGTGAAGGGAGAGAGCACGGGAGGACCAATGTTCGAGGCTGGCGATATCCGCGAGTGGCGTGGCCACGACGTGGTCAACAGCGGCGGCCGCAAAATCGGGACCCTGGAATCGGTCTACGTGGATACCGGGACAGACGAGCCCTCGTTTGCGACCGTCACGATCGGCCTGCCCACCCGGCACCGGCTGGTTTTCGTTCCTCTCACTGAGGCCACGGTGGGCCCTGGGTATCTGAAGGTCAACTACCCGAAAACCCAGGTCCGGGACGCGCCGTCGATCGACACCGACGGGGAGCTGCTGGCGGCCGACGAAGAAGGCGTGTTCAAGCACTACAACCTGGTGTACCAGCCCGGAGGGGGCGGCGAGCGCCGGCTCGCACGCCGCTGACCCGCAAGCCGGCGGCTGGGCGGCTCAGCCGAGCTGGGCGGCGGCGGCGACCGTGCGCGGGCCGAGACCGAGGCTGGTGGCCTGGCGCAGGTCAGCGGGGGTATCCACGTCACAGCGCAGGCTGGGCACATCGGCCAGCATGATCTCCACGGCCCCGCCCGCGCGATACCGGTCGGCTGACCCCGGGCCGAATCGCGGCCGGAACGTCGCGGGCGGCCAGGCCGTGTACAGCGTGGTGCCGGTGCCCAGGACGTCCGCCACGAACGCCTCCGGCCACTGCGCCGCGGCCCGCAGCGCGCGGTCGAGTTCGGCGGACCGCAGCGCGGGCAGGTCGGCCGCCAGGCCAGCTGTGCCGGAGCCGGGCCACCGGGCCGCGGCTACGGCCGCGCCGTGCGCCAGGGCCGGGTTGAGGCCAGCGGATGGCTCGTCGGGCAGCACGTGCGCGCCGAGCGCGCCGAGCGCGCCCGCGGCCGCCTCGTCGTCGGTGACGACGATCACCGCGGTGACCGCCGGGCACGCGACCGCCGCACTCACCGTGTCGCTGGCCATGGCGAGTGCCAGCGCGGATCTGGCGGGCCCGGCTAGGTCAGCCAGGCGGGATTTGGCGCGGGCAAGTACCTTGACGGGGATCACCAGCGACCAGGCGGGAGGGCTCTCGGTCACACCGGCGACCCTACTGCGCCCCGGTGACCGGCCGGGCGCGCCCGCCTCGACACAACGCCAGGCGAAACGGGAGACTTACCCCCAATGACAAGCGTCCTGACCACACGCAGGAGATCGCACCGATGAGCAGGCAACGGGATCTGGGCTACTCACCCGCATGGCGGTCCGGGACGAAGGTGGTGCTGCCCCCGCTGATCAAGTCGCTGATGAAGCGTGACTGGCAGGGCCAGCAGCACTTCCCCCGGCAGGGCGGGATGCTGGTGGCCGCCAATCACCTGTCCTACGCCGACTGGGCGGCGATGTGCTTGTTCGTGCACCAGGCGCGGCGCTACCCGGTGTTCCTGATCAAGGCGTCCGCGTTCGACGTGAAGCTCATCGGCCCGTTCCTGCGCATCCTCGGCCAGCTGCCGGTGCGCCGCGGCGAGGCCGACGCGGCGCTCGTGCTCAAGGAGGCCGAGCGGGCCCTGACGGCGGGTGAGTGCGTGGTCATCTACCCGGAGGGCACAGCCACCCGCGACCCGGCCGGGTGGCCGATGCTGGCCCGGACCGGGGTGGCCCGGCTGGCCCTGGTCACTGGCGTCCCCGTGGTCCCGGTGGCCGAGTGGGGGGCGCAGGAGATCCTGCCCTACGGCAGCACCAAGCCGCACCTGGCGCCCCGCAGGACCGTGCGCATGCTGGCCGGGCCGCCGGTCGACCTGACCGACTTCGAGGGCAAGCCGCTCAGCCGGGATGTGCTGCGCGGCGCGACCAACGCCATCATGGCCGACATCACCGCGCTGCTCGGCGAGCTGCGCGGTGAGCAGCCGCCAGTGGCCGTCTACGACCCGGCCGAGGCCCGCCGCACCGCCCGCGCCCAGGCTGTGGCCCGCCGCACCGCCCGCGCCCAGAGCGCCGCGGACGCCGCCACCGAAGCCACCCAGGACGCCCAGGTCCCCCCGGACGCCCAGCCAGCCCAGGACGCCCAGCCAGCCCAGGACGAGGCGACACCCACGTGAAGGCCGCGGTGATGGGGGCGGGCATGTGGGGCACCACGTTCGCGCAGGTGCTCTGCGACGCGGGCACCCCGGCCATGCTGTGGGGGCGCCGCCCGGAGCTGGTGGCGACGATCAACGCCCGGCATGAGAACCCGGACTATCTGCCCGGCATCACGCTGCCGCCGACGCTGACCGCGAGCGGCGACCCGGCCAGCGTGCTGGCCGGCGCCGACATCGTGGTGCTGGCGGTCCCGGCGCAGACGCTGCGCGGCCACCTGCGCGAGTGGCAGGACCTGCTGCCCGCGGACGCGGCCTTCGTCAGCCTGATGAAAGGCATCGAGCTGGGTACCGGGCGGCGGATGAGCGAGGTGATCGCCGAGACGACCGGGGCCGGCCCGGAACACATCGCGGTGGTCTCCGGGCCGAACCTGGCCCGGGAGATCGCCGAGCGCCAGCACGCCGCCACAGTCGTCGCGTCCGCCGACGACACGCTGGCCAAGCGGCTGCAGCAGGAGTGCCACACGGGTTACTTCCGGCCGTACACGAATCCCGACGTGATCGGCTGTGAGCTCGGCGGCGCGGTCAAGAACGTCATCGCGCTCGGTGTCGGCATCGCGGTCGGCATGGGCTGCGGGGACAACACCCGGGCCACCCTGATCACCCGCGGGCTGGCCGAGATCACCCGGCTCGGCTCGGCGCTGGGCGCCGACCAGCACACCTTCGCTGGCCTGGCCGGCCTGGGTGACCTGGTGGCCACCTGCAACTCCCCGCTGTCCCGGAACCGGACGTTCGGCGAGATGCTGGGCCGCGGCATGCCCGTGGCGGACGTGGCCACGGTCACCACGCAGGTGGCGGAGGGGGCCAAGTCGGCGGGCCCGGTGCTGCAGCTCGCCCGCTCGCGTGGGGTCGAGATGCCGATCACCGAGGTGGTGGTCGGGGTGATCAGCGGCCAGATCGCGGTCAGCCAGGCAGCGATGCTGCTGACCTCCCGGTCGGCCAAGCCGGAGCGCTATGGCGTCTGACCAGTCACCCGGCGAGTACACCCGGGCGGTGCACCTGCCGGTGCCCGTGGTGCCGCAGCAGCCCCTGGTCCCGCCGGTCTACCGGAGCGCCGCCTTCACGTTCGCCACTGCGGCCGAGTACGCCGCGGTGCTCAACGGGTCAGCCCCGGGCTACAGCTACAGCCGGATCGACAACCCCACCACGGACGGCTTCGCCATGGCCGTCGCCGCACTGGAGGGCAGCCGCCTGGCCGGGCCCACCTCGGGCCAGGCGTTCGCCTCCGGGATGGCCGCGATCAGCACGGTGTTCTGGACCTTCGCCCAGGCCGGGACGCACGTGGTGGCCCCGGCCGCGATCTACGGCGGCACCTACAGCCTCCTGCGCAACGTGGCGGCGAAGTTCGGCGTGCAGGCCGACTTCGTGGACATGACCAGCCTGGACGCGGTCCGGGCCGCGCTGCGCCCGGGCACCTGCATCGTGTACGCCGAGACGCTGGCCAATCCCACCGTGGCCGTGGCCGACCTGCCGGCCCTGGCGGACCTGGCGCACAGCCACGGGGCGCTCCTGGTGGTGGATTCAACGTTCGCCCCACCGGTACTCTGCCGTCCCCTGGAGCATGGGGCCGACCTGGTCCTGCACTCCGCAACGAAATACCTCGGCGGCCACTCGGACGCGACCGGCGGGGTAGTCTGCGGGGCACCTGACCTGATCGCGGCGCTCCGCGCGGTGCGCATCGACACCGGCGGGTCGCTCGCCCCGGACGAGGCCTTCCTGCTCCGCCGGGGACTGGAAACCCTGCCGCTGCGGGTGCACCGCCAGTGCGCGACGGCGCTGGAGGTGGCCACGGCGGTAGCCCGGCACCCGGCGGTGGCCTCGGTCGACTACCCCGGGCTGGCACAGCATCCGGGGCACGCCACCGCCCGGAAGCTGTTCGACGCGGGGCCGGAGGGCACCCGCTGGGGGGCGATCGTGACGATCACCGCGCAGGGCGGCCGGGCGGCCGGGCTCGATTTCGCGGACCGGCTGCGCACCGCGCAGCTGGCCACCTCGCTCGGTGGCACGCACACCAAGGTCAGCCATGTCGCGTCCACCACGCACCGGCAGCTCGATGACGCGGCCCTGCGCGCGGCGGGCATCGGCCCGGCGGCGGTCCGGTTCTCGATCGGGCTGGAGGACAGCGAGGACTTGATCGCGGACGTGCAGCAGGCCCTGGACGGCCTGGGAGAGGAAGTGGGAGCGTGACCCAGCGCAAGATCAGGGTGGCGGTCGTGTTCGGCGGCCGCGGCCCGGAGCACGCGATCTCCTGCGCGAGCGGCGGGACGGTGCTCGCGGCGATCGACCGGGATCGCTACGAGGTGGTGCCGGTCGGCATCCTGCCCGATGGCCGGTGGGTGCTGACCGCGGACGAGCCCGAGCGGCTGGCCATCGCCGGAGGCCAGCTGCCGTCGGTGGAGTCGGTGGCCGAGCCCGGCGGCCAGGTACTGCCCTGGGCCGCCGCTGCCGGGCTGAGCACCGCGCAGCCCGGGGAGATCCCGCATGAGCTCGGCGCGGTGGACGTGGTCCTGCCGGTGCTGCACGGCCCGTTCGGCGAGGACGGCACCCTGCAGGGGCTGCTGGAGATGGCGGGCATCCGCTATGTCGGCGCGGGCGTGCTGGCCAGCGCGGTCAGCATGGACAAGGAGTACATGAAGCTGATCTTCAAGGCCAAGGGCCTCCCGGTGGGCCCGTTCGTCGTAGTCCGGGACCGCGACTGGCAGCCAGCGCTGGCCGGGCCTGGCCTGGAGCCCCCGGCCGCGGCCGAACGCAAGCGCGTGCTGGACGCCATCGCGGAGCTGGGCTGGCCGGTCTTTGTCAAGCCCGCCCGGGGTGGCTCCAGCATCGGCACGTCCAAGGCCACCGACCTGGCCGGGCTGCACGAGGCGATCGAGACGGCCCGGCGCTATGACCGCAAGGTCCTCGTTGAGCAGGCCATCACCGGCCGGGAGGTAGAGTGCGCGGTCCTGGAGAGCGCGCACGGCGGGCCGCCGGACACCAGCATGCCGGGCCAGCTGATGGTGGACGGCGGCGAGGAGTTCTTCGACTTCGCGGCGAAGTACCTGGACGACGCGAACGGGATGATCATCCCCGCGCCGATCCCGGCCGAGCACCTGGAGGAAGTGCGGCGGCTGGCGGCCGCCGCGTTCGAGGCAGTCTCCTGCGAGGGCCTGGCCCGGGTGGACTTCTTCTACACGCCCAGCGGGCAGATCCTGCTGAACGAGATCAACACCATTCCGGGGATGACCGCGGCATCGTACTTCCCGAAGATGTGGGCGGCCAGCGGGCTGGACCTGCCCGAGCTGATCGACCGGCTGCTGGCCACGGCACTGCACAAGCAGCCCGGCCTACGCTGAGCAGCCAGGCGCTGAGCAGCCAGGCACGGCCTCGGGCAGGCACGGACCAGCCGGGCCCGGGGCGGGAGGACGGACCGGATGCAGGCGACGGTGCGCAGTTATGACGCGGCGGACGAAGCGGGCACCGTGTTCACCGACGACGGGACCGTGCTCAGCTTCGGCCCGGCGGCGCTGGCTGGTTCCGGGCTGCGCCTGCTCCGGCGCGGCCAGCGGGTGCGGATAAGGCTCGGCGAGGGCGGCGCGATCAGCGCGCTCACCCTGGCCACGTTCCCGCTCCCGCCACACCGGCTGGCTGACCCAGGTGCGGGCCCAGCCGCTGAGCTGGGCCGCTGACCCGGCAGGCCCCCGGGGGCCTGCCGGGACCACGGTTACTTCTTCCCGGACGGGGGGGTTTCGCCGTTCACCGCCGCCTTGAAATCCGCGCCCGCGCGGAACTTCGGCACCGACGACTTGGGCACCTCGATAGTGGCACCGGTCGCCGGGTTACGGGCCGTGCGCGCGGGCCGCTCGGCCTTCTCGAATACGCCGAATCCGGTAATCGCGACTTTGTCTCCCTTAGCCACGGTCAGCTGAATGGTGTCCAGCACCGCGTTGACGGCCTCGGTGGCAGTTTTCTTGTCACCTAGCCGACCCGAGATCGCGTCGATCAGGTCACGCTTGTTCATGAATCACTCCTGCGGTTCCCCCACGGGAGGTCGCGCGGATAGGGCAGCCGTAGCCGCGACCTCTGACCTGCCCGAAATTAGGCGATGCAGCGCGCAGGCACAATCACCTTCGCCAGAAATCCCGGCGTGTCGGCTGCTGGAAGCCTGATTTCCGGCCCGCTGGCCGGTTTCAGCCAACCCGGGTGGCCGTCGGCAGCCAGGTCGCCCGCTGTTGCTCGAAGCGGCTGATCTCGTCCGAATGCCGCAGCGTCAGCGAGATGTCATCCAGCCCCTCCATCAGCCGCCAGCGAGTGTAATCGTCGATATCGAACGGCGCGGCCAGAATGGCCGGCCCGCCATCTGGCGGCGTGGCCCGCACTTCGCGCGCGACCAGATCAACGGTTACCTCTGCGCCCGGTTCTGCCTCCAGCGCATCTAGAAGTGAATCCACGAATTCCGCGGCCGCGCGAACAGGGAGCAGGCCCCCTTTCGTGGCGTTATTGCGGAAGATATCCCCGAAGCGCGCGGAGATCACCGCCCGGAAGCCGTAGTCGGTCAGCGCCCAGACCGCGTGCTCCCGGGACGACCCGATGCCGAAGTCCGGGCTGGCGACCAGGATGGTGGCACCCGCCACCGCGGGTGAGTTGAGGATGAAGTCCGGGTCCGCGCGCCAGGAGGCGAACAGGCCGTCCGCGAAGCCGATGCGGCTGACCCGCTTCAGGTACTCCGCCGGGATGATCTGGTCGGTGTTGACGTTGCTCTGGCGCAGCGGCACCGCGCGGCCGGTGTGCGTGGTGAAGGGCTCCATGACTACAGTTCCTCCTCGTCACAGGGGTTACAGGGCCGCGGGGGCGGTGAGCCGGCCGGTCACGGCGGTGGCCGCGGCGACCTGGGGAGACACCAGGTGCGTGCGCGAGCCCTTGCCCTGGCGGCCCTCGAAGTTCCGGTTGGACGTGGACGCGCTGCGCTCGCCCGGGCCCATCGTGTCCGGGTTCATGCCCAGGCACATGGAGCAGCCCGCGGACCGCCACTGCGCGCCCGCGGCAGTGAACACCCCGTCCAGGCCTTCGGCCTCGGCGGCGGCCTTCACCTCCATCGAGCCGGGCACGACCAGCATCCGGACGCCGTCCGCCACCTTCCGGCCGCGCAGCACCTCGGCGGCGGCGCGCAGGTCCTCGAGCCGGCCGTTGGTGCAGGAGCCGACGAACACCGTGTTCACCTCGATGTCGGTGAGCGGCGTGCCCGGCGTCAGCCCCATGTAGGTGAGTGCGCGCTGCGCCGTCGCCCGGTCGCCGGGATCGCCCATCGCGTCGGGGTCCGGTACCGCGGAGGTCAGCGGGGCCGCCTGACCCGGGTTCGTGCCCCAGGTCACGAACGGCGTCAGGGCCGCCGCATCCAGGGTGACCTCCGTGTCGAACGACGCGTCCGGGTCGGTGGGCAGCGACCGCCAGTAGTCCAGCGCCGCCTCCCAGTCGCCGTCGCGCGGCGCGTGCGGGCGGCCCTCGAGGTAGCTGAACGTGGTGTCGTCCGGAGCGATGAGCCCGGCCCGGGCGCCCGCCTCGATGGACATGTTGCAGACCGTCATCCGGCCCGCCATGGACAGGCCGCGGACCGCCTCGCCGCGGTACTCGATCACGTGCCCGACCCCGCCGCCGGTGCCGATCTGTGCGATCACCGCCAGGATCAGGTCCTTGGCGGTCACCCCCAAGGGCAGCTCGCCGGTCACGTTCACGGCCATCTGCCTGGGCCTGGCCTGCGGCAGCGTCTGGGTGGCCAGCACGTGCTCCACCTCGGTGGTGCCGATCCCGAACGCCAGCGCGCCGAGCGCCCCGTGCGTGCTGGTGTGCGAGTCGCCGCAGACGATCGTCATGCCGGGCTGGGTCAGCCCCTGCTGCGGGCTGATCACGTGCACGATGCCCTGGGACGCGTCGCCCATCGGGTACAGGCTGATGCCGAACTCGGCGCAGTTCTTGCGCAGCGTCTCGACCTGGACCCGGGACACCGGGTCGGTCACCGGGCTGCCCGGGCCGATCAGCGGCAGCCCCGGCCCGGTCACGCCGAGCGTGGGCACGTTATGGTCCTCGGTGGCCACGGTCAGGTCGGGCCGCCGCACTGGGCGCCCGGCCAGCCGCAGCCCGTCGAACGCCTGCGCGCTGGTCACCTCGTGGACCAGGTGCAGGTCAATGTAGAGCAGGTCAGGCTCGCCGTCCGCGCTATGCACCACGCGCGAGTCCCAGATCTTCTGCGCGAGCGTACGTCCCATCCGTGTGCTCCTTTCAGCGGGCGCCTCATCGCGGGCCGCCTCAGCTTTATCACCGTAGTCCGGCCCGTGCCATCAGCCACCGTCAGAAAACTTGCGTCTCACATCCCGAGACGGCAGTATCGGACCATGGACAACTCTAGCGGAGTGGGCGTGCTCGACAAGACAGCGGCCGTGCTGAGCGCGCTGGAATCGGGGCCCGCCTCGCTCGCCCAGCTGGTCCAGGTGACCGGCCTGGCCCGGCCGACCGTGCACCGGATCGCGGTGGCCCTGGAACGGCACCGGCTACTGGCCCGGGATTCCCGTGGCCGGTTCATCCTGGGCCCGAGGATCGCCGAGCTGGCCACGGCGGCCGGGGAGGACCGGCTGCTGGCGGTCGCCCAGCCGGTGCTCACCTCGCTGCGTGATCTCACCGGGGAGAGCGCCCAGCTGTACCGGAGGCAGGCGGACAGCCGGATCTGCGTGGCCGCGGCCGAGCGGGCCACCGGGCTACGGGACACGGTGCCGGTCGGCGCGGCGCTGCCGATGACCGCGGGCTCGGCCGCCCAGGTTCTGCTCGCCTGGGAGGAGCCGGAGCGGCTGCACCGCGGGCTGCGCGAGGCCAAGTTCAGCGCGGCCGCCCTGGCCCAGGTGCGCAGGCGCGGCTGGGCGGCCAGCGTGGCCGAGCGCGAGCCAGGGGTGGCCTCGGTGTCCGCGCCGGTCCGCGGCCAGGGCGGGAAGATCCTCGCCGCGGTCTCGGTGTCCGGGCCGATCGAGCGGCTGACCAGGTCGCCGGGCTGGCTGCACGGGCCGGCCGTGGTCGCCGCCGGGGAACGGATCAGCGCCGCTCTCCGCCGCGCCAGCTAGCGCGGTGTCCATCATCGCCTGCCCGCCTGGCCGTCCGGGGCAGCGATGCGGTGAGCCGGAGCCGGCAGCGGAGGATGCACCGGCCTGATGGGCTGCCGCGCCCTGGCTGCCGCCCCGGGCTGCTGCGGTCCGCGGGTGGCAGGGACTGGCGTGACCGGTGAGCCCAGTGTGACGCCACCGCAGGCAGGCGCTGCTCTATGTGGTGGGAATTATGCAGATAGGACGCACTTCCTACCACATAGCTGCGACTCGGCCCGCCGTCAGCACCGGGGACCGCGCCAACGGTGCCGGCGCAGGTGGTGCTGTTAACTCAATCGCATCACTGGCCACGGTGATGCAGTCTCGCCCCGGGGGTGCCGGACTCCCCCCACGCGGGGGAGGTGCGGGTCTGGCCCATCGGCGATACTGGAGTCCAAATGTGATCTTGTGCGATCATGCCCGAAGGTCCCCCGTGCGGCGGGCCGGTGGCCTCTGACCGTCTCGTCGCACCTGCACGAGGCTAGTTCAGGGTCACGCCCAGGAAATCGTGAGGTCGCGTCCATGAAAGTAGCCGTCGTAAAGGAAACCGCGCCCGGCGAGCGGCGGGTTGCCCTCGTTCCGGAGATGATCGGGCGGTTGCAAGGCGCCGGGCTCGAGGTGATCGTCGAGTCGGGCGCAGGCGCCGGTGCCTGGTTCGCGGACGGGGCCTATGCGGGCGCTGGCGCCACTGTGGTCAGCCGCGATGAGCTGCTGGCCGAGGCGGATGTGATCCTCACCGTCGGCCGGCCGGACGAGCAGATCCTGGCGGGCCTGCGCAGTGGCCAGGCCATCCTGGGCATGCTCAACCCGCTGGCCGAGCCCGCGCTCGCCGGGCAGCTCGCGGCCCGGGGCGTCACCGTGATCAGCCTGGACGGGCTGCCCCGGACGCTGCCGAAGGCCCAGGCCATGGACGCGCTGTCGTCGCAGGCCAACGTGGCTGGCTACAAGGCGGTGCTGGTGGCGGCGACCGCGTACGGCCGGTTCTTCCCGATGCTGATCACGGCGGCGGGCACCGCGCGGCCCGCCAAGGTGCTCATCCTGGGCACCGGGGTGGCTGGCCTGCAGGCGATCGGGACCGCGCGGCGGCTCGGCGCCGTGGTGTCCGCATACGACGTCCGGCCACAGACCAAGACCGAGGTGGAATCGCTGGGTGGCGTGTTCATCGAGCTCACCTCGGTGGGCAGCGCGGCCGGCGAGGGCGGGTACGCCCGCGCTCTGACCGATGCGGAACGGCAGGCGCAGCAGGCTGAGCTGGCCGGGCACATCGCGCGGCACGACGTGATTATCACCACCGCCCAGGTGCCGGGGCGCAAGCCACCGCAGCTGGTCACCGACGACGCGGTCAAGGCGATGACCGCCGGCTCGGTGGTGGTGGACATGGCGGCTGGCCCGCTCGGCGGGAACGTGGCGGGCTCGGTGCCGGACGAGACGATCGTCACGGAGAACGGGATCACCATCATCGGCGCCGGGAACCTGGCGGCCACCGTGCCCGGTGCCGCGTCCACCGCCCTGGCCCGGAACATCAGCTCGCTGCTGCTGCACATGGTGACCGACGGAACGCTCGCCATTAACCCGGACGACGACATCCAGGCCGGAGTGGTCATCGCCCACGGCGGCGCGGTGGTCCACGCCGCGACCGCCGCCTTGCTGCCCGGAGCCAGACCCGGTGCTGACGCATCCGGAGGTGCGACCCCGTGACGACCGCATTGCTCACTGACATAACGATCTTCGTGCTCGCCCTGCTGGTGGGCTTCGAGGTGATCAGCAAGGTGCCCGCCACCCTGCATACGCCGCTGATGTCAGCGGCCAACTCGATTCACGGCATCGTGCTGGCCGGCGCCATGCTCATCGCGGTGACCGCGAACAACGCCCTGGGCTACATCCTGGCCTTCGTGGCCTGCGCGTTCGCGGCGATGAACGTGGTCGGCGGCTACATGGTCACCGGTCGGATGCTGAAGATGTTCCGCCGGTCGCGCACCCCGGTGCCAGCCGCGGCCGCACCGGCCAGCGTCGCCGCCCCGGCCAGCGGCAGCCCCGCCGTGGCCGCCAGCGGCGCTGTCCCCAGCGGCGCTGTATCCACCGGCACGGGGCCCAACGGCAGCGGGCCCGGGGCCGCCGCGCCGGCCGGGCACGGACAGGACGGGCAGGCATGAGCACCTTCGACTGGATCACCCAGCTGCTCTACGTCGCGGCGGCGACCTGCTTCGTGCTGGGCCTGCACCTGATGAACTCCCCCGCCTCGGCGCGGCGCGGCAACCAGGTGTCCACCGCGGGCATGGTCCTCGCTGTTGCGACCACGCTCGCGCTGGTCATCCACGCCGGGCACGGTCAGCTACCACCGGGTGGATCGTGATGATCGCCGGAGCGCTCCTCGGCGGCGGGGCGGGCCTGTATGCGGCGCGCACCGTCGAGATGACCGCCATGCCGCAGCTGGTCAGCATCTTCAACGCGGTCGGCGGCGGCGCTGCCGCCCTGGTCGCGATCGACGACTACGTCAGGCTTGCCTCCGGGGGCGTGGCCGAGTCCACCACGATCACCACCATCCTCGACGTGCTCATCGGCGCGGTGACCTTCTCCGGCTCGATCATCGCGGCCGGGAAACTGCAGGGGCTGATCGACGGGTCGCCGATCACCTTCCCCGGCTCGCGTGCCGTCAACATCGCGGCAGCAGTCATCGCGGTCGGCGGCGGGATCTACATGATCGCCACCCCGAGCGTGCCTGTCATGATCGTCATCATCCTGGCCGCGCTGGTGTTCGGCGTGACGATGGTGCTGCCGATCGGCGGCGCGGACATGCCGGTGGTCATCTCGCTGCTCAACGCGTTCACCGGCACCGCAGTGGCGATGGCCGGGTTCGTCATCGGCAACTGGGCGCTGATCATCGCCGGGGCCCTGGTCGGCGCGTCCGGCGGCATCCTCACCAAGCTGATGGCCGACGCGATGAACCGGTCGATCCGCAACATCATCGTGGGCGGGTTCGGCACCGGCGACAGCGGGCCGGCGGTCGCCGGGCCGGGCGGGGATGTGCGGTCCATCGCCGCCGACGACGCGGCCATCCAGCTGGCCTATGCGCAGAAGGTCATCATCGTGCCCGGCTACGGCCTGGCCGCCGCGCAGGCGCAGCACCAGGTGGCGGAGCTGGCTGCGCTGCTGGAAGAGCGCGGGGTCGAGGTCAGCTACGCCATCCACCCGGTGGCCGGCCGGATGCCCGGTCACATGAACGTGCTGCTCGCCGAGGCCAACGTGCCCTACCCGCAGCTCAAAGAGATGGACGAGATCAACCCGGAATTCGCCCGCACCGACGTGGCGCTGATCATCGGCGCGAACGATGTGACCAACCCGGCCGCGCGGCGGCCCGGGAACGCCGTGTCCGGCATGCCCATCCTGGATGTCGACCACGCCAAGAGCATCATCGTGATCAAGCGGTCGATGGGCCACGGCTATGCCGGCATCGACAACGAGTTGTACGTGAACCCGAAGACCAGCATGTTCTTTGCGGACGCCAAGTCCGCCCTGACCGACCTGACCGCCGCGGTCAAGACCCTGGTCGGCTGACCTCGGCGTACACGCTGGCCAGGGCGGCCTGCAGGTCCGGCCACGGGAAGGCGGCCGAGTCCCCGCTCACCGGCGGCAGCCGCGCGGGGTCGAGGATGATCCTGATCCCCCACCGCCGCAGTTCGGCGACGTTGCGCTGGAACGCCGGGTGCCGGGCCAGCGCGGTGTTCGGCCAGGGCACCGCGATGATCGGCAGGCCCAGCCCGACCGCCTCGTTCAGCAGGCCGAGCGCGAGCGTGTCGCTGATGCCCTGGGCCAGCTTGTTGACCGTGTTGAAGGTGGCCGGCGCGATCACGAACGCGTCGGCCGGCGGCAGCACGTCGGGCTCGGCCGGGTCCTTGTACCGTGTCCGGACCGGGTGCCCGGTCAGCTCCACCAGGTACGCGACATCCAGGAACTTGGCCCCGTCCGGCGTGGTGATCACGCAGACGTCCCAGCCCTGCTGCTGGGCGGCGGAGGTGAACCCGGCCAGCTGCGCCGCGGGGCTGCCGCCGGACACGACCACGTACAGGACCGGGTGCTCCGCGGTCATGCGAACCTCCTGCGCGTCCGGGCTGGTGCACGAGCCTAGGAGCACCCTAGAGCACCTTCGGTGCCAGGGTTTTGACGTTAGAACGCCGGTCGAGTATCCGGGATCTCAGTCCCGCTGTCTGCCCGGTCCCGGTCGTGCTGGGCGGGGTCCGTGTGCGCAAACCGTCACTGGAGCAGCGGTCATCACGCACAAACCTCAGATCCGCGCCTGGCGCCGGGATGCGTGTGCAACGACCGCCATCATGACAGCCATCATGACAGCGGCCTGCGCACACGCCCGGCAGGCCAGCGGCCGTAGCAGCGGTCTGCGCACACACCGGGACCGGAGGACTGGCCGCCACCACGCCAAACCCGCCCCACCACCTAATCCGTAGTTCCCCCGGCGGCGAACCGATATAGGCGCTGACCAGGTGAAACAGCCTCAGCTCATGACTACGTAGACATGTAATTTTCGTGATCAAGGGCTCTACCACCTGGTCAAACGCGTGGACCAATCGGCTTGGGGGAACTTCAGCTAATGGACACCCGGCCCGCACAATGGGGTGATGAGCACCGTGGATGCGGATGTGGAGATTCCGGACGGCCCGGAGCCCAGTGGGACCGCGCAGCCGGAGCTGACCGGGGCACGGATAGCGCGGGTCGGCGAGATCGAGGTACGACGGCTGCTGCCGCTGCGCCGCCGGCGCAGCGTGGGCGCCTGGTGCTTCGTGGACCACTACGGGCCGACATCCGTGGATGGGGTGGCCGGGATGCAGGTGCCGCCGCATCCGCATATCGGGCTGCAGACCGTCACCTGGCTGCTGGACGGGACCGTGCTGCACCGGGACAGCCTGGGCAGCGCGCAGCTGATCCGGCCGGGGCAGCTCAACCTGATGACCGCCGGGCCCGGGATCGCGCACTCCGAGGAGTCGCCCGACGGGCATGACCCGGGCCTGCACGGGGTGCAGCTCTGGCTGGCGCTGCCCGGCCCGGCCCGGCAGGCCACCCGGATTTCGAGCATCACCCGGAGCTGCCCACCGCCGGCCTGGCCGGGTTCGAGATCACCGTGTTCGCCGGGTCGCTGGCCGGGGCGCAGTCGCCGGCCCGGGTGTTCTCCGCGGTGACCGGGGCGCAGGTGCGGGCCCGGCGGGACACCAGCGGGTGGCTGGCCCTGACGCCTGGCCATGAGCACGTGGTGTTCACTGCGACCGGATCGGTCCAGGCGGACGGGGTCGGTGTGACGCCGGGCCAGCTGCTCTACCTCGGCACCGGGCGCGACGGCGTGCAGCTGGCCGCAGCCGAGGGCAGCGTGGCGTTCCTGCTCGGCGGGGAACCGCTGGGCGAGCCGCTGCTCATGTGGTGGAACTTTGTCGGGCGCACCCCGGAGGACATCATCGAGGCGGCCCGGGACTGGGCCCAGGGCACCCGGTTCGGCACGGTGACCGGGTACCGGGGCGCGCCGCTGGTGGCGCCGCCGCTGGATGTGGTGCGGCTCGCCCGCCCCGGGGCGCGCTGAACCCACTGCGGGCACCGGGTGGCCTGCCACCCGGAGTCGGCTTGGCGATCCCTTGCTGCCGCGCACCCTGGCGGCCCGGCCCAATGGTGCTCGCACGCCGGGGATTGGCACTGTCGCAATGGGTGAGAAACGACGAAGATAGGTATCTGAGACCGCGGCACTCGATACGCCGGGTAATTGCTTGGTAGCGCGGACCTGCTGGGCCAGGCCTGCGGAGGAGGTGCCCGCACTGAACATCGCACTCAACGCCGGATTGAACCGTGCCACGAGCCGGAATCCGGGCCTGCCGCGCATCGTGGTGGGCGTGGGGGGATCGGCTGGCTCATTTGCCGCGCTGCGCTGGGCCTTGCGCGAGGCAGGATTGCGCCGGGCGCGCTTGCAGGTCGTCCGGGCCTGGGAAGACCCGGCGAAACGGGTGGCCCCGTATGCCCCCGGAGCGAGCCAGGGCAGTGCCCACGAAGACCGGCGGGCGGAGGTGGCCCGGCTGGAGGAGGCCGCCCGCTCGGCGGTCAGCCTGGCGTCGCCGGTCCCGGTGGCTGTGCAGACCAGCGAGGGGCTGGCCGCCCGGGTCTTGCTCGACCACGCCGCAGGCGCGGAACTGCTGGTGCTGGGCAGCGCCAGCAACAGCATGCTGGACGGCATCGGGCCGGTGGCCCGGGCCTGCCTGTGCCATGCGCCGTGCCCTGTGGTCGTGGTCAATGCCGCGATGACAGGAGTCCCAGCCACCGCGTGAGGACGCCGCGGCCAGGTCAGCGTCGGCAGGTCAGCGCGGCCGGGTCAGCGCAGCCGGGTCGGCGTCGGCGGGTCAGCGCAGGCGGGTCCAGCGCGGGCCGGTGGCCTGCCAGTCGGCGTCCCAGGCGGCCATCCGGCGCCGGTCCACCACGCTGTGCACGAGCCCGCCCGCCGCCAGCAGAACCAGCCCCACGATGATGGGCGCGCACACCGAGGCGAGCACGCTCTGCCCGGTCACCTGATCGGGGCGCAGCGGTGGGTCGGTCAGCTGGCCGGAGGCGTCCACCCAGACCTGGACCGTGCTGCCAGCCCGGGCGCCGGGCAGCACCGGGATGCTCCCGGTGCGCCGCACCCCGTCCGGGGCGGTCCACCGGGCGCGCACCATCGAAAGCGCCACCCCGCTATAGGAGAATTCATCCGACGCGGGGGCGTTGGCGAGCAGGACCGCGGGGACCTGACGCCAGGCCGCTTGCTGGTCCCGTGCCACCCGGAGGGCGAACGCGCTCGCGTAATATCCGGCGAGGACCGCGGCCAGCGGTCCGCAGAGCAGGAACGCGGCGAGCAGCCCGCCGACGATCCACGCTTCGACCCGGTCGGCCCGGCGCCGGAGCGGGTTGTCATCCGGCCACAGCCCGCGCAGCCATCGGCGGGCTGCCGGGCCTGATGCGGCTGCTCGTCTCACGCCACCCTCCTCCCCTACCCCTACGGTCCGCCACCCCGGCCCGGCGCCCCTAGGGACGATCTGCCCGTCCGCGAGGGACTTTCGGCTCAGATCGCCGCAGGCGCGCCCGGCCACCGCCGAGGCGGGAGCGTGAGCATGCCCGGCCCGCAGGCGGCGAGGGAAGGGGAGGCGGTACGGGCCCGGCCAGCGCGGGCCTGGGGGCGGCCCCGCGGGTCAGCCCTTGACCGCGCCGGTGAACCCGCCGACCAGATGCCGCTGAGCAAAGAGGAAGAAGCCCAGCGTGGGCAGCATGGACAGCGCGGTGAACGCGAGGATGCTCGCGGTGTTCTGCGCGTACTGGGTCTGGAAGTTGGCCACGGCGAGCGGCAGGGTGAAGCGCTGCGTGCTGGTGAACACCAGCAGCGGGAGCAGGTACTGGTTCCAGCTCTGCACAAAGGCCAGCACCGCGACCGTGACCAGCGCGGGCCGGGACAGCGGCAGCAGGATGCGCAGGAAGAACTGGATCCGGGTGGCGCCATCCACCACGGCGGCGTCCTCGAGTTCGCCGGGAATGGCGCGCATGAACGGCCGCAGGATCACGATCGTGAGCGGAAGCGCGAACGCGGCCTCGGGCAACGCCACGCCAAGCGGGTTGTCGAGCAGCCCGATCTTGTCCTCCATCAGGTACAGGGGCAGTGCTGCCGCGCCGATCGGGAACAGCAGCCCGACGGCGAACAGCAGGAACAGCCCCTCGCGTCCCTTGAACGCGTAGCGGGACAGCGCGAACGCGGCCGTCGAGCCGAACACGAGCACCAGGCCGGTGGCCACCGCTGCGATCAGAACGCTGTTCTCCAGCGGCTGCCAGAACGCCGAGGAGGTGAGGATGACGGCGTAGTTGTGCCACACCCACGGGTGCGGCAGCCCGGTGGCCGAGTTGTTGATCTGTGCGTTGCTCTTGAAGCCATCCAGGAACACGAACAGCAACGGGACCAGGATGATCCCCACCAGCAGCAGCGCCACCAGGTAGGTGGCCGGGGTGAGCAACGAGTTCCTGCGCCGGCGCTGCTGCCGGAGCGGACCGGGCAGCTGCCGGGCTTGTACCGTTGCGGACACCGGCGTCACCCTACCGCGCGGGTCAGGGCGCCGGCGGTGTCGCGGCGCAGCACGAAGCGCTGGTACAGCAGGGCGAAGATGAAGCAGATGAGGAAGATGACCACGGCCACCGCGCTGCCGTAGCCGAATTCATTGCTCCGGAAACCCGCGAGCACGTCGTAGGTCACCATCGTGCTCGACGCGTTGGCCGGGCCGCCCCCGGTCATGATCCATACCTGGTCGAATACCTGGAGCGAGCCGATGATGGTCAGGAACAGCCAGACCCTGATCGTCGGGCCGAGCAGCGGCAGCGTGATGTGCCTGACGGACCCCCACGCGGTGGCCCCGTCGATGGCAGCCGCCTCGTGCAGCTCGCGGGGGATCCCCTGCAGGCCGGCCAGTAGCAGGATCATCGCGAAGCCGAAGTACTGCCAGGTAAGCACGACGATCATGGTGTAGAGCACCAGATGGATGTTGGCCAGCCATAGCTGGATCAGCCCGCCCAGGCCGATGCTCTTCAGCACCTGGTCGGTGAAACCACCTGGCTGGAGCAGCAGCAGCCACATGACCGCCGTGGTGGCGGGCGGCAGGACGTACGGGGCGAACGCGAGCGTGCGCAGGAATCCCCGGCCCCGGATCCTACGGTTGAGCAGCAGGGCCATGCCCAGGCCGAGCGGGAGCTGGATGACGATCGACGCCACCACGATGATCACGTTGTGCTCGAACGACTCCCGGAATACTGGGTCGGACAGCACCAGCCGGTAGTTGTACAGGCCCGCGAAGGGGCCGAGCCCGCCGAAGCCGGTCCACCGGTACATCCCGTAGTAGGCGGCGAACACGATGGGCAGCAGCACGAAGCCGACGAACAGCAGCAGCGCGGGGGCCAGGAGCAGAGTCAGCTCCAGGTTCCGGCGCAGCCCCGGCCCGGCTCGCCTGCCGCGCTCGGCCGGCCCGAACAGCAGTTGTTCCGGGTCGATGTTGACGTCCTCGCCGCGGGTTACGGCCATTCCAACCTCCTCCACCCCAGCGTGGCCGGCCCAGCGTGGCCGGGCTGCGCGCTATCTGCCCGTGTGGCCGGCCCGTGCTACCTGCCCGTAGCCCGGCCGGCTGCGGCTGCAGCCGGCCGGGCGAGCGGGCTACGGCTCCGGCTGCGCGGCCGCGCCGGAGCCGTAGTGTCTAGCCGGTCGCCTTGGCCTGGCTGACCGCGCTGATGATGGACTGCGCGGAACCCTGCCCCGCGAAGTAGTTGGCAATCGCGGTGTCCAGAGCCTGGCCCACATTGGTCGGGAAGGCGATATCGAAGTAGGTCTGGATGTAGGGCGCCGCGTGGTTGTAGGTCAGCACCTGCTTCAGCGCCGGGAGGGTCAGTGCGGACGAGGCGGCCGGGTTGGCCGGCAGGCCCACATTGGCCCCGACCACCTTGGCCTGCACCGGGGTGCTGTCGATGTACTGCAGGAATTGGGCGCAGGCCGGTTCCGCCGCTCCCGTCGTGCAGGAGAAGCCGTCACCGCCACCCAGGACGGTTGTGGGATCACCGGCTCCCCCGGGGACAGCCGGGAACGGGAACCAGCCGAGGTTTGCGTTGAGGCTGGTGCCTGAGGTGAGCGGCGCCATGACTCCAGGGTCCCAGTCGCCCTGCAACTCCATCGCGGCCTTGCCGTTAGCGACCATGCCGGCCGAGCTGCCCGCCCCGACCTGGGCTGGTGTGCCGAGGAAGCCGGCCTGGAACGGCTTGGTGTTCATGAACGCGGTCATGGCCGTGGTCGCCTTCGTGAAGCACGGTGCGGACAGGTTGACCGACTTCATCGCGGACTTGAGGGTTGCCGTGGAGCATTCGCGGAGCGCGAAGTACTCCCACCAGAACGCGTCCGGCCACCTGTCCTTGCTGCCCACCGCGACGGGCGTGATGCCGGCCTGCTTCAGTTTGCCGATGTCGGTGTTGAGGTCGGTCAGGGTGGCTGGCGGGCTGGTGATACCTGCCTTGGCGAACAGGTCCTTGCGGTACCAGAAGCCCACTGTGTGCAGGTCATAAGGGACGCCGTACTGCTTGCCGGCCACCTGCCAGCCCGCGGCCGCGCTGCCGACCTCACTGATCCAGCCCGAGGTCAGGTTGGTCAGGTTGGTCACCTTGCCGGACGGGATTTGGCTGGCCTCCTGGCCGCCGCCCCACTGCTGGTAGATGTCGGGTGGGTTGTTCGAGGCCAGTGCCGCCGGGACCTTCGTGGTGAAGGCCTCGTTCTGGATCGGCTCGACCTGGATCGTGACGTTCGGGTGGGCCTTGTGGAACGCGGTGGCAGCCTGGGCCCAGACGGTCTTCAGGTCGCCGGACGTGGCGTTGGTCCACCAAGTGAGGGTGACGTGGCTGTTCCCTGAGGAGGAACTGCTGCTGGTCGAGCCGCTGCTGCCGCCGCAGGCGGCGAGGGCAAGCGCTGCGGTCGCTGCCATGGCAACAGCGGCGCACTTCCGGTGCTGCGCATGCTGGTCATCTCCTGACGACATTGGCTGGGGGTTCCGAACCTGGCCAACCTGGGCTTTGCCGGAGAGTTTCGCCCTTTGGGTCCGGCTATGTCAATCGTTGTCGATAACGTTTTATAGAGGTATTCTCGGCGCTCCGGCCGGTCCCGGCTGGCCCGGGCTGGCTCCTGCCTGGTCACCGCCTGGTCACTGCGCGCCGCGGGGGCCGGGGATGACGTAGCTGACCAGGGAGCGGCCGGGCAGCATGGCGGAGAAGACCCCACCGGGCACGGGGATGCCCGGCTGCGCCGCGACGGTGCTGGCGGCATCGGTCAGGTAGGGGACGGCCGCCGCGCCGTCGCGGACCCCGGTGCCAGCGAGCGAGAACGTGACCGAGGCGGCGGTGGTGGCGGTGTTCAGCGCCACGATGGCCAGCGAGCCATCGGTGTTCCGGAACGCGGTCAGGTCGGGGCTCCCGTCGGCGGTGCTGGCGCCGATGCGGACGGCGCCGGGCCGGGCGAACGGGCTGTAGTTCGCGTCGGCCTGACGCCAGTCGCCGCTGGCGCAGGTCGCCCCGGGTACCCCGCAGAGCGTGCCGCCGTTGTCCACCGAGTCATTGGTCTTCATGAACGCCGGAGGGCTCCACGCGCCGGCGAACACGTGGTCAAAGAGACGGTTCCTGGTCGTGGAGGAGCTGTCCTGCGCCCCGGGGAGGGGGTGGGAGCCGGGGCGCAGGACAGCGTCTGGAAGGCCAGCGGACGGCAGCCCGCCGGCCGGGACGTACAGCAGGCTGTCTGGGGACTAGCGGCGGGCCGTCCGGCGGTACTGGCGGCAGGCCAGCCGGTGAGCGGGCGGCAAAGCCAGCCAATGGGACGCCGGGCAGGCCAGCGACCGGTAAGCCTGCCTGCGGGACGCCGGGCCAGGCCAGCGGTCGGCAAGCCAGCCGACGGGGGGTGGGCAGGCCAGCGACCGGTAAGCCTGCCTGCGGGACGCCAGCACGGGCCGCCGCACGGCGCCGCAGGAGTAACTTCGGGTGGTCGCGGGACGCGACTGGATATCCGGGACACCGGCTAGGCTCACCAGACGGGCGCGAGCCGGGCCCGCGCACCTCCGCATGCTGCGCATGGCCAACTCCCGAGGAGGCCGCCCGGACCTCGTCGCCCGGACGCGGCCCCGGCTGAGTTCCAACCGGACGCGGCCCCGGCTGAGTTCCAACTGGACACCAGCCGGGCCCGCCGGAAAGTTTTGCGCGTCAGTTCTCAAGATGTCAATCGTTGTCGATAACGTTTTATAGCGCTATCCTCCCCGCGTGGACACCACCCCCCGGGTCACCATCCGTGACGTCGCCGCCCGCGCTGGCGTGTCTGTCGCCACCGTCTCCAAAGTCATCAACGGCCGTTACGGTGTGGCCGCCGCCACCACCGCCCGGGTCCAGGCCGTCATCGACGACCTCGGTTACGAAGCCAGCCTGGTCGCGCAGAGCCTGCGCAATCACCGCACGAACGTCATCGGCATCCTCGTCGCCGATCTCGAGCCGTTCTCCGCTGAACTGCTCAAGGGGGCCGCCCACGCGATCCGCGGATCCGGGTACGAGATGGTCGTGTACTCGGCAGGCGGGCACGCCGCCGACCGGCCCGGCTGGGAACGCCGCTACCTCTCCCGCCTGTCCGGCACCCTCATCGACGGCGCCATCCTCGTCACCCCCACCGTGGTCAACGTCAACTACGGCGCCCCGATCGTGGCCATCGACCCGCATGCTGGCCAGTCCGACCTGCCCACGATCGACTCGGACAACCTCCGCGGTGGCCACCTCGCCACCAGTCACCTGATCGACCTCGGCCACCGCCGGATCGCCATGATCACCGGCCGCCCTGACCTCCAGTCGGCCCAGCTCCGCGAGACCGGCTATCGCCAGGCGCTGGCCGCAGCGGGGATCGACGTCCCCGAGGACCTGATCGCCGCGGGCGACTACGATCCTGACGCCTCCGCCGCCGCCACGCGTTACCTGCTTGGGCTCCCGGAGCCGCCCACGGCCATCTTCGCCGCCAACGACGTCTCCGCCATCGCCGCCATGACCGCGGCCACCGACCTCGGCCACAGCGTCCCCAGCGACCTGTCCATCGTCGGCTTCGACAACATTCCCGAGTCCGCCCTGGCCACCCCGCCGCTGACCACCGTCAACCAGCCCATCCAGCAGATGGGCGAACAGTCCATCCGGCTCCTGCTGGAACTCATCGCCGGCCGGACCCCCGACACCACTCACATCACTCTTCCCACCACGCTCATCACCCGCCATACCACGCAACCCCTGCGGGGCCATCCCCGTTGACCAGCCGCGCGCGTAACCCGATCCGGCCCGGCTCGCATCCCGACCCGAGCATCTGCCGGGTCGGCGCGGGCTATTACCTGGTCACCTCGACCTTCGAGTACTTCCCCGGGCTTCCCGTCTACCACCGCAGGGACCTGGTGAACTGGCAGCTGGCCAGCCATGTCATCGACCGGCCGGGTCAGCTCGCGCTGGACGGGGTGCGCCCGTCCGGCGGCCTGTCGCGGCCACCCTGCGGATGCTCAGCCCCGCGGCCGTGGGCGACTTCACCGGGGTCTACCCCGGCATGTATGCCAGCGGGAACGGCCGCCCCTCAGCCAGCGTCGCGGACTTCGACTGGTTCGAGTACACGGGACAGGACTACGGCGATGTCCAGGACTAAGGCGGTGTCCAGGAACGGCTGCTGGTTTGATCAGCCCGGCCCTGGTACGGGGGCTGGCACGATCCCGCCCAGCGTCATCCCTGGTGGGCCGCGTCGGCCCGCTCTGCCTGGCTCGCCGGAGAGCGGTGACCCCGGCGGCAAGCAATGTCAATCGTTGTCGATAACGTTTTATAGCGCTATTCTCCAGGCGTGCGCCCAGCCCCGTTCGTCACATTCGCGAGCGCGATGGGCGCAGCCCGGCCACCTCCCGCTGGCTGACACCACCCACCGCTGGCTGACACCACCGCGCTGACTCACCTGGACGACGGACGGATCGCACGTGACCATTGAGCGCAGCCTCTCCACCGAAACCTGGCGCGACCCCGCCGTCCCGCCCGCGGACCGGGTACAGGATCTGCTCGCCCGGATGACTGTCCAGGAAAAGATCGCCCAGCTCTCCGGCGTCTGGGTGAACATCGATGCGACCAGCGGCACCGTCGCGCCGCATCAGCATGACTTCACCGCTCCTACCGCAGCCTGGGAGACGCTGATCAGCGACGGGATCGGGCAGCTGACTCGGCCGTACGGCACCGCGCCGATCAGCCCCGCCGAGGGCGCCCGCGCGGTGGCCAGCAGCCAGCGCCAGATCATGGCCGCCGGGCGGCTCGGCATCCCCGCCATGGTGCACGAGGAATGCCTGACCGGGCTGGCGGCCTGGCAGGCGACCGTGTACCCGTCGCCACTCTGCTGGGGGGCGAGCTTCGACCCCGGGCTGATCGAGCGGATGGGCGCGCAGATCGGGCGGGTGATGCGCCGGCTCGGCGTGCACCAGGGCCTGGCGCCGGTCTTCGACGTGGTCCGTGATCTGCGCTGGGGGCGGGTCGAGGAAACCATCGGCGAGGACCCGTATCTGGTCGGCATGATCGGGAGCGCATACGTGCGCGGCATCGAATCCGCGGGCGTGGTCGCCACGCTCAAGCACTTCGTTGGCTACTCCGCCTCGCGGGGCGCGCGGAACATGGCGCCAGTCTCGATCGGGCCGCGGGAACTCGCCGACGTGCTGCTGCCGCCGTTCGAGATGGCCCTGCGCGCGGGCGCCCGCTCGGTGATGAGCTCCTATGCTGATCTGGACGGGGTGCCGCCGACTGCGGACGCCACCCTGCTGACCGACCGGCTGCGCGGCCGTTACGGCTTCACCGGCACGGTGGTGTCCGACTACTTCTCCGTGTCATTCCTGCGCACGCTGCACGGGGTGGCCGGGACCCCCGCCGAGGCCGCAAGGCAGGCCCTACGGGCCGGAATCGACGTGGAACTGCCGACGGTGGACTGCTACGGCGAGCCGCTGCGCCGCGCCGTCGAGTCAGGGACCATTGACATCAGGCTGGTCGACCGGGCGGTGGCCCGGGTGCTCCAGCAAAAGTGCGAGCTGGGCCTGCTGGATGAGGGCTGGACGCCGGAGCCGGAGCTGGCCGACGGCGAGACCCTGGACTCCGACGACGAGCGTTCGCTGGCGCTGGAGATGGCGCACCGGTCTATCGTGCTGCTGCGCAACGAGGGCGTGCTGCCGCTCACCGCCGGGCAGCGGGTCGCCGTGGTCGGGCCGCGGGCCGCCGCGGCCAGCGCAATGCTCGGCTGCTACTCCTTCCCCCGGCACGTCGGGGTCCATCATCCTGGCCTGCCGCTCGGCATCGGGATCGCGACCGTGCTGGACACGCTGCGCGCTGACCCGGCCGGGTACGCCGTCTGCTATGCGCAGGGCTGCCCGGTACTGGGCGGCGACGACGCCGGCATCGCCGCCGCGGCCCAGGTGGCGGCCGATGCCGACGTCTGCGTCGCCGTACTCGGGGACGAGTCCGGGCTGTTCGGGGTGGGCACCTCCGGGGAGGGCTGCGACGCACCAGACCTGCAGCTTCCCGGGCGGCAGTCGGAGCTGCTGGAGGCGTTGCTGGCCACGGGCACGCCGGTGGTCCTGGTGCTGCTGGTCGGGCGCCCCTACGAACTGACCCGCCAGGTGGACCGGCTGGCTGCCGCGGTCTGCGGGTTCTTCCCGGGCGAGGAGGGCGCGGCGGCCCTCGCGGACGTGCTCAGCGGCCGGGTCAACCCCTCCGGCCGGCTTCCGGTGAGCTTCCCGGCAGCGGGGGCGACCCAGCCGACCGGCTACCTCACCGCACGCCTGGGCCAGCTCAACGAGGTCAGCACCGTGAACCCGACGCCGGTCTACCCGTTCGGGCATGGCCTGAGTTACGCCCCAGCCACCTGGGCCGAGGTGACCCTGCGGTCCGCGGCGCAGTGGCCAACGGATGGTTCCTGCCAGCTCGCGGTGACGCTCCGGAATGACACAGACCTCGCCACCACCGAGGTGGTCCAGGTGTACCTGCACGACCCAGTGGCTGAGGTGGCCCGCCCGGTGCAGCAGCTGATCGCCGCGGCCCGGGTGGCCCTGGCCCCGGGCGAGGCCAGGGCCGTGCAGATGAGCCTGCACGCGGACCTTACCTGCTACACCGGGCGATCCGGCTGCCGCCAGGTCGACCCGGGCGGGGTCGAACTGCGGATCGGCGCGTCGAGTGCGGACATCCGCGCGACACTTAACTGCACGCTCACCGGCCCGGCCCGGGAGGTCGGCTTCGACCGGGTAATGTACCCGGAGATCACGCTCGGCCCAGCCACCTGAGCGGCTGCGCCGCCCCGGCCCGGCTACCCGCCCGATCCGCTGATCCGGCCCTGACCCCGCCCATCCGCTGACCTGCCTGACTCCGGCCGCTGACCTGCCTGACTCCGCCCGCCCGACCCACCCGCCCGCTGACCTGGCCGCGAGGTTTCCGTGCTCCGTGATCTCTCTCTGCCCGAGTTGCACCAGTACCGGCCTGAGGTCGAGGAGCCCGGCGACTTCGACGAGTTCTGGTCCGCGGAGCTGACCGCCGCGGCCGCGCACGCCGCCGAGCCGGTGTTCGCCCAAGCCGACACCCCGGCCCGGCACGCCGATGTGTTCGACGTGACGTTCCCCGGCTACGGCGGCGACCCGGTGAAAGCGTGGTTGCTACTGCCGCACGCGGTCACGCCGGATAGTGCGCTCATCGTCGAGTACATCGGTTACTCGGGTGGCCGTGGCGACCCGTTCGACTGGCTGACCTGGAGCTGCGCTGGCTATCCGCACCTGGTCATGGACACTCGCGGCCAGGGCGGCGGATGGCGCAGCGCCGACACGCCCGACCCCAGCGACAACGGTGCGCCGAGCACCCGCGGCTTCCTCACCCGCGGGATCGCCGACCCGCACACGCACTACTACACCCGGCTGTTCGTTGACGCGGCGCGGGCGGTCGAACGCGGCGCGCGCACATCCAGCCGCCACGGGCCGCCCCGTCGTCACCACCGGCACGAGCCAGGGCGGAGGGCTGGCCATCGCCGCCGCCCACCTCTCTGGCGACGTCGTGGCGACCCTGCCGGACGTGCCGTTTCTCGCCCATTTCCAGCGCGCGGTGGAGATGACCGACGCCCACCCGTACGCCGAACTCATCGAGTACTGCGGGGTGCACCAGGACCGGGTCGAGCAGGTGTTCCGCACGCTGTCCTACATCGACGTGGTCAACCACGCCAAGCGGGTCGCCCGGCCCGCGCTGTTCTCGGTCGGCCTCATCGACGAGATCACCCCGGCGTCCACGGTCTTCGCGGCCTTCAACCACTACGCCGGGCCCAAGGACATCGCGGTCTACCCGTTCAACGGGCACGAGGGCGGCGGCACCCGGCACTTCCTGGCCAAGCTCAGCTTCCTTCGCCGGCACTTCAGCCCCAGCTGACCGCCGTCCGAGCCGTGTCCTGGGCCAGCGAGGCCACGGCTCCGCCCAGCCGGACGCACCGCACCGCTCCCTTGTCACGTTGGCCGCAACATCAGCATCACCAGCCACGCTGATCAATGCCAAGGACCACTTAGTACGAGTTTGACCCATGATCAGTCTGTTTTGACCGGAAATGTCGGTGCCAAATCCGTGCTATGTCCAGGTGAAACTGTGTCGCGGTCCGGGTGGAGCCGTGTCCGGCGTCCGGCTGCGGCGGGGCGGGCGCGGGCAGGCAGGCGAAGCGGCGCGGGCAGGCAGGCGGGGTGGGCAGGGCGAGCGGGCATCAGCCCCAGCATGGGCGAGGCCGGGGAACAGTCGGCGACAAATCGATCCGTCGGCGGATTATCTGGTTACAGACTTTCTTGGTAGGCTGGGGACATGGCTGCTACCGCCCCTACGGAGGTCTCCGTTGACCTCATGGGCCTGCTCGTCCAGGTCAGCCGCACGCTGGAGACCGAACTCATCGCTGGCCTGGCCAGCCTCGGCATTTCGCAGCGCGATTACTGCGTGCTGTCCAAGGCGCTGCCCGGCGACCTGACCCAGATCCGGCTCGCTAACGAGGCCGCCCTGGACAAGACCACCATGGTGGTGACGCTCGATGCGCTGGAACGGGCCGGGCTGGCTGAGCGGAGACCGTCCCCTGCCGACCGGCGGGCCCGGATCGTGGCCGTTACCGAGCAGGGCCAGCGGATCGTGGCCGAGGCCAGTGAGATCGTGGCCGGGATCTACGCTGACGTCCTCTCCGTCCTGCCCAATGACGAGCGGCAGGCGTTCATGGCCGCGCTGAGCCGGTTGGCCAGCGGCCGCCTGGCCACCCCGGCCCAGCAGGTCCGGCCGCCGCGGAGGCGTGCCGCCGCCCGGGCCAGCTAGGAGGCGCCCGGCCGGGCCGGGCCAGCCAGACCACTGCCGCCCGGGCCACCAGACCACTGCCGCCCGGGCCAGCTAGACCAGTGCCGCTGCGCCCATCAGCATCGTCGACCGGTCGCTCCGGCCGCTGTCGTCGTTGACCGGCCGCCGATCGCGGACGCTCTTCACCGACCCGTCACCGGGCGCATGGGGCGTGCCGCGGGACGCCGTTCGTAGGGTGGGCTGGTGGCCATCGAGTTGGTGTTTGAGACTACGCGAATGCGACTACGGGCAGCGCAACGGGATGCCCGTGGCAGATCTGCACGCTGGCCGACGCGAGCACCTGGATCACCCCTACCCGGGCGGGGAGAGCTGGCGGCAGGCTGTTGCCCGCGTCGGCCGGTTTCTCAGCGACCTGCCACTGCGCTGGAATGGGCAGCGGATCCTCGTCATCGGTCACGTCGCCACCCGATGGGGCCTGGACCACTTCATTCGCGGCGTCCCGCTCGAAGGCCTAACCGAGCAGGACTTCACCTGGCAAGAAGGCTGGGAGTACCGGGGTCAGCTCCCGGCGCGTGTGTACTGACCGCTGTCCCGGCCGCTGACCTGCCCGGCGGGTGCACAGGCCGCTGCCATGACCGCAGGCCAGCACGGGACGGGCCAGCACGGGACGGGCCGGCGACGGGACGGGCCAGCACGGGACGGGCCAGCACGGGACGGGCCAGCACGGGACGGGCCAGCACGGGACGGGCCAGCACGGGACGGGCCAGCACGGGACGGGCCAGCACGGGACGGGCCGGTCCAGATAGTCCTAAAGTAGATCGTCCATTAATAGACGATCTGTTACAGTCGTTTCTGACGCCCGGCTGACCTGCCGGGCGAACTGGAGGCGACGCAATGAACCAGGCCCACCCCCCGGCTGAGCAGGGCGGCCAGCCAGTGCACCGCAACCAGCCCGAACAGGGCAACCAGGCTAAGCAGGGCAACCAACTTGAGCACAGCGGCCAGGCCAAGCACGACGGCCAGGCCAAGCACGACGGCCAGCCGAGGTACAGCCATCGGCCCGAACACGGCGGCCGGCTTGAACGCGGCAGTCGGCCCGAGCACGGCGACCTTAGCGGCCGCTCCGAGCCTGCGGACCGGTCGCGGTGGCTGACCCTGGTGGTGCTCTGCTCCGGGATGCTGATGATCATTCTGGACGGGACCATCGTGACGGTGGCGCTGCCGTCGATCCAGGGCGACCTGGGCTTCTCCCCCGCCAACCTGGCCTGGGTGGTCAATGCTTACCTGATCCCGTTCGGCGGCCTGCTGCTGCTGGCCGGGCGGCTCGGCGACCTGGCCGGGCGCAAGCGGATCTTCCTGGCCGGGCTGGCGGTGTTCACCGCGGCCTCGCTGCTGTGCGGCAGTTCCAGCAGCCAGGGGATGCTGATCGCCGCGCGGTTCGGGCAGGGTGCGGGGGCGGCACTGACCTCCGCGGTGATCCTCGGCATGATCGTGGCCGCGTTCCCGGAGCCGCGGGAGCGGGCCACGGCGATCGCCATGTACAGCTTCGCGGGCGCGGCGGGCGCGTCCGTGGGGGTGCTGGCCGGCGGGCTGCTCACCCAGGTGGCCAGCTGGCACTGGATCTTCTATGTCAACGTGCCGGTCGGCATCGTGGCCATCGCCGCGGCCAGCCGGCTGATCGCACCCGACCGCGGCCTCGGGCTCCGCGCGGGCGCTGACGTGGCCGGGGCCATCCTGGTCACCGCGGCCCTGATGCTCGGGGTGTACACGATCGTCGAAGCGGCCGGTTATGGCTGGCTGTCCGCGCACACGCTGGGCTACGGCGGGGCGGCCACGGCTTTGCTGGCCGCGTTCGGTGTCCGCGAGGCGCGGGCGGCCCGGCCCTTGATGCCGCTGCGCATCATCCGGACGGGCAGCATCGGCGCGGCCAACCTGATCCAGGCCCTGATGGTGGCGGGGATGCTGGGGTTCCAGTTCGTGATTCCGCTCTATCTGCGCCGGGTGCTGGGTTATGACCCGGCCGAGACCGGCCTGTCTTTCCTGCCGATCACTGTGGTCATCGGGCTGATCTCGGTGGGCGGGGCCGCCCGGCTGTGCTTGCGGTTCGGCGCCCGGGCCGTCCTGCTGGTCAGCATGCCGCTGCTCGCCGCCGGGCTGGCCGCGCTGACCCGGGCCCCGCTGCACGGCAACTACGCAGTGTTCCTGCTGCCGGTCATGATCGTCCTGGGCACCGGCGCGGGGCTGGCCCTGACCGCGATCACCATGCTGGCCATGTCCGGCGCCGCCCCGGCCGACTCCGGGCTGGCCTCGGGCCTGGTCAACACCACCCAGCAGGTCGGCGGCGCGCTCGGCGTGGCCATCCTGGCCACGCTGGCCGCCGGCCGCACCAGCCAGCTGACCCACACCAGCCAGCTGGCCGACCCGCACGTCCCCACCGTCGCCGCCCTCGCCAGCGGCTACCACCTGGCGTTCGGGGTGGGCGCGGCGTTCATCGCAGCCGGGTTCGTCCTGGCGGCGACCCTGCTCCGGCCAGCCGGGCCCGCGGCCGCCACCGGGGAAACCGGGCCGACGGCCGCCACCAGGGAAACCGGGCCGACGGCCGCCACCGGGGAAGCCGGGCCCGCGGCCGCCGCCGCGGAAGCCGGGCTGGAGACAGCCGCGCCAGCCCGCTGCGCCGAGTCAGCGGGCTCGCAGCCGTGCGTCCAGTGAGTCCCGCAACGCGTCCCCGGCGAAGTTGAACGCGATCACGGTGATCATGATGATCAGCCCGGCCGGGTACACCTGCCACCAGTACCCGTCCAGCAGGTACGTGGTGCCCTGGGATAGCATCCCGCCCCAGGTCGCGGCGGGCGGCGGCAGCCCGAAGCCGAGGAAACTCAGCGTGGCCAGCAAGATGATCGCGTCGGCGACCTGGAAGGTGGCGCTGACCACGATCACGCCGAGCGCGTTCGGGACGAGGTGGCGCAGCACGATCCGGGATGGGCGGCCGCCCATCACCCGGACCGCGCCGACAAACTCCCGGGTGCGCAGGGACAGCGTCTCGCCGCGGACCAGCCGGGCCGGCCCCAGCCAGGACAGCGCCGAGATCACCACGATCAGCAGCAGCAAGGTGGGCCGGAATACGGACGACAGATAAACCAGCAGGAAGACCGCGGGAATGGCCAGCACCACGTCCACCACCCGCATCATGACCGCGTCGGCCAGTCCCCCGGCGAACCCGGCTACTGTCCCCCATGCCACCCCGATGACCGTGGCCAGCACGGCCACGGCCAGGCCGATCTCCAGAGAGCTGCGGCCGCCGACCATCAGCCGGCCGAGGATGTCATAGCCGTTGCTGTCCGTGCCTAGTGGATGCCCGGCGCCCGGCGGCAGGTTCGTGAGCTGGATGCTCGTGTGCAGCTGGTCGGTGTGGTAGACGAGCGGCCCGAGGAAGCAGAACAGCACCAGCCCGCCGATCAGCGCCAGGCTGATCAGGCCGAGCCGGTGCCGGAAGAAGGCGTTCACCGGGGCTCCGCATAGCGGACCCGCGGGTCGAGCACCGCGTAGGCCAGGTCGGCGAGCAGGTTGCCGGCCACGGTGGCCGCCCCGACCAGCACGGTGATGCCCAGCTCGACCGGGTAGTCAGCGTTCACCGCGGCGGTGTAGTAGGTGAGGCCGATGCCGGGCACGTTGAACACGTACTCGACGATCAGCCCGGCGGTCAGCACGGCCGGCAGGGACAGGCCGACGAGCGTGGTGACCGGGACGAGCGAGTTGCGGAGCACGTGCCGGCTCAGCACCAGCCGCTCCGGGAGCCCTTTGCCCCGGGCCACCCGCACGTAGTCTTCGGCCAGCGTGTCGATGGCAGCCGAGCGCTGGTAGCGGCTGAACAGCGCCACGTTGATCAGGGTCAGGGTGAGCACCGGCAGCACCAGCGCCCGCGGATCAGCGAGCAGCCCGGCCAGCCCGGACGCCTGCGGCGCCTCCGGCGGGAACGCCCGGATCCCGACCGAGAGCCCGGCGATGAGCAGCAGCGCCAGCCAGTAGGACGGCATCGAGTAGAGCGCGAACGCGGCCCCGGTGGCCAGGTGATCGAGCGGCCGGTTGCGGCGGGTCGCCTGGGCGATGCCCAGCGGGATCGCGATGGCCAGCGCGAGCACCAGCGCGGTCCCGACCAGGACCAGGTCGTCCGGCAGCTGGTGCAGCACGAGCGAGTCCACGCTCTGGTTCAGCCGGTAGGAGTAGCCCAGGTCGCCGCGGGCGAGCCGGCCGAGGAAGGTGAAGTACTGCACGACCAGCGGGCTGGTCCAGCCCGTTGGCCTGGTTGAACGCCGCAATCGCGGCCGGGCTGGCCCGCGGGCCGAGGATGGCCCGGGCCAGGCTGCCCGGGATCAGGTGCTCGAGCAGGAAGGTCACCGCGGTCACCCCGGCCAGCACAACCACGGCCTGGGCCATCCGCCGGACGATGTAACCGGTCACCCCGGGTCAGCCCTTCGTGAAGTACCACTCTTCGGGGCTGATGAAGCCGTACGCGTTGGGCACGTACCCGGCCAGGTTGGACGCGACCGTGTCCAGGCTGCCCGGGCTCGGCTGCCAGAAGTCCGGCAGCTGCAGCCGGACCTGGTCGGCGTAGGCGTCCAGCGCGGCCGGGGCGCTGGCCGCGGGCGCGGTGGTGGTGGCGGTGATCAGCTTGTCCACCGCCGGATCGGAGTAGTTGCCGACGTTGCCGAGTGCGCCGGTCTGGAAGATCTCCTCCCCGCTGGGGTAATGGTCGGGCTCGAACACCCAGCTCGCCCCGTAGTTGCCCAGCTCCCAGCTGCAGGCGGGCGAGGAGGGCGAGCACGGCTCGATCGTCTGCGCGATCGTGGCCGAGGTGACCTCATCCAGCGAGATCTGGATCCCAGCCTGGCGGGCCACGGACTGCAGGTCGGTCATGGAGCCGTCGGTGTACGGCTGGCCGCTCGGGTACATCAGCGTGAAGCTCAGCTGCTGGCCCGCCTTGATACCAGCGCCGCAGTCCGCAGCACCTGTCCCCGGCCGGGCGCAGGCGAGGACCCCGCCCGGCCCGGCCGCCCAGCCGTGCCCGGCGAGCACCGTCCGAGCCGCGGGCACGCTGAACCGGTACGGGTTCACCGCGGCCCGGGCGTCGGAGTAGGGGTTGGCCGGGCGGGCCGGCACCGGCGAGTAGGTCGGCACGCCGAGCCCGCCGTAGTAGGCGTGGATCCACCCCTCCTGGTCCACCAGGTGCTGGAAGGCCTGGCGGAAGTACAGCTGCCGCAGGATCGGCCCGACCCGGGGATTGTTGAAGTTCGGCTCGAAATAGTCGAAGCCGAACGTGAAGTCCTTGACCAGCCGGTACCCCTGCCGCTGCAGCGCGGGCTGCTGCGGCAGGTCGTTGTCGGGGACATAGCCGACGGAGACCTGCTGGCCCGCGCTGCCCGCGCCAGCACTGCCCGGGCCGCCGCTGGCCGACCCCGCCTTCAGCACCGAAAACTCCGCGGCCGTACTGGTGAATGGCAGCTCAACGAACGTCGCCAGCCGTGGCCGCTGGGGCCCCGGGTACCTGGGGTTGGGCACGAAGGTCGCGGTCCCGTTGCTGGTCAGGCTGGACAGCCGCCACGGCCCGTCCACGATCGACCAGACCGGGCTGGCCGCGTACCCGGAGATCTTCCTGGCCTGGCCGTCCAGGAACGCGTACACCGCCCTGGCCCCCGCGGCCGTGGTGTCGGGCAGGTTCGCCGCGCCCGGCGACGGCGCCGGGGCGGCCAGTGAGGTCCGGTCCCAGGCGATGGGCAGCGGGGTGATCTGGGACAGCTCGTTGTAGGTGTACCAGGCCGGGTTGTAGCTAGCGGTCAGCTGCAGCCGGATGGTGTCCGGGCTGAGCGCCTGCCAGGACGCGACGTTGTCCGGGAACCCGCCGGGCACGTACGACGCCCAGTCCGCCTTGTTGGCCTTGAGCAGGTTGATCCAGAAGCCGACATCCCGGGCGCTGACCAGTTCCCCATCCGACCAGACCCAGTGCTTGAGGGTGATGGTGACGGTGCGGTTCTCGTTGCTGAAAACAGGTGCGTTGCCCACCGACAGCGGGTAGTCGACCGACGTCCCGCCCTGATCCCCGTACCAGTACAGCGGCCGGTAGAGCAGCGTCTGGAAGTCGGCCGTGTTGGCCACGGTGAAGTTCTCGCCGGAGATCAGCGGGAAGATGTAGGTCGGCGGCTGCAGCGGCTGCTCGGCGAAGTACGCGGTGCCGCCCTGGACCGGCTTCCCACCGCTGGCCACGGCTGAGCTGCCGCCCGCGCCGCACGCGGCCAGGACGGTGGCGGTCACGGTGGCAAGGATCAGGGCCGCGAGTAGATTCGTGCGCCGCACGGTCGCCTCCCTACGCCGGCATTACCCGGTCAGGTTCCAACGGTCGGTGGCGCGCAAGCCGTGTGGCCAGCCACCCTCTCAGCCCGGTCAGCCCGAGCTCCCGTGTTGTCGGGGTTCATGCTACTCCCCCCTGATGTTCACCTCCCCGGCCGCTACGTCCAGGATCAGGTTGACTCCGGCCGGGAGGCCTTCCGCGGCGATCAGCCGGTCCTCCTGGGCGGCCCATTGGTCCCAGTACGGCTCGTACGTGGCCCCGTCCCGGGCCAGCGCCCGGCGGCGGCGCTCGGCCGCATCCAGTTCCAGCCACACGGTCACGCTGGCGTGCCGCCGGATCACCGCGGACGCGACGCCGACCCCATCGACGATCAGCACCCGCGGCGGGGCCAGCTGGGCCGGTCCGGCCCAGGCCCCGGCCTGCCAGTCCCAGCGGGGCACCAGAGCAGGCTCGCCCCGGGCCAGCGGCTCGAGCACGCGGCCCGCGAGCAGCGCGACTCCGGCGGCCAGGCCGTCCCAGCCGGGGTAGATGTCGTCCAAGTGCACCACGGCCGCGTCCAGGTCGGCAGCCAGCCGGGCGGCCAGCGCCGTTTTCCCGGCCCCGGACCGGCCATCGATGCACACCACAGTGGTGCGGCCCGCCCGCGGCGGCGCGGACCGGGCCAGGCCGGCCAGGGTAGCGACTGCCGCCTCGTTCAGCGGCAGTACCGGCACGCGCACATCCTCTGGTCTAGCTGGCTCTGGTCCAGCTGGCTCTGGTCCAGCTGGCTCTGGTTCAGCTGGCGGGCTCACCGGGGATCTGGACCAGCGGCCGCCACGGCGATCCGGACGGGTCGCCCGCCTCCGCCCCCGGGGACACCCCCTGGTTGCCCCACTTGGCCTGGTACGCCGTGCCCTGGTAGAGCACCTTGTTCCCGGCCCGGTACACGGTACCCAGTGACCAGGCCGGATAGGTACCCGCGGGCACATGGGGCCGGGCCGGGGCATGGTCCCCGGGCAGCACCGGCCCCAGCAACTCCCACGGCGTCTGGTAGTCGTACTGCACCTGAGCCGACGAGTCCTGGCCGCTGTTGAACCACTTCGCCTGGTAGATCTCGCCGTTCTCGACCACCTTGTACCCCTGCGGGTAGGACGCGGTCGGCGACCACTGCGGGTACGGCGCGTCGGCCGGGTTCAGGTTGGCCTTCGGCAGCAGCACGTTGTCGGCCGGGCTCGCGGACGCCTGGCCGTGGATCCGGCTGAACACCCGGGCGAACTCCAGGCTGGTCTGGGCGGTCCCGCTGCAGGTGTTCGACAGCAGCCCGTTCTCCGGGAACGCCGACCCGCACTGGCTGTCCCGGTTCAGCGACCACATGGACACCCGGCCGAGGTGGTTGTGGCTGGCGAACCCGGCCAGGCCCTGGGCGTCGGGCACGGTGAACCGCTCGCCGGAGATGTTGTTCTGGCCGATCATCACGGTGACCCCGATCCGCTGCCAGATCTGGGCCGGCTTCAGCTGCAACCCGAACCGTGGGAACAAGCTGGCCAGCTGGACGTGGGTGGCAGTCAGCGCGCTTTGCACCTCGGTCAGCATGCTGGACCCAGCGGCCGGCGGGTGGGTGAAGTCCATGGCCATGATGTTGATCCCGGTGATCGACGCCCGGTCGCGCAGCATCGCCTCGATCACCGACAGCGCGTTGTCCTGCAGCCCGTCCGGCTCGACCGGGAGCGTCAGCCACACGCTGAGCTGCCGGTGCGCGGTGCGCGCGGCCTGCTCCAGCGCGGCGATGGCGGCCGCCCGGCGCTGCTCCGCGGCGAAGTTGTCCAGCGCGGCGCCCTCGATGTCCAGGTCGATCGCGGTCAGGTGGTAGTAGTCGATCACCGACTGGTAGGCGCGGGTGAGCGTGGGTACGCTGGTGCAGCTCACGTCGAGGCTGGTGTGCGCCTGGCCGCCAAAGGACGCGATGGCCTCGGCACCCTCTTGCTGCACCTGGGCGATCCGCGAGCCGAGCGCGACCGCCTGGTCCGCCTGGGCCAGCGTGTAGACCGCACCCCAGCTGGGGGTGCAGGCCGAGGTGGGGTCGGCGACCACGAAGCCCAGGATGGTCTGCCGCGCCGGGTCGTCCGCCGCGTCCTGGAACTGGTAGGTGGGCGGCAGGGTGACGTCCACATACGGCGCGAACCAGGCCTGGCGGACCGGGACGGCCGCCTCGATCCGGTTCCGCGCGATCAGGTACCCGCCGCCGCCCAGCCCGGCCAGCAGGCACAGGGCGACCAGGATGCGCAGCGCGGACAGCCGCCGCCGCGGCGGCTCGCCGAGCACCACGACCGGGTCGTCGGCTATCGGGCCGCGGGCGCCAGCCAGCACCGCGGGCCGGCCACCGGTATCTGGGACAGCTGGCAGCCTGTGCCCGGCCGCAGGCCGGTAACCCGCGGCGGGACCATGACCCGCGGCAGGCCCGTAACCCGCGGTGGGCCCGTACTCCGGGGCAGGCCCGTGCCTGGCGGGGGCGCCGTGCCCGGCGGGGGGCAGCTGGGCCGGGGCCCGCGGGATGGGCGCGATCGACCACTGGCCAGTGTCGGTCAGGCCCACTTCCAGCACGGAGCGCCAGTCCGCGGGCCGGGTCACCTGGGCCGGTGCCTTGCGCACCCGCCGGGGCAGCCGCTGGCGGCGCTGCCGCTCCGGCTTGTACAGCAGCGAGGTGAGGTGGATCCAGCCGTCCACCACGGAGTTGCGCAGCCCGATGAACGATTTGATCGCGTACCCGGCGAGCAGCACGTTGAGGGCCGCGTATGCCATGTTCTCCACCTGGTGGTGCCGGTAGGCGAGGTAGAGCGTGCCCCCGGCCAGCAGGATGAGCAGGTACGGCGCGATCACGAAGAACGCCGGGGCCACGGTCCGGTTCCGCACCTTGGGGGTGCGCGCGAACGGGGCCTTGGACGCGGTAATGCCCTGGGACAGCGAGGAGATCGTGCCCGCCAGGTTCACCGGCAGCAGGATCAGGTTGAACCCGTAGATCCGGAACACGTCCATCCGCTTGTACCCGGAGTACCGCAGGTCGCTCGCCATGGCCAGGAAGTACGGCAACGCCACCAGGCCGAGCAGCGGGCTGATCAGCGTGGCGCTGAACGGGAACACGAGCAGGATCAGCAGGCTGAACGAGCTCCAGCAGATGGACGCCATGTAGTTCCAGCGCAGGAACAGCTCGCCGAACCGGGTGCGCTCGCCGCGGGACCGGCGGGACCGGGACTGGCGGCGCAGTTTGGCCAGGATCAGCAGGCCGCCGTTGGCCCACCGGCGGCGCTGGATGCACAGCGAGCCGAAGTCCGGCGGGGTGGCGCTGTAGCTCATCCGCTCCGGCACGTTGAACAGCCGCCAGCCGTGGATGCCCATGTCGATGGTGGACTCGGTGTCCTCGATGACGGTCCGGTCCTTGATGTAGTGCTTGATCTCCCAGTCGCCGATGTAGGACGTCTCGACGATGTCGTCCAGGGCCCGCTTGCGGATCACCGCGTTCGCGCCCACCCAGAACGTGGCTTCGTAGTAGGTGAGGCCCTGGTGCACGATGTGCTGCAGGTCGGTGGTGGCGCCGGCGATCCGCTCCAGCCGGGTGGCCGAGCCGGGGAATGCGCAGTACGGGGTCTGCGCGATCGCGGTCTGCCGGTGCTCGCTCTGCTCCAGCAGGTGTACCAGGCGCAGGCAGTACTCGGGCAGCAGCACGCTGTCCGCATCCAGGGTGACCACGTAGTCGCTGTCCGGCACGATCAGGTCGCAGGTCACCGGGCTGGTCGGGATGAGCGCCTGGCCCGCGGGCGTCTGCGTCCGCCGGTAGGTCCCGCCCATCAGGCCGATGTAGCTGTTCAGGTTCATCGCCTTGTTCGCCTCATGTGACAGCGAGACGAACCGCTTCCGCTCAAAGCTGGTCACCTCGGCCCGGAACGTCCAGGCCAGCCGCCGGTACAGGCGGCGCAGCTGGGACTGGCCGGGTACCGCGCCCTCGTTGGCGGATTCGCGCAGCGCGGCGGCGATCGTGCGGAGTGAGTCGGCCAGCCGCAGCACGACCTCGTTGGCGAAGAACACGTCGGTGTGGTCAACGATCTCCTGCTGCACGGCCAGGTTTTCCAGCCAGGCCACGGGCCGCGTCGTAGTTGCGGATCAGGTCGGCCATCACGTGGAAGCTGGGCCGCTCGTCGCGGCGGCAGGCCTCCTCGAAGTTCTCCAGGGCCCGGCCAAACTGGACCGCAGGCGCGGCCAGCAGGTCCTCGATCTCCAGGGGCAGCGCCCGCGCCGCGAGCAGCAACTCCCTGGCCCGCTCGGTCCGCGGCACGACCGGGTCGTCGATCAGCAGCACGATCCGCTTGTCCGGGTACTCCTGCAGCGCCGCGGACAGCAGGGTCTTCCTGATGACGTGCGCGTCCTCCTGGTAGGAGGGGATGATCATGGTCAGCGTGGGCGTGGCCACGTCGTAGCAGCGTTCCAGCACGGCCCGGCTGGCCCGGTGATGGCTGCGGGTCCGGTAGAAGTAGCCGAGCCGGCTCAGCAGGTAGGCCAGTGACGACGCGGTCAGCAGGGTGACGATGATCAGGTACAGCACGGTCTCGGCCCGGTCGATGGTGCCCGAGTAGTGCCGGTTGAGCAGGTCCGCGAGCAGCCACCAGACGAAGTAGCCGGCCCAGGCGGTGACCGTGACCATGATCGCCAGCCGGCCCAGCGCGAGCCGCCGGTCGCTGACCGGCTGGGACACCACGGGCATCGGGGTGGTGCGCCGGTCGTGACCCCACTGGCGGCGCTGGGCCCGGCTGCCGCGGTGCCCGCGGTGCGGCGCGGTGATCCGGGGCGCCGCGGCCGCCTCCGGGCCGGGCTGCTCCGGCTCGCGCCTCCCTGGCCCGGCACCCGGCCGCCCGGGCTCGTACCACCCCGGTCCGGTGCGGGGCTGCCCGGGCTCGTGCCACCCGGGCCCGGCGCCTGGCCGGCCAGGGTGGCCGGGTCCGGGGCCAGCGGGCGCCCGCGGCGAGGCCTGCTGCGAGAAGCCGGGGAACCACTCGGACCCAGCGGGCTGTGCACCGTCCCGACCCGCCGGGCCTCGCTGGAAAGGATCTACACCCGCCCCTTCAGGCGGCGCCGACACCATAGACCTTCCAGCCCCCCTCAAGGCCGAGCCTGCACGCATGGGCACCAAGGCCGAGCCTGCACGCATGGGCACCGTGGCCACATGCGCACCGATGAACCCAGTACAAGACGGCTCGCCTGGCCCGCAGGTTGTCCTGATTTACGGTTTTTTTCGGCAAACAGATTCTTATGGGATCTGTTCGTCACACCCGGTTCACCGGACTCGTCACCCTAGCGACCGGGATAATCAAAGGCAGGCAACGGCGGGCCGTTCCCGGCGGCGTTACCATGAGGCGCGATGAGCACTGCGGAAGCGCCAGCTAGCGCCACTGACCGGCCCGGAGGCGACCGGGAAGCAGTCATCCACACCGAGGACCTGACCAAGGTCTACCCGGGGACTGACTTCGCCGCGGTCGACCAGCTCAACCTCGACGTCTACGCCGGGGAGATCTTCGGCCTGCTGGGGCCCAACGGCGCGGGGAAGACCACCACCGCGGGCATGCTCACCACGCGGGTCGTGCCAACGTCGGGCCGGGCGCTGCTGGGCGGGATCGACGTCGCGGCCCACCCGGCCCTGGCCAAGCAGCTGAGCGGGATCGTGTCCCAGCAGAACACGCTGGACCGGCAGCTCACTGTGTGGGAGAACCTGTACTTCCACGGCCGGCTGTTCGGCATGGGGGCCCGGGAGTCCCGGCGGGTCGCTGATGAGCTGCTGGCCCAGTTCCAGCTGTCCAAATGGGCCAAGGCATCGGTCTACGCGCTGTCCGGCGGGATGGCGCAGCGGCTGATGGTGGCCCGGGCCATCTTCCACCGTCCCTCGGTGCTGTTCCTGGACGAGCCGACCGCGGGCCTGGACCCGCAGAGCCGGCTGGCGCTCTGGGATCTGCTGGGCGAGCTGCACCGCGCGGGCCAGACGATCCTGCTCACCACGCACTACATGGAGGAAGCCGACAAGCTCTGCGAGCGGGTCGCCATCATGGACCACGGCCGGATCCTCGCCCTGGACACGCCCGCCGCGCTCAAGCAGAGCGTCGGCGCGGACACCGTGGTCACCGTCAGGACCAGCGGTGACGCCGGGGAGCTGGCCACGTTGCTCGGCCAGGAGGTGGCGGGTGTCACCCGCACCCGGCTGGTGGACGGCGGGCTGCAGCTGCACGTGCAGGGCAGCGACCGGCTGGTGCCGCGGCTCGTCCAGGCGGCCGAGCGGGGCGGCTTCGACCTGCGTCGACCTGTCCGTCGCCGAGCCGAGCCTGGAGACTGTCTTCATCAACCTGACCGGCAAGGAGCTGCGGGACTGATGACCGCATCCCTGACGCCGCAGGCGACGGCGCCCCGGCGGATCGGCGGCGGCCCGACCCGCTCGGTCGCCGCCGCGAGCTGGACCGCGCTGGGCGCACTCATGCTGCGTGACCTGGTGGTGCTGCGCAAGCACCTGTGGGAGTTCGTGCTGCGCACGATCATCCAGCCGTTCCTGCTCTGCTTCGTGTTCCTGTTCGTGTTCCCGAAGATCGGCCAGGGCATCGGCGGCCACGGAACCGCCGCCGAGTCCGCCTTCGCGACCATTCTGGTGCCCGGGGTGGTCGGGATTTCGGTCATGTTCCAGGGCGTGCAGTCCATCGCGCTGGCCATGGCGCAGGAGTTCGGCTTCACCCGGGAGATCGAGGACCGGGTGCAGGCGCCGTGCCCGATCTGGCTGGTAGCCGTGGCCAAGGTGCTGTCCGGCGCGGCGCAGGGCGTGCTGTCCGCGATCATCGTGCTGCCGATGGCCTCGGTGGTGCACGCACCCGGCGTGCACGCCCACCTGTCGCTGCACTGGTGGATCATCCTGACGTTCGTGCCGCTGGCCTGTGTGGCCATGGCCGGCCTCGGGCTGGTGCTGGGCACCAGCTTCGAGCCGCAGGAACATCGGGCTGATGTTCGGCTTCATCATCCTGCCGATCACGTTCCTCGGCGGCACGTACTACTCGTGGACCCGGCTCGCGCCGGTGACCGTCGGCGGCTGGCACTGGCTGCAGACGATCGTGCTGATCAACCCGCTCATCTACGTGAACGAGGGGATGCGGGCGGCGTTCACCGAGGCGCCGCACATGCACCTGTACGTCATCTACCCGGTGGTGATCGCTTTCGGCGTCATCTTCCTGGCGCTCGGCCTGCGCAACTTCCGCCGCCGCGTCCTGTCCTGACCAGGCACCTCTCTCTCCCAGCGTCGTGACGGTGCCCCCTCTCGTCGTAGCCGGTGGAGACGATGGTCACCGACGGCCACCAGTGATAGTGGCGAGCCCGGCGTAGAGATCGGCGGGCTCGCCGTAGGGGTTGTCGGGGCCGGGCCGCCACTCGGTAACCGGGACCACCCCTGGCGGCACCAGGGACAGCCTGTCGAACAAGGCGGTGACCTGGGCGTGGCTGCGCGCGGTGATTGTGGTGGGCACGGTGGTACGCCTGGACGCGGCACGGTGGCAGGTCATTACCTAGCTTCGTTCGAGCGCGTTTGGGGGACGGCGATACCGTGGTCGGGCAGTGACATCTAGCGAGGGTGGTCATGGGCAGCCGGGTTGAGTACTGGAATGACCCAGAGGCTCCGGCCCCCAACTCACTGGTGCCAGCGTGCGGGGTGCTGGCCGTCAACGCGGAGGGGCGCCTGCTGCTGCAGCGCCGGCGTGATACCGGGCAGTGGGCGTTGCCGATGGGAAAGATGGAGCTGGGCGAAACACCTAGCGAGTGTGCTATCCGGGAGACAAGAGAAGAGACCGGCATTCTCGTCGAAGTGACCGGGGTCTTGGGGGTCTTCTCCGACCCAGGGCACATCGTGGCGTACGGTGACGGCGAGATCCGGCAGGAATACGAAGTTATCCTCCTGGCCCGGCCACTCAGTGGACAGCCTCTCGCCAACGACGAAGCCAGCGAGGTCGGATGGGTGGCCCCCGGCGATCTTCAGGAGCTAGATATTCACCCGACCCAGTGGCGGCAGCTGAACCAGTATCTAGGCCGGACTTATCCGCACGTGGACTGACCTCTTCCAAGGGCGCAGCCGGGTTGTACCGCGTGCTCTGTATCGGCAACACTCAGCAGCGCCAGGCAAGGTCGGAAGGCATCGCCGAACTGCTACGAACGTGGTTCACGTCCTCCAGCACACTGTGGGTTGATGTGGACAGGTTTATTGCGCGGGAAGCGGTGGGCTGACGGTTGAATATGGTGTTATTCGGGGTGCTGAAGGTTGTCCGTTGTCCGCTCTTTCTTCCCAGGCGGTCACCGCTCTCCCGGGCGGTGACCGGCCAATCGCCTGTCCACTAACCACGGAGCGTGTCACCTTGGCCGCTGCGGACGCCCCCGCCCCGTCCGTCCGCCTGGCCCCCGCCCCATCTCAGCCGTGACGGTGCTCTCTCTCCCAGCGCCGGGGTTACCAGAGGTTGTGCTGGGCGGCGATGGGGTCACCGGCCCACTCGTTCATCGCGTCCAGGTTGTCGTGCGCCGGGTACTTCGCCGCGGCCGGGCCGTCCGCGAAGGCGACCAGCAGGTTCGTGGTCACCTGCCGGGTGAAGGCCCCGGTCTTCGGGGTGATGCCGTAGCCGATGTCGCCGGTAAAGGACCGGACAAAGCGCATGGTGCCGGAGTTGAACACGCCCGCCCCGCTGCTGTGCGTGTAATAGGCGGCGTCGGCGTAGCTGTTCACACCGCGACAGGTCAGCGGGGAGTGAGAGAGGACCTCTATGGGCCGCTGCACCGGGTAGCGGGGGTTGACCCGGTCGTACTCGATGCCGACCAGGCCGGTGAAGCTGGTGCCCTTGCTCACCCCGGTGCCCTTGAAGATCCAGGACGTGGGGCTGGCCACGACGAAGGCGGCGTCGGTCGGGTTCGACTCGTAGAGCGTCCCAGTCATGGACGACTCGGGGTCCGGCGACGGCGGCTCCCGCCAGTCTGTGGTGACCAGCGCGTTGTCCTTGCCGTACATCGGGTCCTGGGTGTAGCTGGTGCGGTAGCACAGCACCAGGCGGCTGGCGCCGTTGCCGGTGGGCTCCAGCCGGGTGCGCCGGAAGCACGCATTCGCGCCCATGAACGCGAGATTGACCCCGGCGTCCCGGGCCGCGGTGACGTACTGCCGCTCGGGCGGCGACCAGTACTCGTCGTGGCCGAGCGAGAACAGCGCGCTGGCGCCCTTCAGCAGGTCGGCGTTCTCGGCGATGTCCATGCTGGTCTCATAGGCGAGCGGAACCCCGAGCCGCTCAGCGAGCTGAATGAACTTGCGCTCGTGGGCCAGGAACATGAACGCGCCGTCGAGGTCATAAGGGCGGTCGAGGCTGACCGCAAGGGACCGGTTGTCGTAGTCAGCGATCCCGGCCGGCCCGTTGTACAGGTCGTAACCGCCGTAGGTGTTGTAGGCCTGCCAGGTGGCCACGCAGTTCTTGACCACCACCTTGCCCGCGGTGCTGGCCGACCGGACGGTCAGCGGGACGAACCGCTGCGCGCCGTTCTCAGCGTCCAGCCGCAGCAGGTACGCCCCGTCCGGCCAGTCGTCGGTAGGCATGGTGAGCGACGGACCCCAGTTGGTGGTGACCGTCCGGGTCTCCGGCTGCACGGTATACGCGCTCTGCTGCAGCCCGCGCACGTTGCCGGACTGCCAGACCAGCCGGGCCTCGTCCCCGTTGTACCAGCCCATCCGGAACGCCAGCACACGGAACGACCGCGCGGTGGTAGACACGAACAGCGGCACCGGCTCCCCGGCCAGCACGCTCGACCGCCCGGCGTACCCCACGATCGCGTCCGCTGCCCCGGCCTGACTGATGTTCCAGTTCGGATCGCCGGGCAGCGAGTTTTCCGCCAGCTTCCGGTGCTGGGCGGCAGGCTGGGCCGGCTTCGGGTGCGCCGCGGCGGATGGGGCGGTCGCGGACGACCCAGAGAACAAGCCGAGCTTGGCCGCTACCGCGGCGCCGGCCGACACCACGACCGCCGCGGCCGCCGCGCCGACGAACTTCCGCCGGCTGCGCGACTCAGGTTGACTCATGTGACTAGCCTTGCCTGATCCTTGGATCGAATAGTCTTGGATTGGCAATAACTTACCTATCTTCCGGCCGGGACTTACGGCTGTCCGCCACCGCCGGCAATTACGGACACGCAGCGCCAGGCTGCGCCCGGGTTGCGGACGCGCACCCCCCACGCCAGGCCACACCATCCTGGGCTGGCGTCAGGGAAGCAGGGTGAGGGACTTGACCATCTTGTCGACCCGGTTCCGCGGCCCGACCACGCTGAAGGCGCAGGCGGCCAGGTCGGCGGGGGCGGTGCGGGCGAGCTCGGCGAGGTAGTGATCGTAGATCCGGTGGCTCTGCGCCGCGGTGGGCATGTCGATGAGCAGGACCCCATCGGCCGCCGCAGCACGGTCCCGCACCGCGGCGATCTGCTCGGGCGTGCCGCCCAGGATGGTGCAGCCCGCCCAGGGCAGGCCCGGATGAGCCTGCCCGGACGCATCCGGGCCGCCCCCGGCGATCAGGCCCTCGACCAGGGCCCCGGTGCTGGCCGCGACGCAGGCCACCGCGTTGACCATCCGCCCAGTGGGGATCGTGGCGTCAACGGCGATCACCCATTTGTACTTCGCCGACCGGGTGGGCTCGCTGGTAATGATCTCTTCGGGCGCGTACCCGTAAGTGTCTGTAACGGCCGTCATTCAGGATGCTCTTCTCTTCGTACGGTGATTTGCTTAGATGGTAGAAAGATCAGCGGGGCATCAGCAACTCACCCGTACTTAATACGAAAGGGCGACGGTCATGGCGCGGCTGGACGAACTTGATACGGCCATCCTGCGGGAAATGCAGGTCAACGCACGGCGCACCAACCGGGACGTGGCCGCCGCGGTCGGTATCTCCCCCACGACCGCGCTCGACCGCACCCGCAGCCTGCGCCAGCGCGGCGTCATCCGGGGTGCCCTGCTCGACATCGACCTGGCCCAGATCGGCCGGCCGGTGCAGGCGCTGATCGCGGTGCGGATCCGGCCGCCGTCGCGGACCGTCATCGAGGCGTTCCGGGACTGGGTCAGTGCCCTGCCGGAGACCCTCGGCGTGTTCGTGGTCTCCGGTCACGAGGACTTCCTGATCCACGTCGCGGTCGCCGACAACCAGGGCCTGTACGCGTTCGTCATCGACCGGCTCACCCAGCGGCCGGAAGTCGCTGACGTGCGCACCAGCGTGGTCTACGAGCACATCCGCGCGCAGTGCATCGAGCCGTCCGTCCGCCAGCCCGGATAGCCCGCCAGCCCGGATAGCCCGCCAGCCCGGATAGCCCGCTAGCCCGGTCAGCTGGCCAGCCACGCCGTCGCGACAGCGCCGATCCGCCGGGCAGCCTCACGCAGCTGGCCGGGCGGATGGGCAGCGTAGCCCAGCACGAGGCCGGGCGGCCCGGGACGCAGCCGGTGCAGGGACAGCGGATGCACCAGCACACCAGCCTGCTGGATCTGGCGGGCCAGGTCCACGTCGCCGGGCGGGTCGGCCCGGTCCGGGAACGTGATGAGCAGGTGCAGCCCGGCGGCTACCCCCTGGACGCGGGCCTGTGGCAGCTGCTGGCCCAGCGCGGCGAGCAGCGCATCGCGCCGGTCCCGCTGCCGGGCCCGGGCCAGCCGGATATGCCGGGCCAGCTCCCCGGTGCTGATCAGCCGGGCCAGCACGAGCTGAGGCAGCGCGGGATTGCCCAGATCGGTGGCGTGCTTGGCGGCGAGCAGCGGGGCGCGCAGCCGGGCGGGCGGGACCAGCCAGCCCAGCCGTAGGCCGGGCACCAGCATCTTGGACGTGCTGCCGAGGTAGGCAACCCGGTCCGGCGCGGAAGCCTGCAGCGCGGGCACCGGAGCCCGGTCGTACCGGTACTCGGCGTCGTAGTCGTCCTCGATCACCAGGGCGCCGCCCGCAGCCCACTGCAGCAGGTCCCGGCGGCGTTGCGGGGCCAGCACGACTCCAGTGGGGAATTGGTGCGCCGGGGTGAGCAGCGCCGCCACCGCACCGCTGCGCACCAGGTCGGCCACGCGCAGCCCGTGCTCGTCGACCGGGATCGGTACCGGGTCCAGGCCCCAGTAAGCGAGCTGGTCCCGGGCGCCGCGGGAGCCTGGGTCCTCGACCGCGACCGCGGGCGGGCCACCCGGCCGCTGACCGCGCAGCACTTGCCCGTCAGACACCTGCCTGGTAAGCACCTGCCCGAGCAGGGCCAGCGCCTGCGCGACCCCGGCGACGATGATGATGTCGTCGGCACCCGCTCGCAGGCCGCGGGTCCGGGCCAGCCAGCCCGCCAGTTCGCGCCGCAGCCAGGTGCTGCCGCACGGGTCGCCGTAACCCAGGTCGGCCGAGCTGGCCTGGGCGAGCGCGGCCCGCTCCGCGCGCAGCCAGGCAGCGCGGGGGAATCCCGATAGATCCGGCACGCCCGGGGAGAGGTCGAGCTCGGCCTGGGCTCGCCAGCGCCGCGGCAGCTGCGGGACCTCGGTGAGCAGGCCGGGCGGAGGCAGGCCAGGCGCAGGCAGGCCGGGCGCAGACGGCCACCGCGGAATACCGGAGCGCGGGCCAGCCGCCTGCACGCCAGCCGCGAGCGGCGGGCCGGGCGCGGCCACGCCAGCCGCTTGCACGCCGGGTACAGCAAGGCCAGGGAGGTCCGCGGACAGGGCCGCCGGGTCCAGATTTGGGTGCGGGCCCGGCCGCGGCAGCACCCGGGTGCCGGCACCACGGTGCGCGCCGACCAGGCCCTCGTCGTGGAGCCGTTGGTAGGCCTCGACGATGACGCCGCGGGAAACCCCCAGATCGCCAGCCAGCACCCGGGTGGCGGGCAGGGCCGCCCCGGCCGCCAGCCGCCCGTCCATGATGGCGGCCCGCAACGCATCAGCCAGCCAGGCCGTCAGGCCACGCGACGGCGCAGCCGCCCGGGTCAGCTGGAGGAAGTCCGCCCCGGCGGCTGGCCGCGGGCCAGCCGCCGTCGTGCTCATTGGTCCACTATAAATGCGATTGAGTGGTCCTGTTCAATGGACCATACGGCTCATAGCGTGGCGGTCGTGCCTAACGCCCGTACCTCTCCCTGCGCCGAGCGCCCCGCGGGCCGCCCCCGTCCCACCAGCACGCCTGGCCCAGCGGCGCGGGGAACCAGGGCGCCGCGGGCCTCGCTCGGGATGGCGGCAGGCGCCACCGCACAGGTCTGCGTCGGTGGCAGCGTCGCGGTCTCCGGGGTGCTGGCCGGGGCGCCGCTGTACACCGCCGAGGCGGTCCGCTATGCCGCCGCCTGCCTGCTGCTGATCGGGTACGTGCGGCTGACCGGTCAGCGGCTGGTCCGGCCGCGCGGCCGGGACTGGCTCTGGCTGCTCGGGGTGACCGGGACCGGTCTGGTGCTGTTCAACGTCGCCCTGGTCGAAGGGTCACGCCACGCCGAGCCAGCCGTGCTCGGCGTGGCGGTGGCCAGCGTGCCCGCCCTGCTGGCCGTGGGCGGCCCGCTGCTCGAAGGATCAAGGCCGCGCCTGGTCGTGCTGGCCGCCGCGGTGGTGGTCACCAGCGGGGCCGCGCTGGTGCAGGGCATGGGCCGCAGCGATGCGGCCGGGCTGGCCTGGGCCGCCGTGGTGCTCGGCTGCGAGACCTGCTTCACCCTGCTGGCCGTGCCGGTGCTCGGCCGGCACGGGCCGGGCGGCGTGTCGGTGCACACCACCTGGCTGGCCGCGGTGATCTTCGGCGGGATCGGCCTGGTCCGGGAGGGCCCGGCCGCCGTAGCCCAGCTCCGGCCCGCCGACTGGCTCGCTGTCGGCTACCTGGTGGTCGCGGTCACCGCGGTGGCGTTCGTGCTGTGGTACTCCAGCGTCCGGCGGCTCGGGGCCAGCCGGGCTGGCCTGCTCACCGGGGTGGCCCCGGTGGCCGCGGCCGCGGCCGGGGTCCTGCTCGGCGGCCCGGCGCCGCGGCCGCTGGTCTGGGCCGGCATCGCCGTGGTCGCGGCCGGCCTAGTCCTCGGCCTGCGTCCGGGCCGGGGACCAGGCCGGGCCCTCCGGGCAGCGCCGGACCCTGAGCCCCCCAGCCGTGGATCCGGGCCCGCGAGCCCTGGCCACGAGCCTTCCGGGCCCGCGAGCCCTGGCCACGAGCCTTCCGGGCACGAGATCGTGTGCCCGTGATGCACTTCCAGCACTCGGCAGAAATCTGGCGGGACTTCCCTGAGCTGGTCCCTGGGGTCCTGTTCGCTACCGGCATCAGCCCGGACGCTGCAGTTGGCATGCGCACCGCCCCATTTCTCGCCGTGGCACGATCCCGGCTGGCCAGCGCCGCAGAAGGTGAGCTGCCAGAGATACAGGCGTGGCGGCGGGCCTTTTCCCGGATGGGCCTGAAGCCGACCCAGTACCGGTGCGCGTCCGAATCACTGCTGCGCCGGTTCCGCAAGGAAGGCTCGCTGCCACAACTGCATCCGCTGGTGGACCTGTGCAACGCCGTCTCGCTCGCCTTTGCCATCCCGGTGGCCGCCCTGGACGTCACCGCGATTGCCGGCCATCTCGAGGTACGCCACGCCCGCGGCGACGAGGACTACCAGGCGTTTTCCGGCGAACTGGAGCACCCCTCCCCCGGCGAGGTGATCTTCGCGGATGAGGGGGCCCAGGCGCACTCCCGGCGGTGGACGCACCGGCAGAGCGGCCGGTCCGCCGTGCGCGACTCGACGACCGCCACGCTGATCGTGGCCGAGGCCGTGCATGGCTCGGCCGCGCAGGACGTACGGCAGCTCACGGCCGTGCTCGCGGCTGAGCTGGCCGCGGTCTGGCCCACCGCGCCCGCGGTTGGCGTGCTGACCGCATCCGCGCCGCGGTTCACGTTCGGGTCGTGACCCCGGGCGGCGGCCTGATTCCCGGATGGACAGGTCGCCGAGACCACCACATTCGATGGCACGCTCTTCGGCGCGTTCGGCCTGCCGCCGGTCTGGCCCGGCGAGCCATCCTGACCCGGCCACCGAGCACACATCGCTGAACTGCACCGGCAGGCCAGCCGCACTGAGCTGCGCCGGGAGGCCAGCCGCAGTGCCGGGCGGGCCGTCCGGCGCCCGCGCCCAGCCCGGTCCCCCGTGCGCCACCGGCTCGGCTGGCTCCTGGTCCACATCGGGCTGCGGCTCGCCACGGACCGGCAGGCTGTCCGCCGGGGCCCCTGGTCAGCGGATGCGGTGCGGCCGCTGTAGCCCGCCACCCGCACCGCCAGGCCCCGCACCGCCAGATCCCGCACCGCCAGGCCCGGGCCCCGGCTCACGATGGCCCAGGCGTAACCTGAAAAGGGAGCCGGCGCAGGAAACTGGCCCCGGGAAGAGCACAGGTGGCTGCCACCCGCCATTGTCGGCATTGCTGGGGTAACTGCTCGGGCGACTGCCAGTGGGGCGACCCAGACCGGTGCATCCACGGCCGGACCCACCGGCGGCCCTGGCGTGACCAGGTGCGCTATCTGCTGAACCGCTGGCGGCGGCAGCGGGAGCTGCGCAGCTGGTGACAGGGCAGGCGGTCGGTGGCCGGCTCAGCGGCGGCCGTCTGGCTGCCACTGCGGGCCAGCCGGGGTGTCCTGGATGATCAGGCCAGCCGCGATGAGCGCAGCCCGGATCGTGTCCGCGTCCTGATACCGGCCCTCGGCCCGCAGCGTGTCCCGCAGGCCCAGCAACGGCTCGACGGCGGCACCGGGCAGGGCACCCGGACCGCGCAGGCCATCGCGAGCCACGGCGCCCAGCCGGGTGATCAGGCCGCGCAGCACGACCCGGGCCTGCTCAGTGCCCTGGTCCTCATCGGTGTCAGCCGCCCAGGCATGCACGGCCTCCTCGAGGTCGAGGATCGCGGCGGTCATGCCGGCCGCATCGCGGCGCCCGGTGGCCTTGTCGAACCGGTGGGCGCAGGCCTCGGTGAGCTCAGGCAACGGGAGCGGGCCAGCGGCGGGGTCGCCAGCGACGCCATTGCTGTCCAGGACACCAGCGCCGAGGGCAGCAGCGCCCACGACACCACCGCCCCGGCCAGCCTGGTCCCACTCAGCACCGGGCTCACCCGCGCGGACAGCGCCCGCCGGGAGGTCCTGCGCCTCACCCTGGACCAGGCCACGGAGCTGGTGCAGCGTGATCACCATGCCCACCGGCAGCACCGTGGCCTGCCCGGGCCAGGCGGACGGTAACCGTGCCCCGGCCAGCCACCGTCATGGTCTGCTCGCGCAGGTCGATGACGGCCGCGGTGTGCTCGTCCACCCCCAGCACAGCGGCGTCGGCGGGCAGTTTCCGTTCCATCACGGCCAGCCGCTTCTCGCCCAGGTAGCAGTACCTGGTGTCGTGAGTACCGCCCTCCGTGTTGTTGAAGTGCGGGATGACCGCCACCTTCAGGCCCAGCAGGCCCATCAGGTCCAGCCCGTCCAGCCAGTGCGGAGGCGCGCCAGCTTTGTAGATCTCGTACACCGGGACCGCTTTCAGGCCCATCGTCGCCGCTGCGGCCGAGGCCAGCAGGGTGATCCCCTGGCCACCGCCGATCCGCTCGCGCAGCACCCCCGAGGCGGGCCCGGGGCACCACCGGGACAGCGCATAGGACGGGCTGCCCGGCCCCGCGAACAGCCAGTCAGCGGATCGCATCGCGGCGACCCCACCGTCCGCGGTGCTCTTCCCCGCCGCGGCCGGGCCGCCGGGACCCGCGGCCGGGCCGCCGGGCCCACCCGCGGCCGGGCCCTCCGTGCTGAGCACATCGATGGTTAGCCCCACGCTCCGGGCGAAGTACGCCCGCGCCTTGGCCGACACCTCACCCGCGTTCTCCTGGAACGCGTACGGCGTGTCCAGCACCACGGCCACCGGGTCCGGCCCGAGCCGGGCCAGGAGGGCCTTGTGCACGCCCACCATGGTCGGGCTGGTCTCCCCGGAGCCCATGATGGCCAGCACGTGGCACCCTGCCGCCTGGCGGCCGGTGCTGCCGCGTTCATCGTGATGCTCCCTCTGCTGGACGAGATGCCGGGACAGCTGCCGGCGTCAGTGTGTACTTCGCCGGAAACCGGCGTGGTGGATTCCTGGCGCCAGCCTCCCGTCGGCAACGGCCTTGCACCAAGCATGCCTCCGGCCACCGTCAGCCACGCCTCCGGCACCGCCTGGCCTGCGCGGCCCTGTTCTGTCGGCAGCACGGCCTAGGCTCTCGGCCACGGGCAGGACCCTGGGCCCGCGCCAGCAGTCCGCGGCCGTGCTGGCGCTGGCCAGGCCGAAAGGCCCGAACCAGCGGGCACCTGGGCCCTAGCCGGACATCAGCCGCTGGCGGTGACATGGAGGCACAACGCTTTGGTGAGAGGAAGTGCCAGCCATGCAAGGGTCGACCGCACTGTTCATTGTCGTCCCCATCGTGCTCCCCGCGGCTCTGTTCGCCTGGCTCGGCCTGGTGTTCTGGGCCGGAGCCCACCCTGGCTGGAAGGCACACCGGGTCGCCCCGGAACTCCCCGGGACCGCCGTGGAACTCCCCGGCACCGTCGTGCAGCACCGGGCCGGGACCGCCCTGGAGGCTGCCGCGTCAGCGCCGCACATCAGGCCCCGCCAGGCCGCGTAGCCCACAGCGGTGCTCACATCAGTGCGGAGTGCCGTGCCGCCGGGCATGCGGCGCGGCCCGGCGCCTGGGTCCGGGCCGCGCCCGTGCAGGCAGCACACCAGTAGGCAACACACCAGCAGAGCGAGTCAGGCCAGGTTGATAACGAGGGCGTCGCCGTAGTGGGCGAAGCCCAGGCGGGCGGCCACGGCCAGTGACCCAGTGTTGACCCGCCAGGCGCGGTACTGGACAACCGGCCGGCTGCGCAGGCCCTCCCGGGCGGCTGCGGCCACGACCAGCGAGGCAAGGCCCTGGCGGCGGGCCCAGGGATGGGTGAGCACCCTGTCCTCAGGCCCCTGTGTGCCCCCAGGCCTGCCGGGCCACGGAGAAATGCGTGGCCCGGGCGCCGGGCCCTTCGCATACTGGTGCTGCTGGCCCAGGCGACAGCGTGCCGCTCGACGGTGCCGACGGGTCCGTCCCAGCCAGCTAGCCAGGGTGGGCCGCCGGCCGCTGGCCGCGGGCCGCATAGGCCTACTCATCGGCGCGGTTCATTCTGGGTTTTCGGCGGCCCAGAAGGTACCGCGCTGACGGCCCAGGACCTTCGGGCGGCGGGGTGGGCTCACGTTTTGCGGGGCCAGGGCGTTTACCAGGTATGTCCCTGGACCTGGAGAAAGTGATGAGCGCCCGTCATGCCGTTGCAGAAACACCGCTGGGCGAGCTGACCCTGGTGGCCGACGCGGGCACACTGACCGGGGTGTACTTCCCGCGGCACTGGTACAAACCTGATCCGGCGTCGTTCGGGCCGCGGGCTGAGACCGGTTTCGAGGAGGTCCGGCGCCAGCTGGCGGAGTACTTCGCAGGCGGCCGGGAACAGTTCGAGCTGGCCACCGAAGCCCGCGGGGATGAGTTCCAGCGCCGGGTGTGGGCGCTGATCGCGGCGATCCCGTACGGGCAGACTGTCAGCTATGGTGACCTCGCCCGGGAGCTGGGCGGTCAGGTGGCGGCCAGGGACGTCGGGGCGGCCGTGGGCCGCAACCCGCTGTCGGTGGTGCTGCCCTGCCACCGCGTGGTGGGCCGGGACGGCAGGCTCACCGGCTACGCGGGGGGCCTGGCCCGCAAGCGGTTCCTGCTCGACCTGGAGCAGGCACACGCGAGATTGTTCTAGCCAGCACCCTCACATAGGGGCGGCCGGGGGCGTCTACCTGACGTGACAGCGAAGCAGCCATTCGAGGCAGTGGTGGCCGAGCACGGCCGGACCGTACTGCGGGTTTGCCGGGCCATCCTGGGCCCGGCGGACGCGGACGACGCCTGGTCGGAAACGTTCCTGGCCGCACTGCGGGCCTACCCGGAGTTGCCCGGCGACGCGAACGTCGAGGCCTGGCTGGTGACGATCGCGCACCGGAAGGCGATCGACATCACCCGCGCGGCGGCGCGCCGCGCGGTCCCGGTCGCGGACCCACCCGAGCCGCAGGCCGGGCCCGCGCCGGACGGGCGGGACCTGGACCTGGCGGACGCGCTGGCCGCGCTGCCCCGCAGGCAGCGGGAGTCCGTCGCCTACCACTACCTGGCCGGGCTGCCGTACGCCGACGTCGCCGCGGTCACCGGGAGCAGCCCCGACGCCGCCCGGCGGGCCGCAGCCGACGGCATCGCCCGGCTGCGCACGACTTACTCGGCAGCAGACCAACCTGATGGAGAAACACCATGATCGCGAACTATGAACCGGAGATGGCGGGCCTGCTCAGCGCCCTGCCCGCGGTCACCGACACGGAACTGGCCGCGCTGCACAGCCGGCTGGCGCAAGACGCGCGCGGCCGACGGCCTGCTCGACGTGGCCTACCGGACGCTCGACACCCCGGTCGGCACGTTGCTGCTCGCCGCGACCAGCCAAGGGCTGGTCCGGATCGCCTTCCCGGGCGAAGGCCATGACCAGGTGCTGGAGATGCTGGCGGCCCAGGTCAGCCCGCGGATCCTGAGCGCACCAGGGCAGCTCGACGCGGCTGCCCGGGAGATCGACGAGTACTTCGCGGGGCAGCGGCGCAGCTTCTACCTGCCGCTGGACTACCGGCTGGCCACGGGTTTCCGCCGCCAGGTGCTCGGCCACCTGCCCGATATCGGCTACGGGCACACCGCCAGCTATGCGGCCGTGGCCGCCGCGGTCGGCAGCCCCGGGCGGTGCGCGCCGTGGGCACCGCCTGCGCCACCAACCCGCTGCCCGTGGTGGTGCCCTGCCACCGGGTGGTCCGGTCCGACGGCCAGCTCGGCAACTACCGCGGCGGCCCGCGGGCCAAGCGGCTGCTGCTCGAGCTGGAGGCAGCATGACGGCCGGCCGGGGCGGGGTTTCCGCCACGGTTGGGCGGCGCCCCCGCGGCCGCCCAGCCGGGGCAGAAGCCGGGCTGTGGATGCCAGTGGCGCTGTCGCCCCCTCCTCGGCAGCGCCACCTTCCAGATCCCGTTCCTGCAGATCAATCACTGGTCAGCATGCCGAACCGGGACATTGGTGTCAGTCACCCAGCGGACAGGGGCACTGTCAGCTGGGCGACACTTGGTGGCCAGCGAAACGGTCGAGGGCCGCGGCCTGCTTCACGATCACGGACCGGTCCTGGATCTCGATCCAGCCACGTCGCTCGAAGCCGCGCAGCGCGGCGTTGACGCTCTGCCGGGTGCCCGCGGCCTGATGCGCGAGCTGCTCCTGGGTCATCTTCAGCCGGATGCTCCCATCGGCACCCCGGGGCTGGCTGAGCAGGACTTTCGCCACGCGCCGAGGCAGGTCCAGGAAGACCAGGTCCGATGCGGCCTCCGTGAGCCGCCGGAGGGTACGCGCCATCGACCTCGTCAGGGCCTGCGCCGCGGACGGCACCCGGGCGCAGATCTCATGGATGGCTTCCCTGGGCACGAGCAGCAGCTGGGTTTCCTCCAGCGTTTCCGCATCAGCGGACCTGGGCCCGCCATCGGCGATGCTGATCTCGCCGAAAGCCCCGCCGGGCTGGATGATCGTCAGCGTCAGCTCTGCGCCGTCCGCGGACCGGATCACGACCTTCACCCGGCCGGAGACAACGACGATCCAGGTGTCGCCCTGGTCGCCCCGGGTGAACACGACCTGGCCGCGACGGAACGTGCGCAGCCGGGACACGGCGGCGACGGCCTGGAGATCCTCGGCCGACAGTGAGCTGAGCAGGCTGGTCTGGCGGAGCAGGCCGGCCAGATCAGTCGTCATCGCTGGCCCCCTCAACCGCGGATCCTGGCGTCGCGGGCGGCCAGCGGAGGGGCACCCTACTGAGCGGCGCGGTGAATGCGCCGGCCTGCGATCCGGGTCGGCACGATGCGGAGAAACTGCTCCCGCTGCCCACCGGGCCATGGCTCGACGCCCGCGGCCAGCGCCTCGGTCCGCTCCGGCTCCGAATCCACGTGATGCGCGGCGCCCTGGATCAGCACGCTCCAGCCCTCGCGGGTGGCCGGGTCGAAGTCGTCGATCTCGAACCCCACGTTGTACTCCGCGTGCGCTATGCCCGTCCGCAGATCCTCATCCAGCGGGCTGTCCTGTGCCGTGCGGAAAAGGATGGTTCCCTGGTGCAGCACGTAATTCACGGGCAGAACCGTCACCCCGGACCGGCCGGAGTAGGCGATCCGGCCGATGCTGCCCGAGGAGACCAGGCGCAGGCACTCGGCCTCGTCCAGCCGCTCGAAAACAGGCGTCGCGGAACCGGCGGCTGCGCCGGTCGTGTCGTCAGGCATCAGTACCTGCCCATGATCGGGAAAGGGCTCATTCCGCGGGCAACTATAGCCCTGGGAGCGGGATGCCGGTCAGGGCGGCGCACCGGCCGGGCACGCCGCCGCGATCTCGGCCAGCCGGGCCGCCGGATGCACCTGCTACGGCAGGGCCTGGCGGGGCATCGCCGGCTCGTTCCTCGTTGCAGGCGTGCCGGGTGACGGCATGCCCCCGCCGCAAGGAGCCGCTAGCCTCCGGGATTCACCATGAACGCGCTGACTAGGCATTGGCCGGTCTTTCAGGCATGTTGACCTGCGGTTTTGCTGTTGCGCGGCGGCTGGTGCCGGGATCTGGTGTTCACCCGATGGGTGCGGCGGTCGTGGTGGCCGACTGGGCCTGGCCGGGCCGCCGCGGCCGAGTCCGCAGGTGGCCTGGCGGGTACCGATAGCGAAGAGCGCCCCGGTCCTGGGAGATTGCGAGGTAACCACACACCCGTAACTTCCAGGGGCAGGAGCGCTCTTCGCGATGAAGGATACGCCGTGGGACCACGCGCTGAAGGTGACCGGCGACGGCGATGGGCTGGTCGGGCATGCTGGGGCGGTACTGCTGCGCAAGCTGGCCGACCGGGTGGGGCTGACCGGGGCGCTGGGGCCGACGCTGGCGCGGGCGGGGAAGTTCCCGCTGGTGGACCGGGGTGTGGCGCTGGTGTCCATGGCGGTGGCGATCGCGCTCGGGGCGACCAGCATGAACGACATCGCCGTGCTGGCGCATCAGGAACCGGTCTTGGGGGCCGCGCCGAGCGACACGACGGTGCGGCGGACGCTGGAGCTGGCCGATGACAAGACGCTGGACAGGATCGCCCGGGCGCGGGCCCGGGTCCGCGCGCACGTCTGGTCGCTGATCGCGGCGACCCCGGCCGGGTTCCCGTGGCTGGCCGTCGCCGGGAAGCTGCTGGCCGGCTGGCTGGTCATCGACCTGGACGCCACGCTGATCACCGCGCACAGCGACAAGGAAGGCGCGGCACCGACCTTTAAGAAAGGCTACGGCTTCCATCCGCTGGGGGCCTGGCTGGCGAACACCGCCGAGTCGCTGGCGATGCTGCTGCGGCCCGGCAACGCCGGATCGAACACCTTCGCCGACCATCTCAGCGTGCTGACGGCGGCGATCCGGCAGATCCCCGCCCGCATGCGGTCGCGGCTGCTGGTCCGCGTGGACGGCGCCGGCGCCAGCCACGAGCTGATCGGCCACCTGCTGTCGCTGTCGTCCCGGTACCGCACCGTGCTGTTCACCTGCGGCTGGGCCATCACCGAGGCCGATGAGCAGGCGATCAGGCTGCTTTCCGCCGCCGCCTGGCAGGCCGCCGTGGACCAGGACGGCACCGTGCAGGAAGACAAGCACGTCGCCGAGATCACCTGCCTGCTCAGCCGGGCCGCCGGCTGGCCGGCCGGCTTGCGGTGGATCGTGCGCCGCACCAAGCCGTCGCGGCGGCAGATGAAGAACCTGACCGCGTTCGAGAAGGCCACCGGCTGGCGGTACTCCATCATCGTCACCAACATTCCTGCCGCCGGCGGGATCGGCGGCGTGCCCGGCAGCCACCACGCCCAGTTCATCGACGTGCTGCACCGCGAGCACGCCGTCGTCGAGGACCAAGTGCGCACCGCGAAGGCCCTGGGCCTGCGCAACCTGCCGTCGAAGGCCTGGATCGTGAACTGCGGGTGGGTACTGGCCGCCAACATCGCCGCCGACCTGTCCGCCTGGTGCCGGCTGCTCGGCCTGTACGACTGCGACGACCTCAAGGACGCCGAGCCGGACACGCTGCGCTATCGGTTGTGGGCGCTGCCCGCCCGGCTAGCCCGCCACGCCCGGCAGCGCGTCCTCAAGCTCAGCCGGACCTGGCCCTGGAAAGAAGCCTTCCTGGCCTGCTGGCAGCGGCTCTGCGCCCTGCCAGAGCCCGTTTGACCAGCCACACCGTCCCTGCGACCCGGAAAGGAGGCCGCCCCGGCGCGGTCGGAGCCGGTGCCTCACCCGAGCACATCGGGCAGCACCGCCACCTGCCGGAAACACGCGAACCAGACACCACGACCGAAAACCGGCACAACACAATCAGTAACCAGCCCCGCCCGCACCCTGAATCATCGAGGCTAGGCCGCCCTAAGCCAGGCCCAGCGCCCGAACCGGTGACCAGCACACGTGCCATTGGCGATCCAGACCCTTCCGCGGCTGCGCCGGGTAGCCTAGATCATCAGTAACGCAGCTGAAGTTGCATCCGTTCCTCGTAGCGCTCAGGCTGCGCTTCCAGCGGCTGACGATGATCGCTGCTGACAAAGCCCACCCTTTTGTACAGGCGCATGGCGGCGTAGTTACCGTCGAGCACCCACAGGTAGACGGTACGAACCTCGGAATCCCGGAGCCCGGCAATGACATCGCTGAGCATCCTGAGGGCAACGCCACCGCGCCGGAATGCCGGGGGGACCCACAGGTACTCCAGATGGCACTCGTGGGCTGGGGCGCCAGGCTCGCGGGTAATTCCTAGCAGGCAGGCCGGGGCGCCGTCGATATAACCTATCTTCCAGTCGCCCCGGCTGAACTCTTCCTGCCATTTCCTGGCATCGAAGGACGCTTCCCGCTCATAGGTCGACAGAAACGCATGCGGGGACTCCTGCAATGCGCATAGCCTGATTTCCCGTAGGGCTGGCCAATCGTCGAGGGCAAGCGACTGAACGACGATTTCAGGCATAAATCCCGATTCTTACATGACGCCGGCCGGGCCGCAAGCGCGGATGTGGGCGTGCACTCCTTCGGCACCTTCAGCACTGCTACAGTCAGGTTCGGTGCCCGCGTATTCTGCGCGGCGCGCTCTGGGCCGGCCCTTCCGTGCCGGACCGATGGCTGAGTAACTGCTGGTGGCGGCTACGCGGATGACCTCGCCTCCCGTACCGCAGCGCGGGCCGTTTCGCGGATTGCCACGGCAGGTGGCCGTCCTCACCGTGGTGTCGTTCACGGTCGCGCTCGGGTACGGGATCGTCGCCCCGGCCATCCCGCTGTTCGCCCGCCAGTTCGGCGTCAGCACCGCCGCGGCGGCCAGCGTCATCAGCGCCTTCGCGTTGATGCGGGTGGTAGGGGCGCTGCCCGCGGGGTGGCTGGTGGACCGGTTCGGCGAGCGCGCGATCATGACGGCCGGCATCGCGGTCGTCGCGGTGAGCAGCCTGCTGGCCGGGGCCTCCCGGTCGTTCGTGGAGCTGATCGCCTTGCGCGGTGGCGGTGGCCTGGGCTCGGCCCTCTACACCGTCGGGGCGCAGACCCTGCTGCTGGCCAGCGTGCCCGATGATCGCCGGGGCCGGGCCAGTGGGGTGTTCAGCAGCGGGTTCCTGGTGGGCGGGATCAGCGGCCCGGCCGTGGGCGGCCTGGTCGCGGCCTGGTCACTGCGGGCACCGTTCTTCATCTACGGCTGCCTGCTCGCCGTTCCCGCGGTCATCGCCGCGGTCGTGCTGCGGGACATCCCCGGCAGGCGGGCCGCCCGCGGCCAGCGGCCGGCCCGCCAGCTCGTGGCCATGGCCAGTGCTGTGCGCAGCCCCGCCTTCCGCGCCGCCGCGTCAGCCACCTTTGCGGACGGATTCGCCGCCCTGGGCGTCCGGGGCGCACTCGTGCCATTGTTCGTCGCGGAGATCCTGCACCGCTCAGCGTTGTGGACGGGCCTGGGTTTCCTGATCTTCGCCGCGCTCAACGCGGCGGCGCTCGTACCGGGCGGGTGGGCGGCTGACGCGCTCGGCCGGCGGCCGGTCATCATCGCGGGCTGCACGGTGACCGCCAGCGGCATGGTGCTGCTGGCGGTGCTGCCCAGTGTGCCGGGGTACCTGGCCGCGCTGGCCGTGGCCGGCCTCGGCTCCGGGCTGCTGGACGTCGCGCCGTCGGCCATGATCGGCGACCTGCTCGGCGGGCAGGGCGGGACCCTGGTCGCCATGTACCAGATGGCCGGCGATACCGGCGCGGTCGCCGGGCCGGTAGCAGCGGGCTTCCTGGCTGACTCGGTCTCCTACGCCGCAGCCTTCGGGCTCGCCGCCGTCGTACTCGGCCTGGCTGCCCTGGCCGGGCTGTTCGCCCCGGAAACCCGGTCACGTCAGCTGATGCCGCCGCGGGATCAGCCGTAGGCTCATCCCGTGGCAGTGATCGATTTCGACGAGCGCGATCTTCAGGCGAAAGTGCCTGACCTGGCCGCCGGCGGGGCGTGGGCCCAGGTGCGGCTGCGCTGGCGGCGGGACCCACTGACCGGGGCCAGCGCCCGGATCCTCACCGGGGTGAAGCTCCAGCCCTCGACCCGTCCGGACCTGGCCGAACTCACGGCGAAGCCCTCGTTCTGCCCGTTCGACAGCGAGCACCTGGAGAAGGCGACCGTCCCGTTCCCCGCCGAGCTCACCACCGAGGGCCGGATCCGGGTTGGCCAGGCGGTGGTGGTGCCGAACATCATGGCCTACGCGACGCACAGCGCGGTCGGCATCTATGACCCGGGACGGCACTTCCTCGACCTGGACGAGCTCACCCCGGCCCTGGTCGGGGACGCCCTGGCCGCCATGGTCTGGCACGCCCAGGCCGTGCGGCGGGCGGACCCGGCCGCGGCGTGGAGCTCCATCAACGCCAACTACCTCCCGCCCTCGGGTGCCTCACTGGTTCATCCCCACCTGCAGTCCGCGCACGACAGCTGCGGCCTGACCGCCCAGCGCCTGCTGGTCGAGCGATCAGGAGCCTGGCAGGAACGGCACGGGCCCTACTGGGCGGCCCTGGTTGACCAGGAGGCCAGCGGCCCCCGGTGGGTCGGGCACACCGGCCGGGTGGCCTGGCTCACCCCGTTCGCTCCCACCGGCTTCCACGAGGTCTGGGGTGTGGTCGGCGGCGCCGCGGACGTGACCGAGCTGACTGAGGCGGACACCCAGGCACTGGGTCAGGGCCTGGCCCAGGTTCTGGCCGCCTACAGGGCCTGGAACCTGGCTTCCTTCAACTTCGCGGTGATCGGTGGTGGCCCACAGGCCCGCGAGCACGGCCATCAGGTGGTGGTCAAGGTGGTCAGCCGGTCCAACCCCGAGCCCATGTACCGCAGCGACGCCACCTACTTCGAGCGCCTCTACGGGGAAGCACTGATCGACGTCAGCCCGGAGGAGATCGCGGAGGGCGTCCGGGCCCTGTTCTGACCTGTGCCGCCGCCGGGCTAGCGCCGGGCCGCCGGGCTAGCGCCGGGCCGCCGGGCGCGGTCAGGGCCGGGGAGTGCCCTTGCCGGGGCGGCTGCTCCCGTCACCTGTCCCGCGCGCGACGACGACCACGCCGAGCACCGCGGCCAGCGGGGTGACCAGCGCGATGAAGTCGGACGGGGCCAGGCTGCCCAGGGCGTCGAGGGCACCGGCGAACCCGACGATCAGCACCGCCACCACAACCAGTCCCCACCCGTGCAGGAACAGCCGCAGCGTGAACGGCGGCACGGGGTCCGGTACATCTGGCACGGCGGTGACGGACTTTGTCACGCGGCTTTCCTTCATGCCCTCGCGCATCCGCACGCTGACCATCAGGTCGCCGGGCTGATCAGCGGTCAGCAGCAGCTCGTCGGGGTGAGCCGGGTCAGGAGCCTGCGCCACCGACCCACCGCCCGCCGCCCAGGACACCACCTTGCGGCTGCCGGAGGGCCGGACCCGGTACCGGACCTGTTCCCCGGTGACCACCGTGTCCGGCCCGTCGATGATCACCGGGCCAGCCGCCCCGGTGCCGTTGACCCGCCCGTTCTCCGGCGCGGCCGCTTCCAGCATGCCTTCGAGTTCCGCCGTGCTGCCCGCCCCGGCCGCCTCGCCGGTCACGATGAACTGGCGCCGGGCCAGGTACTCGGCGAGCCGGATCTGCCGCGCGTGCACGCTCCAGGTCATGGCCACCACGGCGCTCGCCAGCCCGGCCGCCCCCAGTCCCAGCAGCCCGGCGACCACGGGATGAGCCGCACCCACCGCTACGCCCGCGAGCATGCCAGCTCCCTGACCAGGGCAGTTACAGCTCTGGGCGGAAGCGCCCAGCTAGTAGGTCTCTGCTGTGTCACGACAGTATTCAAACATATAATCGAATAGGCTGGAACTACTCGGCCAGACTTTCTGGCCGGCCGGCAGGTTGCGCCGCCGGCGAGGGCAGGTTGCGGGGCCAGAGCTGGGGTGCCGAGAGGACGGAGGCGGCAGGGAACAGGGCGTGGCCGAACCGCCCAGCCCGGCGCCAGCGACAGCCACCCGCAACCCGTGCACCACACCTCCATGCTGCGTATCCCGGACCCGGACGCGGCCGGCCGCGGTGACTTCTGACCCTGCCCGGCCGCGGCAGGCATGTCTATCCTTCAGGCCGGCCTCGCCTGGAGTACTATGCCCATGGCGGTTCCGGACGCCCCTAGGTCCGCAGGCAGGGCTTCAAGCTCACCGGTATGACGCGCATGATCGACGGCCAGTCTTTCCTGCCCGGTACAGCGGACCTGCGGGCGTGAGGGAAGGGCTGCCATGCCCAGTGAACCGCGTTTACTGCCGCACCGGCCGAACCTGCGGTACCTGAAGCTCGAGGCGAAACGCCGCCTGACCGCAGGTGAATTCGCGGCCCTGCATGACGCGCAGACCGCTATCGCCCTGGAGCATGGGCTGCCCAGCTGGGCTGCGCTCAAGCTGCTCATCTGCGATCAGTCCGAGCCGGGCAGCCACGCGCTGGCCCAGCTGCGCTGGATCATCGCCCGGTTCCGGGACGCGGGCCGACCGGGCTGGGCACCCCCCGGCGAAAACGAGATGCGGCAGCATTTCGCCGACGAGTTCCTGGCCGTGATCCCGGCCAGCGAGCTGACCCCGCAGATCACCCGCCAGGCCGCGGGCCTGCGCCAGGAACCCGTCGTGATCACCCAGGAGCTGCTGCGGGCCCGGATCCAGATCGCCCAGATGGAGTTCCTGGCCGCGGCCGAGGCTAGCCCGCCGCACCGGCTCATCGGGCTCGCGGCACAGCCGGCGATCCTGCCGGTCACCGACCCGCGGATGGCCGCGCCGCCCGCCACGCGCCTGTCCGGCGATGCTCCCACCGAGGTGGCCGTGATTGCCGAGAAGGCCTTTGCCGAACTCGGCCTGGCCGCCCTGATCATCACCGGCGGCCGCCCGGGCGCCCCGTCCTGGGCGGTCACCAAGGGCTGGGCCGACCTGGACCGGGCCGAGGAGCTGGCCCCGGCGCACCGGTTCCCCTGGTACGCCGGGTCCGCGCTGGTCACCGTCACTGCCGTGCTACGGCTCGCCGCTGACGGCCGGATCCGTCTCGACGACCCGGCCAACGACCACCTGCATACCGTCCGGCTGGCCGACGGCGCCATCACCGTCCGGGAACTGCTCAGCCACACCAGCGGGGTGAACAATCCCGCCGAGCTGTTCGCCGACAGCGTGCCCAGCCTGGCGGCGGTCCTCGGCCCGGTGGCCCGCTGCGACGGCCCACGCGGGGTCGTCCGGCCCAGCAACGGCGGATACGCCATGCTCGGCCAGCTGGTCGCGGACGTCACCGGCTCGACGTACGCCGACGCGGCCGCCCGCATGGTGCTGGCCCCGCTCGGGATGACCGGCTCGGCGATCCCAGCCCGCGCGGCCGACCTCGGCCCCCGCGCCGTCACCGGCTACGACGTGACGCCGGAGGGCACGCTGAGGCCGGTCCCGGCGCAGGTCACCACCATCCCGGCCATCGGCGGGCTGTGGGCCACCACGGCGGACATGGCGGCGCTGGCCACAGGATGGGCGTCCCTGCTGCCCGCGGCGCTCGCCCGGGAGGCGCTCAGCCCGCAGACCGCGCCGCTGCCGGACGGGCACCAGCTCGGCCTCGGCTGGATCATCCAGCCCGGCGGTGTTGTCGCCCTGCAGGCCGGGGCCGCCCCCGGCGGCAGCACCTCCCTGCACCTCCAGCTCAGCGATTACCGGGTGCACGCGACCGCGACCAGCCGGCTGCTACCGATCAACACCGTCAGCGATCGTGTGCTGCACGCCTGGGCGAGCCCCGCCCCATAACGGCCAGCCGCCCCGCCCGCCCCGCCCCGCCCGCCGTGGGCCCAGCCATCAGGAAACCCAGCAACAACACGAGAGATCAGCAACAACACAAGAAAGAGGAACAATCATGGTGCAGCCCTACCCCGGCCAGACCCAGATGCCGGAAAGCCAGCCACTGTCCGCGCCCGCCTCAGTGCGCCGGGCCGTCACGGCCATGTACGCAGGCGCGGCCCTGAGCCTGATCGCCCTCGTGGTCGAGTTGCTGACCCTGAGTACCACCAAGGCCGACGTCCGCCAGCACTCGGCCACCATGACCGCGAGCCAGGTCAGCTCCCTGGGGCACGCCCTGGCGGCGGGCTGGATCGTCGGCGGCCTGATCGCGGCCGCCCTGTGGATCTTCACCGCGCTGGCCTGCCGGAACGGCAAGGGCTGGGCCCGGATCATGGGGACGGTGTTCTTTGCCATCGCCACCCTGGACCTGGCCGGCTACCTCATCACGCCGCTAGCCGCGCCCGTCAAGATCGTGGTCGCGCTGGTCTGGCTGGCCGGGCTGGCCGCGCTGGTGTTGCTGTGGCAGCGCAGCTCCACCGCCTTCTTCAAAGCGGCCCAGTCATGATCGAGGTGGACCAACTCAGCAAGCGCTACGGCCCGGTCACCGCGGTGGACGGGCTGAGCTTCACGGTCCGGCCGGGGCACGTGACCGGTTTCCTCGGGCCGAACGGCGCGGGCAAGACCACCACGATGCGGCTCATCCTGGGCCTGAGCACGCCCAGCTCCGGTACGGCGCTCGTCGGGGGCCGCCGGTACCGGGAGATCATCCGCCCGCTGCACTGGGCTGGCTCGCTGCTGGACGCCACGGCCCTGCCGGCCGGGCGCAGCGCCTGGTCGCACCTGCTGTCGATCGCGCGGAGCAACGGGATCGGCTACCGCCGGGTCGCCGAGGTGCTGGAACTCACCGGGCTGGAGCCGATCGCGCACCGCCGCGCCAGGGCCTTCTCGCTGGGCATGAAGCAGCGGCTGGGCATCGCGGCCGCGCTGCTCGGCGATCCCCCCATCCTGATGTTCGACGAGCCGGTCAACGGCCTCGACCCGGAAGGCATCCACTGGATCAGGCTGCTGTTCAAAACACTCGCGGCCGAGGGCCGCACCGTGTTCGTGTCTAGCCATCTGATGAGCGAGATGGCGCTGACCGCCGATCACCTGATCATCATCGGCCGCGGCCAGCTGATCGCCGACACTCCCATCGACCAGTTCGTCCGGTCCAGTTCCCGCAACGACGTGGTGGTGCGGTCGCCGCGCTGCAGCGACCTTGCCGCGCTGCTGGCCGGCCACGGGGCCGCCGTGGAACTGGAAGGCGACGGTGCGCTCGCGGTGACCGGCCTGGATGCGCCCGCAATAGCGGACCTGGCCGCCGGGCACGGCATCGCGGTGCACGAACTGACCCCACGGCACGCCTCCCTGGAGGAGGCCTACCTGGACATCACCAGCGACAGCGTCGAGTACCACGCCGGGCAGCCGGGCCCGGAAGGGAGACCCACGACATGACCACGCAGGAACTCCGCCCGGCCGGCCTGGCCGGGCCGCCGCTCCCGGTGCGGGCCCGGGACGTGCTCGCCTCGGAATGGATCAAGGTCCGCTCGGCCCGGTCAACCCACTGGGCGCTGCTGATCGCGGCGGTCCTGGCCGTCGGCCTCAGCGCGCTCGACGCGTACCTGTACACGACCCTGCCCCCGCGCGCTGGCGGGCACCTGCCCCACCTGGACCCGCTCACGCTGAGCTACGGCGGTTTCCCCACCGCCCAGCTGGGCGTGGGTGTGCTGGGCGTGCTGGCGTTCACCTCCGAGCACGCCACCGGGCTGATCCGGACCACGTTCACGGCCGAGCCGCGGCGCTGGGCGGTGCTCGCGGCCAAAGCCGGCGCGGTGGGCGCCATGGCCCTGGTCACCGGCGAACTGCTCGCCTTTGCCTCGTTCTGGCTGACCCAGGCCATCCTGTCCAGCCATCACCTGGGCATCTCCCTGGCCCATCCCGGGGCCCTGGGAGCGGTGCCCGCGGCCGGGATCTACCTGGCCGTGGTCGCCCTGCTGGGCCTCGGGCTCGGCGTGATCATCCGGCACACCGGGGCCGCGATCGCGGGGCTGATCGCGCTGGCCTACGTCATCCCGACCATCCTGAGCCTGCTGCCCACGCCCTGGGACGGCCGGATCGGCCGGTTCTTCCCGCTCACGGCGGCGGAGCAACTGGTCACCCTGCATGCCAAGACGGACATGTTCAGCCCGGCCCTGTCCATGCTGGTCATCCTCATCTGGGCGGCGGCCGCCCTGCTGGCGGCCGCCGTCGTGATCAACCGCCGGGACGCCTGAGCTGGCGTCCCGGCGGGGACCGGCCGGGGCGCGGGCGCCGGGGACCCTCCCGGGCAGTTTTGTCAGACCCGGCTGGGAGGCTGGGCGTCGTGGTGGCGACCCAGCCCGCTGAGGGCAGCACGAGTTCCCGCCGGGCCGAACTCGGCAGCTTCCTGAGAACCCGGCGGGCGCAGCTGCGCCCTGAGGACGCGGGGCTCCCGCCGGGCCCGCGGCGGCGCACGCCGGGGCTGCGCCGGGAGGAGGTCGCGTTGCTGGCCGGGGTGGGCGTCACCTGGTACACGTGGCTGGAGCAGGGCAGGCCGATCAACGCCAGCGCGCAGGTGCTGGACGCAGTCGCCCGTGTGCTGCGGCTCGACGCGACCGGCCGCTGGCACCTGTACTGGCTGGCCGAGGCCCTGCCGGTACGCACCTGGGCGCCGGCGTCCGTGATTCCCGGCCCGGTCCGCCTAGCGCTCCGCTCGCTCGACCCGGTCCCCGCCGTGGCGATCAACGACCGCTTTGACGTCATCGAAACCAACGACGCCCATGAGGAGATGTTCTGGGACTGGCACTCCCTGCCGTGCCTCCACAAGAACCTGCTGTGGTGCGCGGTCACCGAGCCCCGGGCGCGGGACCTGCTCCTCAACTACGACGAGGAGATCCCGCACATGGTCGCCCGGCTGCGCGCGGCCTATGCCCGGCACATCGGTGACCCGGAATGGGCCGAGGACATCCGCCGGCTGGCCGGCCTCAGCCCGGAGTTCGCCGAGCTGTGGGCCCGCCATGAAGTCGCCGGGCCGGCTGAGCGCACGCTGCGGTTCCAGCACCCAGGTGCCGGGCTGATGATCCTCACCCGGACCGAATACGACGTTGCCGCGCTGCCGGGGCTGCGCCTGGCCGTGTACAGCCCCGGCGACGAGGCCACGGCCGCCCGGCTGCCGCAGACCCGCCGCCCGTCCGGCTGAGGGATCGTGGCCGGCCCGGCACCGTGGGTACTCCGGCCCGGCGGCCTGGCCGTGGTCAGTTCATCCGCGCTTCGCACTCGGCAGGTGATGTACTGGGCCTGCAATTCTCCTTCATCAGAGGGTGGGCAGGGCGCCGCCGTCAACGGTGAACTGGCTGCCGGTCAAGTAGGCGGCGGCTGGTGAGACCAGGAAGGTGATGAGCCTCGCGACGTCGTCGGCGGTGCCCGCGCGGGCCAGCGGGATGCCGAGCGCCGCGATCGCGGAATCGAGCACCGCTTCGGGGGTGGATCCTGCCTGCTCCGCCAGCGAGGCCATCCGGGTATCGAGTGCCTCGGTGCGGATCAGGCCGGGCAGGACGGCATTGACGCGGATGCCGTAGCGGCCGGCCTCCACGGCTAGCCCCTTGCTGTAGGCGCTGAGCGCTGCCTTGGCTGCGGTGTAGGGCAGCGAGGCCGGCCGGGGCATGCGGGCAGCGTTGGAGCCGACGTGCACGATCGAGCCGCCGCTGCCCTGGGCGATCATCGCGGGCAGCAGCGCACGGTCCAGCCGCACCGCGGACAGCAGATTGGTGTCGAGGTCGCGCTGCCAGTCCTCGTCGCTGAAGTGCAGGACGCCCTCGGGCCGGTAGGTCTGGCCGCCAGCGTTGGACACGATAACGTCGATGCCGCCCAGCAGGTCCAGCGCCTGCCCGGCGAGGTCCGCGACCCCGTCAGCCGTGGCGATATCCGCGGCCACGAACCGGCACGAGCCAGTGTCCGGCGAGGCGGGCGTGGTCCGCGCGGCGGCGACGACCTCGGCGCCGGCCGTGGCCAGGCGCCGTACCGTGGCCGCGCCGATGCCGCGGGTGCCGCCGGTCACCAGGACCCTGGCCCCGGCCAGCCCCGTCTCGTGTTCCGGTTCGACGTTCACACAGCACCCAGTCTGGCGTTCACAAGGCCGCAGCTTAGCCGATGATCGATAAGTGTCAATCATCGATCATCGGCGCTAGGCTGAGGCGTGCGTTCGCTGGATCACTGCGCGGCCGAGGAGATCACTCTCTCCGGGGTCCTGTACGCCCTGGCCGATCCGACCCGGCTGCAAGTCGCGCGCGTGCTCAGTGACGGGCGCGAACACGTCCAGGCCGACTTTCCCACCGATATCACCCAGTCCACGCTCAGCCACCACATGAAACGGCTGCGCCAGGCCGGCGTCGCCTGGTCCCGCCCGGACGGCACGCGCTGCTACGTCTCGCTCCGCCCGGAGCTGGAGCAGCGGCTCCCCGGCCTGCTCGCCGCCATCCTGGCCGCCGCAGAGATGAGACCATGAGGCGCGGTGCTGGGCAGCGTCACCATGAGCCACCCGCCGTCCCACCCCTCCGTCGGATCGGTTCTGCCTTCGGCGCCGTCCGTTGACGCCAGCGCCTGCACTGATTACATTCCCGTCTTGTCAATCATCTCGAGGATCTGAGGGACCTGGCCCGGTGACGGTCCGGCAACCTGCGCTCGCCGCAAGGTGCCAATGCCAGGATCGATGAGGAGCATCCATGACGTTTCTGGCTGACGTTCCGGTCCTGCACGGTTCCCTCGTCCGGCTGGAGCCGCTGTCGGTGAGCCACGGCGCGGACCTGGCGGTCGCGGCAGAGGAAGACCGCGGCGCGTACGGCTTCACCGTCGTCCCGCGAGCGTGGGAGGTGGACGATTATCTCCGTGCCCATACCGAGCGGGCCGAGGCCGGCCTGCTGGTGCCGTTTGCCCAGATCCGCCAACGCGATGGGCGAGCCGTGGGGGTCACCGCCTACTGGGACCCGCGGTTCTGGCCACGTGGCCCCCAGCCGCCTGCTGGGCTATGCGCCATTGATATCGGCTGGACCTGGCTGGCCGCTTCGGCCCAGCGGACGGGCATCAATGCTGAGGCCAAACTGCTGCTCATGGACTACGCGTTCGAGACGCTGGGCGTGGCCAGAGTCGGATTCTCCCCTGATGCCCGCAACGAGCGCTCCCGGCGGGCCATCGGACGCCTGGGAGCCCAGTTCGAGGGGGTGCTGCGGCACTGGTCGCCGTCGCGCGCGCCGGCCGAGGAAGGCCAGCTCCGCGACTCGGCGCTGTTCTCGGTCGTCGCTGCCGAGTGGCCAGCCACTAAGGCCACCTTGCGCAGCCGGCTGGCGGGCCACCGCGGAATAGCGGAATAGCGGAGTAGCGGAATAGATGCCTGATGATCGGCTCGCTGTAGCCGCCCTCGGGCTCACCGGCGGGTTCCTCGTCGCGCGCTGGACCGGCCGCCGGGAGCTGGGTGGCGCGCTCTTCGCCGCCGCCGGCGCCTGGTGTGCGCGGGACTGGTACCGGGCCTCCGGCAGGCGGCTGCGGCCGGGCTGAGCGCGCTATACGCGGCAGCGATGGGCGGCTCGCACCCGCTGGCGAAGCGCATCGGCGCATGGCCGTCGGTCGTCGCGGTCACGGCCGTCACCGTGGCCGCCGCCGAACTGGTGACCCGTACGTCGGCCCGCTGACCAACGACTGAGTGGGAGCCCCCGAGCGGGCGTCCTCTCGCCAGTGCCAGCGCCCGGTAACGGCCGCTGGGCGTTTCTGGTCAGCCTCTGGAGCATGCTTGTCAGCTGCGCGATTTCCTCGTCGGAGAAGCCGGTGAGCAGCTGGTCATTGGCGGCGCGCGCAATGGCGTCGAGTTCGTGGCAAAGCGTCTGGCCGGCCGCGGTGAGTCCGACCAGCGCGTACCGGCGGTCCGCCCCGGTCCGGTTCCGCTGGATCAGGCCGAGCTCCTCCAGCCGGTCCAGGTGACGGGTCAGCGTGGGGCCCTCGATGCCAAGGGAGCCGGCCAGGACCCGCTGGATCATCGGGCCGCCGCTGTCGAGCACCGCCAGCACGGTCCAGTTGCCGAATGACGCCCCCGCCTGGCTGAGATGGCGCTCCAGCAGCGTGCGCGCGGACTTGGCCGCGATCCTCAGCTGTGGGCCGACACTGCTGGCAACCCAGGCCGTGCGCGCACCCGGGTTAGCCGCGCCCTGCAGGTGCCGGTCCGCGGGCTTAGCCAACTCAGCTCCCCTGATCCGTCTGTGCCGGGCGGCTGCTCGCCGGGTCTCCTGCTGGGCCAGTCTAACATATAGTTAGTATGCTAATTGTATACTAAGTGACTGGCCTGGCGGCCAGGTCAGCGTCATAACGAGAGGAGTACTCCGATGGCCAGGATCTACCGGATGACTGCGCTGACCCGATTCGGCAACACGGTGTCCACGGCGATGATCAGGCTCGGTATCGGCCCGTCCGGGATGCACCTGCTGAGGATCCAGGGCCGCAAGACCGGGCTGCCCCGCACGACTCCTGTCAACGTGATCCAGTACCAGGGCCGCCGCTGGCTGGTAGCGCCGTATGGCGAGGTCGCGTGGGTCCGCAACGCGCGCGCAGCAGGAGAGGCCGAGCTGCTGCGGGGAAGCACCGCCGAGCGTACTCATCTGCGCGAGGCGACCGCTGCGGAAGCAGTCCCGGTACTGCGCTCCTACCTGCGGCAGCTGAGGCTTGTCGTCGGTCCGTATTTCGACGTGACCCTGTCCAGTCCCGACGCCGCCTTCGCCGCCGAGGCACCGCGCCATCCCGTCTTCCTCCTCACCAGCAATACCTAACGGAAGCCAGCAGCCGATAAGGACTCCAGGCCGGGCCCATTGGCCAGCCCGGCACACCCAGCACCCTCGGCGGTTCATCTCCCGGGGCCACTGCGGTCGGCCTTGTTGCCCGGCTTGGGGGTTGCTAGCGTCGGGTGCGGTGGGGGCCGCCGATGCTCTGGGAAAGAGACCCCGTGACCGATAATTCCCCGGACCCCAGGCCGCAGCCTGACATCGACATCACCGTGCCGCACTCGGCCCGGATATGGAATTACTGGCTCGGTGGCACGGACAACTACCCGGTCAACCGCGAGGCGGGCGACCAGTATCGCGAGGCCTACCCCGAGATCGTGGATCTGGCTCTCGCTTCCCGGGCGTTCCAGGCCCGCGTGGTCCGGTTTTTAGCGAGCGAGGCCGGCCTGCGGCAGTTCCTCGACGTCGGCGCCGGCCTGCCCGCCGCTGGCAACACCCATGAGGTAGCCCAGGGCATCGCCCCGCGATCACGCGTCGTTTACGTAGACCATGACCCTTTCGTGGTACACCACGGCCGCACCCAGCTCATCAGCACGCCAGCGGGCGGCGCGGACTATATCGAGGCTGACCTGCACCAGCCAGCGGAGATTCTCGGCGCGGCAGCCCGCATGCTGGACTTCTCCCAGCCCGTCGCGCTCCTGCTGATGGGTGTCATGGGCCACATTGAGGACGACGACGCCTACCCGATCGTCCGCGAGCTCCTCGATGGCCTGCCGCCAGCCAGCTACCTGGCGCTGCAGGACGGCGCCAGGACCAGCAGCGCGTTCACCGAGGCCCAGGAAGGCTACGACGACACGGGGGCCATCCCCTACCGCCTTCGCCGGCCTGAGCAGATCGCCGCCTTCTTCGACGGCCTGGACATGGTGGAACCCGGTGTCGTCCCCACCCCGCGCTGGCGCCCCGAACCGGATCAATCCAGTCCCCCACCGGACGTGGAAGCCTTCGGCGGCGTCGCCAGGAAGGCGGCCCGCCCTGCCCGCTAACGCCAGGCCAGGACCGCGGTTACCCCGGCGGTGCCTGCGCTGCCACGTCGAGGCGGTGCAGCCGGCGCACTGAACCGCTGATATGGAGGCCGGCGGGCCTGGTTTGCCAGGCTGGGCCGGGCGCATGACTCCCGGCCCAGCCAGCCCCAGGCCCGGGCGGCGGTCTAGAAGGCTGGCGGGGGCACGTCCAGCGGCGGCCCCAGGAAGATCTCGCGTGCGTGGCTGAGCCAGTCCTCGAACGGGCGGGGCTTGGCCCCGGTCACCTCGCGCACGGACGCGGTCACTGTGTCTGCGCCGCCGTGGCGAATCCAGTCGAACAGCTCGAGGGTGCCCTCTGTTGTCCAGCGGCTCAGCCCGCTGGCCAGCATGAGCTCTCGCGCGCGCTCGGGCGGCTGATCTTCGTAGCTCACCTGGCGCGCGAAGACAGCCGAGAAACGCGCCGCGACATCTTCGTACCCCAGCGCCTCTGGCCCGGTCAGCACGTACGTCACGTCTTCATGGCCGCGGCTGGTGAGAACGTGGGCCGCCACGGCGGCGACGTCGCTCGCCGCCACGAACCCGGCCTTGCCCGCGCCCGCGGGCGCGGAAATCATGGCGTCCTCGCGGATGGTGTCCGCGGCGGCCAGGAGGTTTTCCATATAGATACCCGGGGCGAGGTAGGTGGCCGGAAGGCCGGTGGCCTCCAGGTGCATGGCAACCTCCCGGTGGGCGCGCATGAAACGCACCTCGCAGCTGGGATCCTGGAAGCCGTCCGCTGCGATCTTGACGATATGCGGGCGGTGGCCAGCGGCCACAACCGCGTCGATGAACACCGTCTCGAGCACGGCCTGCTCCTCGTGCGCCGGGCTCAGCAGAAAGATCCGGTCGAATTCCCGCAAGATCTCCGCTGGCGGCGGATCATCGAAGGTCCCCAGCACATGCTCCGGCGTCCCTGGCAGGTCAGCGGCCCTCGCCTCCACCCGCACCATCGCAGTGGCCTCAGCGCCTGCGTCGGCTAGCGCCTCCATCAGGCGGTATCCCACTCGCCCGGTCGCCCCGGTCACCAGAATCACGCCGCTCTCCCTTCTGGGGCGCTGCGGGGGGCGCCCGCCAGTTCCGGGCCGCTGCTGCTTGTTCTGCCCTCGCGCCACGTACACCACCCTCCTCCCGGCGGTGAACCGGTTACCCACCGCCCCCGCCCGCCAGGCAGCACGGCTTCCCTCCGGGCCGCCGCGGAAACGATGGGTGGGCGTGGGGCTGGTCGAGTGCGGCGAAGAGCAGCCCGCCGATCATGGCCATGCTCTTGTGGAACTGGATCCGCTGCACCTTGCGGGCCGCCGGGTCCTCGATCGTCCAGTACGCATGCCCCGCCCAGGTCGTGGGAACCAGCGGGCCAGCCAGGGCCAGCGCCGACAGCCGCGGCGCTAGTGCCTCATGTGACCCTGATGGCGAGCGGGTATGGCCTGCCAGTGCCGGGTCACCGCTCCTGTTCGGTGGGGCGGATCAGCATCTCATTGACCGCCACATGCCGCGGCCGGGTAACGATGTAGGTGATGGCGTCGGCGATGTCCGCGGCCTCCATCCGCTGCCCGAACTGGTTCCGTATGCTGTCGAGCACCTCTGGCCGGTTATGGCTGGCCAGCTCCGTCGCGGTCGCGCCCGGCTCAACGAGCGAGACGCGTACGTATCGCTTGGCCAGCTCCTGGCGCAGGGACTCGCTGAACGCGCCCACGCCGTGCTTGGTCAGCGAGTAGACACCGTTGCCGTTACGGGCCGCCCGGCCCGCCACCGAGCTGATGTTCACCATGTCGGCGACCTGGCGTGGCCCGTCCCCGGCGGCGCGCAGCAGATGGGGCAAGGCCGCATGCGCGCAGTAGAGCAGGCCGAGCACGTTGAGCTCGACCATCTGCTGCCACTCGGACATAGGTGCGCCGGCCACCGGGCCGAGCAGCATCACGCCGGCGTTGTTGACGAGCGTGTCGAGACGGCCCAGTTCGGCGACCGTGCGCTCCACCGCGCCGGTCGCCTGCCGCTCGTTGGTGATGTCGCACTCCAGCACCAGCGCGGTACCGCCCTGGTCCTTGATGCCGGCGGCAAGCTCCTCCAGCCGGTCCCCGCGCCGCGCCGCCAGCGCCACAGCCGCGCCCTGGGCGGCGAGCGCGGCCGCAGTGGCCGCACCGATGCCGCTCGAAGCTCCGGTCACCAGCGCGACGGTGCCATCCAGTACGGGCTCCACCCGAGACTCATCTCCCTTGCTCGTAAAGGCCTCCCGCCCATCCAACACCGGTAGCTACCGCCTTCATCCGCCAGCCGGCCCAGGCCCCTGGAGCTGGTTAACGTTGCTGCTGGCACCGCCTGAGCCCAGGATCGACCTGCCGGGCGCGGATAACAGCCTCGGCGCCGTCGAGCATCTCCAGGACTACCGGAAGCAGCGCTTGAGCCAGTCCAGCGCTTCCTGGGCGATCTCGTGCCAGCCGTGGTCGATCGTGAGGGAATGCCCCCGGTCAGCGAACTCCCGGAAGTCGGTGATCGCGGGTGATTTGTGGTACAGCCGCCGGGTCGCCGTGACCACCGGCGGCGGGACGGTGTGGTCCTTGCCTCCGGCGATCAGCAGCAGCGGGCCGCGGGTCTTGTTGCGTGTGTCGACCTTGGCGGGTGAGTGGGGGGTGACGTTCGCGAGCGCGTCCTCGAACAGCGGCTTGCCTGGTGACGGGATTGTCCAGCGCTCGAACAGCTCAGCGGACTCCGCCGCGGGCAGCGCGTTCCCGAAGCCGTAACGGAACTGCTCAGCGGTGAGCGACACGGCCTTGTCCCGGTTGGCGGGCTTGCGCAGCGCGATCGAGGCGACCCGGAGCGCGGACGGAGGGAGGTAGAGCACACCCTTGATGGGCGCCGGATCGATCGCGATTCCCGCAGCGGCCAGGTCCTGCCCGAGCAGCCGCTGCACGATGAGGCCGCCGAAGGAATGGCCGATGACGACCGGCTTGGCGGGCAGCCCGCCGATGATCCCGGCGTAGTGCTGGACGACGTCCTCAATGCCTTTCCCGGCGACCCGCTCGGGCTGGCGCCGGGCCTCCTCGACGGTGTCGGCGGTGCCCGGCCAGCCCGGCGCTACCGGGACGTAACCCGCCTCCTTGAACAGGTCCACCCACGGGCCCCACGACGTCGCGTGCAGCCAGAGGCCATGAACGAAGACAACCGGTGTGCTCGCTGGCTCCATGTCCCGGTCCTCTCGTCGAATGTGCCGGCGCTGTCCCGATAGGTGACAGCTGTCAATGAATTCAAGCCCTACCCCGTCCGCCCTGCTATGTAACGGCGACGCCATTACCGCCCGGCCGGTTTCCCAGCGCGGTGCGGGGCCGGTCAGTCACCGGACGCCACCTGGATCTTGATCCCCTCGCCGCGGCGCTACTACACACTCAGCGCCGAAGGCACAGACCTCTACCAGCGGCTGGCCGCCTCCTGGCGTGGCCTCAACAAGGCGATGGACCACCTCCTGGACGGTGAACACTGCGATGACCGCTGACGAGCTGATCGACAGTTACGTGGCCGACGTGGTCATGCTCCTGCCACGCAAGCAGCGCCGCGACGTGGCGCAAGAGCTGCGGATGCTCTTGAGCGAGGAGGTCGACGCCGCAATGGGCGGGCAGGCATCACGCGAGCAGGCAGCGCACGTGCTGCTGGCCGGCTTCGGACGGCCGGCCGACGTAGCGGCGCGCTACGGCTCGCCGGTAGCCGACGTCAGGAGCTCGTGAGGATGACGAGTTGCTGGGTCGCTCGGGTCATCGCGACATAGCGGTCGACCGCTCCTTCGATCCCCCTGCCGAACGCCTCTGGGTCGATGAGGACGACCAGGTCGAACTCGAGCCCCTTCGACAGCTCCGGGGTCAGCGACCGGACGCGGGACGTCGCCCGGAACGTGGGATCGCCGATGACGCAGGCGATCCCCTCGGCATGCGCGGCGAGCCAGGTGCCGAGGATCGAGCCCAGATCCGACACAGATCCGTGGACGACGGGGACGTCGCTGCTGCGGATGGAGGTTGGCACGTTGGCGTCCGGGAGCACGGCCCGGATGACCGGCTCGGCTTCCGCCATGACCTCTTGCGGCGTCCGGTAGTTGATGCTCAGGGTGGCCAGTTTGATCCGGTCGAGCCCGACCCGCTCGAGCCGTTCCTGCCACGACTCCGTGAACCCGTGCCTGGCCTGGGCGCGGTCCCCGACGATGGTGAAGCTCCGGGACGGGCAGCGGAGCAGCAGCATCTGCCACTCCGCGTCGGTCAGTTCCTGCGCCTCGTCCACGACGATGTGCGCGAACGGGCCAGCGAGCACGTCCGGGTCGGTGCTGGCCAGTGCGGACTCGTCGATCAGGGCGTCCTGGAAGTCCTCGCCGCGCAGCATCGTCACCAGACCTACGCCGTATTCGTCGTCCGCGGCCTCGATCAGGTCGTCGACGACCCGGGCCATCTGCTCGCGTTCCGCGGCGACAGCGGCGTCATGCCGGCGCTTACGCCGTGACGCCTCCGGGTCGCCGAGCCGCTGCCGTGCTGCGTCCAGGAGCGGCAGGTCGGACACCGTCCAGGCCTGGGCGTCCTCGCGCTGCAGCTGCGCAGCGTCATCGGGGCTGAGCCAGGGCGCGCACAGCCGCAGGTAGGCGGGTACCGACCACAGGTCTGCGACGAGGTCAGTCGCTTCGATCAGCGGCCACGCGCGGTTGAGGGCCGTGCGCAGCTCCCGGTTCTGCAGCAGCGACTTGCGGAGCAGGTCAGCCGGGACGTCGCTATCGCGGGAGTCCATCAGGATCGCGAGCAGCTCCTCCCAGATCTGGTCGCGCGCCTCGTTGTGCGGAGTACCGGGTTCTGGTGCTTCGAACGCCTCGGCCCAATCGTCGGCGCTCAGCCAGATGTCGGACCAGTGGGTCTCGACCGTCATCCCCTCGGTGGGCGGCTTCTCGTAGAACCTGACGGCCGGCTCGATCGCCTTCACCAGGTTCGCGGACGACTTCAGGCGGGCTACGTCCCGGTCGGCCTCGATCGCTGCTGCGGCTCCCTCGGCGACGAGGTCGCGCAGGGTGCAGGTCTGCACGCCCTCCTCGCCGAGGCTGGGGAGGACGTCGGCGACGTAGGCCAGGTAGGGCTGGTGCGGACCGACGAACAGCACGCCGCCCCGGCGGTGACCGAGGCGAGGGTCGGAGTAGAGGAGGTAGGCGGAGCGGTGCAGAGCCACGACGGTCTTCCCCGTACCCGGGCCGCCGTCGACGACGAGAGCGCCGCGGGATCCCGCGCGGATGATGGCGTCCTGGTCGGCCTGGATGGTGCCGAGCACGTCTCGCATCCGGGCCGACCGGCTGCTGCCCAGGCTGGCGATGAAGGCGGACTGGTCGTCGAGCGCGGCGTGCCCGACAAGCCCGTCCGGGGTGAACACCTCGTCCCAGTAGTCGCTGACCCGGCCGCGGGTCCAGCGATACCTGCGGCGGCTGGCCAGACCCATCGGGTTGGCGTGGGTCGCTCCGAAGAACGGCTCAGCCACGGGGGAGCGCCAGTCGACGAGCAGCCGGCGACCTGCGCTGTCGGTGAGGCCAAGTCGCCCGACGTACACGGGCTCGGGGTTGTCCGCGCTGACCATGTGCCCGAGGCACAGGTCCAAGCCGAAGCGACGCAGGACGCGCAGGCGAGCGGTCAGCCGGTGGATCTGCGTGTCCCGGTCCATCGCCTCCTGGCCTATGCCGCCAGGCGCCCTGCGTTCGGCATCGAGGCGGCCGGACAGGTCGGCGATCGACTGCCCGAGGCTCTTCGCGATGGCCGCGAAGTGCTGCTCGTCGCCGGCGATCAGCGCCGGGTCGGCCTTGGCGGAGAGGCGGTCGGGAAGGTCGAATGCGCTGGCAGTCGGGGGGTTCACGGCATCAGCTCCGATCTGAGGTCGCTGGCAACCATGGGGCGCGGCATGGCGCCTGGACACCGCGAGTCCCACCATCGGCTCGACATCCCCGCGCGCCCCATACGCCGACAACAACACACGCACTTCGCGACTCCCATTTCCGCAGGTTCTGGCCTCGGCCGGCGACTCTACGGCACGACCCGGGTCTTGCCGCAAGCCCCCCGGTGCGCTATATGTTGAAAGTGGAGAGGAGTGGATACTCTCCTTTCCCTTTATCGTCCGCGGCGCGGAACCTACGTCAGCCCTGACGCCAAGTAACGGGGCCAGGAGCGAGGCTCAAGTAGCCCACAGCGAAGCCGACTCAACGACGGAACCCGGCCGGAGAATGCTGCTCGTCCAAAGCCTCACCGCGGTGTGGGCTGCTGCACCCTGGACAGGCAGGAAGGAAAGTTCGTCCGGGCCGTAGGCGCGAACTCGGCCGACCAGGTCACTTGACTGCTTGCTCCCCCGGCATCATCCCCCGCCACACAGGCCCGCCTGCAGTACCGCTGAAACAGCGGCCCCTCATTTCCGGGAACACTGCCCCGGCCAGCGCGCCGAACGGGCTACCGCCAACCGTGCCCCGGCGACCCGACGCCGAGGGCGAGTGGCCGGCAACCAGGTCACTGAGCTCGCAACCGGCGCGGCCGTCACCGTCGATGGCTGGCAGACGGTCGCAGTGGCATCGGCAGCTGGACCGTCCCCAGAGAGCCCGCTCCCGATTCTGCCGGCGTAGTGCAACCACGCTGGAATAAACCAGAGCTCGGATTGTTGTAGTTCACACTAAGTTCAGAGCACACTCCAAGTAGGCATCGCCATGATCCTCGTTGCCGCGTTCGGGGCGGGTGAAGCAGCGATGCACCATCTCGCTGCTGTCCTGATCGCGACGCGCGGCAGCCGCCCGCGCTCACATGCAACACACAGCGTCACGGTCATCCCGGCCGTGAACTGAGGTATCACCGACCAGGAAAGGGGTCATCATGTCCACCACGACCGACACCACCAGCCGGACCGCCCGCCTTCTCGCGCTTATGAAAAGGGCGACGACGCGTTCAACGCCCGCGACTTCGCCGCGGTGGATGAGGTCCACCACCCGGACATGGTCGCGTACATCACCGGGCCTTGCAGAACCGGTCTACGGACGGGAAGCGCACGCCGCGGCGATGCAGCAGATGCTGCGCATGTTCCCCGACATGCACGTGTACAGCGACCCGTACCCGATCCAGTTCGGCAGCGGCGACTGGATCACCGTCGTCACCCACGCGACCGGGACCTTCACCGGGGAGATGACCCTGCCCGACGGCACCGTGATCGCCCCGACAGGAAAGGCGTTCGACGTCGAGTTCGGCCAGACCACCAAGTGGGACGGCGACCAGCTCATCGTCATCTCCGCCTTCTGGGACGCCGCTGCGCAGAGGCAGCAGATCGGCCTCGCCTAAGCCACTCGCGCTACTTCTGGGCCTGCGGCTGCACCTGGTCGCCACGCTGAGCCGCCTGCCGTGGGCTTCGCCCTGACCGGCGCGAAGGCCGATGAGCGCCAGGTGCTGCTCGCCATCTTCGACGCCGACCGGGCCTGCTCGGCCAGCGACCCGGCAGACCCTGATCGGGAGAAGAACTACTACGGGGCGCGATCGAAGCCACTCTCGCTGAGACCGGCGCGCAGCTGCTACGCCAGCCAGCAAAGGAAAGCCCGAACGTGCTGGCGCCGCCCTGTTCAGCGGCGCCAGGTCTGAGTGTACGAGACTCAAGGCAGCGAAGGACGCCGGCCGGCTGCGGCGACCGGATGTCGCGAGCCGGCCGACCGGTTTCAGCCAGACACGTGGCGATCGGGCCCCCGTCGCCGGTGTCCCCATTCCAACCAACCCCTTTGAAAGAAGGATGACTATGCCTGTCTATGCCGTCACCGGGGCCTCAGGCCACCTGGGACGTTTCGCGATTGAGCAGCTTCTGGCCCGCGGCGTGCCCCCGTCTCACGTCGTCGCCATGGTGCGCGACCGGGGCAAGGCCGCCAGCCTGGCCGGGCGGGGCGTGCAGGTGCGCGAGGCGGACTATTCCCGCCCGGAGACACTGGGCGCGGCGCTGGCCGGCGTGAACCGGCTGCTGCTGGTCTCCAGCAGCGAGCTCGGCCAGCTGGCCGCCCAGCACAGCAACGTCATCACGGCCGCGCGGATGGCCGGGGTCGCACGCATCGCGTACACGAGCATGCTTAACGCCGATGACTCGACCAGCCCGCTGGCCGGCGAGCACCGGGACACTGAGCGGGTGCTGCGCGAAGCGGGCGTGCCGTACACGTTGCTGCGCAACGGCTACTACACCGAGGTCTACATCGCCGATCTCGACGGCCAGAACACCACCACGTCCGAGCTCCTGCAAGCCCATCTGCCCGCCTCGCACGTGGTCAAGGCGTTCAACACCATGTTCTTCAGGCACCTGGCAACCTTGGGCCGGCCGCATGAGGCCACCGACCGCAGCGCCCTGCCCATCGCCAGCGATGACGACACAGCCAAGACGACGGTGACCGCGTTCCTCGACGCCATCGGATACGACACCTACGACGCGGGCCCGCTCAGCGAGGGCTGGCGATTGCAGCCCGGCACCATCGCCTACGCCTATGGCACCAACGGATCCTTCGAGCACCCGCAGCCGGCCGGTGCCGAGCAACTCACCTCGCTCCTGGCCCAGGCGAAGCGCTACCGCGACAGGTGAGCAACAGCAGTCCTGCTGCTGGCGGGGTCGCCCAGGCGCTCCCGGGCGATCATTCCAACCGCTGCGAGGATGACCTGACACCGGCCACTTACAGCCGGGCTGATAGTGCGGAGAGGCTGAACCAGCGGTCGAGCTCGTCGAGGAGGTTCTCAACAATCAGATACAGCTCGTCGGCGATCCCCGCCTGGCTCTGGCCCTCGTGGGTGCGCCGCCCGGCCTCGCTGATGATGATCTGGTACACCCCGGCCAGCGCTATCCCCTGCAGCCTGGCAACCTCCGGCGGGACGGCGGTGGTGTCGCTGATGACCTCAGCGAGGGCGGCGGCCTGGCGGTCGGCCAACTCCAGCGCCAGCCGGTGGACGGCCGGGCTGATGGCCGCCAGGTAGCCGAGTTCGCCACGCCACAGCTCCGCCGGGATGCTGCGGATCCCAGCGACGGACCCGAGCACGAAGTCGCGGATGGCAGCCGCCGGAGTGACGCCCGGCGGCCGGGAGCGGATCAGGTCGCACAGCCGATCCTGAACCTGCTGCTCGCGATCGGTAACCAGCTGCTCCTTGGTCGGAAAGTAGTTGTAGACGGTCTGCTCGGCGACCTCGGCCTCGCGCGCCACGTCAGTGACGGCAACGTGCTCATAGCCACGCTCGGCGAACAAGCGAGCGGCAGTGTCGGCGATGAGCCGCCGGGTGCGCGCCTTCTTGCGCTCCCGCAATCCGGGACTGGTCACACAGCAAGTCTAGCGAGAACACACGAAGCTTAGACCGCACGCCATAGTTGGGGTTCGCACCACTGACTCGGGAATGGTGGCCGCAGCCCAAATGACCTTGCCACGCCACGGGGGGTTACAGGGATACCAGTCCCAGGCTCTGGCCATCGCGGCGACCAGCGCTCATCCCCGGCCGCTCTCGTCGAGATCGCTGGGGTTCCCAGGGATCGGCGGGGCGAGAGCGCTGTCCCAGACGTCGATGAACAGGCAGTCGTGGGCTGCCCGCAGGCGCAGCACGACAGTGGCCAGGTTCAACTGGTGGAGAGCAGCGGCGTCGGGCATTTCGGCGAGGCCGGTGGCCTTCACCGCGTTGGTAACCAGTTCGCTGGTGATGAGGTCGGCGGTAGCGGGCAGCTCACCGGCGGTTGGATCGTTGAGCCGCCAGTTGCGCAACTGGTCGCGCACGAAGCCGCGCGCCTGCCCGGCCGCAGTGGGCAGGGCGGACGGCAGCGAGCCCGGTTGGATGGGTAACTACGGCTGGGGACATATACGGCACGAAGAAGGCCGCTGTTACTGCAACCTCGGGATGGGCAGTGAAGCCGTCCAGGCCGAGGAGGAGTCCATGCAAGTCCGCAGCCGCGAACGGTTCACCCGCCCCCGCGCGTTCTCGCTGGGCGTCCTGGCCATGGGCCATGCCCAGACCGGGCAGATCGAGCAGGCATGCATCATCAGCCACGAACTGGTCACGCTGACGATGCAGCTCACGTCCGGCCGGGTCCAGATCCGGTTGTCTGAGGTTCTCCAGGCACTCCAGGACCACAAGAGCCTCCCGGCCGTCCGGGATGTTCACGAGGCGGCCCGCCCGGCCCTGACTCGTTCGCCGCGGTGAACACGTGCCCGGCGATGACCTGCACCAGGAATGCTGGGCATTGCTGGCCACCGTCGCTGAGCGCATCGGCGTCCGAGCGCAGGATGCTCGGCTGCTGCGGCTGCACAGCAACGCGTTGTTCGCCGTGCCGTCGGCAGGGCTGGTCATCCGGATCGCGACCAACCCCGCTGCGCTGCCCCGCGTGACCGCCGCCGTGGGCATCACCCGGTGGCTCGCCGCCCAGGGCTTCCCCTGCGTGGTGCCAGTTGACATCGGCGAGCAGCCACTCGCGGTGGACGGGCGGGCCGTGTCGGCCTGGGAATACATCCCGCCCAGTGCCGGGCCGCCGCCGTCGGCTGCCGATCTGGGGCGCCTGCTGCGCAGGCTGCATGATCAGCCTGCCCCACCGCAGCCACCCGCCGCGCTCAGCGACCCGTTCGACAGCGTCGCCGCCGCCATCGATCAAGCGCCCGGGGCACTATCCAGCCAGGACCGCGACTGGCTGACCGAGCGGATCGCCCGCCTCCGCGAACAATGGCGGGCAATGAACTTCCCGCACCTGCCGGGCCTGATCCACGGCGATGCCCACCCCGGCAACCTCCTGCGCACGCCCGGTGGCGAGGTCGTCCTCGGCGACTGGGACCACGTCGCCATCGGCCCCCGCGAGTGGGATCTCGCGCAGATCTACTACACCAAGCGGCGATTCGGCCGCCCGCCAGAGTCTGACATCGGCAGCTTCACCGAGGCGTACGGGTGGGATCCTCGCCGATGGCCGGGGCTGACTTCATTGATCGCGATACGTGAGATCACCGGCCTCAGCCCTTATATCCGCACCGCTACTACCAGAGCTTTCTCTGGCCGCGAACTCGCCAGCCGCCTCAGCTCCCTGCGGCGGGGCAACATCACCGCACGCTGGAAAACGCCACCAAGCGAATAGGAGACGCCAAAGCACCCTGGCGAGACTTCCTCTCCCATCAATCGCTGCGGACGACGTAACTTCACGGAACGGTTCAGTGCTGTCATAGCACCCGGTAAAAGCTTCCCGCAGACGGGAACGCTCCTCCCGGATTCGGGCTCTCCCTGCAGGTCGGCGGTAACAGCGGACTGGGAACGGCATTCTTCCCAGTCCGGGGAGTGACTCTTGGTGACGTAGCGGCCACGCTGGGAGCGATCCGTCCGGTCACGCCATGCCTGCCGAGAGGTGATCCATGACCGCTTCATCATCCGATGCCCACGCCCTGGCCCTGCTGCCTGTGCCTGAAATACCCGTCACTGTGCATCGCCCCGCAGGCAGCGTGGCCTTCACGCCCGGACACCACTTCGCTCTCGCCGGTCACGACGATCCCCGCGTGCTTGCCGAGTCCGCCAGCGCCCCGTTGTCCGTGATTCTGCAGGTGACCAAGCGGTGTGACTTCGGCTGCGTGTTCTGCTCGGAAACGTTGCAGATGGCTGATCCCACGCTGGCGCAGCTCGACACCGTGCGCGGCCACCTCTCAGGAGTGCAGCGAGTCTTCCTGTCCGGCGGGGAACCGCTGCTGCGCCGCGACTTACCAGAAATCGTTAACATGTTCGCCGAGTTCATCATCGGGCTGCCGACCAACGCCACCCGCTGTGTCACTGCGGCCCCTCGGCTGGCCGGGAAAGTCGCGTTCGTGAACATAGGCTTCGACGGTCCCCGGGCGACATTCAGCCGGGTGCGCGGGGATTACGACAAGACAATGAGCGGGGTCCGGGCGTTCGCCGCCGCCGGCCTGCCGATCTCGCTGTCCGCGGTAGTGCTGCGCTCCACCCTGCACGCGCTGCCGTACCTGTGCCAGATCGCTGATGTTATGGACGCGGGCAGATGTGCGCCACAGTCGGCCAGCGGGTCATCGACATCCCGCCGAACATGACGACTGCCGGCCGTGTCCGATGGATCGCCGAGCAGGTCACCAAGCTGGGCATCAAGACTGGCGGCTGACAGCCGGGCAGCCCTCAGCGAGCGGACGCTTCCTGGCGGAGATGCAGGACGGCGGGGGCCGAGGGGAGCAATGTCAGCTCGTGCTCGTAGCCAGGATCGTAGTGGACGGGGCTGCTGGGTTCCTGCCAGTGGACGGCGAACTGCGCGCCTGACCGCCATGCGGTCAATCCCGCCCACGTGTAAGCAACCATGTCCGGCCGCGGAGAACCTGGGTCGATCCATACCAGCTCGGCGTGCTTGGACGGCTCGCGGTTGACCGGCTCGCCGGCCCAGCCGCTTCCTGCAGCGAAGAACCAGCCGAGCCGGGCCTGGCCGGAAGGGCTGCGATGGTGGACCACCACCGCACACCGCAGCTGGCCTGGCTGCAGCTGGATGCCTACGGGTAGTCAGTCTGCTGCGCCTCCCACGTGATGATCCCGTCCTTGACGTACACCTCCCACGAGCAGGAGCCGGTGCAGTTCACCCCGTGGGTGGACCGCACGACCTTGTCATAGCTCCACCGGTCCCGTGCAGGTCCCGGCAGACGGCTGACTCGCAATCAGCTCCGGATGCGTCTGTTTCGAAGGCCGGCACCTCGCGCCTAGTAAGCGGGAAAGGCCACCCCGCATGCCTCACACACCTCTGGGTGCTCCGCCTGGTTGAGCCGACCGCATTCCGGGCAGACGCGGTGCGCCCAGCAAGCCGAGTCGCCGCCTTGCTCATGCTCGGTGGCTGGAGATGACGGGGCGCCTGTCCGCTCTTCGTCCATCGACACCGTCATGCGCTCCCCAACATGTGCGCTTCAGCCCAGCCCACGGCCGGATCACGCCGTGATCACCGGCGATTCAATGGCCTTTTTTGTTCCTACTACGATCCGCGGTGAGCCGCAAGCGCTCAGTCACCCGGTCGACCAGCACCCGAGTGCCGTCGCCCTGCGCCGGGTCCTCATACGTCCGGCGCACCTGTACCTTCGCGTTCGCCATCAGCCGCCTCCTCAGGCTGAAGCTCAACTTCGATCAAGTCCGCCGTACCGGTGCGGATCGTGTCCGATACCTCCACAGCGAAACGGCCTGCTGGACCGGTGACGCGGTCACGGCAGCTTGGCGACCGTCAGCAGCACCGCCGGGGCCTCCAGCGCCTCAAGGCTATGGCGCGCGTCCGGCACGACCAGCAGGTCAGCCCTTCCTCAACGCGCCCCCGCCGTCAGCTCGTCGTAGTCGCCGCCGCTGACGAGCTCAAGCTTGCGCTCGGAGCAGGCCCCCTCACAGCTCTCATATTGCCTCATCGCCCCGCAGCCGATGCAGGTCGGGATCGGCAGGCGACAGGGCGGTCTCACCTCGCCACTATAAGCTCGGCGCTAGCGCCCGGCAGCTGGCCAATGCCCGCCCGGCGCGTTCCTGCCCAGCCCGGCCATGTCACCTGGTCCGGCCGCCCGGCGGAGCTGAGGCCGCAGGAGGCCGTGGCCAAGACCGGGGAAGCCGCCACCTGGCGGCCGTAGTCACCGGCTGCCATGACCCGCCGCCTTGGTGCCCTGGTTATCAGTGGGACCTCACCACCCAAGCCCCCGCGGCGGCGAGTTACTGCTGCAGTCCGGTCATGGGGGCGTGGCGTCGCTGCGGGTCAGGCACGCTGGGGGGAGGTGGAACCAGCGCAGCGCCTCGAACTCACTGGCCAGGCCGGTGGGACCGTCGTCGATGTGTTCTGCGCGGCTTGCCAGCAGGTCCCGCGCCTGGACCGCGACGCGGTCGCCTGTCACGAAGCTGAAGCCGCGAATCATCTCGCGAGAAATTTTAGATTGGGGCAACGCGATCTTCGCCACCACGGCATCCTCCTGCTTGACCTCGAGGCTGGTTGGCCCGGTGGGCTGGAGGAAGAGGGGAGCCGCGGGACTCTCGAGCCCGCCGATAGGTGGGGTTCGGGCCGTCGGCCAAATTCGAGGTCCGTAAGCGTGAAGCTCCGCTCCAGGGGGCCCTCGTTGTTGACCGAGGTGAACTTGTGGGTGTTGCCCCAGGCGATCGACTTGCCGTCCGGGCTCCAGCCCGCGGAACAGTTTGCCTTACCCTTGCCCGTCAGGCGGTGTAGGGGTGCAGCGTCAAGGACAAGTCTCCAGAGGTAGATTTCGCGGGAATTCCCCCCCGCCGTGGCCGCCACTTTGCCGTCGGGAGAGATGGCTCCCGAGAAGACTGTGTTCGTCATGCTTGGTGAATCGCAGCCGCTCCTGCCCCGAGGAGACGCGCAGAACCGCCGAGCCGAGCCTACCAGTTCTGGACCAGCCCCAGGTGTAGGAGCAAGCTCCCTGGATCGGCGGTGAACATCCACCGAACCGATCAAGCTGCCCAGATTCTCGACGTTTCGGGAGAGGGTCCCGTCCGGGCTCCAGAACTTGATCGACCGATCGAGTAGCCGCCGGTGGCGATGAGGTTTCCATCGGGGCTCCAGGCAACGCACCTGACCGGCTGCGTGTGCCCCTGGAGAGTCTGCAGGCAACGGCCATCGGTCACCGACCAGATCCGCGCGGTCTTGTCGTACGACGCCGTGGCCAGCCGGCTGGCATCGGGAGCGAAGGCAACACCGGAGACGCGGTCCGTGTGTCCCGCGAGGACGCGCCGGCACTCCCCGGCGGCCACGTCCCATAGTCCCGTCTTGTCACCGGATCCCGAGGCGAGGAGGAGACGACCTCCCGGCGGAACGGCGAAGGCGAGCGACAAAATCACGCCCGTGTGCCCGTTGAGCACCTGCTCGATCCGCCCCGTGGTCGTTGAGATGAGGTAGATCGATCCGAACGCATCCTTCAGCAGTCCGTATCCACCGACGGCAAGTGTCCGACCGTCCGGAGAGATTGCGGCGGCGAAGAGGTCTCCCTCTCTACCGGGTCCGATCGGGGGGCGGAGCACGCGGATCGGCTCGCCGCTGGCCACGTCCCAGGACCGGATCGTCTTATCATCGGAGACGGAGATCAGCTCCTTTCCATCCGCCGTGAAGAGGACTTTCCAGACGATCGAGGTGTGCCCGCCGGAATCGAGGACCAGGATGGGCGGCGGCGCCGCCGGTTCCTGGGCCCCGACAGGCTGACAGGTCAGCAAGATCAGCAAGATGATGCATTGGCGCATGGAAGGGATCTCCCAGGGAACGGACTCGGTCACGGGCGTCACGGCCTGGACAGGGCGAAGGGGACAACGCTGGCGGGCTTGGCGGTCAATCAAGCAGGAACGAGCACCAGCACTGCTCAACTTTCGGAAGCTGCGTTGCGCATGGTGAATCCTATGTGTCAAATCGGGTCAGGGCTTGTCGACGACGT